>CAYSYK010000068.1:0-1001 GCA_964435375.1 uncultured Oscillospiraceae bacterium | reverse complement strand
ATACTTATGAAGAGATTTATACAATACCCGAGTTTGTGAATCGATACAATCCTGAATTAAGAAGAGACAGAAACTTTATCTATGTTAGATTAAATAATCTCAATCCTCTTGCATTAAAGTCAGATGTCTATCAGGTTCTGGTGGATATAAAGGAAGCGGTCGGAGCAAATGGTATTGTTACAAGGCATTACAATAATTTTATTGTTGCTCTCATAGCAATCCTACCGATACTCCTTGTAGTATTGCTTATTATGTTGAGTGGATACTTTTTGATCTATAATGTGTTCTCTATTTCTCTTGCTATGGATGTTGCATGGCTTGGATTAATGAAAACGATAGGAACGACACAGAAGCAGCTTAATTACATATATCGTTATCAGATATCGATCTTATCAGTGCTTGGTATGTGTGGTGGTATCATACTAGGATATGTAATGGGGGCCTTTCTTGGACCGGGGATACTTGCAATGACAGATTTTGCTTTATTTTATGAAAATACAAATCCTTTATGGGTGATTCTGTTTACTGTCTCTTTTACCAAGGTGACAACATGGATAGGAGTCTCCAAAGTAGTAAAAAAGGTAGCAGCCTTATCTGCTATAGAGGCGGCAAAGTATGTCCCACACCATAAGAAGAAAATCGTTACCATTATGTCCTTTGCATTAAGTGGAATTATATTTATAGCAGTAGGAAATGCGGTTTTGGGATTTCAGATTGAACGGATGGTAGAACGTTATAATCAGGAGGATTGTAAAATATGGCACACTGCCAGGTTTTGGGAATTAGAGGAGGCGTATCAGCCAATTTCTATGGGAGCCTATAAAAGTATAGAGAAGCTGCCGTTTGTGGAACATGTGGATATTATTTATAAAGCAAAGACAAGACCAGATGAAATAGATTATGATGGAATACGATATTATGAACCATTTTTGGCGGAGGTTTCCAAGGATACAGAACTGGAAGCAGAACTGGAGGCGATGCGCCGTAATAACATAGATATA
>CAYSYK010000067.1:0-1022 GCA_964435375.1 uncultured Oscillospiraceae bacterium | reverse complement strand
ATAATCGAACGCGCACACGAACTCGGAATGAAAGTCATTCTTGACGTGCTCATGCACGGCTGCATCGACACCGAGATCGCCGATTTCGACAAGGAACACTATTCATCGCGCCGTTATTATTGGCCGGAATGGCAAAAAAAGATACCTGAATTGGTCGGAGTCGAGCGCGGACGTGTCAATCCGTTGCGCGAGGAACATCCGGATTGGTTCATCTACGAAAATCCGAACGAGATATTCAAATGCTACACCTGGATATTCGACCACACGAACCGCGGATTTCAGGAATATTTCGCAGAGGCGATGGAGATCTCAGTGCGCGACTGGGGAGTTGACGGCTTTAGATTCGATGCACCCGAATGGGGCTGCGGCGTAAATTCCGCGGATGATCTGCCCTATTCGCCCGGAAGTTCATTGAATCGCGGACACTGCGAGCTTTTCAGAAGAACACGCGAGCGCATTGACGACATAAAACCGAATATAGTTTTCATCGTCGAAACCCCCTATTATCAGTATGCATACCAGTGTGATGCAAGTTATTCATACGATATGTACTTCAGGATGAAGACGATTCTTGAAAATAATATGAACATTTCGCAAATGCAGCACCATCTCGAAATGCGCCAGAAGACCTACCCCACAGGTTCATTATGGCTGAACTTTGCCGACAATCACGACACCTGGAATAACGGAGTTATCGAGGACGGTCTGTACAGCTACGAACGTTTCGGACTCGGAGCGGCAAAGGCATTGTTCACACTCGACTGCTTCGTTGACGGCGGAATACAGGCATTCGCAGGCTGCGAAGACGGCGAAGAATACGGACGATTTGTGAAGAATATGCTGTCAACCAGAGAGAAATTGCAACGGTTCATCTATCACACCGAAGCAGATTATTCGGTCTATCCGAGCGATGAGCGGCTGATGTGCATAGTTCGCCGAGACATAAGCAATTCAGAAAATATTAAACTTGTGTTAAACTTCTCCGCCAATGTGGTAGAATGCGCTATTCAGGACATCGGAAG
>CAYSYK010000066.1:0-1067 GCA_964435375.1 uncultured Oscillospiraceae bacterium | reverse complement strand
GTAGTAGCCCGCTTGTATCGAATTTACAAGTTCCTCATAATCGGTGCTCGTATCCTGAACTCCGTTCATTTTTGTGCGGTTAAGACGTATTCGCTGTGCCACCTTGTCAATGGTCTTACTCCTGCTTTCCTTCCTCAAATGAACGTCCACGTCGATACCCTCGCCTGCGTTTATAAGTAAGGAAGTCCACCCCGCTCTCACTGCACTCGGATAGCCGTTTGCTCTAATGTAGAGAAAGGTATAGTATAAGCCGTCCATAATTACGTAAGAGCTATGCGTAAGGTCGATACCGCGCGGAGAGACAAAATCAAGGACAGGAATATCCGGAATAGTATCAACACCAAGCGTTTTACCCTCCATCTTCATACGGTCGAGTATGATACGCTGTACTCTGTCCGAGAACGGCTCATCGGTGCATGAGTTCCTGTTAAAATACGTATAAAGGATCTCTGCTACTGCCTCATCCTCGTTTTGCGGCTGAAGAATGTTATTACCGCACTGAGCAAAATAAGCTCTTGCGTTCTGCTCTGCCACCTCAATTTTCGCGTAGATCTTTCCAAAATCATCGGTTTTTACAAGGTCTTCATATTGGAATATCAGAAAGAAACGCCTTGTCAATGCGTCACTTTTTCCAATGTCCCGAATAAGACCGATATATTCCTCGGTAAGCTCTTTACATTTGGGATTATCTTCATGCCTTAATTCCTCACGCAATCTTGCAATATGCTTATCATAGTCAGCCTTCCTTGTCACAGACTTAAACTGTAAGCGCATAGGTGATATTTTCAACCAATTTGCAAAAGAAGATATTATCTCGAACTGCTCTTTTTCAGAGCGAAGCATAAAGTTTATAGGCTCTATCTCAAGTATTTTGATATACCTTGCGTCGGTAGTTTCTATGATACCGTGACGAATGTTCTTGACGGGAATAAAATCCTGCACATACTCATTTCTTTGTTTGCTCATCGTCAGGTCTCCTGAAATGCAGTTTTCTCTTACGTGTCCAAAAGCTGAGAATATGCCCCAAATATCCGAAGAGTGAGTCACCGTCGATCCCTATCATAGAC
>CAYSYK010000065.1:0-1206 GCA_964435375.1 uncultured Oscillospiraceae bacterium | reverse complement strand
TCTTAACACCGGAAGCAATCAATGCTTTATACATGGCACGCGGAAGCTTATCATCATAACCAATTGCTTCACCTGTAGATTTCATTTCCGGAGACAGATATGCATCCATACCGTTTAACTTTGCAAAAGAAAATGCAGGAGCTTTTACATACCATCTCTTTTTCTCTTCCGGATAAATCATATCAATTCCCTGTTCTTTCAGACTTTTACCAAGAATCACTTTCGTTGCAATATCCGCAAGCGGATATCCGGTCGCTTTTGATAAAAATGGCACAGTTCTCGAAGATCGTGGATTTACTTCGATAATATATACATTCTCTTCTTTATCCACAATAAACTGGATATTAAACAATCCGATAATTCCAATTCCGATCCCCAGTTTTTTTGCATACTCTAATATAATGCTTTTCACTTTATCCGAAATGCTAAAGGTTGGATATACACTGATGGAATCTCCCGAATGTACTCCGGTTCTTTCCACAAGCTCCATAATGCCCGGAACAAACACATCCTTTCCGTCACATATAGCATCAATTTCCACTTCCTTGCCACAGATATATTTATCTACCAGCACTGGCTTATCTTCATCAATCTCCACCGCAGTTTTTAAATAATGACGCAAATGTTCTTCTTTTGCTACAATCTGCATAGCTCGTCCACCCAGAACGAAGCTTGGGCGTACAAGCACCGGATATCCGATTTCGTTTGCCGCCTTTACCCCTTCTTCAATATTCGTAACAGCTCGTCCTTGAGGCTGCGGAATGGCAAGATCCGACAATAGCTTCTCAAAAGCATCTCTGTTTTCTGCTTTTTCTATAGCTGTACAGTCAGTCCCTATAATTTTCACTCCACGATCCTCTAAGGGCTTCGCAAGATTGACAGCAGTCTGACCACCTAGCGATGCAATGATTCCGTCCGGTTTTTCCAACTCAATCACATTTAGACAATCCTCCACACAAAGTGGTTCAAAGTAAAGTTTGTCAGATGTTGTATAATCCGTAGATACCGTTTCTGGATTATTGTTAATAATAATTGCCTCGAATCCGGCTTCCTTTATGGTTTTAACAGCATGAACAGTGGAATAGTCAAACTCTACTCCCTGACCGATTCGAATTGGACCGGAACCCAACACAATAATTTTCTTTCTATCCTCTATCTCAGACTCATTTTCAATCTCATAAGTAGAATAAAAGTAGGGAACATAGC
>CAYSYK010000064.1:0-1269 GCA_964435375.1 uncultured Oscillospiraceae bacterium | reverse complement strand
GTAGAAGGGATGCTGGAAGGGCGGCGTCTGAAGGGCGGTGCGCACGGCTTGCGACGTGCGGACAGGGCAGACGGCGGCAAGTTGCGAATGTCGGTGGGGAAACTATACACAGGCAGCGCGGCGGACTACGAAAAGCCGTCGCTTGTCCACATCGGAACGGGCGATGGTGCGCAGGTCTACGGCTGGGGGCTGTACGCCAGCGACAGGCGCGACATCGCGGACGAGTACGCGGAAATGGGCAGGGAGTACACAGCATTCAAGAATGGCGTCAAGATTGATCTCATCTTCCCGCAGGACAAGCTTGTAGCCGCAACGGCAAAGGCTTTGATGAAGCACGGAGGCAGCGTGGAGAAGACGATTGCCGACCTCAAGCGCAAAGGCATCGGGAGCGCCGTGATCAAGGAGCTTGAGACGAATGGCTCAAAGTATAAAGTCGCCAAGAGCGCGCACGTCTACGAGCAGACGTTCTTTACTGACAGACCGCAGGGGGACGAGAGCCATTTGCTGAAATGGTACGAGCAGGTAGGTGAAGCGCAGCGGGAACTGATACTCGATGGGCTGAAGGATCTGGGCGGAGAGCAGCGCAGGGCGGCAATCAAATTCGTGAACAGAGAGCGCGAGAGAGAACTTGAGCGCGATGGGCTGACATGGATGGATGTTGAAGGAGAGGAAGGCGCACCGGAGTATTATCCTGAAGACGTGCTGCATGAGTACCTCGAGAGGTACATAGACGTTTCAACGACAGGCCAAGAAGTTTACGGACAGCTCAAAGATGCGCTGGGATCGCCGAGGGCGGCGAGTGAGTTCCTTGCGGGCGCGGGGATAGACGGGGTGAAGTACCCGGTGGATTCCTACGGCGGCAAGGGCGTGAAGGACGGCGAAAAGGCAGGATGGAACTACGTTTCGTTTCGCGACGACAACATAAGCGTAGACCACAAGTGGACAGACGGCGAGATGAGGTTCTCCGTCAGCGTCAACCCGAATCTACGCGAGGACGTGGCGCGGCTGACGAACACAGACCGTACGAAGGGCGCGGAATCGGCGCAGCGCGAGTACGACGAGGTGGTGCGGCGCTACACGAATTCGGACGGTACGCGCAGGGCGGGCTGGATGAAAGCGCCGAACGGCAGTCCGACGAATCTCACGGAGCGGCAGTGGGTGCAGGTGCGCACGCCGTCTTTCAAGAAGTGGTTCGGCGACTGGGAGGCGGCCGATAGCGGAATCAACCCCTCGTCCGTTTCGAAGGTCGTGGACGAGAACGGCGAGCCG
>CAYSYK010000063.1:0-1281 GCA_964435375.1 uncultured Oscillospiraceae bacterium | reverse complement strand
GGGAACACCCGAAGTCCGTAGCCTAACCGCAAGGAGGGCGCGGCCGAAGGTGGGTCCGGTAATTGGGGTGAAGTCGTAACAAGGTAGCCGTATCGGAAGGTGCGGCTGGATCACCTCCTTTCTAAGGAGACCTCAAGTAACAGATATGTTGCTTGTAAAGTCCTAAGGTCAGTACAAGGGGTTCGGTTTGGAGTCATGTTATTCAATTTAGAGGGCACATAGATGTGCACTCAAAGAGCCGGTAGAGAGATGGGGGTTTAGCTCAGCTGGGAGAGCGCCTGCCTTGCAAGCAGGAGGTCAGCGGTTCGATCCCGCTAATCTCCACCAACTTACAGGATAGCGAAAAACCGGAGTTCACAGAGATGATACGGTGACGCGGAAGCGCGGGATCGAAAGCCGGCGCTTAGAAACAGTCCGGGGGACTGTTTCAACCGGCGTGGCTTTTCCGCAGAAAAGCGATCCCGCTAATCTCCACCAGAACTACAGGATAGCAGCAAAAAGGTTGCGTATGTCCAACAACCGGAAGTGAAGCTGATATGGGCCAATAGCTCAGCTGGCTAGAGCACACGACTGATAATCGTGAGGTCGATGGTTCGAGTCCATTTTGGCCCACCACTTTCGCACCGCAGAAAGATGAAGTCAAGGCAGAGAGCTTTTGAGTTCGGATGGCGAGCACGCCAAAATGGACTCGAAAGGCGGCACTTGCTTCTCAATTACAAATTCAAAATTAAAAATTGGGCAATTGACTGAAGCAGCTCAGAAGAGATGTTTCATTGAGTTTCCCAAGAGACTCAAATTTATAATTTATAATTTATCATTATGAATTATAAAGCCTTGTACCTTGAAAACTGAACATAGATGAAAAATTATGATGCAATTATGAGAAGGCAACAGTAAGGAAATTTTTATCTGAGTTTAGAAAAATTCAGAAAAGGGTAAAAATACAATTTTTAGCTAAAAAAACTTCTAAATGAGCCTGCATAATTCAACTAATTGAGAGAACCGTAAGGACGATCTATTGGTTGACTGAATCAGAGATAATGATAAGCGAATGTAAATCACGCAAGGCGAAAGTTGAGCGGGATTTGCGGAAACGGTATCATTACCTCGACGAGGTCAAGCTAGAAAGAGCGCAAGGGGAATGCCTTGGCATCAGGAGCCGATGAAGGACGTGATAAGCTGCGAAAAGCTTCGGGGAGCTGCAAATGAGCAAAGATCCGGAGATATCCGAATGGGGAAACCCACCTGCAAAGGTATCATACACTGAATAAAATAGGTGTA
>CAYSYK010000062.1:0-1424 GCA_964435375.1 uncultured Oscillospiraceae bacterium | reverse complement strand
CTTCGTGGGTTATATTGAAGTCTAACAATGTCATGCTTTATGCGAAGTGAACTAACGAATTTTTCGCCAAAGATACCAGCCGCAAAATCCGGGCTGTGCAGAAAGCAAAAGGTGAGCGTGGCGTACCGCTGACGGTCAATATTCCGTTTGGGTATCTCAAAGACCCGGCAGACAAGACCAGATGGATCGTGGACGAAGCAGCGGCTGTGGTAGTCAAGCGTATCTTCAAGCTGTGCATGGAAGGACAAGGCTCGATGCAGATTGCAAAGCTCTTACAGGAGGAAAAGGTACTCAATCCCACTGCCTACAAGAAGCGCGAGGGCATCAAGACACCCAGTCCAGAAACCGCTGATCCGTACCATTGGAACACCAACACCGTTGTTCATATTCTGGAACGGCGGGAGTACACAGGCTGTACGGTCAATTTCAAGACCTACACCAATTCCATCTGGGACAAGAAGCAGCGGGAAACGCCCCTTGACAAACAGGCGATTTTCTACAACACCCATCCGGCGATCATCGAGCAGGAAGTCTTTGACAAGGTGCAGGAGATCCGGCAGCAGCGTCACCGCATGACGAAAACGGGCAAGAGCAGCCTGTTCTCCGGCATGGTTTACTGTGCCGACTGCGGAACGAAAATGCGGTACTGTACCACCAATTACTTTGAGAAGCGGCAGGATCACTTTGAATGCGCCAACTACCGAAGCAACACGGGAAGCTGTTCGGCACACTTCATCCGGGCTGTTGTTCTGGAAGATTTGGTCTGGATGCACATGAAGGCGGTCATCTTCTATGTGACACGGTATGAAGCGCACTTCTGGGCAGTTATGGAACACAAGCTCCTGCTGTCCAGCGAGGAAAAAATCTGTGCAAGCGTCAAGCGTCTGGAACAGGCGCAGCGGCGTATGGGAGAGCTTGACCGCCTGTTTATCCGCATCTATGAGGACAATGTGACGGGACGCATCAATGATGAACGGTTTTCCATGATGAGCAGAAGTTACGAAACCGAGCAGGAACAGCTTAAAGTGGAAATCCAGACCTTGCAGCAGGATATTGAAGTACAGGAACGACAGATTGAAAACTTGGAGCAGTTTATCCAGAGGGTACACAAATACAAGGATTTGGACGAGCTTACGCCCTATGCTCTGCGGGAACTTGTTAAGGGAGTTTATATTGAAGCTCCCGACAAGAGCAGCGGCAAACGGCGGCAGAACATCCGCATTTCCTATGACCTTGTGGGCTTTATCCCGCTGAATGAACTGATGAAAGAGGAAACGGCATGACCGAAGCCATGCCGTTCCTGCAAAAATACGATATTACTTTCTTCTGACCCCCGCCCATTCCTTGGTGGTCTCTTGTGTTTGCGTTGCCTATTTTCACGGTTAGGGCAACTATCGTCATGCCGTCCGCAAGTGTCCGGGGGA
>CAYSYK010000061.1:0-1531 GCA_964435375.1 uncultured Oscillospiraceae bacterium | reverse complement strand
TCAGTCTGTCAAAAAACGGCAAAAAAGCTTCCAAATCACCCTTGTTTATGGTATAATAAAGGAAACGGAGGTGTGATTATGGAAGAGTGGAGAAAAGATGCGCGAAAGGAACCAATCATTATTGACATAGATTCGTTGGTGCCTGCAGATCATCTGCTGCGGAAGATTGAAAAAATAATGGATTACGAATGGCTGTATGAGCGGCTAGATCCATATTACTGCCATGACAACGGCCGACCCGGTACGGATCCGGTTGTTTTAATCAAGATGGTGCTGATTCAGCATCTGTTTGGGATTCCCTCTCTGCGCCAGACACACCGGGAGATTCAGGTAAACCTCGCATACCGTTGGTTTCTCGGCTATGGTCTGTTGGACGATATACCCCATTTTGCCACGGTGAGCTATGCCTTTTGCAAGCGGTTTCCGGATGAACTGGCCGGTGAGATCTTTGAGCATATCCTCAACAAGGCACTGAATAACCGCATGGTAGATCCCAGTACCATTTTCATTGACGGTACACATATCAAGGCAAGCGCCAACAAAAAGAAGTTCCGGAAGGAACAGGTGAAGCAGGTAGCTAAGGTTTATTCCGGCCAATTGCGCCGAGAGGTAAATGCGGAACGGGAAAAATTGGGAAAGAAGCCCATCGAGGATGATGAAGAGGACAAGGATTCCCAGAATCCCACCGGCGGTGGGACGGTAGAAAAGACAGCATCCATAACCGATCCTGACAGCGGAATGTTTGCAAAAGGAGAGCATGAGCGGCAGTTTGCTTATGAAGCACATACCGCTTGTGACGGCAGAGGATTTATTCTTGGTGTAGAAGTAACAGCAGGCAATGTCCATGACAGTGTGGCATGGGATAAGCTCTACGACAATGTTACCCGCAAGTACCATATTCAGTTTGTAACAATGGATGCCGGATATAAGACTCCGTGGATTGCAAAGAAAACCTTTGATGACGGCAAAGTACCGATTCTGCCCTATACAAGATACAGTGGGAATAAAGAAAGATATAAACCATGGGAATACACCTACGATCCCGCAAATGATACTTACATCTGTCCTTGCGGAGGGGCCTTAAGGCATACTACTACGGACCGAGACGGAAAGAGGACATACCGCAGCACACAAAAGGATTGCATAAATTGCCCTTGTAAAGCAAAGTGTGGAGCCAACGAAAAGGGGCAAAAAATCCACACAACGCATATTTGGCAAGCGTATCTGGATCTTGTAGAGCAGATACGAAAGACAGAGCGTGCAAAGAAAATTTATGCACAGCGCAAAGAAACAATTGAGCGAGTCTTTGCGGATGCGAAAGAGAAGCATGCGATGCGATATACACACCACAGAGGCTTGGCCGCAGTCACAAGATGGGTCAGGCTTAAATATGCTGCCATGAATCTGAAAAAACTGGCAAATTGGAGTTGGAATAACTCCTTTTTCTCCACAATATGCCTGATAATTACCCCTAAATACGTTAAAACTCCTGTTTTTACCTAACAAAAACAAGGGTTCTTTGACAGACTGA
>CAYSYK010000060.1:0-1557 GCA_964435375.1 uncultured Oscillospiraceae bacterium | reverse complement strand
ACAGTTATTCAGTCGTCGCAATCGGCGGCTTGATATTTCAAACCGCAATTTGCGTTATTTTGCAAAATCGTCATAAATGGCGGTTTTGTTGGCTACTTTCTAATTGCTGTGTTTTTCTTTCTCTGCAGAAGATTAGGGAGTGCTGGTATAGTCACGCTTACGCTCTTTGTTTCAATATCCCTCAATTTTTCTTTTCGAATTTGTTTCAATCGCCTTTATAATACTTTTTCTTTGGTCCAAATAAATTTCTGTGCCATAAAAAGTTTTTATTCTTATGGCCGGATTTCTCATGATGTTTGCTTTTTTCATCGTATCAACTTCTTCCCATTTTACCTCTTTGAGCGTTTTCCTGATCAAAACGATTTTAATTCCTGTTTCATCGATCAATACCGTTTGAAAAATCCAACAAAAGCCAATGAGGAAGAACAAAATCATCAAGGCTAAGGATATGATCAACAATATCCATCCGGAACCATCCTCAAAGCTCAAACTTTCAAAGAACGCCAAAAGTAAGATTAGTTCAAAAACCATGATTACTGCGAAAAAAGATAGCGTCTGAAATAAATTCTTGTAAAATTTTTGTTTTAACATAAGAGCCTTCTCCTAACAATTAAAAATTAGATGTTAATTTGCCTAAAAGATACGATGTTAAATCATAGGCGGCTTCTGTGTCGCCAGCAATTAGCCCCGCCACGAGTCTTAACGCAAATTTAGAATTCGCACACGTTGCAGTCTTTGCTAGGTTCCCTGCAATCGTGGACATTCCAGAACCCATACCGGCAAAAATATTTAATGCTCCCATCATAGTAGATGTTGCCAGTGTTTCTCCCCAGGAAATATCAATGCTCTTGAATCCAGTGTTATGCCAGCCAGTATAAGCTGTTCCCGCCAAATTTCCAGCAAAGCCTCCAGTGAATGAAGCAGTGACGCCTAGAGCTAAGCAACCAAAACACGCAAGGTTGGCAGTTTCAGATGCTGCAACAAAAGCCATTCCGCCAAGTCCAGATCCAACTCCGCATAATGCCCCTGAAATAGCACCACCAATATAACCAGCGGTAAAATCACCACCGTTAGCTTCTGCTACATAACCATTTATTAGAGAACCTGCTCCCGCACCAATCAGTACTCCGCCAATAATACCGCCAGCACCTGTAGCACATAAAGCAATGCCAGCAACGATTGCTGCTCCACTTATTGCCCATGCTGCCCATTTAGGAAAATGACCGTTGGTGTCCGCATAGCTTACTGGGTCATTGTTGCAGTATGCATACAGGTTCATGCCGTTGATATTTTCAGACTCTAGACACTGGGCAGAGTCAGGGCTGATGAATCTACAAAATTCAGGACTATAATATCTTGCGTTGCAATAGAAGAACTCGGTTTCGGCATCGAAGTAATAACCCTTGTATCGGAAAGAGTTGATCGTACCAATGGTACTTGCCTTGGAGCCGGTAATTTTTTGGCATTCACCGTAAGCAGAATAATAATAGTTTACAACTACATTGCCGTTTGCATCTACAATACCCAGAATGTTCTGAAGGGTATCTCTGATATAGA
>CAYSYK010000059.1:0-1759 GCA_964435375.1 uncultured Oscillospiraceae bacterium | reverse complement strand
AGAAAACCCATCTGAAGTTAGCTTCAGCGATGCTTTTCAAAGCGAGTTCGGATGGCTGGAACAGTCGGGAATTTATCTTCTTGACTGGGAGGTCGAAAAAGAAAACTAAAAAATAAGAGGAGAATATTAACAATGACAAAACAAGAACTAAAAGAGAAAATTATTGAGGTTATGCAGCGAGATGACTGCATCGATGCATACGAACAATTTGTGGCAGCGTTATTTGATTCAATCGATACCGATGACGAACCTTGGCACAAAATAGGCTACTATTTACTCAAGGCACTTCTTAATGACAACGTCGATGATGCTTTGATTGCTCTTTGCGGATGGTCAGCAGAAGAATTAATGGTTAAGGCGGGCTTGCTGCCGGATACCGACCATATTTTTTCTTGAATTTTGTTATAAGCGAATGGCGGTGTTGAAATGAGTGATAATTTAAATGCATATAAGGCAATTGAACTTTATTATAAGCTCCATAAATGCCTAAAGATATCTATAACCGCACCCACGCAGCCAAACGGTGACGAACTTAGTTGCCATACCAATAGGATTGTCTGTTATCTTGCAAAAAGCATCGAGAGCGGTCAAAAATGGTACGATGTTACAGTGGATGTTTGGTGCGATTATTTCATCGAGCAAAACAAAAAAATATAGGAGATAAAAATGCAACTTATTAAACCGTACTGTGAAGTAATTACAGAAAAGGATCCGATTAAGAAAATCGAAATCGCAGGCCGTACTTGTTACAAATCAGAAAATAACATCACTGATAATTCTGCGATAAAGTTTTTTGATGCTTTGGTCAAGAGCAATCATACCGCAATGCTTGAACACGCTACGTTTGTTTTTCTTGTAAACAAGAAGAGCTATGAAGAAGCATGTAGATGTAAATTCCTTAATGCAACATATAACGAACAGAAGAATCGTTATTTGGTATCAGGAAACTTGAGAGCGATAAATGAGAGCAATTTGCCGATATTGCTTGACTGTTTGTGCAGGGAATCAACATATTCAATGCGACTGTGCTATGCAGATAATGCTGCCTCTAAGTCGTGGTCAAACTGCGATAATAACGGGCAAGAAGCACATCTGATTGACCTTGATGATCTTGCAGATGCTACACTTGAGGAAATCTCAACACATAAGTATACAACTATGCGTTTCACTACGGATCGCGGCGTGACGCATGAGCTCGTAAGACATCGCCTGTTCAGCTTCGCACAAGAAAGCACGAGGTACTGCTGTTATAACAGCGACAAGCATGGAGGAGGCAATATTAAATTCATTATGCCGGCAGGATTTGATTCATGGTATGATGAAGATAAAGAAGCTTTTAAGGCAGCAATGCAACGCTCAGAAGATGAATATAACAGGATGATTCAACGAGGCTTTACCGCTCAACAGGCTCGTGCTGTTTTGCCGAATGCACTCAAAACGGAGATTGTTGTAACCGGCAATGATGCTGAATGGCAACATTTCTTCGATTTAAGGAGCAAAGGAACCACCGGTAAACCCCATCCGGACATGAAGGTTATTGCCGACATGGCTTTTGAGCTATACCTTAGGCCACGCGGATGACACCCTGTGTCCACGGTGTAACCTTTCATAAAATGCAATAATCAAAAAGCCGAGACAAAACTCTGGCGTAACAAACTAAATAAGGATGTGTCAGCAGTCAATTACCCACGCCCAATTGAGCTAAGCTCAAATGGACGGGGCTTGTAACAGAATTTTCTTTTATGAAGTGCTTTTACAG
>CAYSYK010000058.1:0-2010 GCA_964435375.1 uncultured Oscillospiraceae bacterium | reverse complement strand
CAATTATTAAATATTAAATTAAATTCAAAAACGAAAGGATTAATAATTATGAAAAGATTTTTAGCTTTATTAATCACCTTTGCAATGCTGCTTTCAGCTGTTCCGGCTTTCGCCAATGAAACAACTGTAACAGTGACAAGTACATTTAATAACACAGTAGGTGCACCGATAGATGCATCTGTTCCGCTTACTTTTTCGGAAAATGTTGAATTAACCAAAGATATGGTAAATGTATCACCGGAAGCTAGCTTTAATGTTAGCGGACAAGACAAGAATTGGACTGTTGACTTTGCTGATTTGAAATATGAAACCAAATACGAAATTACCGTAAACGGATACAACGGTACTATCACATTTACTACACAGTTTAATACTACAAAAGATTTCTCCACCGGTAAGTATAATAAAGATACTAATTATAAATTCGATTTGGTAGACGATACACTTACCGCAAAAGTAGATGTTAGAAATGCTCGCAACAATGGTGGTTCGTATTCAATTCTTACCCTTAAAGATACTAAAAGACATTTAGGTATTTCTCTTAAATTTTACCACAATAAAGCAGATACAAAGAATGATCAGAAAATCGAATTAAGTTATACTCCCGATGGTACTAATTGGTATGGTCCGGCAAATGAATATAGCGGTGATTTTGGACCGGCAACTCCGAGCAATATTAATTGCACATATGAATATACAGTAACAGTAAGTAACAATAGAATATATATATACTGGACAGATGCTACAACCTCAAAAACAAAGGTTGCACACCGTTCATTAGATTTTACCGGAGCTCGCTTTAGTGAACTTGGATTTGAACCGGATACATGGTCTATCGGACAAACTAATGCTTCATCATTTTATTTTGGCTTTAAGAATTCATTAAGTGTGACATCATCGGTAAATAATACGAAGGGTGTTCCTGTTGATGCAACTGTTCCGCTCACATATGCGAGTGATGTAACTTTAAATCAGGATGATATTACAGTATCACCGAGAACATCATTTACGCTTAGCGGAAGTGGTAAAAATTATTATGTTAATTTCACAAATATGCAGTATGGTACCGATTATACCATCTCTATAAAAGGTAATGAATTGATAAAGTTTTCTACAGAATATAAAATGAACGCTGATTATGTTACGACGGATTATAATATTACGAAAGAAGTTCCGCTTAACGATACTAAAAACTTCACTGTTAAGCTGGATTGTACACCTATTTTAAATAAAAATGCTACCGACACAATGCTGGAATTCTGGACATCGGATAAAAAACAAGGAATGCAAATTATGATCAAATACACCTATGACGGTAGAAATGTTGCTTATGGACCACAGCATGTTGGAATGAATTTCATAGATACTACTGCGGATAACTCGAACTGGAGAGGTCCGAAATCAGGACTGATTGCAATGGGAACCACTGATTTTAAATATACAATCACTTATGCTGACGGATATATATATATATATTGGGCAGATAAAGACACAGGTGCTGTGAATGTGTATAAAGAAGCGACAACATCTTCCGCTGTAAATTTTGGTAATGGTGAAAAAGAAATTGGTAATTATAAAATCAACTCAGGCGTGGCAAAAATTGCATTTGGTTCACCATCACCTGTAAAAGTTACTTCTGCATCATATGCTGACGGTAAGATTAGTGCAACCGCTGCATTTGCTGATGCATATAGTTCACAAGCTGTATTGATTTTTGCGGTTTATAACAATAACGGTAAAGAATTGGTTGATATTGACGTAAAATATGTTTCTTCTATTGAAGCAGGCAATATTGATTTTGAAATTAATAATAATGCTTCAAGCTACAAGCTTTTCGTGCTTGATTCAATCGATAATCTGACACCTGTTTATGACGCAGTAAGCGGCACTATAAACAAATAAATTTTAAATATTTTACAGTTTGAATAAAGCTGTATACCTTGTCTACCATTACCTATAGGCATGAATTTTGTAAAAATACGCCTATGGGTATTGGTGGCTAAAGGAAAC
>CAYSYK010000057.1:0-2401 GCA_964435375.1 uncultured Oscillospiraceae bacterium | reverse complement strand
CATGATCCAGATTGCCGACCTGACCGATGCAGGCGGTGCAGTTGGTGCGGATATAACGCACTTCGCCGGAGGGCAGACGAACCTGAGCCAGCTCGCCTTCCTTTGCCATGAGCTGCGCAGCGGTGCCCGCGGAGCGGACGAGCTGTGCGCCGTGGCCGGGCTGCAATTCCACATTGTGAATCACGGTACCGACGGGAATGTTGGCGATGGGCAGGCAGTTGCCGGGCTTGATATCGGCGTTGGCCGAAGCGACGACGACATCGCCGGGCTTCAGGCCGTTGGGCGCCAGAATGTAGGACAGGGTATTGTCCTCATATTTCAGCAGTGCGATATAAGCGGAACGGTTGGGATCGTATTCGATGCGCAGCACGGTGGCGGGCACATCGGTCTTCAGACGCTTGAAGTCGATGATACGATACTTTCTCTTGTTGCCGCCGCCGCGATGGCGGACGGTGATACGACCGTAGCTGTTGCGACCGGAGTTCTTCTTCAGGGTCTCAACGAGGCTACGCTCAGGTTTTGCCTTCTTGTCCACGCCGTCAAAAGCGGAAACGGTCATGTTCCGGCGGGCGGGGGTGTAAGGCTTATAAGTTTTAATAGCCATTTGCGTTTACTCCTTTATTGAGATTGAATTAGACCATGCCTTCGAAGAACTCGATGGTCTTGGAGTCGGCGGTCAGCGTGACGACAGCCTTCTTGTAGGCGGCGCGGCGGCCGGCGGGATAAGCACCGGTGCGCTTGAGCTTGCCCTGCATGCGGATGGTGTTGACCTTGGCGACCTTCACGCCGAAGATTTCCTCGACGGCATTGGCGATTTCGGTCTTGTTGGCGTCGATGGCGACCTCGAAAACATACTTCTTGTTTTCCACGTCGGCCATGGACTGCTCGGTGATCACAGGACGAATCACGATATCATAAATGTTTTTCATTAGGCGAATACCTCCTCGATCTTAGCCAGAGCAGCCTTGTCAACGATCAGCTTGCCTGCATTGAGGATGTCGTAGACATTGATAACGTTGGCGAAAGTGACCTCGCAGCCGGGGATGTTGCGGCCGGACTTGACGACGTTCGCGTCGGGGGCAGCCGTCACGACCAGCGTCTTGCAGTCGCAGTTGACGTTCTTCAGGAAAGCGGCGAACTCTTTGGTCTTGGGGGCTGCCATCTCGATGGAGTCGATGACCACGATGTTCTGCTCGCCGGCCTTAGCCGACAGGACGGACTTGAGCGCCAGACGGCGAACCTTCTTGTTGAGCGTGTAGCTGTAATCGCGGGGCTTCGGAGCGAACGCGATACCGCCGTGCGTCCACTGCGGGGCGCGGGTGGAACCCTGACGGGCACGGCCGGTGCCCTTCTGCTTCCACGGCTTACGTCCGCCGCCGGAAACTTCGGCACGGGTCAGAGCGGACTGTGTGCCCTGACGGCAGTTGGCCAGATGATTTTTGACAACATCATGGACAACGGACTCGTTGACTTCAACGCCGAAGACTTTTTCGGACAGCTCGATCTCGCCAACCAGCTTGCCGGACATATCATAAACATTTGTCTTAAGCATGATTTAAGATCTCCTTTCCTTAGCCTCTTGCGGAAGCCTTCTGCGGGTTTCTGCCGGAAGCCTTCTGCGGGTTCTTGCTGATGTCTGCACCAGCCTGCTTTACCTTGTTGTTCTTGACGGTGTTGCGGATGAAGACCAGACCGCCCTTCGGGCCGGGGATGGCACCGCGGATGACGATCATGTTCAGCTCTGCATCAACCTTGACGACCTGCAGGTTCTCGATGGTGACCTGCTCGTTACCCATCTGACCGGCACCGATCTTGCCTTTGAAGATGCGGCTCTGGTGAGAGGTAGCGCCCATGGAGCCGGCGTGACGGTGAACAGGGCCGCCGCCGTGGGTCATGGGAGTGCGGCCAGCGCCATGGCGCTTGATAACGCCCTGATAGCCGTGGCCTTTGGAAATACCGGTGACGTCGATCATGTCGCCGGCAGCGAAGACGTCCGCCTTGACAACGTCGCCGACGTTCATTTCGGCAGCCTTGTCCAGCTTGAACTCCTTCAGGTGCTTCTTCGCCTCGACGCCGGCCTTTTTCAGGTGTCCGACTTCGGGCTTGCTGAGCTTCTTCTCGGCGACATCGCCGTAGCCCAGTTGGACGGCGGTGTAGCCGTCGGTTTCAGCGGTCTTTTTCTGAGTAACGACGCAGGGGCCTGCTTCCACGACGGTAACAGGGATCACCTTGCCGCTCTCATCGAAGATCTGGGTCATGCCCACTTTTTTGCCGATGATTGCTTTTTGCATGGTTTTGTTTTCTCCTTTTGTTAGGTTATTGGTTGACGCTGCATTGGGAACAGTCGCCAACATGACCCGTGCCCGATGCTTTTCAGTGCGGGCAGCGGTGAATCCTTATA
>CAYSYK010000056.1:329-2441 GCA_964435375.1 uncultured Oscillospiraceae bacterium | reverse complement strand
GAGTGATACCCAAGAGGCCGAAGGGGCTCCCCTGCTAAGGGAGTAGGCGTCTAAAAAGCGCGCGAGGGTTCAAATCCCTCTCACTCCGCCAAGCCCGATTTTTGCTAAAAATCGGGCTTTTTAATGCCGTGACGGGAGGACAAAGCCATGAAATGCCTGATCTGCGAAAGAATCCAAATGATCAAAAACGGCACCAATCCGTATTTCGTCTGCGAATTGGAAACCGGGTATGTCGTTTTGGGAGATCACCAGCGATTTCGCGGCTACACGCTGTTTTTGTGCAAACAGCACGTGACGGAATTGCATTTTTTGGAAAAAGCGTTTCGGCAGAAGTATCTGGAGGAAATGGCACTGGCTGCGGAGGCCGTTTTTCACGTTTACAAACCGAACAAAATGAACTACGAATTGCTCGGGAATGGCGATTCGCACGTGCACTGGCATTTGTTCCCGCGATATGACGGGGACTTGGGGCAGCATGGCCACGGCGGGAGAGGGCCGGTGTGGTGGCTGCCGGAAGCGGAAATGTGGGACGATGCTTACAGGCCGAGCCGAGAGGAACTGGAAATTCGTACGGCGGAATTGAGAAACGAAATCGAAAGATTGGCCGCGGCGCAAACCTCGGCTTGCCCCTGATGGGGGATAGGCCGAGGCAAAGTCGGAAATTCCGCAAAAAATGAAAAAAAGTGTTGACTTTTTTGCTGCCATGAGATATAATGCTGTAGTCGCCGCTTGAAGGCGAGAAAAATGCTGCTATAGCTCAGCCGGTAGAGCGCATCCTTGGTAAGGATGAGGTCGCCAGTTCAAATCTGGCTAGCAGCTCCAAAAAGAAACGACGATTTTCGCAGGAAGATCGTCGTTTTTCTGTTTTTGCGTCTTTTCGGGGCGAAATGCCTTTTCATACTTCGCAAAAATTGCGGCAATGGGTAGACATTTGGGCGGGGAGCATATATAATGGGGAGAGGCACGGTGGGCGCGGCGTTTCCCATGCCTGCCGGAACTGCGCAAACGCGACAGAGGAGGAAAGAACATGATTTTTGAAAATATGGATCGCATCGTCTTTGCCGGGGACTCTGTGACCGATATGGGAAGCGAGCGGCCGGTAGGCGAGGGCTTGTTTGACAATTTGGGGCACAGCTATGTGCGCATTTTGGAAAATATGCTGGCCACGTGGTATCCCGAGGTGAAACTGCGCATTACCAATTCCGGTGTCTCCGGCAACACCAGCCGAACGCTGCTGGAGCGGTTTGATCGGGACGTGGTGCAGTTGAAGCCGCAGTGGGTGTCCGTCTGCATCGGAATCAACGACGTGTGGCGGCAGTTTGACAGCCCCGCCATCCCCGACGAGCAGGTTTTGCCCGAGGAATATCGCCGGAACGTGGAGCGGATGATCCTGTCCGTCAAGGAAACCGCCAAGGGCATGTTCCTCATGACCCCGTATTACATGGAACCGAACAAGGCTGATTGGATGCGTGCCCGCATGGACGAGTACGGGCAGATCTGCAAGGAGCTGGCCGAGAAACACGGCTGCATTTTCGTGGACATTCAGGCGGCGTTCGACCGCTTCTTTGCGCATCGGCACTCGGCCTACATCGCGTGGGACAGGGTGCATCCGAACCAAATCGGCGCGACGATCATCGCCCGCGAATTTTTGAACCATTGCGCATTTGACTACGCGCATTTGCCGATCTGCCCGTGACGGACGCGCCGCAAAAGCCGACGATTGCAATTTGCGGCGCGGAGAATGGAAAACATGAAAAAAAGTATTGACTTTTTCGAAAAAGCTGATATAATACATCATGTTCCTGCGGGTGTAGCTCATCCGGTAGAGCGCCACCTTGCCAAGGTGGAGGTAGCGAGTTCGAGCCTCGTCACCCGCTCCATAAGAAAAGACCTCCGGCTGTGCCGGAGGTCCTTTCTTATCATCGGATAGAGGCTCGAAGGATAAAATGCAACGCAGATGCGCGTTGCCGGCGGCCGCTCGAAGCCGCCGCTCCATAATTTCGCCCCATGGGGGCGAAATGCAAACGAGCCTCGTCACCCGCTCCATAAGAAAAGATCTCCGGCTGTGCCGGAGGTCCTTTCTTATCATCGGATAGAGGCTCGAAGGATAAA
>CAYSYK010000056.1:0-229 GCA_964435375.1 uncultured Oscillospiraceae bacterium | reverse complement strand
ATGCAACGCAGATGCGCAATGCATAATGCATAATGAAAAATGCAAAATTTCCGCCGTTCTCTGTGGGGACGATCATCGATCGCCCGCTTGCTTGTATTTACCTCCATGTCATTGCGAGGCGCGAAGCGCCGTGGCAATCCGCGCCCCCTGCCTTCCCCTTTGGGGAAGGTGTCACCGCCGTAGGCGGTGACGGATGAGGTTCGCGCCGCAGGCGCGCTTGGCTCCCCCT
>CAYSYK010000055.1:0-2842 GCA_964435375.1 uncultured Oscillospiraceae bacterium | reverse complement strand
CCCCCGCACCAATCGCGCTTGCATATATTACCATCTTAGCCCCAAATTGTCAAGCACTTTTTTCACTTTTCTACATCTTTTTTCTCATCCGCAACAACTTGTGACACGCATCGCGCGCGACCCCAAAATATGCGCGCATGCATGTCATTTTCAGGCATTTTTCACAAACAGCACAATCGATACTATTATAATATAGTATCACCCTTCACTTCTGATTTTTCTTATCGAGTGGGTCAAGCGTCGCATCGCGATATTTTTGATTTTTCAGTTTCGGGCGGAAAAAGCCAAGGTTGCGTATCCGCAAATACGCGACGCCCATACTTCGTAAGCGACACAAATGCACGACAAGTACGCCGAGGCCGAGCGCGATCCCCCAAATTCCGCCAAACGCCGCCGCAATTCCCAGCAAAAAACGCCAGAGGCGAATCGCCTGCGCCAGATCACGGTTCGGCAGCACGAATCCGCAAACGCCCGCGATGCTGACGACGACCAGAACGACGGGCGAAATCAATCCCGCCTCCACCGCCGCCGTGCCGACCACGATGCCGCCGATGGTGGAAACGGCCTGACCGACCGCCTGCGGCAGGTGGATGCCCGATTCCTGAAGTAATTCATAGGAAATCAGCAATCCGAGCGCCTCGGTCGCGACACGGAACGGCACCTGTGCCCGACTGCCCAAAATGATGCAACGCAAATCCGACGGAAGCCAATTTTGATGAAACGTAACGAGCGCGATATACACCGCCGGCAGGAGCAGGCTCAAAATCAGTGCACCGTAGCGCAAAATGCGGATGCACGACGCAGAAAGAAAATCGCGTGCGCGATCTTCCGGGCTGTCCATCAGATAGCCCAGATCAACCGGCGCAAGATACCCCAGCGGCAGGCCGTCGACAAGCAAGCCGACACGGCCGTTAAGCAGTGCTTGGCAAAATCGGTCGGTGCGCTCGGTGTACTGAATGAGTGGAAACGGCGTGGTACGGGAACCGGTCACGTATTCTTCGATGGCCGCTGGCGATAAAAATCCGTCGATATCGATTTTCTCCAGCCGCTGTAGCATTTTTTCGACCAAAATCGGGTTGGTAAGCCCCTGCACGTAGGCAACGGCGACATTCGTCAGGCTGCGACGGCCGATTTTTCGTTCGGCAAAGCGCAGATCCGGGCTTCGCAAATGACGGCGAATGAGCGACGTGTTGGAACGGACGGTTTCGACGAAGGCGTCTTTTGCGCCCTTGACCGTATTTTCGACCTCCGGGGGCGAAATACTGCGCTTCTCCCCCGTTTTGACCTCGCAGGCGATTGCACCCACATCGGGAAAAAGTACCACACAAAAGCCGTTAACCAATTTCTCCGCGACGGTTTGCAGATCGTCACACGCATCGGCGACGATGTGATAAATCCCGCCCGAACGTGCATGATGATAGAGCTGCGCTATCGTCCGCCCCGAAAGGTGCTCGGAGATCGGCTTGATTACAAATTCGGAGGCATCCGCGCCCGAAATCAGGCCGTCGATGGCATAGACATACAGGCGGAAGTCGCCGCAGTGGATTTCCCGCGCCATAAAATCTCCGCTGCATCCGAACAGGGCGCGGATGTTTCCGTCCGTCAGCGCAGTGCGTTTTTTCGGGTCGTTCAAGCAGATCACCTCTGCGCAAGTGTGCCGCATTTCCCCGTATTTTATACATTTTGTTATGGACGCGGACAGTTATTGCACAAAAAAGTTACACGACGTTCCGCCCTCCCCTTTGGAGAAGGCGGTGACGGATGAGGTTGCGCCACAGGCGCGAGCGCAACCCAAAAGTAGAGAAAAGCACCGAGGTTTTACAACCCCGGTGCTTGACAGGAACAAATTACTCCGCGTCGGCCTCGACGGCTTTGGCTTCCTCCGCAGGCTCAACTGCCTCAGCAGCCGGCTCCAGCAGAGCGCGGATGGACAGGCTGATGCGCTTGTTCTCCGCATCGACATCCGTGATCTTGACCTGAACTTCCTGACCCTCGGACAGGACATCCTCGGGCTTGCCGATGCGGCGATCGGCAATCTGGGAAATGTGGATCAGGCCGTCCACACCGGGCAGGATCTCGGCGAATGCGCCGAAGGTCATCAGCTTGACAATCTTGGCATCAACGACGTCGCCGATGTTGTAACGGGTCATGAACTGATTCCACGGATTCATCTCGGCGGTCTTGTAGCCCAGAGAAATCTTGTGCTTCTCGGTGTCGAAAGAGATGACGAACACTTCGATCTCGTCGCCGACTTTCACGACCTCGGCCGGATTCTTGATGCGATTCCAGCTCAGCTCGGACACGTGAACCATGCCGTCCACGCCGCCGATGTCGACGAATGCGCCGTAGGAAGTCAGGGACTTGACAACGCCCTGATACTTCTTGCCGACTTCGATCTCGTTCCAGATCTTCTCACGGTTGGCTCTGCGCTCCTCGGCGTTGACGGCACGGATGGAGCCGATCACGCGGCGGCGGGCACGATTGACCTCGGTGATCTTGAGCTGCACGGTCTTGCCGACCTCGGCAGCCATATCGCCGCCCTTGGCGACGCCGGACTGGGACGCGGGAACAAAGACACGAATGCCCTTGACGTTGCAGACCAGACCGCCCTTGTTTTCTTCGGTGACGACACCCTCGACCGTGGTCTTATCCTCGACCCAAGCTGCCATATCGTCCCAAACCTTCATGCCCTCCAGCTTCTTGCGGGAAAGCTGAACGGTGCCCTCCTGATCGTTGACGCGAACCACGAAAACCTCGATCTCGTCGCCGACGTGCAGGATGTCTTCCGGCTTCACGGAAGGATCGTTGCTGACTTCATCATACGGAATGTAACCGGCGTGCT
>CAYSYK010000054.1:0-3000 GCA_964435375.1 uncultured Oscillospiraceae bacterium | reverse complement strand
GTCTTTCACGGAAACAACCGTAGTGACCCTCACTACTGCTGAGGGTCAGAAAATGGCCGTCGGCTGAACCGACAGTCATGCAGGAATACCGTCGGCATTAGCGACGGAAATGATCCTCTGCTCGATGTAGGGTCATTCAGCACGGAGGAAAAACAGATGGCAGAAAAACAGGTGAAATCCAAACAGCGTGTAGCCGACCATGGCGAGGTGTTTACCGCCGAGCGTGAGGTCAACGCCATGCTTGACTTGGTGAAAAATGAAACAGAGCGAATTGAAAGCCGATTTTTGGAACCGGCGTGCGGAGATGGAAATTTCCTTGCGGAAATTTTACGCCGCAAGCTGGCTGTGGTGCAGAAAAAGTACGGTGGCATTCGTATGCGCCACGACTTTGAAATGTGGTCGGTGATCGCCGTGATGAACATTTACGGCGTGGAGCTGCTGCCCGACAATGCCGCAACTTGTCGTGAGCGTCTTTTCAAAATCTGGGACGAGGCATACACGGCAAACTGCAAAGCGGACGCATTGGACGAGTGCCGGGATGCGGTACGCTATATCCTCGAACGGAACATTTTGTGCGGGGATGCTCTTTCCATGAAGCAAGAGAACGGTGAGCCGATCATTTTTGCGGAGTGGTCTTTCGTTACCGGCACAAAGGTCAAGCGGCGGGATTACCGTCTGGATGAAATGCTGGAAGGTCATCAGGAACAAATGTCACTGTTTATGGACGGCTGGGAATATGACGAGGAAATTGACGCATTTATCCCCAAGCCGTTGAAAGAATACCCGTTGACAGATTACAGGAGGGTGCAGTATGTCTGATATGTATAGCTCTTTTTACAATCCCGATGTGCTGTCCTGTCTTGCCAACCTCTCCAATGATGAGGTGTTCACACCGCCCACCGTGGTCAACGCTATGCTGGATATGCTGCCGCAGGAACTGTTTCGGGACAAGCACACCACTTTCCTTGATCCCGTGTGCAAAACGGGCGTGTTCCTGCGGGAAATTGCCAAGCGGCTGATCGATGGACTTGCCGAGGAAATTCCCGATTTGCAGGAGCGGGTGGAGCATATTTTCAAGCACCAGCTTTACGGTATCGCCATTACGGAGATGACTTCACTTCTGTCTCGCCGCAGCGTGTATTGCTCCAAATATCCCAACAGCCGCTATTCCATTACCACTTTCCCCGATGCGGAGGGGAATATCCGCTATAAGAATATCTCCCACACATGGAAGGACGGCAAATGCGTCTTTTGCGGCGCATCCGAGAAAGAATATAAGCGTGACGAGGCTCTGGAATCCCACGCCTACGAATTTATCCATACCGTACACCCCGAAAGGATTTTTGATATGAAATTTGATGTGATTATAGGTAATCCGCCGTATCAGCTCGACACCGGAGGAGCGGGAAAACAGGCAAAGCCTATATACAATCTGTTTGTAGAACAGGCAAAAAAGCTTAATCCCAAACACCTGATTATGATTATTCCTTCTCGCTGGTTTGCCGGAGGAATGGGACTGGATAAATTCAGAGATTCAATGATGGCAGATAATCACATTACTCGTATTGTCGATTTTGCGAATGCCAAAGATTGCTTCCCCCAAAACAGTATCAGTGGCGGCGTTTGCTATTTTTTGCGTGAAAGAGATGTCACAAGTGATTGTGAGTTTTCAAATGTATCAAACGGCATAACAAATACGGTTACACGACCATTAAATGAATTTCCGGTTTTGGTGAGATACAATAAAGCTGTTTCAATCCTTCATAAAGTATTGCACAAAAAGCAAGAAATGCTAGATAGCATCGTAAGTCCGTTGATGCCATTTGGATTATCAACGAATTATCGTGGAACCAGTGAATACGACGAGAAGCACACGTTGGCACTGCATTCGAGTGCAGGCATATCCTATGTCGGCAAAGGTGATATCTCAAAAGGCTTAGAGCTGATTGATAAATATAAGATTTTGATGAGCAAAACAAGTGCGGAGCACGCAGGAGAGCCTGGGAAAGATGGCTCATTTAGAGTGTTAACATCTTCGCTTAAAGTAATTGGACCAAATGAAGTATGCACGCATTCATATTTTGTGATTGGAGCTTATGATAATTTAGAAACAGCCACGCATTTGTATAGTTATCTACGTACGAAATTTGTTCGTTTTATGATTCTTCTTGCAATGAGTTCAATAAATTTATCGAAACTCGTATTTCCGTTTGTTCCGATGCAGGACTTTTCCAAATCTTGGACAGACGAAGAATTGTATGCCAAATACGGCTTGACGGAAGAAGAAATCGCGTTTATCGAGTCTATGATCAAGCCGATGGAGTAATGAACTATGTTGGATGTATGGATCGCAGTTGGAGGTGCAGTAATTTCTATCATTGTGGCATTCCTTAGCGGCCACATTACTGCCAAACAGGAAATGCGCGCTCTGCGAGTTGACAAGAGTGTGGATGTGTACGAAAAGCTCCTTTCAAATTTTTCAAAACTACAGGCAAATCCAAAGTTAATATTCAATCGGAAATACTTTTATGAATGCAATGCGCTGAAACCGTTTGTTGTGGTATATGCCTCACAGGCGATACAGGATATGTTTTGTGACTTTTGTGAAGAACTGAGAAAAATCTCAGAGGAATACCAAGAGAAGTTTCTTTCAGCTGAGGCAATTGAAGTGCGTAAATCTATAGAACGGGACTTGCCCTTTGCAGATGAACTATTTGAAAAAGAGGAAGAAGACTATATTTCGGCAGTATTAGTTGACAGTTCAATGTTACCTGCTTCCGTTGCGGAAAGAATTGACGACATTTGCGCTGAAATTAGAGATGTAATGAAGATTAAGGGGGGTGATAAAAATGGCTGATCAGCTTGACAGCTTCGTATCGGAGCGTTCTGAGGCGCATCCGATGATCTATGCCTATTCCGACAGCAATCCCATTTATCAGGGCTTACTCAAGGTGGGCTTTACGGCGCATGGTGTGGAAAAGCGTGTGGCGCAGCAGTATC
>CAYSYK010000053.1:0-3069 GCA_964435375.1 uncultured Oscillospiraceae bacterium | reverse complement strand
CTTTTACCGGAAAACCCAGTATTTATGCGGCTTTTGACAATCTAATAATCTCACATTTCTGTTTTCTGACTGTCCTCTGCATAGACATGGGGCTGTTCCTTGTAATCCGCCACCTTATAGCCTTCGATCATGGAATAATCCTTCTTCGTACCTGCCATCCGCTCCGGCTGATCGTCCAGCAGTCCGGCGGCATCGAAATAGATTCTTTCCAAATAGTCATAGATGGAATAAATGCCTTGGGTACACCAAACCAGCGCATTGCGAACATAAGCCGCATGCTCTGCAAACAACTCATAGTCCAGTTTTACGCCCAATTTTTCTGCCAGCAAGACAGAAAACGCTACCACACTGCGAGTGTTTCCCTCCCGAAAAGGATGGATCTGCCAAATCGCCGCCGTAATGCGGACGATCTTAAAAATGATATTTTTCTTGTCTTCCGTCTGCTTGATCTTGGCGATTTCTTTCGATGCCGCATCCAACTGCTTTTTGATTTCAGCCGGTGCCGCATAACGAACCGTATCGCCACCCAGAACCTCCTCCGCTTTCATAATGGGGATGGTTCGAAACTCTCCTGCCCATTCATAAAGACCGCCGAAAATCGTTCGGTGAATTTCGCAGAGCGTTTCCGTGTTGAATTTTTCGTACTCCTTGGCATAGACAATTCCCATGTTCATTCTGGTCAGGTCGCCTTCCGCCTGCTTCAGTTCCTCGCTGTTTTTGATCCCCGGCAGATTTTTCAGCACCGGTACATCTTCGTACAAATAGGGATCACATCTACTCATTGCACGCCCTCCACCACATGGTAAGACTGCAAAGATTTCATATAAAAATCCGCAAATTCCTTTTCACCTTTTGCCCAGAGCCGAAGATTGTGTTCCGTTTCCTCTTTGGCATTCAAGCCTTCCAGTGCGGTCATCGCCCACGCAAAGGACAAGACATCTTTCCGTTTCTCCACAGGCATTGCATCCATTTCGGCGCACTGCTTCAGGAAAACGAAAGTGCGATACAAATTTGTATCCAAAATTTTGGCGGCACTTTCCAACCGATCCTTCTCTCGCAGAACGGCTGCCATCTCCTCTTTCACAGGCTCCCGACAGGCAATCGCCGTCTTGATTTTAGCCCAATCTTCCTCATGGATATATTCGCTTTTCTTTTTTCCTTGGACGGTGTATTGCAAATACAGGTACTCCTTGCCTGCGATCTTCTTTGTCACCAGATATCCTTTGGGGATCCGTTGCAGCTCCTGCCGTAGCTTCACTTCACGCCCAAGAAGCTCCTGATATTCCTCATATAGCTCACGATACTTCATAACGCATCACCTCTTGCGTTTAGTATACCACATTTAACCCCTTTCTGCAACATATTTTATTGTATTGGTGTTAAATTAATAATCCTTTTCTTTGTTTATAGCGGTGCAAGCGTTCTATGTCTGTAGTTCCATAACTATGCTGAGAAAGCCAAAAAGTAGCCACATTTGTATGTATCCGGCTTTTTATCCCTTATGTAGATAGGCATTGTGGCAGAATTGCGTTGGCATTGATTTTGTCGATGACATGCTTGATCCCCAACCACACCGACAAATCCGTAAACACTTCCACAATGCTGCCGTTGTCGGTGAAAGGAGCGTCCTGCAGCACGGAGAGATCCTTCATCAATCCATTATGGACAATATACTCCACAATTTGGTTTACGAAGTAAATCTGCCTACTGTCAAGGTTTGTATCTGTCAAAAACTGGGCAAACGCCTCTTTTGCCGCATTCATATCCAATCCGACAATTTCCCGAACAAATTCACCCAGCGGCTTGCTTCCATACTCATCTTCATAGTCCTGCTTGCTCCCCAACTCGCTCCAAAGAACCTTCTCCAACGCTTTTACATCCGCAGATGTCAACGGTTTATTGGTCTTCAGTTTGGCAATGACCGCATCATCCTGATGCTGACGGACATAGAATTCTGCTTTCATTTTATAGTTCTTCAGATCATCGTTTTCCAGCTCGGATTCATTCCAATCCATGGTCAGGATCTCATCATTGAAGTTGGTGGTATAGCTCATTCGCCCACCGGGAATATACTTAATCAGATTTCGCAGATTCTCACGGATATGCTCAAATTCATTGATACCTGCATTTTCCAAATAGTCCGTATGCAGGATTTTATTGATCAGTTCCCTCTGCACCATGATTTCCGGAATATTGGCAACACCCGCAATTCCGTTTACCTTCTTATACAGGTCTGTCCGTGCCTTGGCATACTTTTTGCCCATCAGGTAAGCCAATTCAATACCGTACATCAGCGCATCAAACCGAACGGCTTTTGCATCATCCTGATCCGGAATAATCAGCGGTGCCAGTTCCTCTCGCATTTGTAGCGTATTCTCATAAGAAAGAGCCCCATAGTGATCCGGATTGGAATAAAGCTCCACATATTTCAAATGCTGCCGAACCGCAAAGTTCTCCTTGTTCAGTTCCTGCACCTTGCGAACCATTTCATCCACAAGACTTTTTCGGAATGCAATTAACTCCGGTGTCTGGTAAGCCAAATCCTGCAATTTAAATATGATCTGTGCTTTCAGGCTAAAAATCGCACCCTGCAAAGCAATTTGCAACGCCGTTGGCTTGCCATCGTTCATGCGGAAGAACTCGAAGTTGCCGCAGAAGTCGAAGATATAGAACTTGTCCTTATCTTCTCCATCCTTCAGCCCCGGGCAAAGCCGTGTACCACGACCGATCATCTGCCAGAACTTTGCTTTGCTCATGACTTTCTTAAAGAACACCAGATTCAGGCACTCCGGCACATCGATTCCCGTGTCCAGCATATCTACGGAAATCGCAATTTGCGGCAGTTTTTGGGGATCCGAAAAATCATCAATCAGGCTTTGGGCATAGTTGATCTTGTTGTCGATCACCTTGGCAAATCCGAGCAGATGGGGATATTCCTTATTAAAAATCTCGTAGATTTTCTCCGCATGAGCGTGATTTTTCGCAAAAATAATCGTCTTGCCCAGCTTTTCGCCATAGTCGATTTTAAGTCCCTCGGTCATCAGCACATTCAGGACTTGACGGATCGTA
>CAYSYK010000052.1:0-3153 GCA_964435375.1 uncultured Oscillospiraceae bacterium | reverse complement strand
TGCTAATACTTGGTCTATGATGCTAATGATTGGTAATCCTACCAATATCTTTTTATCTGCTAGTTTTGGTATAACTTTTTTTGGTTATTTTAAGGTAATGGTTATTCCAACTTTTTTAGCAGGTATAACCGCGTGTTTAGTACTGCTTATTATGTTTAGAAAAGATTTTAGAAAACCAATTGATGGAAATAATACAATAGAAAAACCTATAATAAATAAATTTGTTAATTTTATTGGTCTTGTACATCTATTAGGGTGTATAGTCCTTTTAACAGTAAGTTCATATATAGATATTGAAATGTGGCTTGTTTGTGCAATATTTGCTTTAAATGAATCAGTAATTTTAATAATATATAATATAGCAAAAAAAGATACCACTATTTTAAGTGCTTATAAAAGAGCTCCTTGGAACTTAATACCTTTTGTTATATCAATGTTTATCATAGTAGCAAGTTTAAATAAAAATGGCGTAGTAGTAGAAATATCTAAATTATTAGGTAAAGTAGCAGTTAATAAAACAACTACAATATTCTCTTATGGTCTAACATCATTTTTTGCTACAAATCTTATAAATAATATTCCGATGAGCGTATTATTTAAAGATGTAATTTTAAATGCTAATAACGCATATATTAATGAGATGATATATAGTACAATAATTGCTTCTAATGTTGGTGCATACCTTACACCAATTGGAGCGCTTGCGGGAATAATGTGGATGTCAATTTTGAAAAAAATGGATGTTGAATTTAAGTTTATTGATTTTGCAAAAAAAGGAATAATAATATCAATTATAGTAATAATAGTATCGCTTGCATCTTTGTGCTTTTTACACATTTAAAATGTCACACATATACTAAACTTTCATATAATATATTGTGGTGATAAAATGAAAGTTTATGACAATGTATGTGATTTAATTGGGAATACACCACTAGTTAGACTAAATAACATAGAAGAATATTTGCAGATAAACAATAGAATTTATGCAAAAATAGAAAAATTTAATCCTGGAGGTTCTAGTAAGGATCGACCTGCCTATCAAATAATAAAAGAGGCAATTGAAAAAGAAAAAATAGATAAGAATACTACAGTAATAGAAGCGACAAGTGGTAATATGGGAATAGGACTAGCTATGGTTTGTGCAAGCTATGGCATAAAGTTGATAATTGTTATGTCTGAAAGTGTTACAATAGAACGAATAAAAATATTAAAGATGTATGGAGCAGAAGTTGTATTAACACCAAAAGAAGATGGAATAATTGGTGCCATTGAAAAAGCAAAAGAATTAAATAGTGAGATACCTAATTCATATTATATAAATCAATTTTATAACTTTGAAAATCCTTATAGCCATTTTTTAACAACTGGACAAGAAATCCTTGATTGTTTAGATAACGATGTAGATGCTGTTGTTGTTGGAATGGGCTCTGGTGGTACAATAACTGGGCTTGGTAAAAAAGTAAAGAATGCTTGCAATAAAGTCCAAATAATTGGAATAGAACCGAACAGCGCAAAATTTTATTCAAAACGAGAAATTGCAAATGGTGACATACCAGGAATTGGAAGTACATTTATGCCTGGTGTAATAGACTTAAATGTGGTAGATGAAATAATAGCCATTAAAAACAGTGAAGCGCTAGAAATGCAAAAACTATTAGCTAGAAAAGAAGGATTATTAGTTGGAATATCTTCAGGAGCTGTTCTTGCGGGGGCAATAAAGTATTTAAAGGAAAATAGTAAAATGAAAAATAAGCGAATAGTTCTATTGCTTCCTGATAGTGGCGAAAGATATTTATCAATTTTATAAAAAAGTTAAAAAATAAAATGCATAATGTTAGACATAATAATAAAAATTTGGTATACTCTATATGCTTTCTTAAGAGAGATATTTAAAAATTCTTGAAAAAAGAAAGAAAAAATATAAATATCAAATTCTTGACAAAAGGAATAAAATTTGGTATAATATAAAAGATGCGTTAAGCGACGCAAGAAAAAAATTGATCTTTGAAAACTAAACATAACAGGTGGAGCAAGGATAAAACTTATATGAGAGTTTGATCCTGGCTCAGGATTAACGCTGGCGGCATGCCTAATACATGCAAGTCGAACGAGAGTAGCAATACTCTAGTGGCGAACGGGTGAGTAACACGTAGGAAACCTGCCTCAAAGTCGAGGATAACTACTGGAAACGGTAGCTAAAACTGGATAGGATATATTAAGGCATCTTGATATATTTAAAAGTCCTTCTGGGAATGCTTTGAGATGGTCCTGCGGCGCATTAGCTAGTTGGTGAGGTAGTAGCTTACCAAGGCGACGATGCGTAGCTGAGCTGAGAGGCCAAACAGCCACACTGGGACTGAGACACGGCCCAGACTCCTACGGGAGGCAGCAGTAGGGAATTTTCGGCAATGGGGGAAACCCTGACCGAGCAATGCCGCGTGAATGATGAAATTCTTCGGAATGTAAAATTCTGTTGTGAGGGAAGAAAGGTAGTATCAGGAAATGGGTATTACTTGACGGTACCTTACTAGAAAGCCCCGGCTAACTATGTGCCAGCAGCCGCGGTAATACATAGGGGGCGAGCGTTATCCGGAATTATTGGGCGTAAAGCGTGCGTAGGCGGTCGTTTAAGTCTGTCGTGAAAGCCCACAGCTTAACTGTGGAGGGTCGATGGAAACTGGATGGCTTGAATCTAGAAGAGGTAAGTGGAATTCCATGTGTAGCGGTAAAATGCTTAGATATATGGAGGAACACCGGTGGCGAAGGCGGCTTACTGGTCTGGTATTGACACTGAGGCACGAAAGCGTGGGTAGCAAACAGGATTAGATACCCTGGTAGTCCACGCCGTAAACGATGAATACTAGGTGTCGGGGCACAAAAGTGCTTCGGTGCCGCAGCTAACGCAATAAGTATTCCACCTGGGGAGTACGTTCGCAAGAATGAAACTCAAAGGAATTGACGGGGACCCGCACAAGCGGTGGAGCATGTGGTTTAATTCGAAGCAACGCGAAGAACCTTACCAGGGCTTGACATCCCTCTGACCGGCTTGATAACGATAGCCTTTCTTCGGACAGAGGTGACAGGTGGTGCATGGTTGTCGTCAGCTCGTGTCGTGAGATGTTGGGTTAAGTCCCGCAACGAGCGCAACCC
>CAYSYK010000051.1:0-3258 GCA_964435375.1 uncultured Oscillospiraceae bacterium | reverse complement strand
TACCATAAACAAGGGTGATTTGGAAGCTTTTTTGCCGTTTTTTGACAGACTGAAAAATAAAAGGCCGACGAGCGGCCTTTTATTTTTTTCTGATTTTTCCGTGTCCGACGCTTAGCGCATCCCCTGCTCGTAAGCCTCGATCATTTTCTTGACCATCTGGCCGCCGACGGAGCCGGCTTCGCGGCTGGTCAGGTGACCGTTGTAGCCCTGCTTCAGGTCGACGCCAACCTCGTTGGCAGCCTGCATCTTGAACTTGTTCATAGCCTCGCGTGCTTCGGGAATGTTGATCTGATTGGTGTTCTTCATAACGATTCTCTCCTTTTATTCTCTTTGCGAGCTTCTCGCCGCACACATAGCTTTGCCGTTTTCAAAAAGAATATGATTGTTTCTTTTCGGAAACGCACACATTTTGTGGAAATGACGCATTTTTTATTGACACCGGTAATCTCGCAACGATATAATAATTCCGTGTGTAACACGGCAAAAGCCCCCGGCCGCGCAGCGGGCCGGAGGCTTGGCAAAATACAAATATGGTGCTTACTTCTTTGCCTTGATCAGACCCATCATGGCCTGAAACTGCGTCGTAAGCAGATTCCCCAGTTCCGCTTCGGAGAAACGGCACACGCCGGTTGCGCACAGCGCGCCGACGCCGAAGGTATAAATCCAGACATTTTCAAACAGCATCGCCGCATCCTGCTCGCTCAGGCTGTAGTCGGACTCGATCGCACCGATGCACAGCTCCGCCGCCGTGCCCAGCGTATCGAACATATCGTCAAACGAGGACGGTGCATTGTTCTCCTGCATGAACAGGAGCCGGTACAGCTTCGGTTCGCGCACGCCGAAAAGCACCATTTTCATCCCCACCTGCTTGAACACGGGCATACCCGACAGATCGCCCACCGCGAAGTTCTCAAAACGCGCCATGGCGGCAATGCGCACCTCTTCACGCACTTCCTCCATAGAGTCGAAGATCGTGAAAATCGGGCGTGCGGAGCTTCCCAGCGCCTCTCCGAGCGCTTTTGCGGTCAGGCCCTCCGCGCCCTTTTCGGACACCACATTCAGGGCGGCAGCAACGATTTCATCTCTGGTAAATTTCGGCTTTGGCGGCATATTGTATTTTCCTCCGTTATTACAAGAATATTTTAAAATCTGCATTTTAGATTGCTATGTCCATTATAGATCGGTTCCGCGATTTGTCAAGTCCCGGCGGCCGAAAATTATAACCCGCGCTCCCCTATTTTCATTTTATGCATTCATTTTAGGAGGATTTTTCTATGAAACAGACAAAAATCATCATCGACAAGGATTTCGTCGTCAGCCCCGTTGATCGCCGCATCTACGGCTCGTTCATCGAGCATCTCGGCCGTGCGGTCTACGAGGGCATTTACCAGCCCGACAGTCCCTTTGCCGACAAGCAGGGATTCCGCAAGGATGTGCTCGCGCTGGTAAAGGAGCTGAATGTGCCCATCGTCCGTTATCCCGGCGGCAATTTCGTCTCCGGCTACAAATGGGAGGACGGCGTCGGCCCGAAAGAAAACCGCCCCAAGCGCATCGAGCCCGCGTGGAAGGTCGTGGAAACCAACGAAGTCGGACTCAACGAGTTCGCCGATTGGGCAAAAAAAGCGAACGCGGACGTGATGATGGCGATCAACCTCGGCACGCGGGGCGTGGCCGAGGCCATAGAACTTCTGGAATACTGCAATATGGATCACGGCACGCATTACAGCGAGCTGCGCAAAGCGCACGGCTACGAAAAGCCGCATAACATCAAGCTCTGGTGCTTGGGCAACGAGATGGACGGCCCTTGGCAGATCGGGCACAAAACCGCCGATGAATACGGCCGTCTGGCCGCGGAAACCGCCAATGTGCTCAAAGATATCGATCCCTCCGTCGAATTGGTCGTCTGCGGCAGTTCCGGCACGGGAATGCCCACCTTCGGGCAATGGGAATACACGGTCTTGGATCATTGCTATGACAATGTTGACTACATTTCCCTGCACGCATACTACGGCGACCATACACACGATACCGAAACCTTCCTTGCCAGCAATATGGACATGGATCGTTTCATCACGGATGTAGCCAGCATCTGCGACAGCGTCAAGGCGAAAAAACACAGCAATAAGACCATCAATCTATCGTTCGACGAGTGGAACGTGTGGTATCACTCCGTTTGGCAGGATCAGAAATTGCAGTGCTGGACAAAAGCCCCGCACCAGTTGGAAGACCTGTACAATTTCCAAGACGCGCTGCTCGTCGGCAGTATGCTCATCACACTCCTGCGGCACGCCGACCGCGTAAAAATTGCCTGTCTGGCGCAGCTTGTCAACGTCATTGCGCCCATCATGACCTCCGATACGAGCTGCTGGCGGCAGACCATTTATTATCCCTACCTGTTCACCGGAAAGTACGGGCAGGGCGTGGTGTTGCAGACGCAAGTCAACTGCCCGAGTTACGAAAACGAGAAGTTCGGAACCGTTCCCTATGTCGATTGCGTGAGCGTCTACCATGAAGAAAACGACGAGCTGGTGCTCTTCGCCGTCAACAAGGACTTGCACGAGGATATGGAAATCTCCATGGATTTGCGGCAGTTTGCGCATCTGTCGCTGCTTGAGCACGTGGTTTTGCATAGCGACGATCTTTACGCCGCCAATACGGAAGACGCGCCCGATACCGTCGTCCCCACCACGTGCGCCGACACCGTCATCAAAGACGGCCGCCTGAAAGCCACCTTGCGTTCGGCGAGCTGGAACATGATCCGCCTCGGCCGAAAATAAGCCCCCGGCGGGATGCTCCGATAGGCGCATCCCGCATCGAGATAAATCCTTAGCGGGATTTATCGCATATCAAATCGGCGCGCAGCGACGATCTATCGAGTTCGAGCAAAGCGAGAACATATCGCGTCAACGAAGTTGACATATCGACAGTGGAAAATACAACCACGTCATTGCGAGGCGGGCGGTGCCCGCCGTGGCAATCCGTTTCCCGCGCCCGTGGCCTGACGGAGAAGGGGCTCGTTTCCCCTCTCAGTCAAAAATCATAGATTTTTGACAGCTCCCCCAGAGGGGGAGCCAAGCGCGCCTGCGGCGCGAACCTCATCCGTCACCGCCTACGGCGGCGACACCTTCCCCAAAGGGGGAGCCAAGCGCGCCTGCGGCGCGAACCTCATCCGTCACCGCCTACGGCGGCGACACCTTCCCCAAAGGGGGAGCCAAGCGCGCCTGCGGCGCGAACCTCATCCGTCACCGCCTACGGCGG
>CAYSYK010000050.1:0-3552 GCA_964435375.1 uncultured Oscillospiraceae bacterium | reverse complement strand
GATATGCCAAGCTCAAACGCCGTTAGTACCGCTTACCTTAAACGCAACGGCTTCCATCGGCGCACAATCCCGGACGATTGCCCAGAATGTTACTCAATCATCGACTTCTGCCGTGACCACCCGAAGGGAATTTACATCATCGGTACAGGAAGTCATTTGACCACCGTGATCGATGGCGTTCTTTTGGACACATGGCCGTCTGGAAGTGAAACGCCCGTGTATTACTTTGAGAAAGGAAATGAATAGCTATGCCATATTACGCACCTTTTTATCGACCAACATATCAGCCGGAGATGGCTCAAAATTACCAGCCATACCAGCAGCCGATGAACCAGTATCCGCAGGCGCAGCCCCCGGCGGCAAATCAGCCGTCCAGTGACTTCCTGTGGGTGCTGAACGAGAACGAGGCTACATCTTACCCGGTAGCACCAAACAACACGGTAACGCTCTGGGATAAGAACCTTCCGACAATCTACATCAAGTCGGTAAACGCTCAAGGCGTTCCCTCTATGCGTGTGCTTGATTTCACAGAAAGAACCGCTCAAAGCCCAGCGCAGCCACCAGTGGCGTTTCAGCAGCCAAATAACTTTGCCACCATAGAGCAGTTTAACGCTTTGAGGGACGATGTGGAGGCTATTAGAGGAAAGTTAAATGAATGGAAACCCAAAACAAAGAAGACGGAGGTAGAAAACAATGGCTAATCCTTTATTTGGGCAATTTGGCAACCAGCAAGCGAATAACCCTATGGCTCAGTTCATGAGCGAATTTAACCACATAAAGAACACTGTGCAGAACCCACAGGCAGAAGTGGAACGCCTTGTCCGTTCTGGGCAGCTATCCCAAAGCGACTTTAACCGCCTCGGCCAGATGGCAAATCAGATCATCGGCAACATGGGGCGCAGATAAGGAAATTAAACCAGTCCGGAATGGTTTGATTATATTTTGAAAAGGAGAACTAATTATGAGTTTAACAACTTCTGAAATGACCCCTGCTGATATCCGTGCTTGCACCTGTGGCAACGATGGCAACGATGGTATGTGGGGTGGGAATGGTGCGTGGTGGATTATCATTCTTCTGCTGTTTGGCTGGGGTCGTAACGGCTTCGGCGGCTTTGGTGGCAACGGCGGCGGTGCTGTTGAGGGTTATACCCTTGCAACCGACTTTGCCAACATCGAGCGCAAGCTGGACGGCATCAACAACGGCATCTGCGACAGCACCTTTGCGCTGAACAACACCATCAATGGCAATTTCCGCACTCTGGATGGTGCAATCTGTAATCTAGGCTATCAGGCATTGCAGAACACCAACGCAATCCAGACCCAGCTTTCCGATTGCTGCTGCAAAACCCAGTCTGCAATTCAGGCGAACACCACTCAGGGCGTTCTGAACACCAATGAGCTGTCCCGTCAGATTTCCGACTGCTGCTGCAACATCGAAAAGATGGATATGCAGACCCGGTTCGACAACCAAGCCTATAACTGCAACACCTTGCAGGCCATCGACAAGCTGGGCGATCGGATCATCGATCACCTGAACGCCGAAAAGAACCAGGCATTGCGTGACGAGAACTTTGCCCTGCGCCTGTCCGCTTCTCAGAGCGCACAGAACCAGTACATTGTGAACACCCTGCGCCCCATGCCTGTCCCGGCTTATGCATCTTGCAACCCTTGGGCTGCTTCCTACGGCTGGGGCTGCAATAGCGGCTGCGGCTGTTAATCGAATAAGTTGACTTACTTCCCCTGTAAGGGGATGGCTGACAAATAGTCGGCACTGTTGCAGGGCGGTGGGAAATCCTGCCGCCCTTAATTTATTTTGAAAGGAATGACTTTATGAGTGAGATCACAATCAAAGACTTGAAACAGGGATTGATGGAGACAATCCAGAAAATCGACAAAAACAAGGTTACTGTTTCTGATCTGAAAATCCTTGCTGAAACGGTGAATGTTTTGTCCACGATTAAGGACAAACCGATGGATTATATGGATTATTTTCTGCAAGCATCCTCTGCCGGTTTTGGCTATAAGCCCACCACTGTCTCCGACTTGAAAGGAGATGAGCAGAATGGCTGCTGAATATAGCAGAACCGCCTTGCAGACCGTGGCTGTGGGTAATAATGTACAGTTTGGCAATGGTTGCCGTGCTTGCCGAAAGGGCTTTGTACAGCATCGTGACGACTCTGGCATCTTTACCGTTAAGGGCGGCTCTAACGGCTGCCGTGCTACCTACAAGGTAACATTTGACGGCAATATCGCTATTTCCGCCGGTGGAACTGTCGAGCCGATTTCCGTTGCTTTGACAATCAACGGCGAGGCACTGGGCAACGCTACCGCAATCGTTACCCCTGCCGCTATTGGCGATTTCTTCAATGTAAATGTAACCACATTCATTGATATTCCTTGCGGCTGTTGTGTTACTGTTTCTGTCAAGAATGTAAGCACAACAACGGCTATCGATACCGTTAATGCAAACATCGTCTTTGAGCGTGTTTGCTGATAAAAGGAGGATATAATATGCATTACATGCACGATTTGAAAGACCTGCTTTGCACCGAGCTGGAAGAATACGCAGAACAGGGCAAAGCAAAGGGCAAAATGTCCGCTGGCGATCTGGACACCATTCACAAGCTGACCGATACCGTGAAAAACATCATGAAAATCGATGCTTTGGAGGAAGAAGCCGGCTATTCCGAAGATGGTCACTATATGGGCGAGGGGCGCATTTACGGCACATCCTACGATATGGGTTCCAGCTACGCCCGGAAGCGTGACAGCAGGGGCAGATATTCCCGTGATATGCGGACGGACGATGGATACAGCGGCGCACGCCGCCATTATGTCCGTGGTCACTACTCCCGAGACGATGGCAAGCAGTACATGATGGATCAGCTGGAAGAAATGATGGAGAAAACCGAAAAGCCTGCAGAGCGTGAAGCTTTGGAGCGGTGTATGAAAGCACTCGAAAGAGCATAAGGAGGCTAACCTATGATTACCGAAAAGGAAGTTGCACAGGCTATACAGGAATGTATGCGTGAGCCTGTCACTAGCAACAAAAGAAGCGTTCTTGCTGATTTGATAATCATTCAAGATTACCTTTTCGGTGAGCCTATGCGCCAGCAAGAAGCCACACGAAGCTATTCCGCACCGCCCCCAGAACAGGTCGAAGTACAAGTAATAGTTGAGGCAAATGGCGATAGCGAATTTCTGAGGGCGATTGACGGGAGAAAAGCTGACCGGGCGTGGAATCTGATGAACGAACTTGTGGAGGCTGTTAAAATTCTGCATCCGCAAATGTACAATACCTTCATCGACAAGGTTCAAGATTTGTAACGGCAAGGGGGATTTTCCCCCTTGTTGTTTTTTGTTTCAAATGGCGTTTCAAATTTGCACCCAAAAAAGTTTTATTCTGCTAAAAATATTTTTAATTCAGCAAAACAAATTTTAATTAGATAGTTGAATTTTCCGCAAAATTTGCCGTATATACGATAAAAACGACCCAGAATAAATTTCTGGATCGTTTTTCATCTGGCGGAGTGAGAGGGATTTGAACCCTCG
>CAYSYK010000049.1:0-3588 GCA_964435375.1 uncultured Oscillospiraceae bacterium | reverse complement strand
TGGAAGTTATGTAAGCGTGGGTTTTGTGGTGGTATCTTTAAGTTTGGGAAACCCCCGTTTCCCAGCGCGACACCGCCTGCCTTGTTACAAAAATCTTTTCGGCAAGCTCGTCCTGTGAAAGTCCACGTTGCTTGCGAAGTTGCAAAATTACGTCTTTCGTTTCCATGATAACACCACATTAGATAATTACGTCGTCTGCCAAAAGTATATTGGCAACCAAACGTACAACACGATTTGTTGATTGTGAATATTTTACCATCAAATTGCACACAGCACAAGCAACTTGCTGTTGCCTTTTGGCTTGATAAAAAACAAATAACGGTGCACTGTTTTTATGACGATTTGAGATTCCAAATTAAAAAGGTATCGCCGTGATTTGACTACACCTTAATTTTTGGGGGAAATAAAACCCTTGGTTGCGCTCTCTTTTGTCGGTGGCTTTTCTTATTGCTTTCGGGCAAGGGTATAGTCGTCGCCTTGGCGGTAGTAGGGGCAGCGGCCGTTGGGCGTGGCGAAAAAGCGGTACACTTCGTCCTCGTCCAAGTCCATCATGCAGTAGTATTCGTCAAATTCCTCGTCGTAATCGTAATACCAGCAGGTATCGCATTGACTGTCCATGCTCAGCCCTCCAACAAAACGGTTGTGAACGTGCCGTTTTCCCAGAGCATACAGCTATTGCTCCCGTCTTTCGGGATGGACACCGAGCCGGGATTGACACAGCGGATGCCGCCGCGCACCTCGTCCATTTTCACATGGGTGTGGCCGAACAGGAAGATGCTACCCTGCTCCAGCGGGGGCAGATCGTCGGGATTTTTGTGGTGCCCGTGGGTCAGGTAGAAACTCACGCCGTCGCACACGAGCACGGCATAGTCCGCCATGCACGCAAACGGCAGCACCATCTGATCAACCTCTGCCTCGCAATTGCCGCGCACGGCGAGGATTTTGTCTTTGTATTCGCCGAGCATGGGAATGACCTTTTTCGGCGCATAGTCGCGCGGCAGGTCGTTGCGCGGGCCGTGATACAGCAGATCGCCGAGCAGGAGAATTTTGTCGGGGGTTTCCGCGTGCGCGACGTGCATCAGCTTTTCGCACCAATAGGCCGAACCGTGAATGTCCGATGCAATCAGCAGTTTCATAGTTTGCTTTCCTCCAAGTATGCGCCGATGTCAAACGGCTTGATTTTCTCGTCCTTGCGCAGATACAGCGGATGATGCGGATGGCCTTTTTTCGTGATCGCGCCGGCGCAGACCCATCGCGCGCCGTATTCCTGCCCCACGGCTACCATATCGCGCACGCAATCGGCAAGGTACGCCCTTTTTTCGATGATCGCGCCCCATGCCGCCCAGACCGTCGGGTTTTCGGAAATGGACAGCACATAGCGAAACGCTTCCAGATTTTCCCGATGCAATGCCGGATTGCAGACTTTTTCCATATCGTCGGGGCTGGTCGCGCGCTGGGCGTAGACGTTAAACATGAGGAAGCTGTCAAATCCGTTGCCGTGCGCGATGCGCTCGACGGATTTTAAGGTATTGTCCAGATGATCCGGCTCGGCGGTCGACGGATTGATGCCGATGCAAATGAGCGGATTGCGCCCACGCGTGCCCAACAGGTAACGGTATTCCGAATAGAAATTCGGCGCGTACAGCCATTTTTTCACGTCGTAGTCGGCGTTGGGCGTATCCGCGGCCTCCAACGCCTGACGGAACGTGACGAGCTGCAGGGTATCGGTTGTCGTTGACGGAATATGCATACACACCTCACGCCCAGAGGACACAGTCCACCGGGATGTCAAATTCTTCGGTATCCAGATGCTCCTGCATCTGGAAGGCATAACAAAGCGCAAGCGTCGGATGGTTCGGCTCTTGGGCTAAAAATTTGTCATAAAATCCACCGCCGTAGCCGATGCGGTGTCCTTCGCGGTCAAATGCCAGCCCGGGCATCAGCACCAAAGCCGTCGGATCGTCGGCGATCGGCTCATCGGCGATCGGCTCGGGAATGCCGGCGTAACCCTTTGCCACCTGCGAAAAATCGTCAAGATAGATGAATTTCATTTCTTCGCCGTACACCTTCGGAACGGCCACGCGCTTGCCCTCGCGAATGGCGCGCCGGAGCATCGGCACGGTGCGCACCTCCTGATTGTAGGGCAAATAGCCGTAGATCGTGCGGGCGTTTTGATAAAGTGTGCTTTCGGCAAAAAGGTGGCCGAGCGTCTCCCCTGCCGCGACGATTTCCGCCTCGGTCATGGCGCGTTTGCGTTCGCGAATCTGTCTGCGCAGTGTTTGCTTGTCCATGCGTGCATCGCCTCCTTGTTTCTGCCCCTATTTTAGCAGATATTTCGTCCGATTGCAACCGTAACGGCATATTCTCTCTTGACGAAGCGGATTTTTTGTTCTACAATAAGATTTCAAGAAGAATATTCGGGAGGCAGTATATGAAAATTCTGGTCACCGGCGGTGCCGGATACATTGGCTCGCACACCTGCGTAGAGCTGCTGAAAAGCGGCTACGAGGTCGTGGTAATCGACAATCTTTGCAATTCCAACCCCGTCAGCCTGTCGCGCGTCGAGAAAATCACGGGAAAATCCCTGCGTTTTTACGAGGGCGACGTTCGCGACGAAGCACTTCTGGAAAAAATCTTCGCGGAAAACGACATTTCCTGCGTCATCCATTTTGCAGGGCTGAAAGCCGTCGGTGAATCGGTCGCGAAGCCGTGGGAATACTACGACAACAACCTCAACTCCACCCTCACACTGACGAAAGTGATGAAGCACGTCGGGATGAAGAACATCATTTTCTCCTCTTCCGCGACGGTTTACTCCGCCGACAACGAAATGCCCCTGCGCGAGACCTCACGCACGGGCAACTGCACCAATCCCTACGGCTGGACGAAATTCATGACCGAGCAAATCCTCTCCGGCATGGCCAATGCCGACGGCGATTGGAGCATCGCGCTGCTGCGCTATTTCAATCCCATCGGCGCGCATGAAAGCGGCATGATCGGTGAAGACCCGCGCGGCATTCCGAACAACCTCATGCCCTACATCACGCAGGTCGCCATCGGTCGGCGCGAAAAGCTGAGCGTTTTCGGCAACGACTATCCCACACACGACGGCACGGGCGTGCGCGATTACATCCACGTGGTCGATCTGGCCAAGGGACACGTGGCCGCCGTGAACTATGTGCTCGGGCACAAGGGCTGCGACGTGTTCAATCTGGGTACGGGCTGTGGGTACAGCGTGCTGGACATCGTTAACGCCTTTGTCGCGGTCAACAACGTTCCCGTTCCCTACGTCATCACCGGGCGTCGCCCGGGCGACATCGCCACATGCTACGCCGACCCGTCCAAGAGCGCCGAAAAGCTGGGCTGGAAAGCGGAAAAGACGCTGCAGGATATGTGCCGCGACGGCTGGAACTGGCAGAAAAACAACCCCAACGGCTTTGAAGAATAATGCACAAGCCCCCGTTTGCAGTGCAAACGGGGGCGTTTTCGCGTAGGGGTGATGGGCGCAAGGGCGGGGAGAGTTACAAATTACAAATTAAAAATACAATCTTTCCAAAACCCTTGATATTTCAAGGCTTTTCGCCTATC
>CAYSYK010000048.1:0-3665 GCA_964435375.1 uncultured Oscillospiraceae bacterium | reverse complement strand
ATAGCGTGCAGCATCCTCTGTACAAGAAGACCATGAAGCGGACCTACAAGCTGAAAGCCCACGACGAGGAAAATGCGTGCGGCATCGGCGACACCGTGGAGGTCATGGAGACTCGTCCCCTGTCTAAGGACAAGAGATGGAGACTCGTCAGAATTATTGAAAAGGCTAAGTAAGGAGGTCGGGAACTATGATTCAGATGGAAAGCTACCTGAAAGTTGCCGACAATACCGGCGCTAAAGAAATTCACTGCATCCGCGTTCTGGGCGGCTCCCGCCGGAAGTACGGCAACATCGGCGATGTGATCGTTGCTTCCGTTCGTAAGGCTACCCCCGGCGGCACGGTGAAAAAAGGCGATGTGGTCAAGGCCGTCATCGTCCGCACCAAGCGGGGCGTCCGTCGTGAAGACGGTACGTATGTCCGCTTTGATGAGAACGCTGCAGTTATCATCAAAGAAGACCACAACCCCAAGGGTACCCGTATCTTTGGACCGGTTGCTCGTGAGCTGCGTGAGAAGGACTTCATGAAGATCCTGTCTCTGGCTCCCGAGGTCATCTAATGGAGGACCGAAGGTATGAACATTAAGAAAAATGACACCGTCATCGTCCTGTCCGGCAAGGATAAGGGCGTCAAGGGCAAGGTGCTCGTCGCCATGCCCGCCGAAGACAAGCTGATCGTCGAGAGAGTCAACATGGCTACCTGCCACACCAAAGCCCGCAAGCAGGGCGAGACCGGTGGCATCGTCAAGCGTGAGACTCCCATCCGTGCTTGCAAGGTTGCCCTGTACTGCGATAAGTGCGGCAAGGGTGTCCGTGTTGGTTACAAGATGGACGGCGATAAGAAGATCCGCATTTGCCGTAAGTGCGGCACCGAAATCTAAGAGAGGAGAACGAAATCATGGCTAACAGAATGAAAGAACAGTATGTTAACGAGATCGCTCCTGCTCTGAACAAGAAGTTCGGCTACAAGAGCGTCATGCAGATCCCCAAGCTGGACAAGGTCATCGTCAACGTCGGCTGCGGCGAAAGCAAGAACAATGCCAAGGAAATCGAAGCCATCTGCAAGGACATCGCGGCCATCACCGGCCAGAAGCCCATCACCTGCAAGGCGCGTAAGTCCGTCGCGAACTTCAAGCTCCGCGAAGGCGAAACCGTCGGCGTGAAAGTCACCCTGCGTGGCGACAAGATGTACGAGTTCCTCGATCGCCTGTTCAGCGTGGCGCTGCCCCGTGTTCGCGACTTCCGCGGCATCAACCCCAACTCTTTCGACGGCCGCGGCAACTACGCGTTCGGCCTGAAAGAGCAGTTGATCTTCCCTGAGATCGAGTACGACAAGGTGGACAAGATCCGTGGTATGGATATCTGCATCTGCACCACCGCTACCACCGACGAGGAAGCCAAAGAGCTGCTGACCCAGCTGGGCGCTCCCTTCCACGCTTGATTAGGAGGATTCAAAAATGGCAAAGAAGTCTATGATCCTGAAGCAGCAGGCTGAGCCCAAGTTCTCCAGCCGCCGCTACAACCGCTGCAAGATCTGCGGCAGACCCCATGCCTACCTGCGCAACTACGGCGTGTGCCGTGTTTGCTTCCGTGAGCTGGCCTACAAGGGCGAGATTCCCGGCGTGCGCAAGGCAAGCTGGTAACACACATTTGTAAAACGGATCGGGGAAGTCCCGGGAAGATGGCTCCGCCCGCGGGTCGAGCGCATTCCCCGGATACCCCCCGGTCTTCACGGGTAACACCGTAACTTCATTAAGGAGGATTTTTAAAATGCAAATCACCGATCCCGTAGCAGATATGCTGACCCGTATCCGTAACGCCAGCTCTGCTAAGCACGACACCGTGGATGTCCCCGCGTCCAACCTGAAGAAGGCCATCGCACAGATCCTGCTCGACGAAGGCTATATCAAGTCTTACGAGCTGGTGGACAACGGCAACCAAGGCGTCATTCACATCACCCTGAAGTATCTGGCCAAGAAGCAGCCCGTTCTGTCCGGCCTGAAGCGCGTTTCCAAGCCCGGTCTGCGTATCTACGCCGGTGCCGACGAACTGCCGAAGGTTCTCAAAGGTCTGGGCATCGCGATCGTTTCCACTTCCAAGGGCGTTATGACCGATAAGAAGGCGCGCGAGAACCACATTGGTGGCGAAGTCCTCGCTTTCGTCTGGTAAGGAGGGTAACGGAATGTCTAGAATTGGTAAGAAGCCGGTCGAGATTCCGGCAAATGTCACCGTCAACGTTGCTGAGGGCAATGTTGTTACCGTGAAAGGCCCTCTGGGCGAACTGACCAAGTCCTTCCACCCCGATATGATCATCGCGGTTGAGGGCAATGTTCTGACCGTTTCCCGTCCCACGGACGATGCAAACCACAGAGCGCTGCACGGCCTGACCCGCACCCTGATTCACAATATGGTCGAGGGTGTCAGCAAGGGCTACAGCAAGGAGCTGGAAGTCAACGGCGTTGGTTTCCGCTGCGAGAAAAAGGGCACGCAGCTCGTCATGCGTCTGGGCTTCTCCCACGAAGTGTTCGTCAATGAGATCCCCGGCATCACGATCGAAGTTCCCGCTCCCAACAAGATCATTATCAAGGGCACAGACAAGCAGGTCGTCGGCCAGTTTGCCGCTGAAGTCCGTGGTAAGCGTCCCCCCGAGCCGTACAAGGGCAAGGGCATCAAGTACTCCACCGAAGTTATCCGCCGCAAGGTTGGTAAGACCGGTGGTAAGAAGTAATGGAGGTGTGCCGAAATGGTCAGCAAGGTTAATAAAAATGCAATGCGTCAGCACCGGCATGTCCGCGTGCGTGGCAAGATCTCCGGCACAGCAGAGCGTCCCCGTCTGAACGTGTTCCGTTCCAACGCGAACATCTACGCGCAGATCATCGACGACGTCAACGGCGTAACGCTCGTTTCCGCCAATACGCTGGAGAAGGAATTTGAGGGCGCGACCGGCAACTGCGAAGCTGCCAAGAAGGTCGGCGCCGTTCTGGCCGAGCGTGCGAAGGCAAAAGGCATCGAAGAAGTCGTGTTCGACCGCGGCGGTTATGTGTATCATGGCCGCGTGGCTGCTCTGGCTGAGGGTGCCCGCGAAGCCGGACTCAAGTTCTAAGTGTCAGGAGGAATAAGAAATGGCTTACAATAAGACTCCCAACAATGAAGCTCCCGAGCTCATTGAAAAGGTCGTTTACCTCAACCGCGTCTCCAAGACCGTTAAGGGCGGCCGCGTCATGAAGTTCTCCGCTCTGGTCGTCGTCGGTGACGGCAAGGGAACCGTCGGCTACGGTCTGGGTAAGGCCGCCGAAGTTTCCGAGGCCATCATCAAAGGCATCGCCGATGCGAAGAAGAATATGGTCAAGGTCTCCTTGGATGGCAACACCATTCCTCATGAGGTCATCGGCATCTTCGGTGCCGGCACCGTTCTGCTCAAGCCCGCTCCCGAAGGTACCGGCGTTATCGCCGGCGGCGCTGTCCGTGCCGTTATGGAAGCGGTTGGCATCAAGAATATCTGCGCGAAGTGCATGCGCTCGAACAACCCTCAGAACGTCGTCAAGGCCACAATGGCCGGTTTGACCTCTCTGCGTTCTCCTGAGCAGGTTGCGGCCGTGCGCGGCAAGAGCGTGGAAGAAATCGTCGGTTAAGGAGGGCTTTTACAATGGCAAATCTGAAGATTACCCT
>CAYSYK010000047.1:0-3687 GCA_964435375.1 uncultured Oscillospiraceae bacterium | reverse complement strand
ACTTTTCAATCGACTTGGCAATTTCGCTCACATCTTCATCGGTGTGCTTCTTGTTGTTCCGCTCATACGGCTGCAGCTTGCCGACTTCAATGTATTCAAGTTGTAATTCAAAATCTTTCATACCGTTTACCTCTCAAATATTCCGCATATCAGGCAGTCTAAATTTCACCTGCCGTCAATACGGTTTGCTCGTCTTTCCGAGCCGTCAATCAAGAAAGGAGGATACAAAGTTGCCACCCTTTGTACACCTATATTGTATCATTTTTCGCTTTATTTGTCAACCCTGCTTTTTTAAATCGTTTTAGTTCCAAGCATGACCCGTTGCATGACGGCTTTGTGCAGTTCAAACAAAATTCAATTTCTTGCCTTTCTCGCTCTATCCTCTCCGCAGATTTTCCCTTTACCTTTTTCCCTTCACTTCGCCTTGTTCGTGCAATTCCATATTCATCAAACCAATTTTCTCGCATGCCTTCCTCCTCGCGCAATTTTCTTTAATCGCCTTGCTATTTTCTTGATATCACCATTGCATTCGTCCGCTAAATAAAGCACATCGCCTATCTGCATTTTCTTCACGGTATCAACAGTTATGCATGTTCCTCCGCACTCATTGATGTATTTACACGTTCCGCACATTATCAGATCGCAAAATTCATTTAAGCTTTCGCACCCATTTAGGTATATTGACTCCTTCGTTTTCGTATACCCTTTTGAAAGCATTCGTTCTGCATACCCTAAAGCGTCGCACTCTTTCGTAGGATTGCACACTTGATTGCAACTCATCTTGTGTGGGCATATATCCCTCGCCATCTCTGCTATTATCTCTCGGTGTTCCTGTCCCATCGCTTGTCGGCTCTCCCTCCTGAAACTTTTTGTATTTGAGTTTATCCACATGTTCCCACAGACTCGCATAAAATCCAACATCCCGACAATATTCAAAGTGTTCTTTAGCTCTACCGAGGTCATCGGATGCCGCCCACTCCGTCCAATTGTCATCGCGTTCCCTTTTCGCTCTGACTTTGTATTTGTAATAATGCATCTCGACTGTTTTTTTAGATCCGTTCACTTGATTTTCCGCTATTACCATATCATTTTCATTCTGTTTCATGTTTATCTTGTCCTCCCTGTAGTATTTCGTCTGTTTTTCTCATAGCCGCGTCCCATGCCTTTTGATAATCGAACGATGAGCTTTCAAATTCCCAATTGTTAGCATTATTCAATGGTGGTGGTGTGCTTGCTTGCGCTTTTTTAGCTCCGTCCTCGTTGTTCCACTTCAAAATCGTTTCAAAGTGGCTCGGGTAATTTTTCCCTGTTCGGTTCATATAAGCCGAAAGATAGTCGATTTTTTCGTTGGCATTAGTGAAAGAAGTATTCAGTGCGTCAAACTCATCTGCTGTTAATAACACATTTTTGTAAACTCCATATGCTTGCTTTTTGTGGGGCGGGGGCGGTTTTAAACTGTATTCGTTGTTTTCTTGCGCGCACGCGCGTTCTTCTCCTCTCTTTATATCAATCTCTTTATTCTCTTTATTCTCTTTATTCTCTTTAGTTAAACGCACGTTCAACGGCTCGTTCAACGCACGTTCAACGGCTCGTTCAACGCACGTTGCGTTTTCGTTCAACGCACGTTCAACGGTACGTTGAGTTTCCGTTGAGTTTTTTTCCTTTTTTGCCTTTGCGCTTGCTTTGCCGAGAGTAGACATCTTACTTTTTGTAGTCGAAAAATCATTCAATTCGTTAGTAACCCTGCGAGATGTAATTATGCCGTCATTTACGATAAACAGTCCAAAGTCATTCACCACAGACAAAAGCTTATGCTCATCCATGTGTAATGCCCACGATACGCTTTTCAGTCGTTTTTCTTCGACATATCCACCTCGGTTATACAAATACTCGATAAATCTCCAATAATAGCCGAGATATTCATATCCTCCCTCGGACAGCAATTCGCAAATTTTATCATCTTCGCTTGCCGATAGATCGTGCTTGAAATATTCCATGTGTTTACCTCATTTCATTGTTAAATAGAAAACCCTCACATTCTTTGGCTGTGGTAGTTACCGCCGAATGTAAGGGCTGATCGTTATTCTTTTGTATAGACCGCTGACGGCTACCACTCCGAACAACAATCATTTTCTACTCTCTCATTATACCATATTTAAGACAATTTGTCAACCCTTTTTCTGAGATTTACAAGAGAAAAACTCGTGACATTTGCCACCGTTATAAACGCACATCGGTACAAGAAGCTCGTTAAATTCGGGGCAGATTTTCAGTACTTCGTCACACATCATCTGCACTATTTGCCGTGTTTCCTTGCTTGCCTGATTGCACAAACGCTTGTTCGCAATTATCATTAGTTCTTCTGCGTTCATGTACCATATCATTTTAACAGGCGCGTCCTGTGGTGCTTTGTTGCGGTCATATTCGCTCTGTCTGTCGTTTCTCTGCGATTTTACGAACGGCTGTGCGTGAATGTGCCTGCATAGATGAACGCTGACAAAATATGGCAATTCAAGCTCAAACGCAAATTGCAGTGTCCTGATTGGGCTGTGCCGCGCTTCAAGTATCTTGTGTTTCCATTCGTTCGTTGGCTCTTTTGTGCTTTCTTTTCCAACTGTTACCAATGTGCACTTTTTACAAAACATCCAATCGTCAACAGTCGGATATTTAATCAATTTTACATTCATCAGTCAAATTCTCCCTTGTTGTAGTCGTCAATAAATTCATCGTATACAAGCTCAATTGTTTTCCAACGCAATCCGCAACGCTCACATTTTCTAACCCTTATCATTCCTATCTCGTCTTGTAATGGTCGGGAGTCAACAACCCTGCTCCGCTCGCCGCACTGTCGGCAATAGCAAGCAATTGTATAGACCTTATGGTACTTTTTCATAATAATCTCCTGTATATTTATTCATCTTTTGTGTATAGTGTGAGGATTTCAATTATCTTTTGTGCTGTGTGCCGTTTGTCACAGAATATAAACTCAACTCCGTAGCTAATACTCACTCGGTAGATCTCGTTCATTAACACTCTGCCGCTCACACCGCTATATCTGTCATTCCACAGTGCAACATCTTTGATTGACTTGACTTTTCCGCCGTGTTCGCAAAGGATAAACAGCTTAATGCCCTGCTCCCTCGCCCTGCGGATTTCTTTCCAAAATCGGGAATGGTCTTTAGCGTTCAATAGGTTGTGCGATAGCTCTGAACAGTCCTTTTTGCGATCTATTCGCACATTCGGCTTACCCTCAATCATATAATCGGCTGTGTCAAGCTTTTTCACGGTGTACTCTATGCCGTTTTTGTCAAAGTATTCCCGGATATGCCCCCACCGCTTCTCACGGCTGTCAACTATGATTTTCATCTAACATACCTAACATCTCAATTAAATCTTTATGCACAAGTTCTCTGTTCAAATAAAGTTGTTCAGGCGTTACCGAAACATAATCGTCTATATCGGGTGGCTTTACCCATTCATAATCATCAAGAGTACTTGCTGTACTTTGCATATTAGCATACACGACTTCACCGTCAAGATATTCTATGCAATCGTGAACATCTGTACCGACTTGATGAATTGTTCCGTCACGCTTATCTTTTACCCATAGATTGATTAACATTGTTATCACCCACTTTCTTATAATCCCCCGATAATGCTATAGCGTTTTGCATAATTCATTACCTC
>CAYSYK010000046.1:0-3713 GCA_964435375.1 uncultured Oscillospiraceae bacterium | reverse complement strand
GGCCGAGGCGTTCATCTGCGGGCAGCCGGGCGAACATCCGCTGAATATGCCCCTACAAAAATCCGCCTTGCCAAGGCAAGGCGGACACAAGGCTCTCTTCGTTCCACAAAGGAAAAGGAACTGTCCTCGGACAGTTCCTTTTCCTTTGTGGTGGAGACGGAGGGATTCGAACCCTTGACCTCTCGGATGCGAACCGAACGCTCTCGCACACAGACCGGTTTCTGCCACGGATAAATATCAAAACGCGGCAGAAATCCCCTGATTCCAATGCTTTTCGCGAGATGGCCCGATGCACTTGATTCCCTTTCTCGTGATCGCGCACCATCCCGAAAAAACAGTGTATCTCACCTGCGCAGCACACGGGCAACGCACCCGACAGAGTAGCGTGGTGTGACTCGCTCGCTCCCCGCGCCGTTTGCACGACTTAAAGAAAGAGTATATGGCGGCGAAGAAGTCCGGTGCGAACACCGTCAAGGCAGGACAGACCACCGCAAAGGCGGCAAAGAAAACAGCCGAGACTACGAAAAAGTCCGCCGAGTTCGTGGCAAAACATTGGAAAGGTTCACTCATTGCCCTTGGACTTCTGATGGTCGTGGCGTTTCTGCTTAGTACCGTTTCTTCCTGCTCCATGCTGGTGCAGGGCGGTGTGTCCGCTATTGGGGCATCGTCCTATGCTACTACGGATGACGATATGAAAGCTGCCGAAGCTCAGTATTGTGCCTTGGAGGATGAACTTCGGGAATATCTGGATAACTACGAAAGCACTCACGATTATGATGAATACCATTATGATCTGGATGACATCGAGCATGACCCCTATGTGCTGGTCTCCATTCTCTCTGCCATACTTCTTATTGTTCTCTTCATTCTCATAGCACAATCCTGCCTGCACTCTGTACCATACCACCTTCAAAAAATCCCGTCCGATCCTAAGAGATGCTCACTATATGTTGGAGCTATTCATCGTAAAGTCAAGTGATGCCATGCTCTCGAAACCACAAAGAAACGCCTGCTGTAAATTTCAGCAGGCGTTTCTTTTCTTAAAACTTCTATCATACATTAAGCACGATCAAAACCGTATAGTGTCCGTCTTCCTCCGTGACGGTCATCGTTCCGTTGTTGCGCTGCACGCAGGTGGCCACATTTTTCAGTCCGTATCCATGAATTCTCTTTTCCTCCCGCGAGGTCAATGGGACGTATGGGTTTCGTATCTCATAGCGCAGCAGGTGATTTTTCTGCGTAAGGCTCACATCGATCCATCGCGCGTCCCCTTCCGGCAATGCACCACAGGCTTCCACGGCATTATCGAGCGTATTGCCAACGATCACAAAAAGATCCGAAGCCGAAATCTCCAGGCTGCTGTCGATCCATGTTTGGCAGCGCAGCTTTGTATGCACCTCTTCCGCTTTTTTCGCGCCATAGGCCAGTATGCTGTCGACCGTTGGATTTCCGGTGTTAAAGATATTCTGCGCCTGTTCAAACGATCGCTGCAATCCATCCAGACACGCACGCGCCTCCTCCCGCTTGTCCTGATCGACCAGCGATTCCATGGCGCTCATGTATTTTTTAATATCATGCCACAGAACGCGCGTTTCCTCCTGCCGCTCTATCAAATCCTGATAGTAGCACTCCCGCAGCTGAAGCTGCTGTTGAGCCAGAATCGCTTCCTGCTGTCGGGCATAGGTACGATTAAGCACCTCCACATAGCTGCAAATAACAAGATTTATAAACAAAAGACCAACGGTTTCAATAATCACCGTAGCGGCAGAGGCGCCTGCAAGCAGCGCCGTGTAGTTGTGGTAGCATACAAAAAAGCTGAACAGCAAACACACCCACAAAGGCAGCGTGCGAAGGATCACCTTATAGCTGTACCGGCGTTTCGTTGTTGTCAGAATGACAAACAGGCACAGCAGATGCAGAAGCTTCCCCATGGCGATGTACACCGCTCGTGCCGCGCCGTCCCCCAGCAGCGCATCCGAGTCTACTCCGGTGACCATCAGCACCGCTCCGCAGATCACATCCGATGCAATTGATGCTGCAAGATAGAGAAACGCCGCGTAAAGCGAGCTGAGCCAAGACTGCCGGAAATATACCTTTATAAACAGATAGGTGATGACCACCGCCAAAAGCGTGTGGAGCGCCGAAACCAGCGGCAGGAGATACAATAAAAAGTCCGCGAGCACAAAAAGCAGAGCGAAAACGCATGACCGAAACAAATTGCGCTTGCCCTGTTCCGAAAAGAAATTCGGGAAGAAATACAAGATCAGCCCGATCTCCGCCGCCACGCTCATGGCTTCGATCCATAGATTCATAGCAGCGTGTTTCCTTTCAAGTATTCCTGAAGCTGTGCCTGAAAGGATTCACTGCGATTCCTCCCAACCGGAACACATTCACCATTTGTCAATGTAAGCTCGCATCTGGTTGCTCGGTCAATATAATCCATATTCACGCAGTAGCTTTTGTGGGTCTGAACAAACCAGCCGCGCGAAAGTTGCTCCTTAATTTCCGCAAGTGACCCGCGAATAGATACTGTTTCCCGGTTATTCAAGTGAAAGATGACATTATGCCGAATAACTTCAAAGTACGAAATTTCATTTATCGGAATCAGGCGCTGTTCTCCTCTGTATGTTACTAGCATTTTCTGTGGCAGCACCTTATCCAATACCACCCTCATAATTCCAGCAAAGGTTTCATAATCAATAGGTTTTATCAAGTAGCGCAGGGCAATGCCATACCCACGCACAGCATAGTTTAGACTCTGCGTTGTGAAGATAATGATCGGCTTAACTCCACATTCCATCAATCGGCTCCCCACCGTCAAACCATTGGTTCCAGCCATTTCAATATCTAAAAAAAACAAGGTCATAAAAATCTGTTTGAAATGCCACAAGCAAACTGTCCCCACTCGAAAAACCACGGACAGGATTTGAGCTGTCATATTGTTTGCTGTATGCCACAATTTGCTCTAGATCAGCTCTTTCGTCATCACATATGGCTATCTTCACTTGATGTAGCCTTTTTCGTTGTATATGCCACCACTCTTGAATCACAGGCTTTTCCTGATACTCTTAGCTAACAAAACCAAAGAAAGGATTTTTATTAATGAAAAAAATCTCAAGACTATTGTATCGTATGTCAACCATCATTGCGCCTTTAGCGTTTTCTCTAGCGGTATTCACTTCAAATGCAACATGTTTGTTCTTTACACACCAGCCCAATGAGCCAATATGTATGCAAATGTACAAACGGAATACTGGCCTGCTTCATCGCAGATGATTAAACAGCTTTCTACGAATCGAATATAACCGTCTAATCGATTGGGCCGAGCTGTACGATATCTGTAGCAAGGACGCAAAGAAAATGATTATCGGCCAACTTGTGAAAGCTATCTATGTCTCGCGAGGATATAAAGTGCGAATCGAATTCAACATCTCCTTTGAAAGCTTTCAAAGCTACGCGCCGCAGCCGGCAAAGTTGCGACAAAAAAATGAGCCGATGTCGGTTCTGACATCGACTCTATGAGCATAAAAAATCCGCCTTGCCTTTGCCCCAAAAAGCAAAACAGCAACCCAACGAAGTGGTTGCTGTTTTGAAAGGAAGAAGAACACGGGCCTGTGCGAGAAACGAAGTTTCTGCACACCACCGTGTTCTTCTGACGTGGTGGAGACGGAGGGATTCGAACCCTTGACCTCTCGGATGCGAACCGAACGCTC
>CAYSYK010000045.1:0-3720 GCA_964435375.1 uncultured Oscillospiraceae bacterium | reverse complement strand
TCGCCAAGATCGGCTACCTGCTGCAGGTCACCGAAGTCGAATAAGGAGGAAAAGATCTATGGAACTTTCTAAGCTTTCTCCTGTCGCGGGTTCTACCCAGGTAGGTAAGCGCAAGGGCCGTGGTCACGGCAGCGGCAACGGCAAGACCGGCGGCCGTGGTCATAAGGGTCAGAAAGCCCGTTCCGGCGGCAAGGTTCGTGCCGGATTCGAAGGCGGCCAGATGCCTCTGGCGCGTCGCATCCCGAAGCGCGGCTTCAACAACATTTTTGCAAAGCCCCTGACTGCCATCAACTTGGCTGTTCTGAACCGCTTTGAAGATGGCGCAGTGGTCGATGCTGCTGCCTTGATCGAAAAGGGCATCATTTCCGACTGCCCCAATGGTCTGAAAGTGCTGGCCAACGGCACCCTGACCAAGAAAATCACCGTTAAGGCTGCGGCTTTCTCTGAGTCTGCGAAGGAAAAAATTGAGCAGGCGGGCGGAAAGGCCGAGGTGGTTTAAGTGTTTAAGACGCTGAAAAACGCTTGGAGCATCCCCGAGCTCCGCAAAAAACTGATGTACACGGCAATGATCCTGCTGATCTTCCGTATCGGCAGCGCCATTCCCGTCCCGTTCGTCAAGACCGATCTGTGGCATGCATGGTTTGAGTCTGCGTTCTCCGGAACCATCCTCGACCTGTACAACACCATGTCCGGTCTTTCCAGCGGTACGATCCTGTCGTTGGGCATTCAGCCCTACATCAATGCCTCCATCATTGTCCAGCTTCTGACCATTGCCATCCCCAAGTTGGAGCGCATGGCGAAGGAAGAGGGCGAAGAGGGCAAAAAGAAGATCAACTCCATCACCCGTATCACCACGGTTGCGCTGGGCCTTCTGATGGGCGTCGCGGCTTACCTGAAGCTGGCGGGCATCGGATTCTCCTTCAAGAATCCCTTCCCGTTCTTCAAGCCCGTATATGATGTAACCAGCACGAACGTCATGATCACCGAGCGTGCTTGGCTGCCCGCATTGGTCATCATCGTCACCGTCACCGCGGGTTCCGCAGTGGTTATGTGGCTGGGTGATCTGATCAACAAGAAGGGCATCGGCAACGGTATCTCCATGATCCTGTTCGTCGGCATCATCTCCAACATTCCCTCGATCGTTTCCGGTATCGCGGCGTTGAAGTGGTGGCTGAGCCTGATCGTCGTTGTTATCATGATTGCACTGGTTCTGCTGATCGTCTATATCAACGATGCAGAGCGCCGTATCCCCGTGCAGTACGCAAAGCGCGTCGTCGGTCGTAAGATCTACGGCGGCCAGAGCACCAATATGCCCATCAAGGTGGCCATGTCCGGTGTTATGCCCGTCATCTTCGCGCAGTCCATTTGCGCACTTCCCGCTACCATCTACGCCCTCGGCGGCTGGACGCAGAACTCTTGGTTCTACAAGTACGTTGTTTCCAGCAGCTCCGCGGTTTTCGTGGTGGCATACGGTCTGCTGATCTTCTTCTTCAGCTGGTTCTACTCCACCATCCAGTATGATCCGACCGAAATCGCCAACAACCTCAAGAAAAACGGCGGTTTCCTGCCCGGCTTCCGTCCCGGCAAGCCCACGGCTGACTTCATCAAGAAAGTCATCAACAAGCTGGTTGTGTTCGGTGCCGTCTATCTGGCAATCGTCGCCCTGATCCCCATCGCCGGCGGTATCGCGATCGGTAAGGAGCTGGGTGTCGGCGGTACGTCCATCATCATCTTGGTCAGCGTTGCACTGGAGACCGTAAAGGCTCTGGAAGCGCAGATGCTGATGCGTCACTACAAAGGTTTCCTGGATTAATCCGGGAGGTGGCAGGATGAATCTGATCCTACTGGGCGCGCCCGGCGCCGGAAAGGGGACACAAGCAGAGCTGCTGACACAGAAGCTCTCCATCCCCGCCATATCTACCGGGAATATGCTCCGAGAGGCCATGAAAAACGGCTCTCCTCTGGGCGGACAAATACACGAAATCATGGAAAGTGGCAAATTGGTGCCCGATGCGGTCATTTTGGCGCTCGTCGCCGAACGCATCGCCCGTGACGACTGTAAAAAAGGCTTTATTTTGGACGGGGTGCCTCGCACCCTGTCCCAAGCCGAAGCCTTGGACGCGGCCGGAATTGCCATCGACTATGTGATTTCCATAGAGATTGCGGACGATGTGATCGAACGCCGGATGACCGGCCGTCGGGTTTGCCCCGATTGCGGTGCCAGCTTCCACATTGAAAACAATCCCCCGAAAGCCGAGGGTATCTGTGATAACTGCGGCGCAGCGCTTGCCGTCCGAGAGGACGATGCACCCGAAACGGTGCGTGCTCGCCTGTCCGTCTATCACGAAAAGACCGAGCTGCTCAAGGACTACTATGCCCGTCAGGGCAAGCTGTGCCGAATCGCAGGCGATCAATCTATCACGGATACCAATCGCGAAATTCTGGCGGCAATAGGGGAACAGGCATGATAACAATAAAAAACGGACATGACATTGAGGCAATGCGCCGAGCTTGTAAAATTACCGCGGCAGCCCGTGCTTTGGCAGGGGAAATGGTAAGACCCGGCGTGCGCACCAAAGACATTGACAAGGCCGTTCACGATTTCATCGTGTCACAGGGCGCGAAACCGTCGTTCCTGCATTACAACGGCTTTCCGGCAAGTGCCTGTATTTCTGTCAACGCCACGGTCATCCATGGGATCCCCGGCAACTACGTCCTGAAAGACGGTGACATCGTCAGCGTGGACGTGGGTGCCTTCTATCAGGGATTCCACGGCGACTGTGCGGCGACCTACCCCTGCGGCACGATCAGCGCCGAAGCCGAAAAGCTGATCGCCGTGACGAAGCAGAGCTTTTTCGAAGGCGTCCGTTTCGCCACGAAAGGACACCGCGTGTCCGACATCTCCCACGCCGTACAGACGTATGTGGAGTCTAACGGTTTTTCAGTTGTTCGTGCTTTCGTAGGTCACGGCGTCGGCACGCAACTGCACGAAGATCCGGAAGTGCCTAATTACGGCGCACCGGGTCGTGGGCCGAGATTGCTCCCCGGCATGACCATTGCCATCGAGCCGATGGTCAATGCGGGCACCTATGACGTCCGCGTCCTCAAAGACGGCTGGACGACGGTGACCGCCGACGGAAAGCTCAGCGCCCATTATGAAAATACTGTACTCATCACCGACGGCGAGCCGGAAATACTCACCGTCACAGAAGGACTTTGACTATGGACCCAGAACGATTATCGGATGTTGATATAGCGGATGTGGTGATTGCCACAGCCGGACGGGAAGCGGGACAACTGTTCTATGTGATTCAAATCGAGCAGGATTTCCTGTTCCTAGTCAACGGAAAAGACCGCACACTGGAAAAACCCAAACGCAAAAAGCGCAAGCATATACAAAAAGTCCTTCGCTCTGAGACCAGAGTCGCACAAAAGCTCCGTGCTCGCGACAAAGTGCTCAACGGAGAATTACGAAGAGACCTGACCGCAATCGGCCGGGATATGCAAAGTAACAACCTAGGAGGTTCCTGACTTGGCAAAAGACGACGTAATCGAGATTGAGGGCATCGTAACCGATGCATTGCCGAATGCTATGTTCACAGTTGACATTGGCAACGGACGCACCATTCTGGCACACATTTCCGGCAAGCTCAGAATGAATTTCATCAAGATCTTGCCCGGTGACAAAGTAACCGTTCAAATGTCTCCGTATGATCTGAC
>CAYSYK010000044.1:0-5045 GCA_964435375.1 uncultured Oscillospiraceae bacterium | reverse complement strand
AATACAACGGCTTCCCAAGCCGTGAAGGCGGGTTCGATTCCCGTACCCTGCTCCAAAAAAGAGAGTAGCTTATGCTACTCTTTTTTTGCCGTGGGAGATTCCCATGGGGCGATAGCCCCATACCCGTTAAACGCAGATGTTCAAGTCCCTAGCATAAATGGCGAAAATATCTTTTTTATAGTCCATCCATATGAAAAAGGCACTTGCTTTCGCAAGTGCTTTTTTCAACGAAATTCGCCTTTGGCACGTGAAATTTGGCTTCGTCAAGTGAAATACCCTTGCCAAATCACATCCCGAAAGAAAATGGTTGTGTTTTGCGTGGAAGTATGCTATAATCCGAACGGATATTCTAACATTCGCGAATTCTTTGATTTCGGGAGGGAACCATGTCAAAAACAAAACGAATCCTCTTATGGGCCGGGCTGGGCATCATCGGCATAGCTCTTATCCTCAGTTTGACGTTTGTGTGCGTGTATGCTTCTCGCCTGCGCACGATTCGGTCAATCGAAAAGATCACATCCTATGAAGACGGATACGACCTTTACAAAATGGAAATCCAGTACGATTACAGCATCGAAGACATGATCGCATACGGGATCGAAACCAATCAGGATATGTTCGATGTCATGTGGAAAGAGGCACTGCCGCTGCTGCCTGTCAGTGTTGAAGCACCGTCATTTGCCTGCTCGGCATTCGGCATGACCACCGCCGACGGAAATCATCTAATGGGGCGCAATTACGACTTCGGAAGAGACACCTCGGCAATGCTTGTGTACTGCGCGCCGAAAAATGACTACAAGTCCATTGCCTTTGCCGCGCTGAACAATGTAAAAGCGGACGAGCCCTTGTCCGGGCTTTCGACAAAATTGGCCACGTTGATGACGCCGTTCGTTTGCCTCGACGGAATCAACGAAAAGGGCGTGTCGATTGCCGTTCTGGTCGTCGACAGTGAGCCGATTCGCCAGCAGACGGAAAAGGAGAACATTTTCACGACGCTGGCCATCCGTCTGGTGCTGGACAGAGCGGCGACGACGGACGAGGCGATCGAATTGCTCCGGCAATATGATATGCTCGCCGCGGCCGGAAAGGATTACCATTTCTATATCAACGATGCGTCCGGAAACGGGCAGGTCGTCGAATGGGATTGTGAGAGCGAAACGCGCGAGCTTGTGGCAACGCCCGTCGATGTCGTGACGAATTTCTACACGATCTACGCCGACAAGGTGTTGCCCAATCAGGACAACGGCATTTATGGCCATGGCAAGGAACGCTATGACGCCATCAAGGACGTGCTGGAGCAGCAAACGGGAAGCTACACCTACGACACGGCGTGGGACGCGCTCAAGGCCGCGGCACAGCTACCCAGCGAAACCGACATCACGACCAATACGCAGTGGTCGATCGTGTTCGACAATACGAACCTGACGGCCGAGATCGTGATCCGCCGCAACTGGGAAGACACGTACCAATTTGACGTGATCGAAAAAGAATGACATACGGCCGCCCTGTGCGTTCGGGAGAACGCACAGGGCGGCCGCTTTTTGCGTGGAGTTTTCGTTATTCCGAGGCAATGTAGCCGCCGCATACACGCGCCCCGCATTCTCGCAGATGGCAGGGATGAATGATTTCGCGCTTAGTCTTCTTTACAGGCGGCGATTCGGTTGGACACGTATTGCTCGCTGATTTCTTGGTACACATCGTCCACTTTCGGGAAGCAGACGGATTCATGCAGTTCCACTTTGTACCGGCTTCCGTCAATATGGTCGCCGCCGGGACAGTAGACGGTTGTATCAGGATCGTATTTGCCATCCCACCAGCTTTCGTCGTGGACGACGGTTTTTCCGGCATATTCGGCATATTCCTCGACGGTGGTGGTATTCATGCGCAGTATGGCATATCCGATAATGTTATCCGCACGGAAAATGAGGATGTTGACATAGGCAACTGAGTCGTCCGTCGTATAGATATTATCCAATGTTAAATTGTAGAGGTTTTCCTCCGTCGCAACGTGATCCCGGCCATAGTAGTCCCGGTAGATGGTGGTTCCGTTCGAAACCGTGATGACTTCACCGATTGCCGGCATCGTGCCCACATCCGGGCAGTGAACGGTGCCGTAATCACAGGAGATGCGGAAATGAATATCTTCCCATTCACCGTCGTCATCCGAAACGTGAAATGTGATTGTATTCCACAGGGCAAGATACACGTCGTTTGCGCATTCCTCTGCGTCATGCTCATTTTGAAACAGGTTCCGCAACAGGTGCATACAGGCCGCGTGATATTTGATCCTTACCTGCTCCACTGCGTCTTCCCGACGCTCGAAGAACAGTTGAATGATCGCATCGTCATCCATGGCGACATCACCTCACTTCCACAAGGGCGCCGAAAACCCGGACTTTTCGCCGCCCTTTGTCTATATACTACGTTTTTTTGTCTTTCGGTTGCAGACGGTGTGAAAAAAAGCCACAGGGGTCGCCTGTGGCTTTTTGCAATGCGGAAAGGGGAACGATCAGATATCGAGCATGGGCGTGTCGGATGCATCGCCGATCGGCTGACCCTCCATGCAGGCGGCGAATTGCTCGCCCGTCATGGACTCGTGCGCCAGCAGGAAATCGACCACCTGATTGAGTCGGTCGCCGTTTTCGCGCAGGAGGCGGACGCAATGGGCATAGGCACTGTCCATGAGCTGCTTGACCTCGTCGTCGATGGTGGCGGCGACTTTTTCCGAATAGGTTCGGGTCGACTGGTAGTTGCGGCCGATGAACACTTCTTCGTCGTTGAGATACGACACCGTGCCCAGCTTTTCGCACATACCGTAGCGCGCTACCATGTCGCGCGCCAGCTTGGTGGCGCGGTCAATGTCGTTGGATGCGCCGACGGAGATATCGCCGATGTACAGCGCCTCGGCGACGCGGCCGCCGAGCAGACTGACGATCTGCTCGTACATCTCGTTGCGCGTCATGTTCGACGAATCGTCTTTCGGGTCGGACCATGTCGAGCCGAGCGATTGCCCGCGCGGAATAACGGTGATATGCCGCACGGCACCGAGGGTGGGCAGGTGATACATGGCCACGGCGTGCCCCGCCTCGTGAATGGCGGTGGCTTTCAGGTCGTGGCGCTGCGGCAGACGGCTGCGTTTGGCCGGACCTGCTGTGATTTTCATCATGGCCTCGCTGATATCGGGCATGGAAATGGCCTGCCGTCCCGCGCTCGCGGCCATGATGGCCGCTTCGTTGAGCAGATTGCTCAGGTCTGCGCCGGTGAAGCCGGAGGTCGCGTGCGCGACCGCCTTGAGATCGACGTTTTCGTCCAGCCGCTTGCCCTTGGCGTGGACTTTCAGAATGTCGGTTCTGCCTTTGACATCCGGAAGCCCCACGTAGATCTGACGGTCGAAACGTCCCGGACGGAGCAGGGCGGGGTCGAGAATGTCCGCGCGGTTGGTTGCCGCAAGGACGATCACGCCCTCGGTGCGGCCGAAACCGTCCATCTCCACAAGGAGCTGATTGAGCGTCTGCTCGCGCTCGTCGTGTCCGCCGCCCAGACCCGCGCCGCGTTTGCGGCCGACGGCGTCGATCTCGTCAATGAAAATGATCGACGGGGCGATCTTTTTCGCTTGCGCGAACAGGTCGCGGACGCGGCTTGCGCCGACACCGACGTACATTTCCATGAAATCCGAGCCGGAAATGGACAAAAACTGCACATCCGCTTCGCCGGCCACCGCTCTGGCGAGCAACGTCTTGCCCGTGCCGGGAGGGCCGACCAGAAGCAGACCGTGCGGGATGCGTGCGCCGATTTTCGTGTATTTCTGCGGGTCGCGCAGGAAATCCACGACCTCTGCAAGCTCCGCTTTTTCCTCGTCCGCGCCCGCTACGTCCTGAAACGTGACGCGGCGATTGTCGCCAACACCGAGAACCGTCCGCGCGCGGCCGAATTGGTTCTGCGCGTTGGCGGCGTTGGCGCGGCTTGCCAGAAAGGCCCACACCAGAATCAGCAGCAGCCCGACGATAAGAAGCGGTATGATCAGATCGTAATAGCTGTGCTCCTTTTCGGAATGGTAGGAATAGTTTTCGAGAATGCCGTCGTTTCGCTGCTGAACGATCAGCTCGCCCATCTCCTGACGGAAGGACTCCACACTGCCGAGGTCGGCTGTGAGCTTCGTCTCGCCGTTATAGGGGCGGTGCAGCTCCACGCGGATGGTGTCGCCGTTGACGGTGAAGCTCTTGACCTGCTCCGCCTCGAAAAGTTGCCTGATTTCGGAATAGGGGAGCGCGTCGTTCGCACCGTTGATCCACATGGTGATCAGCGAAAAAATCACCACGATGATGACGATATATAGGACGAAAGGTAAAATACTGCGTCTTTTCAAAGTTCTGTTACTCCTTATTCTGCATAAGCCTCCGGCTTTAAGATGCCAACATAGGGGAGGTTGCGATATTGCTCGTTATAATCCAGCCCGTATCCGACCACGAATGCGTTCGGAATGGAGAATCCGACATAGTCCGCTTTCATGTCAATGCCCGGCAGACGCCCCTCCGGCTTGTCGAGCAGGGTGCACACGCGCACGGAGACCGCACCATTTTCACGCAGATGGCGGCACACGAAATCCAGAGAACGACCCGTGTCGAGAATGTCCTCCAGAACGATGACGTGTTGCCCACTCAGGTCGCTCGCAACGTCTTGCCGCACGCGGATATTTCCGGTCGAACTTGTGCCCTCATAGGAGGAGATCCACATGAAATCGAGCCGACAGGGGGCGTCGAACGCGCGGATCATATCCGCGTAAAAAACGATGACGCCTTTCAGCACGCCCACGAAAATCGGATTTTTGTCTCCGTATTCGGCCTTGAGCTGCTGTCCGAGCTCGCGAATACGGGCTTGAATTTGTGCTTCTGAGATCAATACTTCCTGAATGTCGTTATGCATGGTGCTCCTCCCTTGCGTTCAAATCTTGCAAAACAATACGGACGGCCGGCAGAGCCGCGGGGATACGCGCGCGGTTCACGCCGATATCATAAACGGCAAGCACGCCCCGATTGTCTGCCAGC
>CAYSYK010000043.1:0-6143 GCA_964435375.1 uncultured Oscillospiraceae bacterium | reverse complement strand
CTGACCTCTTGAATGCCATTCAAGCGCTCTCCCAGCTGAGCTATACCCCCAAATTCCATCCTATTTCGGACAGCTTTCGTATTATAGCAAAGCAGAACAGGTTTGTCAAGCACAAAATTGCAAAACATGCAAACTTTTTCCGCGGCGCGGCTGTCGCCGCGCCCGATCAGGAAAGCGGTTGCAATCGCAGGGCGATAGCCGTCGCGTCATCCGGCTCGTCCGCCGCGCCGTTTTCAAGGCTCAGTGCCGCCAGAAATCCGATCGGCTGGTCGCATTGTCCGTTCAGGCTCTCGGCAGCGCGTTCGCCGTCGACGCCGTCGCTGAGCATCAGCAAAACCGCGCCTTCGCTCAGATCGACGCGATCGACCGTTTCGCCGCATTCCGTCACGGACACCCCCGGCGGCAGGCATTCCCTGCCGATGCGCTCCCACTGCGTCCGCCCCAGCCGCCACGACGGTGCCGCGCCCCATTTATACAGCGTCACGCGGCCGCCGACGAGGTCGGCCTCGGCCACATCCATCGTCACCGCGCCCGCGCTTTCGCGCAGGATGCACAGGCTGTTGACGCTGTGCATGGCCGCAGGCGCGGAATATCCCGCCGTCAGCATACGGCGCAGCATTGCCCCGGCCGTGCGCGCCTCATAAGCGGCGGCCGCGCCCGTGCCCATTCCGTCGCACAGCACGACGAAATAGCGATTCTCGACGGCAAAACGCATGACGCGATCGCCGTTGACCGCTTCCCTGCCCCGCGTACAAACCGCCGTTTCGGCGCGGAAAAACGCCTCTTTCTGCGTCTGCGGCGCAGGTGCATCCGCCGCCGTGCGCAGATATTCCGACAAAAATCCGTACTGCTGCAAAATCGCCTCGCGGTATTCCTTGCGCCGCTGTCTGTCTGCCTGTAGCAGGCGGTAGTGATCCTGACTTTGCTGCAAGCGCAGGCTCAGGCGTTCCGGTTCGGCGCACGCCACGGGCACGTCGTCAGGCGTGATGCTGTGCTGATGTAAGATGGTCTGCGGCAAAAGCGGCGCACGTGACGCAAAATCGCAGGTATCGCGCCGTTGGCAGCTTTCGCAGGCGCGCTGTGCCGCGCGCCGTATCAGCGCGCCCTCATCCGGCGCGCAAACGGGCGTATCGCGCAACATTTGCCTGCTCTGCGCGAAAACGCCGCTAAGCTGTTCCAAATGCGTCCGCACATCGTCGCGCAGCGTCGGCTGCGCCTTTTTCGTCGGCAAAAGCAGAGTGCCCATGCCGCCGAGCAGCAACGGCGGCAACGGCGTAAAGTCCCGACGCGCACACAGCCACATCACGAGCAGATACAATGCGCTCGGGACGAATATCTTCACCCGTTTGCTCAGGCGTTCGATCTTGCCCAGCAGGGCGACCGTGCACATCACCGCGGCCATCGGCACGGGCGCAACGCCCGTCAGATCCAGCGCAAGACCCGACAGTGTCGCCATCGGAACGTCCCCCGTCAGGGCGAGAAATGCCGCGGCGAGCGTTCCCAAATTACATACGTGTAAAATGTCGATCTGCGCAAGCGCCAGCACGAATAGCGCCGCAAGCGCGGCATCGACGCTCTGCACGCGTCGCCGCCACGCCGTCTGCACCAGACAGGTCGCGCCGAATGCCGTCACGACGCGCAGCAGATACGCCCCGACCGACAGTGCCTGCCATTTTTGGAAAATCAGGCCGCTGACTGCCACGGTCAGCGCGCTCAGCCCCGGTAACAACAGCGGAAGCGCCTTTTTGCGCTTATCCAGAAGCTGGCCGACGGCCAAGCCCGCCGCGATCCAGACGAGCCCTTCCGATGCCGCATATCCCCAGAACGCCCCGTATCCCAGCGCCGCGCCGACGGCAAACGCCATCGCCGTCCAGCCGGGCAAGCCTACGCACAGCACGGCAAGCGCAAGCGGCATGGCCGCGCCACACAGCCGCGCCGCGCCGAGAAAAAATCCGACCGCAAATACGACGGCGGTACGCGCAAACGTGCTTGCCGCCGATTCGGAGAATCGTTCCGACAAAGCCTCCCGCAATCCCTGCACGGTGTTTTCCTTTTGCAATTTCATTTGGTGTCACATCCTCGTCCGATTTGTTTGCATCGTAGCACAAAGCGGCAAAATTATCTGTCGAAAGCGCGGTGCCGAGAAAGATTCTTGCATCCGCGCGAAAACTGTTGTATAATGGGCGCACGAAGAAATTTCCCGGGAGGTTTCCAATGGGACGAGAATTTGAATGCAAATACGCCGCCACGGCGCAGATCCTTTCCGCGCTGGCCGAGAAATATCCCGGCGGCCGTCGGATCGAAATGGAAAGCACCTATTTCGACACGGCGGACGGCGCGCTGTGCGCGCGGCACATCACCCTGCGCCTGCGCAAGGAAAACGAGCGGACGGTGTGCACCCTGAAAACGCCCCTGCCCGACGGCAGCCGCGCGGAATGGGAATGCCCCGCCGCCGACCTTCGCGACGGCATCCGTGCGCTGGCCGCCTGCGGCGCACCGACCGCATCGGAAATTCCCGACGCCGACGCGCTCGTCGCCGTGTGCGGCGCACGCTTCACCCGTCTGGCCATCGACGTGCCCACCGCGGACGGTCGCGCGGAGCTTGCGCTCGACAGCGGATTCCTGCTGGGCGGAAATCGACGGCTCGCACTGCACGAGGTGGAGGTCGAATGCAAATCCGGCTCTGACGCGGCCACCGTCGCATTCGCCGAGAACTTGGCCGCGCGTTGGCAGCTCGCGCCCGAACCGAAAAGCAAATTTTCCCGTGCGCACGCATTGGCGCAGGAGGACACAACATGGCAAACTTCGGATCATTGACGGAAAAATACGCCCGTTTCGTGATTTTCGACACGGAAACGACCGGGCTTTCTTTCTCTCGCGACGAGATTATCGAATTTTCGGCCGTCGCGCTGGAGGTTCGTGGGCATGAGGCCGTCGTCGTCCGCGAATACGACAATCTCGTCACCCTCTCCCCGCAGGGGCGCATTCCGCCCCTCATTTCGCAATTGACCGGCATCACCGCGCAGGACATCGCCCAGCGCGGCATTTCCAAAGAGTGCCTGTGCCGCGACATTGCCGAGCTGTTCACGGAAAATACCCTGCTGCTGGCCTACAATGCGCACTTCGACCTGAGTTTTCTCTACTATCTGCTCGCACGAAACGGCGACATTTCTCCCCTGCGCGAGAAAGATAAGCTCGATCTTCTGACCGTGTACAAAGACCGCCGCCCCTATCCGCACAAGCTGTGCAACGCCATCGAAAATTACGCGCTCGGCGACAAGGTGGTCAATTCCCACCGCGCCATCGACGACGTGCTGGCCACCGTCGCCGTGATGGAGGCAATGGCCGCGGAAAAAGATGATCTTGCGAATTATGTAAACCTATTCGGCTACAACCCGAAATACGGCATCGACGGCAAGCCCATCGGCTCGATCACCTATCGCGCGCAGCCCTATTCCGACACCGCGCCGCTTTATCTGCGCTGAAAGTGCCGCCGACAGCACGGCGCACAGCCGTTGGCACGAAATTTTCTCAAAAAAACGATGTTTTTCTTGAAAAAGGTTTGCTTTTTGCGACTTCGTGTGCTATACTATTTGCGCGTTATTATACGATATATCAAATTGCTGTAACGGACAGCGCGTTCTGTCCAAAAAATGAAAGGGGTTACGATACCAATGAACAAGTATGTCTACCTGTTTACCGAAGGCAACGGCTCCATGCGTGAACTGCTGGGCGGCAAGGGTGCCAATCTGGCCGAAATGACCAACATCGGTCTGCCCGTTCCGCAGGGCTTCACCATCACCACCGAAGCCTGCACCAAGTACTACGAAGACGGTCGCTGCATCAACGAGGAAATCCAAGCCGAGATCATGCAGTACGTCGAAAAGCTGGAAGCCATTACCGGCAAAAAATTCGGCGACCACGAGAATCCTCTGCTGGTCTCCGTCCGCAGCGGTGCCCGCGCTTCCATGCCCGGCATGATGGACACCATTCTGAATTTGGGTCTGAACGAAGAAGTCGTCGAAGTTCTGGCTGCGAAATCCGGCAATCCCCGCTGGGCTTACGACTGCTACCGCCGTTTCATCCAGATGTACTCCGATGTCGTCATGGAAGTCGGCAAGAAGTATTTTGAAACACTCATCGACGAGATGAAAGCACGCAAGGGCGTCAAGCTGGACGTCGAGCTGACCGCCGAAGACCTGAAGGAGCTTGCCTCCCAGTTCAAGGCCGAGTACCGCTCCAAGATCGGCGCGGACTTCCCCTCCGATCCCAAAGAGCAGCTCATGGGCGCGATCAAGGCCGTGTTCCGTTCGTGGGACAACCCCCGTGCGAACGTCTATCGCCGCGACAATGACATCCCCTACTCTTGGGGCACCGCCGTCAACGTGCAGTCCATGGCCTTCGGCAACATGGGCGACGATTGCGGCACGGGCGTTGCGTTCACCCGCGACCCCGCCACCGGCGAGAAGAAGCTGATGGGCGAATTTTTGACCAATGCACAGGGCGAAGACGTGGTGGCCGGTGTCCGCACCCCGATGCCCATCGCCGAGATGGCCGACAAGTTCCCCGCCGCGTTCGAGCAGTTCGTGAATGTCTGCTCCATTCTGGAAAACCACTATCACGATATGCAGGACATGGAGTTCACCGTCGAGCACGGCAAGCTCTATATGCTGCAGACCCGTAACGGCAAGCGCACCGCGCAGGCCGCTCTGCAGATTGCCGTCGATCTGGTCGCCGAAGGTCACAAGACCGAGGCCGAAGCCGTTCTGATGATCGACCCGCGTAACCTCGACACCCTGCTGCACCCGCAGTTTGATGCTGCCGCGCTGAAATCCGCCACGCCCATCGGCCGTGGTCTGGGCGCTTCCCCCGGAGCCGCCTGCGGCCAGATCGTCTTCTCCGCGGAAGACGCCGAGGCATGGAAAGAGGCCGGCAAGAAGGTCGTTCTGGTCCGTCTGGAAACCTCTCCCGAGGACATCACCGGCATGAAAGCCGCGCAGGGCATCCTGACGGTTCGCGGCGGTATGACCTCGCACGCCGCCGTTGTCGCGCGCGGCATGGGCAAGTGCTGTGTTTCCGGCTGCGGCGCCATCGCCATGGACGAGGAGAACAAGCGCTTCACGCTGGCCGGCAAGACCTATCATGAGGGCGACTGCATCTCCATCGACGGTTCCACCGGTAACATTTACGACGGCCTGATCCCCACGGTCGACGCTTCCATTTCCGGCAACTTCGGCACCATCATGGGCTGGGCGGACAAGTATCGCCGCCTGCACGTGCGTACCAATGCCGACACCCCCACCGACGCCAAGAAGGCACGCGAGCTGGGCGCGGAAGGCATCGGCCTGTGCCGTACCGAGCATATGTTCTTTGACCCCGAGCGTATCGCCGCATTCCGCGAGATGATCTGCGCCGACACCGTCGAAGAGCGTGAGGTCGCGCTGGCGAAGATCCTGCCCTACCAGCAGTCCGACTTTGAAAAGCTGTACGAGGCTCTGGAGGGTATGCCCGTCTGCATCCGTTTCCTCGATCCCCCGCTGCACGAGTTCGTCCCCACCACCGAGGAGGACATCGCTCTGCTGGCAAAGACGCAGGGCAAGACCGTCGAGCAGATCAAGACGCTGATCGCCTCTCTGCACGAGTTCAACCCCATGATGGGTCACCGTGGCTGCCGTCTGGCTGTTACCTATCCCGAAATTGCCAAGATGCAGACCGCTGCCGTCATCCGTGCTGCCATCAATGTGAAGAAGGCTCATGCCGACTGGAACATCGTTCCCGAAATCATGATCCCTCTGGTTGGCGATGTCAAGGAGCTGAAGTATGTTAAGGCTGTTGTGGTCGAGACTGCTGATGCCGAGATCGCTAAGGCCGGCGTGGAACTGAAGTACGAAGTCGGTACCATGATCGAGATCCCCCGTGCCTGCCTTACCGCAGACGAGATCGCCCAGAACGCTGACTTCTTCTGCTTCGGCACCAACGACCTGACGCAGATGACCTATGGCTTCTCCCGTGACGACGCAGGCAAGTTCCTGAGCGCCTACTACGACACCAAGATCTTCGAGAACGATCCCTTCGCTAAGCTGGATCAGACCGGTGTTGGCAAGCTGATGAACATGGCTTGCACGCTGGGTCGTGCCAACAAC
>CAYSYK010000042.1:0-6204 GCA_964435375.1 uncultured Oscillospiraceae bacterium | reverse complement strand
AACTGACCCCGTCATTTTTATACATTATACTGCCTATTCATGAATTCAATGTGAATTTTCGTACGATGTTTTATGAACTTTACAATTCGCTGTTGCGTTTCTGTTGCGAAGCCGTACCTTTGTGCATGCTGCTGTGCATTTTTTGCCCATGGTCTTTACATTTTGAGAAAACTGTGTTATAATGAACACATCACATGAGGGAGGTATCCATTTGAAGATCACCGAATATGCTTCTACGATCCCCGGCGCACCCACGCTGACCATAGCCCTTGTGGCCGATCTGCACTGCCGTCCGGGCGAGACAGCTCTGGCAATGCTCCGGGAGCTGCAGCCGGATCTGATCCTGTCCTCCGGGGACATGCTGCACAGCTGCACCGAGTACCGGGTGGACGAGAGCTTCAATCTGCCGGGACTCAGCTTTCTTAGTGAAGCTGCCCGAATCGCACCGGTGTTTCTCTCTATCGGCAACCACGAAGGCGGTATGCTGCCGGAAAATCGACAGATCTTAGCAGAAGGAGGCATCACGCTACTGGACGACAGCTTTGTGTGTGCCCATGGTATGTGCATCGGCGGGCTGTCCTCGACCATCCGCTGTGGCTACAAACGCACTGAAGAAACGCCGTTGCCCAATTTGGATTTCCTGCGCACCTATGCAAAGGAGCCGGGCTTTCATCTGCTGTTGAACCATCACCCGGAATTTTGGCCCACCTACATCTGTGGCACGGGCATCCAGCTGACCCTCTCCGGTCACGCACACGGGGGACAATGGCACCTCTTTGGCCGTGACATCTGGTCACCGGGACAGGGGCTTTTTCCCAAGTATGCATCCGGAATCCACGATAGCGGCAACGGGGAGGTGCTGGTAGTCAGTCGGGGGATGGCAAATACCGTTCCCTATGCGCCACGCTTCGGCAATCCCACGGAGATCTGCCTGCTCCACCTAACGGGTACGAACCCATGACGCTATCCCCTCTCTCCCTGCCGGATCGGTTTACATCCCATGGACAGCGGCTGTACTATGCAAAGGGCGAGCGGCCGGAGCATTGGTCCCACGCAGCACTGCTGGCAGCTTTGGAGGCATACACCGGGCGCACGTACACGGCTGCGGATATCCTGCGGGAAAGCGGGAAAAAGCCACAGCTGCGGGATGGGACGGTGCAGTTTTCCGTGACCCACAGCGGACCCTACTGGATGGTTTGCCTATCTCCCGCCACGATACCGGTGGGACTGGATCTCCAACAGCATAAAGCCAAATACACACCGGGGGTCGCAAAACGGTATTTTCATCCAGCGGAGCTGGCGTTGCTGCAAAAAGCACAGGGAGACCGAACCGGCACGATTCCAACCGGCACGGCTCAAACCGACACGGCATTGTTTTTTGATCTATGGTGCGCCAGAGAGAGCTATGCCAAATACACCGGCGACGGGATCACGGGACTGGACAAAGGCTACTCCACCACCGCTTCGCCGATCCCACTGACCAAGATCGACTTTCTCCCCGGCTATTCCCTATTTGTATGTACCAAGCTCGATTGATTTTACGATAACTATGGAGGTATATCCTATGCTCACACTTCCCAGCGTCTTCGCAAGCGGTGCCTTGTTCCAGCAGTGCGCACCCCTGACTTTGCACGGACAAACAGAACCGGACACACCGGTACATGCCACACTGATCCATGGCACAGAAGCACCCTTCTCTGTGGGCGACACCACCGCCGATGCCGAGGGGAAATTCGCCCTCACCCTGTCCTGCCCTGCGGCTTCTATGGAGACCTGGACCATCACCATCACAGCCGGTGCGGATAACCGTATTCTCGACAACATCCTGTTTGGGGAGCTGTGGCTGGCCTCCGGACAATCCAATATGGAGATGCCCAACGAATTCCAGCCCACCAAGGACACGTTTCTCGCCGAAATGACCGATCGTACCATTCGGGTATACCACGTGGAGTATCTGCCCGAAGGTGGCGGTGGCAGCTTTCCCTATGAACCCTCCGACGCTACTCCCGGACAATGGCAGGACATCACGGCAAAGGTACTGTGGCAACACGTATCGGCTGCCGGTACTGCTTTTACAAGGAGGGGCATGAGACTGCTGCGCCCATGTCCGCCTCGGACGCCTGCCATGTGCTTGACAGTCTTGCTCCGTATCTGAGGTGCGGTTATCCGCTCGTCTTTCAGGGCGGAGAACCGCTGCTTGCAGGATATGATTTTTTTGCTGCCGTGATCGGGCATCTTTCAAAGCTGGGTTACGCGGGGCAGGTCTCGGTGCAGACGAACGGCACGCTTATCGACGACAGGATGGCAGCTCTTTTTGCGGAAAACGGGGTGCTGGTCGGGGTCTCGCTTGACGGAGACGAGCTGTCTCACAGCGTTTACCGCGAGGATTTTGCGGGAGTGATGCGGGGCATCGGACATCTTGAAAAGGCGGGCTGTGATTTTAATATCCTTACAGTCGTTACCGACGAGACGGCGGCGAGGATCGGGCAGATCTACGAATTTTACCGCCGCGAGGGCTTTGACTACCAGCAGTACATCCCATGCATCGGGGCATGGCGGCTGTCCGATGCGGCTTACGGCGAGTTTCTTGTGCGTCTTTTCCGCTTGTGGCGGGACGATATTGCCGCCGGGCGGCGTGTTTACATACGGTTGTTTGAAAATATCCGCATGATCTTGTCGGGCGCGTATCCCGAGGACTGCGGCGCCGCCGGGGTATGCACGCCTCAGCTGCTGATAGAAGCGGACGGGAGCGTTTATCCATGCGATTTTTATGTAAAAGAGGAGCTGAAGCTCGGAAATATTCTGACCGACAGCGTTGAGGATATCCTGAATGCTCCGGCAGGAACGCGATTTACGGAATCGTCGTGGGAGCTGCCCGAACAGTGCTCGCGTTGCCGATTTATTGACCTTTGCCGCGGTGGATGCCGACGCTACCGCAACGACGACGGACTATTTCTCTATTGCAACGCCTACCGTCGCTTTTTCCGGGAGTGCATAAAGGAATTTGAAGATATTGCGTATTAAGCGCTGAGGATCATGCTGATATAGTACTTTATATTCGCTTACTGCGCGCTATCTGCTGTAAAAAGTGCATTGTGCTTCTGCCGTTTGTTATCGGAATACTGACCGGACTTTTGGCGGCATTCCTTATGCGGTATTCAAAAAACGTCCGCCTGCGTTTTGCGCTGATGCTGGCGTTTCTTTGCGTGTCCGCGGTATGCGGTCTTCTGGTCGACCTGTATCTTTTCCATTCGTTCAGCCTTAATTACCTTCTTATCGGAATGGCATTCAGCGCCACGGTTGCAAATCTTGTTCCCGAAAAGGAGCTTGCGGATGTGCTGAAGCTGTATAATCCTTTGCTGAGCCTGTCACTTATCGCGGTCATAGTGAATCTTGGGATGCCGCTTGATTACCGTCTTATTGCGGGCGCGGGGCTGTTTACGGCGGTTTATATTCTCTCACGGGCAGTCGGAAAGATCGGCGGTGCGTACCTCGGCGGCAGGATAACGGGTGCTGAGCCGACGGTCACAAAATATCTTGGCTTTACACTGCTGCCTCATTCCGGGGTGTCGCTGGTATTCACCGGAATTGCCGTTTCAACACTGACGGCGATTGACCCGTCCCTTGCCGATATCGTGTCCGGCACGATAGTTGCGGCGGCAATAATAAATGAGATCATCGCCGTTATCATTGCAAAATTTGCTTTCAAGTGGGCAGGGGAGATAAAGGAATAAATAAAATCTGAATAAACCGCCCCGGGACACGCATGTGCGTGTCCCGGGGCGGTTTCATGTTTTTGTGGGCTGCCGTCTTTGATATCAGGCGGAGCTTTTTTATTACGTTTGTTTTCCGTTCAACTTAGTGTTTCAAACTTTCTGCCGCCCTTTTTAAGTACCCAGCGGCAGATAAGCCATGCTGCAAGGGCAAAGGGAACAGCCCATATGAGATTTATTGCATAGGACGGTACTCCTGCAATACCGAGAATGATGGACGGAATGAAGTACAGGAATGAGATACCCATGCCCGAAAGCACCGTGATGGTCACGCTTGCGCCCTGCTTTACAGGATAATTTTCATTTACCCAGTCAAAGCTGTGATACTTCAGATTCAGGGCAATGCCGAAGAAGGCATAGAAGAAGGTTGCGGCGACGTTCAGAACCAGCATTCCCGCCGTATTGGCGACGCCGAGCTTCAGAGCGATACCTGCGCACACGGAGAAAATTATCACTCCGGGGAGGTTGATTATCACATGAGTCAGCGCTTTTGCTTTAAGCACGTCGCTGCCCTTTACGGGCATTGACTGGAGTATCCAGATGCTTTTTCCCTCAAGCGATATCGACGGAGCGGAAACTGCGTTCATTGACGTGCAGAAAAGCGGGATGACGGGCATCACGGCGGCGACCACTGAGAGGATAGCTCCGGTGTCCAAAGCCTCTCCGTCTCCGGCAAACGCCGAGAACAGCGAGCCGCCCTTGATAAGCAGCGCAACGGCGGCGATGATAAGCAGAATATTACCGATCCCGCAGTTGAGCAGATACGCGGAGCAGGAGAAGAACCTGCGCATTTCCTTGCCGATTAGTGCCGACAGCTGCGTTTTCTGCTTAACGGTACGCTCGCGGTAGCGGGCGCGTGAGGCGGAGGCGCGCATTGTGGCTATACGGATAAACGATTTGGATATCACAAGCGCGGCGGCGGCAAACGGCACTATGCACCACGCAAGGAAGATAAGATACTGAAGTATATTTCCGTCGGCAAGCCCCGCTCCGAAGGCGTAAAGGGGAGAGAGAGGGAAGCGGAATGCGTCGGCAATGCCGGAAAGGTTTTCAAACAACTGCTCGATATATTTGTTGCTGTTGGAGATAAGAATGAAATATCCGACAAAGAACACAAGGGAAAGCACGGTGGTAACGAGATTCTTTTTGCCGGATTTTGCGGTTATCAGCGCAAGCAGCCAGGCAAAAACGCTTGAAAGCGCAAGCACGAGCAGAGGCAGCAGCAGCGTACCGAGCACCATAAGCAGTGCGGGTACGATACCGATAAGTCCGCTGAGCACTCCAACTACCGTTGCGGGGAGCATGACTATCAGCACATACACAAGCGCCACGATGTAAAGATATACCGCGCGGCTGGCAAGGATGTACATGGGCGGAATGGGCATTGAGAGCAGCAGTTCGTTGTCCTTTGCCTCAAAAAGCTGCACCTTGGTCATGAATATGCTGCCAATAAAGGAGAGGGCGAACGAGAACAGCAGGGCAAGCGCAAAGTATATCCATTCACTGTCGCTGCCCTTGACCGCCATTGACACCGCAAAAAAGAGTGAAAGGAACATTCCGATGAACACAACGCCGATATAAGTGTAAAGCACGCACATCAGCACTATCATTCCCTTGCCGCGGCGCTTGCCGTCCTTGCCGCGCGGAGTCATGCTTGAAAGCAGGGCGGCGAATCTGGTTTTCAGTAATGCGCGGAACATTTATTTATCCTCCGCAAGCTCAAGAAATACGTCCTCAAGCGAGGCGTCGCCGCGCACCTCATCGGTAGTGCCGCTGACGACAAGCCGCCCGTTTTTGATGATGGCTATCTTGTCGCACAGCTTTTCGGCTACCTCAAGCACGTGTGTTGAGAAGAAGATGGCTCCGCCGCCGTCGCAGACCTCGCGCATTATCTGCTTCAGCGTGTGCGCCGCCTTGGGGTCAAGACCTACAAACGGCTCGTCAAGCAGCCACAGCTTCGGTGAGTGTATCAGCGCCGATATCACCGCCAGCTTCTGCTTCATTCCGTGTGAATACTCGCTTATGGGGCGGGCAAGCTCGGGGGTCAGCTCAAACATATCGCAGTAGCGGCGCATCCTTTCCTTGCGGACGTCGGAGGGGATACCGTATATGTCGGCGATGAAATTAAGGTATTTGACCCCGGTGTAGAAGTCGTAAAGATCGGGGTTGTCGGGAATATAGGCGATCTCACGCTTGCATTTCAGCGGGTCGGCTTTAATTGAAGTGCCGTCAACGTATATTTCGCCGCTGTCAAAGTCGAGAATGCCGCAAACAGCCTTGATGGTCGTGGTCTTTCCGGCTCCGTTGTGTCCGATAAAGCCGTATATTTCACCGGGGGCGATGGTAAGCGACAGTGAATCCACCGCTTTCTTTTCGCCGTACTTTTTGGTCAGGTTTTCAATTCTCAGCATAATGTCCTCCTCATATTGGT
>CAYSYK010000041.1:0-6428 GCA_964435375.1 uncultured Oscillospiraceae bacterium | reverse complement strand
AAGATCTTTCGATCTAGAGCAGGCAATACAAAACCTTACCTGCAAAAGAATAAGACTGATAAGTAGCACCAAGGTCTACATAACCATTAGATGCCTTAGAGAAAAGGAACGTGCCTTCAGTCTTCCAGTCACGAATCCAGCTTGAGCAAGTTTCTTGGATTTCATTTCAAGCTGAAGTATTGCATAGCATAACGAAATGATTTCCAGTCATTATATTACGTTGGTTCGTTACTCCAACTCTATTTATTTCTAAATAGATTAGACTATATCATTAACTTGTTGAATTTTAAATTTATATCCTTGAGAAGATTTTATTGTTCCCTTTAAAACTTTTGTTATTTGAGAAACTTTTAAATTTGGATTTTCTTTTACACAATCTTTTACGGAATTATATTGTTTTAAAAAACATCCGTTTTTGTCATACATTTCTATTGGAACACAATATGTAAATTTATTTTTAAAATTAGGAACTTCTATATCAGAACTATCTCCATTAAAATATTTTCATCTATAATTTCCTGCTGAAAAATACGGTGTTTTATCTCCAACAACATTATGTATATTTTTTATATTTAATTCTTGTTCAGCCTTAGAAACCGATTCTCAATATCTTAAAAATTTTCCAGACATTGTATATTGTGCAACTTTCTTACCGTCATTATATTTTTTACTAAACCTTTTTTCATAGGATCAAACAAATCCAAAAGCAGATTTTGTCTGACCCAAACAACAGTTTTTTATAGCTGTTTTTGCTGAAATTATATTTTCAATATTCGGAAGATTTAATGCTGCTTCTTTTGCACAGGAATAACTTTGTAAAAAATTTCCAGAAATATCATATTTATAAACTCGTTTAAATGAAAGCATACCTCCCATTTCTCCACCAGAGGAAGTATTATAACATTGCTTACTTTTTATTAAAGTTTCTGTTACTAACAATTCTTCATATAAATAAGCCATTTCTTTTCCCTCTTTTGTTCCAGGAAATATTTTTATTGTTGTTCTTTTAAAATTATTATATCCGTATTTTATAACTGCATTAGCAAATGCATTATTTTCTCTTCTCTTTCTTTTTGCATCAGATTCTCTATAAATTCCTAGGCCAATATAGCCGTCAAAAATATCTGGATTTGTCTCATGCACACCAATATAGAATTTTCCATTACATTGGTTAATTGTTATATATAAAATTCATTTTAATTCCATAAGTTATTTACCTTTTCAGCTCACTTGAGCTTACGTTAAAACTAGTCGTTGAACTTTCTCCATACCTTAATTGGCTCTAGGAGCTTAGCTGCTGATTATCCAATTTTTACATTTTTAAGCATTCAAATTTACTCTTTCGAGTTATTTTATAGCTGTAAAACTCTAAGGAACTTTCAGCAATTTGATAAATTTAAATTGTAATTCACATTACAACTGCCCACAAAATTTAGGCTTTTCGCTCTTGCTCACCATAATTTGAAGAGCCTTGTTGAGATATCTGGCATTAAGTCTCGTAAAGAGCATCTTTGTTGCAAAACGCTCTACTTGACTTATAATACCGTCTGAGCTGACTATCAATGTGTTATCATTATATTTCTATAATGTTCAGACTATATCTTTAACTTATTCTGTATATTTTCATTCATATCCGCCTGTCTTTTTTCGTATACCTCGACACACCTTAATAACATTCGGATATACTTTTCTACATTCGTTTATATCTCAGATTTTAATTATTTTGCCTTTGTCAATTTGTGCTATTTTTTTTGGTTTTTCTGGAATATTTATGAATGATTTAAGTGTATCGGCCTTATAATAAGACCAGTAAAATCCATGATAAAATTTTTCTGTTTTTATAGCCTCGATTATTCTTGAATGACTTTTTAAATTTAAAAGTTTCTGTACTTCTTTTATTGAGCGAAACCCCCGAATAAAATTCTTATTTTTATCATATTGAAAAATCGAAGTTGTATTTGTATAGTTTCGAGTTTTTTTATGATTTAAAAACTCCATAATGTTTGAACTTGCAGGAACAAAATATAATCCATGTAAGGACCCATGTTCAAATATTGCATTTCCTATAGATCTAGGATCAAAATTATATGCTTTTGCCGCAGATTTTATACTTTCAAATTCATTTAATAGTTCTAATTCTTTATTATAAACAAGAACTTTACTCTTGTATTTTGTAATTGTATAATCTGAAATGTCTATTTTATCACACTTATTAAAAGATCAAAAACTATCTGCAAAAGAAGTTTTCATTGCTATACTTTTTCGAATAACTCCTTCGTATCCATTGTTTTCTATTCTTGCAGTAATAATTGAAGGATATTCTTTTAAAAAAGTTCCATTTAAAGAATATTGATAAACTTTTTTATCGTGTCTCGGAGGATAACCTCCTCCCACCGTTACATTATAATTATTACTTAGCCTTATAAAGTTTTCATCTACTATAAGTGCTTCTAGCTCTAATGCTTCTTTTCTTGTGCCAAAAACTTTTATTGTGGTTCGTCTAAAATTTTTTGTTCCATATTTGCAAATTGCAGCATGAAATGGAGTTTTTTGTTTATTATAACTACTTGGTTTATTAGCAAATGCCCCATCCCCTAAATATAGGTCGTTTACATCTGGATTTTCCATATCATGTACACCTATATAAATTTTACCATTTATTATATTTTTTGTTAAATATACAATTGTTTTCATAAGTTATTTCCCATTTCGATTTATAAAAAATCTACTCTCTTTCGAGATAGTCGTTGAACTTTATTAAACTGCTATCGTATTACGACCTGCCTTGTTTAATCTTAGCTGCTGATTAGCGTTTAAGCTTTCCAGCAATTAGAGAAAATTTTCTTCTAGTTTTACAACTAGAGAACCCATATTAAAATAGGTCTGCCAGTCTCAGAATCATATATAGTCGGCTTATCCGACTTATCGAGATTGCTCTTTCCCCATACAAGGGCATTATTTCTTGCTGCCATGAAGGAATCAAGACAGTCCTTCTCAGCAGTATTCATTACATATACAGGATCATCTTGCTGACCCTTTCCAATCTGGATGAAAACATCCTCCATTGGTAAATACTTAGCTGACACATCAACATCAGCACGGTGTGTTGCGATCTCAATTCGCTACTATATTACTATAGTAATTAGACTATATCTTTAACTTACTATTTTAAAAATGAATCCTTTTGTTTGTTTTTGTATATTTTTAACACACTTTTTAACTCCAGGCCCGTACTCTAAGAAGGCTGATTGAATTGTTGGCCAAACTTTTATAAGTTTTCCGTCTAAAGTGTATTGCCCAACTTTCTTTTCTCTGTTTTTAACTTCTAGTTCTTTTGCAATCATTGGTTCTTTAAATATTTGGTATTTTTTATATAATCCTCCAGTTCTAATTGCACTATAAATTCTAGATGTTTTTACATCTCCAAAATAATCAGCACATTCTCTAGGAGAGTCAAACTTTTTATAAAAAGTCCCATCTAAATTATATAAATATACTTCTTCAATCTTATTGTAGTTGTTTGGATTTATTTTAAAATCTTTATCATAACTATAGTAAAAACCTTTGCTTTTACTTTTTCCAGCAATTGCATTTAAAATTAATCGAACTTCACTTCCTGCGTCTTTTGCCGCATCTTTAGCTGTTTTAAATTTTGAAATAATTTTTCCAGTTTTATCAAATTTATATAGAAAGTCATGCTTGATATCTATATGAAAGTCTTTCGGATCAATTTTATCGGTATAGATTTCGGTTCACAAATAACCACAAGAAGTTTTTTTATATTTGACTGCTGCTCGAATTGAAGTACAATCTATGTTAAAATATTTAGAAACATCTACAGCAGATTTTCAACTTTTTATAAAATTACCGTTAAAATCATATTGAAAGATTTCAATTGATGTATCTCCATTTGGAATATCACCACCTCCAAGAGCTACATTATACGTGTCTTTTCTTTTTACAAAATTTTCATCAACTAAAAACGCTTCGATTGCTTTTGCTTCTTCTACTGTGTCACAAACTCGCAGTATGTATCGTTTAAAATTTTTCGGACCATATTTATTAACGGCATATTGAAATGGCGTTTTACTCTTTTTATAACTACTTGGTTTGGAAGCAATCACTCCATTTCCCAAATATAAATCATTAACATTTATATCGTTTATACCGTGATATCCTATATAAATTTTATTATTTACTTTGTTTATGGTTAAATATACGATTCATTTTTTATTCACAAGTTATCCTTTTTTTCGCTATTCGCTACGTATTTCTACTAGTCGTTGAACCTTTTCTTAGTGTTACAGCTACGCTGCTTACAATCTCTATTCTTTGGTTGCTGATTACCTCGTGAGGTTTCCAGCATTAAAAGGAATTTTTTACATACTATCACTAGCATGGGACACAAATCTAAATTTTTCGTGTCCTATGTTTTTCAACATTACTCTGGAACTTGACATAGCCCTCTTCGTGTAACTCAGGTTGATAATTCGTCACAAACCTAGTAGTATCACCTATCTGGCATCCTGACAAATCAACTACTGAGCCATAATCATCGTCAAGAATTTTAGCTATTACCAACCACTCGTTATCACGAACTCTCTGTGGACGGTTCATAACAATAAACAACTGACGAGTTTTATCAACGATAAAAGTATCATTCTTCTGATAGTAATTCTCTGGGAACCTGAAGAGAACGTCCGTCTTATTAGCACCATCACCTTCAGGTACGGCACTAAATGGAACTCTCTTAATTCTCTCTACCTTAATGTCCCATTCAACTACGAAAGAATCAATGCTTTGAAAAGCATTCTTCTTTCCTTTTTCAAGAGAATATGTATTTAAAAGGGCCTCAGTCAAGTGTGAGGCTGTATACTGATCGTAAAGAACTGAAACAATGCCTAATCTTTGTGGCTTCGCGCCAAGGAATTTCATAAAATCCTCATAAGTGCGTGTGTCCAAACAAGTTATCATTTTGGCTCTTTATCCAAAACTTCATATATTTTACCATCATATATGCTCAGACTATATCATCACTATTTTTAGTGTCCTGCGCTCGTGGAGGTAGATCAGATTCCCTCTAGTCGTTGAACTTTCCCATGTAGGGCTTAGCTGCTGATTATCCATGGTAGTTTGGAGGATTTCCAGCAATTCACAGGATTTTATATGGCCAACACACGTTATTCAGCCATATTAGGCCTAGTTGTACTAAAACCTGAAATTCTACTCATAAAACGTATTATTTTTTATTTTTATATTAATTATTACCACAAATCGCTCATTTTTTTAGCGGAGCCTCCCGTAGCAGGAGACTGTGGCATTACTACCGAATTATCTTTTTTACTTTTCAGTTTTTCGATTTCTTTCTGAAGCTTAGCATTTTCCTTTCTTGCTTCTTTCAGAGTATCTTTCCAATATCTGGTAGTATCTGAAATTGCATTTTGTCCTTGTAGACGAAGCCATGCAAGTTGAATTAATGTTTCTGGATCTTCAAGATCTCTAATCAACTGACTCTTTCCTTGACTATCTTGGTCAAGTAAATAACTTAAAATCTGTTGTTTATCTGTATCTTCAACTATCAATGAATCACTTTCTGGATCATCAGAATCCAAAAGTACTTCATTAAAGTTCCTTGCAGCATTGAGGAGATTGTTCTGCATAGCCTGAGTATCTGCTATTTGTTGTGCTTCCTGCTGCTTTCTTAAATTATCTTCATCTTCCTTGTAACTATTGCGGAGTGTAGTTACTTCTTTTGTATATAAATCTTCATTGTCTTTTGCTGTTTCAAGTTTACTAAGCAATTCCTCGTCGGTAAAATCTGGATATTTGCTCTTTAGATCAGCTAAATACAATTCGTCATCTGAATAGTCATCAATTTGATAAACTCTTTTCGGAGCTTCTTCTGGGTGTTGATTTAAATAGTTTTGAATACTCTGTTGTGAAATTACATTACTAAACTGTTTAAGACTCATTCCATTTTGTCTAAGCCAAGTAAGATCTGCTTTTTCCTGATCAGAAAGTCCTGGATCGGTAAGATTCCTAAGAACTTCTATTTGATCTTCTTTTGAAAGTGATCTAAAATCAACATCTTCCAATTCATCATTATCATTTTGAAACTTCATTTTAGTTGGATCTTCAATTCCATACTCTTTCAAAAAAGTTGTCAAAACGTCTTCATCTTCTGCACTAGTAGGATCTGAATTAGGCTCACTATTAGATTCATTAGGTTCGTCTTTTCCGTAGCCATGTAATCCATCATCATCTAGTGGATTAGTGTAAGTATCATCTCTAGTAGTGTCACTCATTGATACTTGGTCTGGTGCTAATGTTTTTTCACCATCAGCACTCAATAAATCGTCATAATTTAATTCATCATTCATATTAGTTCTATTTTGGTTATATACCGCAAATATAATAAAAAATATTTG
>CAYSYK010000040.1:0-8662 GCA_964435375.1 uncultured Oscillospiraceae bacterium | reverse complement strand
CATTTGGCGAGGAGATTCGAACATTAATATGCAACAGCCCGGGGGGCTGTTGCACGCCGCCGGCTGGACGGCGGCGATACAATGATTAAACGAATCTCCTCGGGTCACATTCAGGTAAGCACTCGTCAGGGTGGTGATTTTTTTGGTATGGCATTTGGCGAGGAGATTCGAACATTAATATGCAACAGCCCGGGGGGCTGTTGCTCGCCGACGGCTCGACGGCGGCGACACAATGATTAAACGAATCTCCTCGGGTCACATTCAGGTAAGCACTCGTCAGGGTGGTGATTTTTTTGGTATGGCATTTGGCGAGGAGATTCGAACATTAATATGCAACAGCCCGGGGGCTGTTGCTCGCCGCCGGCTGGACGGCGGCGACACCATATGTGCAGTGCACCTTGGCTCTCCCTCTGGGAGAGCTGGCCGAAATCTTTGATTTCGGTCTGAGAGGGAAAAGGAAAATGCTTCCCTGTCATTGCGAGGCGCGAAGCGCCGTGGCAATCCGTCCTCTTTGCGCCGCACTCCCCGCCATGTCATTCCTCGGCTCGCGTGCTCGCTCGGAATGACACGCGAGGGAGCGTGGGGAAGGCTTGGGGGAACGAGAAAAACTTGCAAACAAAACGCTGCCGTGCTAAAATAAAAAAGCGGCCGCTTGCAAAAATGGGTTGGCGGGCGTCGGCGATCGGAAAGGAATTCGAAAAATGAAGAAAGTGAAAATCACGGCCATTCGCAAGGCCTGCTATCCCGATTTGATGGAAAAATACGAAAATCCCATTGTCCACGCCTGCGATGTATCCGAAGGGCAGGTTTGGGTGTCGGAAATGGGATGCAAGCCTGAAGGCTTTTGTGACAGTGCATGGGAAAGTGTGGCAGCATTTGTGGAGGCACTCGCCTATGGAGACGGCAATTTTTACGACGGCTGGATGAAAAATCCGCACTCGGCCATGATCTCCTGCAACGACGGCTTTCGCCCGGTCAGCTTTTACTTGGAAACCGTGGAGGAATAACCAATGCCGCCGGATTTTCGGCGGCATTGCGACTTATAAGGGCTTGTATTTGCCGATATCCCAGCCGAGCAGGCGCATGATCTCCAGCTCGTCCAGTGCGTCGAAAAAAGCGTTGTGGCTTTCGCGGTATGTACGGTTGCCGCGGAGCAGGCGGAGCATATCTTCCACGCCGTAGCCCCGTTTCAGCCGCCCGGTGGAACAGCAATCGGCATCGGGTGGAATCTTCGGATTGTGCTGGCGGTAGGCGGCGAGGCGCATGATGTCGTGCCAGCGAAATGCGCGCAGTTCCGGCAGGTGATTGCGGTCAAAACAGGCATTGTAGGCGAAAACGGATGAAACGCCGTGGCTTGTAAACCAGCGTTGCAGATCGGCGATGGCCTCGGCGCGGGTGCAAAGAATGGGCGGCACCGGGGTGTCGATATAGAGGGTGCTTTCATACATACCGCCGATTTGACATTCAATGGGCAGAATGTGGTATTTGGCTTCGATCAGAGAGAAATCGGCCTCGTCTGCGATGCAGCAGCCGATGCTCATGACCTGATCGACCCAGTTGGTTTCGGTGTCGATAACGGCGAATTTGCCCATAAGTTTCTCCTTTCGGCGACCTCGATAAATCCATTATAGTCCCAAAAATCCGAAAATGCAAGACTTTGCGCGCAATATGGCGATAAGGGCCGTTTACAAGCGCAAATCGGTGTGCTATAATAAGAGCGAACAAAAAACGGAGGGAATTGTATGGAACACATATGTCAATTTCTGAAAGAGGCCGGCGTGTATTATCTGGCAACGGCTGAGGGCGATCAGCCCCATGTGCGGCCGTTCGGCACGGCGAACATCTTTGAAGGCAAGCTCTACATCCAGACGGGAAAGGGCAAGCCGGTGTCCGAGCAGCTTGCGAAAAATCCCAAGGCGGAAATCTGCGCTTTCCACGACGGAAAGTGGGTTCGCATCGCGGGCGAGCTGGTGGAAGATGACCGCGTGGAGGCGAAAAAATCCATGCTCGATGCCTATCCCAACCTGCGCGGGATGTACGATGAAAACGACGCAAACACCCAAGTGCTGTATTTCAAAAACGCCGAGGCGACGTTCAGCTCCTTCGGCGGCGCGCCGGAAACCGTAAAATTCTGACAGACATTGCAAAGGAGAAAACTTATGGAATTAACGACTGTTTTTAACACCCGAAAATCCGTCCGCTCTTACACCGGTGAGGCAATTTCCGAGCAAACGCTCGAAAAGCTCCTGCACGCGGCAAATGCCTCTCCCGTCGGTTTGGCGAAATACGAAACGCTACACCTGACCGTGGTCAAGCGCGCAGAGGTGCTGGAGGAAATAGAGCGCAACGCGGCGCAACTGTTCCGCGCGGAGCGCAAATTTCTCTACGGCGCACCGACGATGATCATCGTTTCCACCTCCGCGACCGATAACGTCGGCTATTCCAACGCCGCGATCGTTGCGCATGATATGTCGCTGGCGGCGGTGGACGAGGGCGTCGGCGTCTGCCATATTTGGGGCAGCACGATCGCGCTGGCGGCAAACAAGGAGCTTATCGCGAAGCTGGGTATCCCCGAGGGCTTTACGCCCGCATGCGCGATCATCGTCGGCAAGACCGACGAGGTTTACGCGCCGCGCGAAATTCCCGCACGCATTGCCGTGAACGAAATCTGAAACCAAGCAAAAGCCGCCGAGGTTCCCCGCGAACCTCGGCGGCTTTTGCCGTAAAAAGCGCAAATGCCACAGAAATCCTGTTGCAAAATGGCGCAAAAGCTGATACAATAACAGCAAGATAACAAGGAAAGAAAAAGGACGAATCACATGAACGAAATACAGACTTTTGCCGACCTCGGATTGAGCGAGGCGATGCTCCGCGCACTGGAGGCAAAGGGCTACGGCTGGCCGACAACGATACAGGCGGAGGCAATTCCGTGGTTCTTGCAGTGGCGCGACGTGATCGCGAAAGCACCGACCGGCACGGGAAAGACCTTTGCCTTCGGCATTCCGATGATTGAACATATCGACCCGACATCCGGCGCGGTGCAGGGCTTGATCCTTGCCCCGACGCGCGAGCTGGCCATCCAGATCGGGGAGGAACTGCGCGGACTTCTGACCGAGTTTACGGGCATCCGCGTGGCGGTGCTCTACGGCGGCGCGGGCATCGGCGGGCAGATCAAAGAGATGGAGAAAAAGCCGCAGATCGTCGTTGCGACCCCCGGGCGGTTGATGGATCACTACAACCGCAAGACCATCCGTCTGGACAAAATCCAGACCGTCGTGCTCGACGAGGCCGATCGGATGCTCGACATGGGCTTTTTCAAGGACGTGACCCGTATTCTCGACAAAATCAAGAATCGCAAAAACCTCGGGCTGTTCTCCGCGACCATTTCGCAGGAGGTCATGACGGTTTCGTGGATGTACCAGCGCGATGAAATCGAGATCACCGTCGAGCCCAAACAGCAGGATAGACCCGACATCGACCAGTTCTGCCTGACCTGTACCGCGCTGGAAAAAGCGGAGCAGACACTGCGCCTGATCCGCACGCAGGGCTATGAGCGCGTGATGATTTTCTGCAACACGAAGCATATGTGCCAGCGCCTGTCGGACGAGCTACAGCGTGCGGGACTCGACTGCGACTGCCTGCACGGCGACATTCGCCAGAGCCAGCGCGAAAAGACCATGCAGCGCTATCGGCAGGGGAAATTGGCCATTTTGGTGGCGACGGACGTTGCCTCCCGCGGCATCGACGTCGACGACGTCGATTGCGTGATCAACTATGATGTGCCCGAAGAAAACGAATACTATATTCACCGTATCGGCCGCACGGGTCGCGCGAAGCGCAAAGGTGTGGCATGGAGCATCATCGGCAATTTCCCCGAACGGGCGAAGCTCGATGAAATCGCGAAATATTCCAATTATACGATCCGCGCCATGACATTCCGCGACGACGGTACGCTGGCCGACGACGTTGCCCGCACGCCGAGCACGCCGCGGAGAAAACTGCGTTGACCGGGGCGGAAAAGGGGTTTCTGTTGCTGACTTCCCGGCTCGGAAATCCGCAGCGGCGGGTGCTGACACCTGCGCAACTGCGCATTTTGTCGGCACGCGTGCAGGCGTCGCAAAAGCTGACGCAGGAGCGCGCGCTGAACGAAAATGACCTCGTGGCGCTCGGTTACGGGCGCGAAACGGCCGCGCATATCTGCGCGCTGCTCGATGAAGAGGAACTGCTGCTGCATTATTGCCGCAGGGCGGAAAAGGCGGGCTGTGTGCCGTTGGCGCGCCTCAGCGTCGGATACCCGCCGCGGCTGTGGGAAAAACTGGGGGAGGAAACGCCCGGTTGCCTGTGGTGCAAGGGAAATCTTGAACTTTTGACGCAACCGTCGGTTGCGCTCGTCGGTAGCCGCGATATTTTGGAGCGCAACCGCGCGTTTGCATCCGAGGTCGGCCGACAGGCGGCCATGCAGGGCTATGTTCTGGTTTCCGGCAATGCCCGCGGTGCCGACCGCGCCGCGCAGAGCGCGTGCCTGCGCGCCGGCGGACGGGTGATCTGCGTGGTGGCGGACAGCCTGACGGACAAAACGCCCTCGCCCGACATTCTGTATCTGAGCGAGGACGAATTCGACGCGCCCTTTTCGGCGCAGCGGGCGATCAGCCGCAACCGCCTGATCCACACGCTGTCGCGTTGGACGTTTGTCGCGCAGTGCGGCTATCGACAGGGCGGAACGTGGGACGGCACGACCAAAAATCTGCGCCACGGCTGGAGCACCGTCTGCTGCTTTGACGACGGGAGCGAGACCATGCAAATGCTGATGCAGATGGGCGCGCAGAAAGTCGATCTGCAAATGCTGACACAAATCGAACAAATTCAAGCGGAAAACTCACTTTTTGATCAATCGGGAGGCACTACATTATGAGCAGAGCGGATGAACTGTATCGGCAGACTTGCCGCGACATTCTGGAAAACGGCTTTTCGGACGAAAAGCTGGAGGTGCGCCCGCATTGGGCGGACGGCACTCCGGCACATACCATCAAAAAATTCGGCGTGGTCAACCGCTATGACCTGTCGAAAGAATTTCCGATCATGACCCTGCGGCGCACATATTGGAAATCGGCGCTGGACGAACTGCTGTGGATCTGGCAGAAAAAGTCGAACCGCATCGAAGACCTCGGCAACCACGTCTGGGACGAATGGGCAGGGGAGGACGGCACCATCGGCAAGGCATACGGCTATCAGCTCGGCCTGCGCCATCACTATCCCGAGGGCGAGTTCGATCAGGTCGACCGTGTGCTCTACGATCTGAAGCACAATCCCGCCTCGCGCCGCATCCTGACGAATATCTACAATTTTGACGATCTGCACGAGATGAACCTCTATCCGTGCGCCTATTCGATGACCTTCAACGTCTCGGGCGACACGCTCAACGGCATTCTCAACCAGCGTTCGCAGGATATGCTCACGGCGAACAACTGGAATGTTGTGCAGTATGCACTGCTGATGCATATGATGGCACAGGTCAGCGGACTGAAAGTCGGCGAACTTGTCCACGTGATCGCCGATTGCCACATCTACGACCGCCACATTCCCGCGGTGAAAGCCATGCTCGAAAACGAGGGATTTGACGCGCCGCGCCTGATCGTGGACGAAAGCGTCACGGATTTTTATAAATTCACGCGCGATTCGTTCCGTCTGGAAAACTATCAATATCACCCGTTCGATTTTGAAATCCCGATGGCGATCTGAGGTGCGACTATGGACTTAATCGTAGCCGTTTACGACGATTGGGGCATCGGCCGCGATGGGACACAGCCCGTCACGCTGAAAGCCGACCGTGCCTTTTTTCGAGAAATGACCCGCGGCGCGACGGTGATCGCGGGACGGCGCACGGTGATGGATTTTCCGGGGCAAAAGCCGCTGCCGAACCGCACGAACATCGTTTTGTCGAGGAAGAAGCAGCAGATTCCCGGATTCGTCGTCTGCGACAGCCCCGAGCGGGCGCTGGAAATGACCCGTGAAGCGCTACGGACGATGGTCATCGGCGGCGCAAGCGTGTACCGCCGGATGCTCCCGATGTGCGAACGCGCCTATGTGACGAAAATCCATTGCCGCCCGCAATCGGATACCTTTTTCCCCAATCTGGATCAGGACGAACACTGGCATATGCAGCGGGTGCTCCAATCCGGCGTGGAGGACGGCATTGCATACGAAATGTGCCTGTACATTCGAAACTAAACAAGGAGGCTCTACCCATGCTGGAATTTATTCGCGTTGCTACGGCCGTGCCTGCGGTGCAGGTGGGGAACGTGATCCGAAATACCGAGGACATTTGCAAAAAAATCCTTGAGGCGGATGCCGAATCGTGCGATTTGCTGCTGTTTCCCGAGCTGGCGTTGAGCGGCTATACCTGCGCCGACCTGTTTTTTCAGGATACGTTGCAGGCGCAGTGCATGAAAGGGCTGGAAACAATCACACGGTGCAGCGCCGAGCATCCCGCACTCACGATCGTCGTCGGAACGCCCGCCATTCTGGAAGGGCAGATGTACAACTGTGCGGCGGTCATCTCCGGCGGAAAGCTCCGCGGACTCGTGCCGAAAACCTACCTTCCGAACTACAATGAATTTTCCGAGCGGCGTTGGTTTTCCTCGTCCATGGACTTGCAGATCAACGCCGTCTGCCTGAGCGATCTGGGACTTTCGGGGGAGGAAACGATCCCCGTCGGGCGTGATTTGCTCTTCCGCATCGGCGACGGTTGCATCATGGGCGTGGAGATCTGCGAAGATCTGTGGACACCGCTGCCGCCGTCGACCCTGCTGTCCATCAACGGGGCGGAAGTGATCGTCAATCTCTCCGCGTCCAACGAAACCGTGGGAAAACGCGCCGTGCGCGACGCGCTGGTTTCCCATCAGTCGGATATTTGCAACTGCATTTACGTCTATTGCTCCTCCGGCTACACCGAATCGACGCAGGATCTGGTCTTTAGCGGACACAGCATCATTTCCGAGTGCGGTACGCGCCTCGGTCAGAACGAAAAGCTGATGGACAGCGACTACCTGCTCGTGCGCGATGCGGACTTCGGCCGCGTGCGCGCGGCACGCAGAAAGAACAAGAGCGTGCGCGATGCCGCCTCGTTCTACGGAAACGTCGAGGCCATGCGGACGGTGGACTGCGACTGTGCCGCCATGCGCAGCGACGGTACGCGCTACCCGGTCGAACGTCAGCCGTTTGCGCCGAAGGGGAAGGGGAGCGTGTCGCTTCGCTGTATATCGGCGTTTGAAATTCAGGTCGCGGGGCTGAAACAGCACCTGCACACATACAATGCGGCCGTCACGCTGACCGGCGGGCAGGATTCGACGCTGGCACTGCTCGTGGCGGTGGAGGCTATGCGCCGATTGGGCAGGCCCACGGCGGATGTCTGCGTCCGCATTGCGGCCGACGGTGCCGAGGCCGAATTGAATGCGCGCATGCTTGCCGAAAAGTGCGGTGTTACGGTCGTGTCGTCGCCGCAGGGTGACGAGAAACAGACCGTGATCGTCGAGAGCGGCGATCTGAGCGAGCTTGCGCTGGGAATGTGCACGCACAGCGGCGGCTGCGCGCGCAGCTACGCCGTCAACGCGTCCGTGCCCAAGACCTTGGTCACGCATATGCTGCAAACGCTGGCGCAGGAGCAATGTTTTGCGCCGCAGGCACAGATCGTACTGCAGATCGTGCGCACGGCGAGCGCAAAAAATGCCGAGCCGTTCGGCCCGTTCGAGCTGCACGACTTTTTCCTGTATTACATGACACGCTACACCTATTCGCCGACGAAAATCCACGCGCTGGCCTGCCGTGCTTTTGCCGATACCTATACGCCGCAGACCATTCGTGCATGGATGCGGGTGTTCTACCAGCGCTTTTTCGAGCAGCAATACCGCCGCAATTCCATGCCCGAGGGTGCGAAAATCGGCGCGATCAGCTTAAGTCCGCGCGGCGACTGGCGTATGCCGGGGGATGCCGCGGTGCATATCTGGCTGGAGGAAATCGACGGCATTTCGGTGTAAAAAAGCAGACGCGGTATTGTGTGATGCACCTATCGGAGTATCTAGCATATCGAATCGGCGCGTAGCGACGATCTATCAGGCTCGAGCAGCACGAGAACATATCGAGTCAACGAAGTTGACATATCGACAGCGGAAAATAATTCCGTGTCATTGCGAGGCGCGAAGCACCGTGGCAATCCGTCTCCTTTGCACACTGCGGGTTCCTATCGTAGGGCGGGGCTTGCTCCCACCGGCCTTCCCCTTTGGGGAAGGTGTCGCCGCCGCAGGCTCGATAAATCCTCTCCTTGAGGAGAAGCCTTTGACGCGTAGATTCCTCGGTTCGCTACGCTCGGGATGACAAAGTGGGAAGTGCGACGCAGAACAGTACACGCATCGCGAGAAATCCCTAGTGAGATTTTCAATAGGTTACTGACGCAACTCGATATGGTTGCTTCGCAAACGAGGATACCTGCAAAAAGAATGCCGACCGGAATCAAGCGTAACGCCGATCATATTGTTTCTCTTTTCACGGTTTTTAGAGAAGAGAGAAAAAACAAAAAGAAACGACGATTTTCTTGCGAAAATCGTCGTTTCTTTTTGGAGGTACCTCCCAGATTTGAACTGGGGAATGAGGGTTTTGCAGACCCTTG
>CAYSYK010000039.1:1113-9835 GCA_964435375.1 uncultured Oscillospiraceae bacterium | reverse complement strand
GGAATATATAATTTAATAAATTCTCGTTTATTTATTTTCTTCTGTTTCTTTTTGTTATTAAAATAATTTAAGCCTTCAGGCAACAATGTAATATCAATAGCAGCAGTTAAATCCTTGTGATTTACGCCAGCCCATTTAATATTGATAAAATCAACTTGTTCTAAATATGTAAGTATTTGTATTAGTTCTTTATCATTTATATTTGAAGGATATGTTGACATCTGATTACCTATGAAAACAACATTATTTTCATTTTTAGGTAACGATATGAGATGTTGTAATATCCTCTCTTGTTCTTTATTGAGCATTATCATAAATGTATTGTATTCTCCTTTTGTAAATGATTAATATATTCAATTATACTGGTCTGTAGATACAAAAGTCAATGCTTTTAATCGCTATGAAATTTTCATAATGCTCCTGCAATAATAAAAATATCACAGGAACATAATTATTATTTTAGATATACTTGTATTCGAAATTTTACATAATAATAAGTTCCAATAACTATATCTTTATTTTCTAGGAGATATATTACAATTTCTAGGAACTGTGAAATTGCATTTTCTCCGCAGAACACAATAATGAAGAATTTGATAAGATTTGTCAAGAACAACAGTAATTCAAAACAGAATGCTCAAATGGTCGTTTCATCCTCGGACGTTAGACTTTGAACATTATGTATAAACCTTAATTTTAATATAGATATATTAAGGAGTAGGAATTAACCTACTCCTTATTTATGTACACTATTGTTGTTTGTTGATAATATCAATAATGATTTGTATAAAATCTTGGTTGCTTGCCAAAGATTGTATAATAGCAGAAGAAATCATACTTAATCCATTTATGGATATACCACCAATTTGTTTAGCTTTCTTCTTTGTTGCCTCCCATATTGTGTCAAGTCTGACTGTTGAAAGAAATTGATGCCCATTCCAAGTTATGTTTTCAATATCGCAGTGAGCCATTTTGTATGTTCCAACCTGTGCGATATTTCCTTCTATGAAATGCGCCTGACTCAAATTATTCACTGTATACCAAACATCTTCTTTGGAATACTTATCTTTGTATTTTTTCTGCATTCCTTCTGTAAGTTGTGGTAATCTAATAGGCTCAAAATTATCTTGTTGACAATTAATTGTAAGATTTTCTTCCAAATACAATAAAGTATCTCTCACACAATCTGGATTTAATTGCATAATTTTATCTTCCATATTTTAAGAAAGTAGGTGTTTTTTATGTTTAACTTTATCGACCATGCAGAGCAAGTAACAAAACAAGCAGAAAAGGAAAATTATATTGCTAATATGCTTGTTCGTACATTGTACAGCAATAATGTAAATAACAGTGAATGTTATAGAATTATTGAGTTGTTCAAAAAGAAAGTATTAGGAAATATTGATAACTAATACTCTTCCATTATGAATCAATGAGTTTTCTCATATGTCGCAGGATGGACTTTTGATACCATACCGCAATCGTTACACATCATTTCAGCAAATGGATTTGGAGCAATCATACTTTGCTCTGCAAAATCCTTTGCTGTCATTGGTGTTATTGATGATTTGTACCTCTCTGGTGCTTCCGTAACTTCAACTACATTACTACTGTTGCAAAATGGACATTTGTACATATTGTACACCTCGCTTTCGTATTTTAAATTTCATATAGTAAATTTTACCATATGTTATAAAATTTTTGAAGTCGGAACATATATTCGTTTGTATATAAAAATTACTCCCTATTTTTTGATAGGGACTCTTTTTTGTGTGCAAATGCACACAATAATCAAAGAAAGGATGTGATTAAATTGGTTTAGTTATTCAATTATATAGTTTAAGAAAATTTCGTCAAAAGAGAAAATAACATTACTACTATCCCGATAACAGTTATTGTTGTAAAGAAAAATAGCATATTTTTTATTGATTTAAGAAATTCTGTTTGTTTAGCCATAATAGCAAGCTGTATTTCTGACTCTGTTAATTCATTAGTTATAATCTCATTTGTTTTATCAAATGAATCCGTAAAGTGTGTATCATCATTAATATTTAGATTTGAGTCTAATTGTTTATTTTTAAAAATACCTATCGTATACAATAAATAGTTAAGTTCTTTCTTGTTCATAAGATACCTCCTTGGTTATTTGCGAATTATTATATCACAACAAATAGAAAATGTAAACGCATCTCCACAATGCGTATTATTACTGTATCCACAACAGTAATAACAACTCAATACTCCACAATATTGAGTATGACACGGATATTCTCCACAAATATCTGAATAGCATTCTCCACAATGCATATGTCATTTACAAAGAAAAAATAGTACGATATTCAAAACATGGGCGAGTGATATTAATAAATCTGCATTAGCATTGGAATCTTTGAACAAAATCAAATTTAATATTGATACAATCTCTGTGGCAGACATAAAAAAGATAACAGATGTTGATAATATTGAAAAAGTATTTTCAGAGTTGCAAAGTATATCAAAAGCAGATTATGGTGATTTTGGGGTTCTTAAAATCCAAAAAAGTGCTACTGCTGTATCTGGACTAAGTGGCGAACTGCAAGCAAGTTCTTTGCTTATGAATGGTTTTACAGAAGCAGAAATTACAACAATTTTGGCAACGAATAATTTAACGGATTCAGAAATTGAACAAGCAATAGCATTTGCTCAATCTGGCGAAATGATTAAATTATATAATGCTGAAACTATAAAAGCCGGATTACAAAATACGGCATTGTCAAGTACGGAACAGAAATTAATTCTCGATAAACTTGGACTTATTGATGCAACAACTGGAGAATTAATTACTACAAAAGAAATTTCTCAAGCAAAACTTGAAGAAGCCTTGGTGAATATTGGACTTGAACAAAGCGAAGCTGCTGTTACAGCTGAAAGAATTATTTCAGTTGTCACACAGGGTACTCAAAAAGCCTCTATAGAAACAATTATTGCGTTAACCAAAAAACAAATTGTAGAAAATGCAAAATATGTCGCTAGTATGGTCGCTGCACATCCTGTTGTTACTGCTCTTGGAGTTGCTTTAACAGCTCTCGGTGCAGCCATATTGTATAATAAGCATCAAGAAGAGGAATATCAAGAAGCATTAAAAGAATCTGTTAGTACAATGTCAACTGCGACATCTGAATATTCACAAGCTGCATCATCTCTCGATGAACTAACTGAAAAATACAAGACACTAAAAAAACAATTAGATAATACCAATTTAAGTGAAGCGGAAACATATCAAATCAAATCTGATTTATATGACGTTCAATGTGATTTAATTGATAATTTTGGTGATGAAGCAAAAGGCATTGATTTAGTAAATGGTGAATATAGAGAGCAACTAGGTTTATTACAGCAAATAAACAAAGAATCAGCAGATGCATATCTTACAAAAAATAAAGAAGACTATGATAAAAATATTAGTTATCTAAATGACAAAGAAGATTTTAGAAGCGAATATTCATCTGATTGGTCTTCCAAGAATAGTGGATATATGTCTGATGATTTAAAGAAGATTTTAGAAGAAAATGGATTGACCATAGATGCTCAACATTGGCGTTCAGAATTAGGCGGTGCTTGGACAAAATATTATGTTGAATTTTCAGACATGACAAGGGAAGAGGCATACAATGCAGCATTGAATTTAGGCGAAGTGCTAAGACAAGCCGGGGAAGATAATGCTGATTTATTAGATGACCCTTATTATGAATTAGTTCAATCGTATTTGTCTTATGTGACTAAAGATTTGATTGATGAAGATGAATTAAATTCCGCAAAAAAAAATGCAGATTATTATGAAAAGCTATCTGCTATGTACAGTTCTTCATTTGGGGATATGTATAATAGTTTTGTTGATGCAAGAGACGAATATTTGGAAGCTTTGCAAACTGGCGAAGGTATTGAAGAAGCAAAGACTAATTTTGATACTATATATGGTAATTTTAAGGATAGCTCAAAAGCAAAATCAGATGAAATAGTTAATGCATTTGACGATGTTAAAAACTCTATTGATAGTGAACTTGTTAAATTGCACGATTGGGAAGACTCTCTGAACAATTCTAATGTATTAGATGTATTATCTAAATTAAATGTTACAGACGACCAATTAAGAGGAATTAATTGGGAAGATGAATTTACTTCTGAAGCAGAAGAAGCGTTTGGCAATTTACTAACCTATCTCGGTGTGTCAAGCGACGAGATTGAACAAGTAATCTCCCTCTTGGTAAAAATGGGAGCTGTAATCGGAGAAGTTCAAGGTTCAACATTCAACGATGAAACGACCATTCTAAGTTTAAATGATGCAAAGTCACTAATACAGGGGACAGATGACTCAAATGGTCTTATTAAAGAACTACAACATGTGCAAGAAGTTTTGGCTGACACAGGAAATGTGTCGATTGATACATATGAAAAATTAATTGCATGTTCTAGTAAATACTCTTCTGCTCTTAAAATTGAAGCGGGGAAAATCGTTGTCGATTCTCAGAAACTTAAATTGTTAAATAAAACTAGAACTAACGCTATTAAAACAGAAATAAAAGAAACATCTACATTAAATAAACTTCAGTGGATTAACGAAGCAAAACGAATTCAACAATATCGCAATCAACAAATAGGTCTTACCAACAATATTTGGGATACTTGTGATAGTTTACAAGAAGAAATTAATAAATTTGATATACTTGTTCAAGGAGTTGATTCAGTATCAAATGCTTTTACCAATTTTCAAAATGCACAAAATATTTCGGAGTCTGGTGATTATTTTGATATTGGTCTTGAAATGGCTAATGAAATTAAGAAAGGATTAGAGACTGGTAAAGTTGGAGTTCCTGAGTTTATAGAAGCCATTAAAGGCGCAATGCCTGAAAATCTGTTTGCTGATATTATTACAATGGATGATGCAGATGCTCAGTTTGCTAAAATTAAAGATTGGTATGAAAATGTATATTCTCAATTCTTTATTAAGGGTGAAAATGCTGATTATGATATTTCTGGTTTAACTAACTTTGCAGAAAAAGTTGAAGAATTTGGTTATGGGACTTTTAAAGATGGTGCTTTAAAATTATTTGATAACATTGATGTTGAAAAACTGGCTCAAGATCTTCAATTAAGCGCAGAACAAGTTTATGCCATCTTTGGTGAATTAGAAGAATACTCTATTAGTGATAGTTTTAATTTTGATAGTAAGAATTATATTGATGATTATTATAATGATTTAACTCAACTTACAGAAGCACAAAGATTATATAATGAAGCAGTTGAATCCGGTAATGAATATCAGATTCAGATTGCAAATAAAATGTTGGCTGATGCAAATGCAGAATATAATGATAATATTTCAAGTTTAGCAGATATGCTTTTAAAAAAAGAACAGGAATGGCAAACTTCTAATTCAGAACAATCATTTAGTAATTATTTGGAAGAATCATATGATACACAAGAACTAGCATTAATGTTAGATAATGCCAAAGAAAGAACATCTTGGTTAAAACAAGAAATGATGCAGTTGGCAAAGGCTGGCAAATCAAGTTCTGAAGAGTATAAAAATTTAAGTGAAGAATTAACAAAATTAAAACTTGGAATCAATGCTTTGGAAAACACAGAAGAAAAAACCACATTGGTTGAAAAAGCCACTTCTGAGTTGGTTGAAAAATTTAAAAAATATGAAGAATTGGTTAAAATAATTCAGAATGAAGATATGGGTGAAGAGGAACTTGCGAAAGCAAAATCTGAAGCCCAAGCGTTAGTTACTCAACTTGGTTATATCCCTGAGAGTGTAAAAATTGAAATTCAAAGTAATATTAATGAAATTGATAATAAAATAGCGACTTTAAATTCTGATATTTCTACTTTACAACAGAGCAAATCACAAGCTGCTACTCCACAAGTTCAATTTGCATATCAACATGCTATTAATCAAAAACAAACTCAAATTAATGATTTAACTCAACAAAAAGTTGAATTAGAAGGTGTCCTTAATTTTGATACTACAAAAGCAACTGCAGAATTAAATAGGATTAAGTCTGAAGATGTGGATAAAGAAGGTATTGTTGTTTACAGTGCCGATTTTTCAGCCGTTAGTTCTACTGTCCCACCAACGTTGAGTGGTATCGTAAATTATACTGCCAAATTTAGTGGATTAGGAAACTTATTTGGTAGTCCATCTTCTACACAAACCCCATTTGCTAAAGTAAATGGTACTATGGATGCATTTGCATCTGGCACTGGCAAAAATGTTTCAATAAAACAAAATGAGGAAGCCATTGTAAACGAATTAGGTGAAGAAGGTCTTATCAGAGATGGTAAACTTATTCCTATTAAAGGCGGCGTTCAACTTGTTAAATTAAAGAAAAATGATATTGTCCTGAATCATAAGCAAATGGAATCTCTTAAAAAGAATGGACATGCCGTTGGTAGAGGTAAGTTAGTTAAGTCTGCTTATGTTAATGGCAACATTGATAGTCTTAGTGCATTTTATGATGGTAATACTGTTAGTGGTGGTTCTAATTTTTCTAAAGGAACAAAAACTACAAATAATTCTAATAGAGGTTCACTCAATAATGCCAAAGATGATATCGAAGAAGTAGTTAATGATACAGTAGATGATCTTAAAGAAGCAACAAAAGAAATTTTTGATTGGATTGAACGTAGAATTTCTAAACTTCAACGTCTCACAACCAAATGGATTAAAAATGCTGAAACTGCATTAACATCTACATCCATTACGAATTATTACAACAAAGCCAGAAAAACACTTAATAAAGAATTAAAAGTTCAAGAGAAGGCTTTTCATCGTTATCAGTTAGAGGCAGATAATTCAAGACTTCCTAATGAATGGAAAAAGAAAGTAAATGATGGTTTAGTTGATATTGAAACTATTACTGACGAATCTCTTTCTGAACAGATTAATGAATATCAGAATTGGCATGACAAATCTATTACATGTCTCGAAGCGTTTTCCACTGCAGCAGAACAAAGATTTAATATTCCTTTAGAAAAAGCGAAAGTTAAAATTGAGAATTTTAATAAAACACTTGATTTGTTGGCTAAAAAACTTGACAATGCTCGTTTTAAAACAAAAAATCAACTTTTGCAAGCCAATAATTTAGTTGATGAACAAACACTGCAAGAAAAGGAAATATTAAAAGCTTATAAAACTGCGGTTAAAAATTCTGCAAATAATTTGAGTAGCCAAAAGAAATTAATGACCTCTTCTGTTATTCTTAATAAATCTGGTGACGTATCTTCAAGCGAAAAGAAAGCAATTAAAAAAGCAGTTAAATTAAACGAAGAAATTAATCTTTCATATTTTACAGAAGGCTCAAAAGCATACCAACAAGCAGTTAAGTATAATGAGGCTTTAAAAGCGAATAAACAAGCGACTTATGACCTTGCTGTTGCCCAAGAAGAATACAATGCTTGGCTTGTCGAAGCATCAAAAATTAAATTTGATAATGTTGCTAAATATTATGAAAATCAGATAAAGATGATAGAACATCAATTAAATTCTTATGATAGAAAGATTAATGAAGCCGAGGCTTCTGTGAATAGAATCAATCGTCAATATTATGAATTAAAAAAGATTGGTATAAAAGAAGAATTATCTGATTACACTTCTGAACTAAAAGAACTTGAAAAGAAGTTTAAAGATATTCAATCCGGGACTGATGAATGGTACGATGCTAAAGATGCAATTGAAGAAGTTAAAAATTCAATTTCTCAATGCACGATTACAATCACAGAATTAAACAATGCTATAAATCAATTATATTTTGACGCACATAGTAATTTAAAAGATGACATTGATCGTATTATTCAAGAACAAAATATGATAACTGAGCTTTTTTCTCATAGTAAAAATGCAGATAATGAAATAGGATATTTAACAAAAGCTGGCATTGCTAATCTTGGTTCAAAAACAGCAATTTATGAATTGACGAAAGCCAAATCAGATGAAGATGAAAAAATCGTTAAAGAATTACAGAAAATGGTTAACACTAATATTTTAAAGAATGAAAAATATGAATTTAACTCTTTAGACCATTTAAAAAATACTTTAAAAGATTTTTATACTGAGTGGCAAAATGATATACAAGAAACATATCAAGCCCAAGCTTTAATTGTCGATTTAATGAAAGAAAAATATCAGGCAGAATTAGAGATGGTTCAAGAATTAATTAGTGATAAAAAAGAAGCATTGCAAGCAGAGCGTGATTTATTTAATTATCAAAAATCTATTCGTGAAAAAACTGATAATATTAACACACTCCAAAGACAATTAGCAGCTTATTCTGGAGACACCTCTGAAGAATCATTAGCAAAACAACAACGTCTATTGGCTAAATTGAATGAAGCAAAGGAAGATCTTACAGATACAGAATATGAAAAGAGACTAAGCGATCAAGAATCTATGCTAGATAATTTATCTACAGAATACGAAGAATTAATCAGCAAAAAGTTTGAAGACTTTCAAGGTTTACTTAAAGAAGGTATAACAATTGCTAATGAAAACATGGATATAGTAGATTCGTATCTATCTTCTATTATTACTGGTAATGATTATACGCCAGAAACTAAAAATTTATTCAACGGTGTATCTCAGAATATTTCAGCAAATTGTAATAGTATTGTTTCTAAACTTGAACTTATTTATCAGGTTTTAAATAGTAATATTAATAATACTAATACTTCTTCTGTTACT
>CAYSYK010000039.1:0-1103 GCA_964435375.1 uncultured Oscillospiraceae bacterium | reverse complement strand
CTTTATCCAAATATAATGATGACAGTAAAAATATATTAAATACTTTATCCAAATCTAATGATTTACAAGTATTGATATATCAAGCGAAGCAAAAATTATCTAATAAAAAATTATCTAATGCAGAGAAAAAGAAAATTGAGAATGAAATATTAAATGTACAGAATTTATTAAAGTTTAATAATGATACATTAAATAGCCAACGATTAGAACTTGCTAAAAGGTATATTAATACACATTTAATCAAAGCAACAAAGGCAAAATCTGAATATGGTGATATAAATAAAAATTTATACACAAAATTTAATGGACAAGTATTGTCTATAGCAGATTTGAAAGAGTTATCTAATCTTCTTGGAATTTCATATAACAATGAAAAAAGTTCAGGTAATTTGTATAAAGTATTAAAACAAATTAAATTTCCGGGATTTAGTAAAGGTGGTACGGTTATTTCTGTTGATGCAATTAATCAAAGAATTAAAGATAATGGTGATGATGTATTGGTATCTGCTAAAGCAGGAGAATCTATCTTAACACCTATTGATTCTAAAAATTTAGCCACTTTAACTGATATTAAATCCAATGTTTTTGACAATTTTAATATGTTTCCTGATATGTTGAAAAATATTCCTAAATTACAACATGATAATAGTATTAGTTATGGTAATATTGAGTTTAAATTTGAACTACCAAATGTAACAAACCCAAATGAATTTATTGCTACTATTCAAAACAATAAAAATGTACAAAAGACTTTACAAGCTTATACAGTTGATCGTTTAAATGGTTCTGGACGATTAGCTGGTAAAAATATTAGATAATCTAATTATATAAGAGCTGTTATGATAATTATATATCATGACAGCTCTTATTATTATATATGTCGGAAAGGAATTTGATATTAAATGTTTAAAAAAAATGAGGATGAGATGATAAATTTACTTTTAAAAGAAAATAAAAGATTAAAACGAGAAAATGAGAAATACAAAAAAATGTATGATGATATGACAAGGTATAGATATGAATGTAAAGAAACTTTAAACATAGTCAATGATTTAAGAAAAAATTATGAAAAAAAAATTGACATTTTTACTAATGTATTAAAT
>CAYSYK010000038.1:0-9928 GCA_964435375.1 uncultured Oscillospiraceae bacterium | reverse complement strand
GTTAAAACTCCTGTTTTTACCTAACAAAAACAAGGGTTCTTTGACAGACTGAAACGGCCTCCGGATGGAGGCCGTTTTTCGGTTTTTTTAGCTGCCCAGAGATACTTCCGCCAGACAGATCTTTCCGTAGGAGATTTCCGGCGTATTTTTCTGCGCATACTGTTCGAGCAATTCGGTCGCTTTCGTGTTCAAAACACCGTTGCGGCAATAGCGGATCCAGCCGTCCTCACCCATGACGTAGTACAAAATCATGTAGCCGTCATCCGTTTTTATGAGGGTCGTGTCGCCCGCTTGGCGGCCGTCCGCGAACAGCCATTCGTCCGCCACATCATCGCGGCCGACAAAGTACATGACGTGGTAGCCGTACTTCGTCACCACGATGCCGGTTTCGCCCGCCACACGGCTTTCGTCAAAGCACCAATCGTTGAACGACGCCACCATGTAGCCGTAGGTGACATTCTCGTACAGGCCGCCGTCTTCGGCGTTGCTGTCCTCGGTGTTTTCCTTGGCCAGTGCGGCGAAATTTTCCTGCGTGGGATTCTCTTTCCACTGCTGCAGAATTTGCTCGGCCTTTGCCTTCGCCTTGTCCGCAGCTTCCTTATCGGCAAAGGTGATGTTGCCGCTCGCATCTTCCGTTCCGGATGCCTTGATCAAGATGTGGCGCACGTCGATCGTGACCAGATCGCCCTTGGAGATATACTGCATCAGGCCGCCGGACGACGCGGTATCCTTATCGTCGGATTTTTCCTGAACCAGCGTGGAGAACGCCTCTTCCGTCTGCTCACCGCCGAGGAAGCCGTCAAACAGCTCCTGCGCTTTCTTCCGGCAAGCCTCCCATGCCTCTTCCGTGATCACGGTTTTGCCGTCCGCGTCCTTGCTCGTTTCGGCAGAAACGAGCAGCTTGCGCGCGTCGAGCATCAGGCCGCTTTCTTTCGTCACGTCGTATTTGCTCAGCGTTTCCTCGTTTTCCTTGAAATATGCCTCAAGCTCTTCATCCGTGGCTTCGAGCTTGTCCGCCAGTTCGTTGAAATACAGGTTGCCTGTGAAATAGCGTTCGAGATAATACCGATAGTCCAAATAGCTGACACCCGCGCCGAATTCCGCCTTGAGCATATCGTCGACGGTCGCGAAGTTATTCTGCGTCGCGGTTTTTTGCAGCGACGACTCCAGCTCGTCCAAAATCGTGCGGTACTCCTCGGGCAATTCGAACTTGTTGGCCATCGCCTCGTCGTACAACGATTGATAGCTGCGCCATGTGTACAGCGCCTGCGTCAGGAAATACTGCTGCCATGTCAGCGTTTCGTCGTACATGGTGCACACCTGCTCATCAAACGGCTTGGTGTAGTCGAACTTGTACTGATAGACGGCGTACATCGCGTCGTTGCTGTTCAGGAAATCATAGACCTGCGTCCAGTAAAACACCTGAAGCTGAGAATTTGTCAGCTTGGCATCGCCGAGCGTGGCGACGACCGTGTCGCCTTTGCTTTGTGCCTTCTTATCCGACACGGTGTAGCTGTCCTGCTTGTTGATATCATTGCCGCGGAACAGTTCCCAGTCAAACCAGCCCTTGACCGTGTCCATCGTCAGCCCGCCGAGGCCGATCGCCAGCACCAGTGCCAGCACCAGCATACCCGCAACGCACCCGATGATCGCGGCGGTGCGCTTTGTTTTCTTGGATGCTTTCGGCGCGGTCTTTGCCTCGGCCGGTGCATCGGGCTGCTCGCCGTGCACTTCCTGCTTGCACTCTTCGGCCTGCCGTGCTTCCTCGGCAAATGCCTCGTCGGCTACGATCTCCACGCCGCACGCGGAACAGAAGCGTGCGTTATCGGGAATTTCCTCCCCGCAGAATTTACATTTCATGGTTTTCCTCTTTCTGTCAATACTGACCGAGCGTATTTTCCAATTCATTTTAACACGTACCGACGCCAAAAGCAAGGGCAAAACGGAATTGTTTACAATTTTTCCGTGCGTGCAAAGCCGTCTAAAATACTTGCAAAAGCGCCGACGGAATGTTATAATGTAATTTCAGGATACATCCTCATCGAAGGAGCAACACTATGGAAACGAAAACCACCGTCATTTCTCGGGAACAGTTGCAACAGCAACACACCTATTGCGATAAAATCCAAGCCTATTGGCACACTGTCGGGCGCACGCCCACGGCCTATGTCGAGACCTACGGCTGCCAGCAAAATGAGGCAGACTCCGAGCGCATCCGCGGTATGCTCGATGCGTGCGGCTATGCCATGTGCGCCGAGGCCGAGGGCGCGGACGTGGTCGTGATGAACACCTGCGCCATCCGCGAGCATGCCGAACAGCGCGTATTCGGAAACCTCGGCGCACTGACGCACACCAAACGCCGCCACCCGTCGCAGAAAATTTTCCTGTGCGGCTGCATGGCCGGTCAGGAAACGGTCACGACGCGCATCCGCAACAGCTATCCGCACGTCGACGGCGTGTTCTCCACGCACCATCTGTGGCAATTTGCCGAAATCCTCTACCGCGTGCTGACCGAGTCGAAACGCCAATTCTACATTGCGGACGAGGCCGGTTCCATCGCCGAGGGGCTCCCCGTCGTGCGCAATAACACGCTCAAAAGCTGGGTTTCGATCATGTACGGCTGCAACAATTTCTGCACCTATTGCATCGTTCCCTACGTGCGCGGCCGCGAACGCAGTCGCCGAAGCGAGGACATTCTGGCCGAATGCCGTGCGCTGATCGCGGGCGGCTGCCGCGAGATCACCCTACTGGGGCAGAACGTCAATTCCTACGGAAAAGACCTTGATTGCGGCATGGATTTTGCCGACCTGCTGGCGGAAATCGCCAAAATCGAGGGGGATTTTCTCATCCGCTTCATGACGAGCCACCCGCGCGACGCGTCGCGCAAGCTCTTCGACACCATGGCCGCCTCCGACAAGATCGCCAAGCAGCTCCATCTTCCCTTCCAGTCCGGCTCTTCGCGCATCCTCAAGGCCATGAACCGCCATTACGACCGCGAGACCTATCTCGAAAAGATCCGCTACGCCAGAAGCGTCATGCCCGATCTGGTGCTGACGAGCGATGTCATCGTCGGCTTCCCCGGCGAAACGGCCGAGGATTTCGAGCAGACCATTTCCCTGATTGAAGAAGTCCGCTACGATGCGCTGTTCACCTTCATTTTCTCTCCGCGCCCCGGTACGCCCGCCGCGACCATGCCGGACGACACCTCGAAAGCGGAAAAAAACCGGCGTTTCGACCGCCTGTGCGCCGTGCAGAACGAAATTTCCGAACAAATACACGCCGCATATGTCGGGGAGCGTCTGCGCTGTCTGGTTGACGGCCGCGACCACGACTATCTGACCGCCCGTACCGACGGCGGACGACTCGTCCGCTTCCTCGGAAGCGATGAGCTTATCGGCACATACCAAGTTCTCACCATCACCGCGTCGAACACGTGGAGCCTGACGGGTGAATTGTGATCCTTACAGAAAGAGGTGATGTCCCATGGACAGACCCGAAAAAGAACTGACCCCCATGCAGCGTCAATACCATGCCATCAAAGCGCAGAATCAGGACTGCATTCTCCTGTTCCGACTGGGCGATTTTTATGAAATGTTCGACGAAGATGCCCGCGTCGCCTCACAGGAGCTGGATCTGACGCTGACCACGCGCGACCGCGGCAAGCCCAAGGAAGAGCAGACGCCCATGTGCGGCGTGCCGTTTCACAGCGTGGATGCCTATATCGCGCGTCTGGTTACCAAAGGCTACAAGGTCGCCATCTGCGAGCAGATGGAAGACCCCGCCACCGCCAAGGGGCTGGTTGAGCGGGACATCACGCGCATCATCACCCCCGGCACCGTCACCGAAAGCTGTATGCTTGAAGAGGCGCGCAACAATTATTTTGCCTCCCTGTGCGCCGAGGACGGGAAATTCGGTCTGGCCTTCTGTGACATTTCCACCGGCGAATTTTACGTGACCGTCTGCAACGGTGCCGATGCCGTCGTTTCCGAGCTGGGACGCTTTTCCCCGGCGGAGATCGTCCGCTACGGCGCAGGCGCGTCGGACGATACGATCAGCGACGCGCTGGCGCGGCGTCTGCACTGCTGTGTCGACGAGGGCACGGCCGACGGGTTTGACCCCGAAAAGGCCGAGCAGGCATTGCAGCAGCAGTTTTCCATGTCGCCGTTGCAACTCGGTCTGGCCGGTCTGCCGCAGGCGATCCGCGCCGCGGGCGGCTTGCTGCTGACCCTGCGCGAATTGCAGAAAAATACCCTGCCCTACCTGCGCGTGCCCCAATATTACACAAGCGGCCGCTTCATGGAGCTGGATCTGGACGCGCGGCGCAACCTAGAGTTGACACAAACCATGCGCTCCAAGGAGAAAAAAGGCTCCCTGCTGTGGGTGCTGGACAAGACGCACACCGCCATGGGCGGGCGTATGATCCGTTCTTGGCTGGAGCGTCCCCTGCTCGACCCGACGGAGATCATTCACCGTCAGGCCGCCGTTGAGGAGCTGGTTTCCTCACCGATCAACCGCGGCGAGCTGGAGCAGGCGCTTTGCGACATCACGGATTTCGAGCGCGTCATGGCACGCGTCACCTCCGGCTCCGTCAACTGCCGCGACCTGCTGGGACTTGCGCACGGCCTGCGTTCCCTGCCCGCCATTGCCGACATCCTCTCCCGCGCGCAGGCACCGTTGCTGCGCAAGCTGGCGCAGTCGATCGACCTTCTGGAAGATTGCGCCGAGCGAATCGAAACCACCATCGTCGACGATCCCCCGCTAACCATCCGCGAGGGCGGCATCATCCGCCGCGGCGCGAACGAGGAGGCGGATCGCCTGCGCGAGCTGATGGAGGGCGGCTCCAACATGATCGCCGCGATCGAAGCCGCCGAAAAAGAGGCAACCGGCATCCGCACGCTGAAAATCGGCTACAACCGCGTTTTCGGCTATTACATTGAGGTTTCGAAATCGTTCATAGATCAGGTTCCCGCGCATTACGTCCGCAAGCAGACGCTTGTCAACTGCGAGCGATACATCACGCAGGAGCTGAAAGACCTTGAAAATCAGGTGCTGACGGCCAAAGATCGGCTGACGGCACTGGAATATCAGCTTTTCGCCGAACTGCGCGACTATCTGGCACAGCAGGCCGCACGCGTGCAGGCCACCGCCGCCGCCGTCGCCACCGCGGATACGCTCTGTTCGCTGGCCGCCGTGGCCGTCCAGCGCGGCTACTGCCGCCCCGAGATCACGCTCGGCAACGAAATTTCGATCACGGACGGGCGTCACCCCGTCGTCGAGGTCATGCTCAAAGACAGCCTCTTCGTCCCCAACGACACACAGCTCGGGCAGGACGATCATCAGGTTTCCATCATCACAGGCCCGAATATGGCCGGCAAATCGACCTATATGCGTCAGGTCGCGCTGATTGTGCTGATGGCGCAAATGGGCTCGTTCGTCCCCGCCCGCAGTGCGCGGCTGGGCATCGTCGACCGCGTGTTCACGCGCATCGGCGCAAGCGACGATCTGGCCTCCGGCCAATCGACGTTCATGGTGGAAATGGCGGAAGTCGCCTCCATTTTGAAGCACGCCACGGCGCGCAGTTTGCTGATTCTCGATGAAATCGGCCGCGGCACCTCCACCTACGACGGAATGTCCATTGCGCGCGCCGTGCTGGAATACGCCGCAAATCCCGCAAAACTGGGCGCGAAAACCCTGTTTGCGACCCATTATCACGAACTTTCCACAATTGAAAACGAGCTGCCCAATGTGAAAAACTACAACATCGCCGTCAAAAAACGCAACGGCGAAATGATCTTCCTGCGGCGCATCGTCCCCGGTGCGGCGGACGACAGCTACGGCGTGGAGGTCGCAAAGCTCGCGGGACTTCCCAACTCCGTCATCCAGCGCGCACGGCAGATTCTCGCACAGCTCGAAAGCGACACGCCCGCGCCCGTCGTTGTCCGACGCGAGCAGGACGATCAGGTCAGTATGCTTGACCTGCGCACACAGCAGGTCTGCGACGCGCTGGCCGCCGTGAACGTGGAAACCTTGACGCCCATCGAGGCGATGAACGAGCTTTACAAGCTGAAAAGGATGCTGACTCAATGAACCTTTTGCGACATCCCCTGCCCACGCTGACGGCGCGTGAAAAGCAATACGGAACGATTTATCTTCTTTTCGAGGTATTTCTGCTTCCGGTTCTGCTGCAATCGTTCAACCGTGCGCTGGCCGCGCCGCTCAACGACGCACTGCTCAATTTCCTCTATTTTTCCGTCAACGTGCTTGCGGTCGTGCTGATTTTCGGCCGTTTTCTGCGGAAAAATCTGCTGCGCAGTTTTCGTTTCCCGAAACAGACGCTGCTGTTCGCGCTGATCGGATTTGCCGCGTATTTTCTGTGCCGCAACGCCATGGCGCTGCTCGTGCGTGCGTTTTTCTCGGATTATGTAAACCAGAACGATCAACAGCTCTGGCTTATGACCGCGCAGGCGCCGGCCTTTATGATGATCGGGACGATTCTGCTCGCGCCGGTCGCCGAGGAAATCCTGCACCGCGGCCTTGTGTTCGGCGCGCTGTACGAGCGCAGTCCGCTCCGGGCCTACGTCCTCTCCGCGCTGATTTTCGCCTCTATTCACATTCTGTCGCAGATCGGCAGCGCATCGGTCGGATATCTGCTGCTGTCGCTGATCCAATATCTGCCCGCAGGGCTGATTTTCGCATGGTGCTATCAGCGAAGCGGCTCCGTTTTCACCCCCATTCTCATCCACATTGCCAACAATGCATCCGTGTATCTGCTCACGAGGTAACGCCATGAATAAAATCATTCAGCTATCGCCGCATATTGCCAACCTCATCGCCGCGGGCGAGGTGGTGGAACGTCCGTCGTCCGTCGTCAAGGAGCTTCTGGAAAACGCCATCGACGCAGGCGCGACCAAAATCACCGTCGAGATCAAAGACGGCGGCATGACCTTCCTGCGCGTGACGGACAACGGTTGCGGCATGACCGCACAGGACGCGCGCACGGCGTTTTTGCGCCATGCGACCTCCAAACTGCGCACGGCCGACGATCTGGCCGCCATCGCCACCATGGGATTTCGCGGCGAGGCATTGGCCGCCATCGCCTCGGTCAGCCGCATCGACCTGATGACGCGCACCGCCGATATGCTCAGCGGCACGAGCCTGCATCTGGAAGCGGGCGCGGTTTTGGAAGAAAGTGAGGCGGGTTGTCCCGTCGGCACGACCATCATCGTCCGCGACCTGTTCTTCAACACGCCCGCGCGCATGAAATTCATGAAATCCGATGCCGTGGAGGGCGGCCGCGTTGCCGCCGCCGTACAGCTTCAGGCATTGGCACATCCCGATACCGCCATCACCTTCCTGCGTGACGGCAAGCAGATCCTCTCCACCCCCGGGACGGGCGGCCTGCAAGCGGCCGTGTACTGCGTCTACGGCCGCGAAAGCGCGCAGATGGTGCCGCTCGACAGCGTATGGGACGGCTACCGCCTGAGCGGCTACATCTCCAAGCCCACCGACGCGCGTCCCAGCCGCAGTATGCAAACCTTTTTCGTCAACGACCGTCCCGTGAAATCCAAAATCATGATCGCCGCGCTGGAAGAAGCCTATCGCAATCAGATCATGGTCGGAAAATTTCCGGCGTGCGTACTGCATCTGCGTCTGCCCGCCAACGCGGTGGACGTGAACGTCCATCCGGCTAAGACGGAAGTCAAATTCCTGCAGGAAAAGGCCGTTTTCGACTGCATTCACTACGGCGTGCTCGGTGCGCTGAATCAAACGCCCGACCGCCCGCAGATGCGTTTCAAGCCCGAACACACCTCTCCCCTGCCCGCTGCGCCCGCGCAGCCGTCCGCGCCCAAAAAGCAAGAGCCGTTCTTCCGCACCATGGACGCGCAGACCTATAAGAATTTCACCGCCGCCATGGAATCCGCGCCACACCCGCAGAAGCAGGCGGCCGCCGCGACCTACGACGCGGTAAAGCAGACCGCGCTTCCGTTGCGGCAGGCGGTCGCCACACCGCAGGTCACCCCCGCTCCCGCACCCGTCACGCCCGTTCCCGCGCCGCAACCAGTGGTTGCCCCCGTCGCGGAAATGGAGCAAACCACGCTGGAAATGCCCGCCGTCACGCCATGGCGCATGGTCGGCGAGCTGTACCGCAGTTACATTCTCGTCGAACAGGGCGAGGACGCGTTTTTGATCGACAAACACGCCGCGCACGAGCGCATTTTGTTCGAAAAGCTGAAAGCCAATCAGGAAAAGATCTCCGCGCAGGTGCTTTTGTCCCCCGTTTCCGTCCGTCTGTCCCCCGCGGCCGCGGCGGAGCTGCTGGCGAACCGTCCCATGCTCGACGAGCTGGGCTTTGAACTCGACGAATTTGGAGACAATACCATCCTTTTGCGGCAAATCCCCATGGATCTGAGCCCCGCAGACGCGGCCGACGCGGTGGAAGCACTGGCCGCAGACCTGCTCAACGGTCGGCGCGAAAAAGCCACCACCGTCCGCGACGAATTGTTGCACACCGTCGCGTGCAAGGCCGCCATCAAAGCCGGATGGGTCAACGACGAGGCGGAGCTTCTGGCCGTCGCGCAGGCCGTCATGGAAAACGACGATCTGAAATACTGCCCGCACGGCAGACCCATTTGCATCCGCTTGAGCAAACAGCAACTGGAAAAGCAATTCAAGCGCAGCTAACGGAGGTTTTTATGGCAAGACGCAAACAGGCGATTTTCACCAACCACGGCAGCTATGACGGCGAATGGGGCGTGAGACTTCTGTGAACAACATCATCTGCATCGCCGGCCCGACCGCCTCGGGAAAAACCGCGCTGGCGGTGGAGCTGGCAAAGGAGGTAAACGGCGAGGTCATCTCCTGCGATTCCATGCAGGTCTATCGCCGCATGGACATCGGCACGGCCAAGCCGACGGCCGAAGAAATGCAGGGCATCGTCCACCACATGATCGACGTGGCCGACCCGAACGAGGATTTTTCCGTCAGCCGCTACTGCGACATGGCTACCCCCATTCTCGACGATATTCTTGCCCGCGGCAAGACCGCCATCGTCGCCGGCGGAACGGGTCTTTACATGGACAGCCTCATCCGCGGCAATGATTTTGCCCCCTGCCCCGCCACGGGTGCGCGGCAGCGCTTGGAGGCACAGGCCGACGCGCTGGGCATGGAACATATGCTTGCGCGGCTACGTGCCATCGACCCCGAGACCGCCGCGCGGCTGCACCTTGCCGACCGCAAGCGCATTTTGCGCGCACTGGAGGTTTTCGAAGAAACGGGCGAGACCATCTCCGCGCACAACGCACGCACGCGCGCCGTCCCGCCGCGCTACACGGCGCTTTGGCTGGGGCTGGATTTTACGCCGCGCGAACTGCTCTACGCGCGCATTGATCTGCGCGTAAGTGCCATGCTCGCGCAGGGACTGGAAAGCGAGATCCGCCGTCTTCTGGCCGACGGCATCAGCGAAAAATGCACGGCCATGCAGGCCATCGGATACAAAGAATTTGTCGCCGCGATCCAAACGAGTGGCTCGATCGAAGCCGCCGCCGAGGAGGTACGCAAAGCCTCCCGCCACTACGCCAAGCGCCAACTGACATGGTTTCGCCGCAACGAGGCGATGCACTGGCTCACCCGCACCGCCGACGACGGTTTTGAAGAAATTCTTCACGCCGCGCGACAGGTTTTGGCCAATTTCGACAAATGAAATCTGCTAAGATATGAGTGTCCACATCACAAAAGAAAGAGGGTATACTTATGTCGGAAGCAGGCAATCTTCAGGAAGCCATTTTGAACGAGGTGCGGCGCGATCACGTGCCCGTCACACTTTTTCTGATGAACGGTTTCCAACTCCGCGGCGTGATCACGGGCTTTGACAGTTTTGTGGTGGTGCTGGTGTCCGATGGCAAGCAGCAAATGATCTACAAGCACGCCA
>CAYSYK010000037.1:0-10683 GCA_964435375.1 uncultured Oscillospiraceae bacterium | reverse complement strand
CCCCGACCTACTGATTCGTAGTCAGTCACTCTATCCAACTGAGCTATCGGCGCATGTGCGCTCTCAACGCGCTTAGATATAATAGCACAGCGGCGCAGAAATTGCAAGTATTATTTTTTCTTTTTTGCAAATTTTTTCATCGCGGCAAATTCGCGCCGACTACGCCGCCCCGTTCGGGACGGCGTAGCGCGTTTCTTATTCCGTTCGCAGTGCCACGACAGGGTCCTTTTTCGCCGCGCTGCGCGACGGGATCGTGCCCGCGATCAGCGTCAGCCCGACGCTGATGAGCACCAGCACCGCCGCATACGGCACCGGGAGGATTGCATCCAGATTGGCGATTCCCGTCAGGGCATTGATGACGGCATTGATGGGGATGCACAGCAGGTACGTCACCAGCACGCCCAGAAGTCCCGAGGCAAAACCGATGATGACCGTCTCCGCGGTGAACATACTCGACACGTTTTTCTTGGATGCACCGATAGCGCGCAAAATGCCGATCTCCTTGGTGCGCTCCTGCACGGAGATGAGCGTGATCACGCCGATCATGATCGACGACACGACCAGCGAAATGGCCACGAACGCAATCAGTACATAGGTGATGGCGTTAATGATCGTCGTGACGGAGGAGAGCATGATGCCGATATAATCCGTGTATTTGATCTGCTTGAGCTCATCTCTCTGCGCGTTATAACCGGCGATTTCTTCCTCGATGATGTCCTTGTTGGCAAAGCTGGAGGCATACAGATTCACCGTGCTCGGACGGCTCAGGTCGACATAGCCCAGTTCCAGCAGGACATCTTCCGCCGTGGACCCGGAAAATTCCAGAACTTCATCGTAATATACGGCGCACTGCGCGTCGGTATAGGTTTCCAGCTCCGCATCGAGCAGTTGTACAAGTGCCTGCGGCCCTTGCTCCATCAGGATTTTCCCGAGCTGCGTCTCCTGCGTCTGCGCATAGGCGCGCTTGACATACTCCGTCATGGCCTGACGATAGTATTTCAGGATATCCTCATCCGACATCTGCTTGAGATACGCCTCGATCTCCTGCGCATCCACTGCGGACATCTGCGTGGCAAACGCCTGCTTGAGCGTCTGCTCCATCTCTTCCCTGCTCTTGCCCTGAACCTGCGCGTCCACCGCGGCGTTGAGCGCGTCGCCGTAGAGCAGGCTCTTGATCTGAATATAGGCCTTTGCTTTTTCCGTTTCGTTCAGGCCGCTGATATATTCGCGCAGTTCCTGCGCCTTTTGCGCATCGGTCATGCTGTCGTCCGTCGGGCGGAACGGCAGACCCGTGATCACATCGATCGTCCTGTCGGCAAGCTGTGCCTGAATGGAGTCCGCTTTTGCCGATTGCTCGATGACATACTCGGTCAGCGCGCGGGTATAGCCGATCGAACCGCTGAGCATGGACGCCGTCGCATCCTCTTTGGGACGGACAATGCCCACCACCTTCAGCCGCAGCGCATTGGCGTACAGCAGCGGCATATTCGCCTCGTCTTTGCGCAGATCTTCATACAGGCCGGTCACGCTGTTTTTCCGATAGCAATCGGAATTGAGAATGACGCGGTATTCTTTCTGCATGATTTCCTCGAAGCTCCATTTGCGTGCCGTCGTGTCCAGAATCTCACTGCCGGGTGCGGAGTTCATGATCTGGTCGATGTCCTCCTTGTGCAGGAAGCCCAGAGAATAGAGCGTCAGATCGTCCAGCTCGTTGTTTTCGTCCACCACGAGCACGATCTCGTTGTAATTTGTCGGCCAACGGCTGTTTTCGCCCACCAGATCGTACTGGTTTTTGACGACGGGGCTGATCAGCTCGCCGTTTTTATCGGCCAGCATTTCCTGCCAGAGACTCACGCCGCCCGACGAGCCGCCACCGACGGCGCTCATGAGCGTGGAACCTGCGGAGCCGCCGCTCATCATCGAGGACATATCCGCGCCCATGTATTCGGCGATCATGCTGCGCAGCAGTGCCTGAGAATCCGAGGCGATGATGTCGCCGTTCCGATTCTGCGTATACACCAGCAACGGCAGAGAATACGTATACTGCACACCGCTGAGCGCGCCGTACAGCCGCGAATCGGAATCGGCAAGTTGCCCGTCGACAAACTGCTTAAAATCTTCCAAGTCGTTTTCCATGATGTCGAGCTGCTTGAGCGCGTTGGCCATGTCCTTGAGCGCGGGTCTTTCGTATACATTGTCGTCGCGGTTGTGATCGGCTTCGTTGTTTCTCATGCCCATGAAGGTCGTCATGAGTTGGGTCAGATCGACCGTCGTGCTGTTGATGGTCAGCGGGTAGGACGACAGTGCCTCCTCCTGCACGGTGTCGATATAATACGTCATGCCCTGCGAAACGGCCAGAATCAGCGCAATGCCGATAATGCCGATCGAGCCGGCGAACGAGGTCAGTGCCGTTCTTCCCTTTTTGGTGAACAGGTTTTTCAGCGACAGCATGAACGCCGTGCGGAACGACATCGACGGCTTTTTCGTTTTCTTCTGCGCGACACTCGTCGGCACGCTCAGGCATTCCTCCTGCGTCATGGGCATGGAGTCGCCCGTGATCACACCGTCGAGCATACGGATGATGCGCGTCGAATAGCGCTCGGCCAGCTCCGGGTTGTGCGTGACCATCACGACGAGACGCTCACGGGAGACCTCTTTCAGGATGTCCATCACCTGCACGCTCGTCTCGGTATCGAGTGCCCCGGTCGGTTCGTCGGCGAGGATAATGTCAGGGTCATTGACCAGCGCACGCGCGATGGCCACACGCTGCATCTGACCGCCGGACATTTCGCTCGGTTTTTTGTTCAGTTGATCGGCCAAGCCGACATCTTCCAGCGCCTTGCGCGCTCTTTGACGGCGCTCCTGTCTGGACACGCCCGAAAGCGTCAGCGCCAGCTCCACATTCTGAAGCACGCTCTGATGCGGGATCAGGTTGTAGCTCTGGAACACAAAGCCGACGGAATGGTTGCGGTAGGCATCCCAATCGCGGTCTTTGAAGTCCTTCGTCGATTTCCCGTTGATGATCAGATCGCCGCTGGTATATTGATCCAAGCCGCCGATGATGTTGAGCATCGTGGTTTTGCCGCAGCCGGACGGGCCGAGGATGGAAACGAACTCGCTTTTTCGGAATCGCAGGTCGATTCCGCGCAATGCATGCACCTGACCGTCGCCGGCAGGATAATCTTTGACAATCTGCTTTAATTCAAGCATGGGCAGCACACTCCCTCGTAGAAATTCACGATAATATTTTATCCGCATTCCCCGCGCGTTTTGTTACTGAACCGTGAATTTTTGGCCGCGAATGCGTTCGCGCGCAATATTTTGTATTTTCCGGCGGAAGAATCGCGGATTCGTGCTTGCTATTTTGCGCAAAAGCGGTTATAATATGTCGGTAAATACTGATCGGAGGTCATGACCATGGCTGTTAAAATCGAGAAAGACACCATCATCGGTGATGTTCTGGACATCGCGCCGCACGCCGCGCCGCTGTTCTTTGCCATTGGAATGCACTGTCTGGGCTGTCCGTCCTCCCGCGGCGAAACGGTAGAGGAAGCCTGCATGGTGCACGGCATCGACTGTGAGCCGTTCTTGGCGCAGCTCAATCATTTCTTGGAGGCTTACGAAGCCGACCAATCGAGCCAATCCTAATCACCGGCCGTGCCATCCCGATTGCCGGGATGGCACGGCTTTTACGGAGGTTTCCATGAAAATTCCGATCTCTCCCCGCCTGCTGGCCTGTGCCGCGTTCGTCGGCGCGGGCGAATGCGTCGCCGACGTCGGCTGTGACCACGGCTATCTCGGCCTTTACCTGCTGCAACAGGGCATTGCCGACCGCGTTCTTGCCGCGGACGTGCGCCGTGCCCCGCTTGACAGTGCCGTGCGCAACGCGGAAAAGTACGGCCTTCGGGACAAAATATCGTTTTATCTGTCCGACGGGGTCAAAAACATTCCGCGTACGTTCGACACGCTTATCTGCGCCGGCATGGGCGCAGATACGATGATCTCCATTTTGGAGGCCGCGCCGTGGCTGAGAGCCGACCGCTATCGGCTGATCTTGCAGTGCCAGAGCAAAACGTCCGACCTGCGCCGCTACCTGTCGGAGCGCGGCTGGCACATCGACGCGGAGCGCGTACTGCGCGACGGGCGATTCCTGTACACCGTCATGTCCGTGCGCTACCGCCCCGAATGCCCGCCGCTCACGCCGGCGCAATGCTATTTCCCCCCCGCAATGCTGGAAAATCCCGGCGCGGAAACCGCGCAATACTACCGCCGCACCTGCAAGCGCCTGCGCATCGCCGTTTCGGCGCGCGCGGACGAAACATCCGATCGCGCGATCGCATTGAAGCAACTCGAAGCGCTGGCCGAACAGCCGCAACTGCATTTTTTGAAGGAGGAATCCGTATGACCACCGTCAAGGACGTTTTGCAATATCTTGAAACGCTCGCCCCGCGCGAGCTGAAAATGGACTGGGACAATGTCGGCCTGCTCTGCGGCAGCGGCGCACAGCGCGTCACGAAGATCCTCGTCGCGCTCGACCCGTTCGAGCACGTGTGCGCCGAGGCGAACGCGTGTGGCGCGGAGCTGATCGTCACGCACCATCCGCTGATTTTCTCCGCACCCAAATCCGTCACGGACGGCAGCGCCGTCGGCCGCTGCATCATGCAGCTTTGCCGCCACGGTATCAGTGCCATCAACGCGCACACCAATCTCGACTGCGCCGCGGGCGGTGTTAACGACGTACTGGCCGAAACCTTGGGGCTGCGCAACGTCGCCGTGATCGGCAACGAAAATCTGCTGCGCGCGGGCGAAATCCACCCCACTCCCCTGCCCGACTTTCTTGCGCACGTCCGCACCGCACTCGGATGCAGCGGCCTGCGCTATGTCGACGGCGGCAAGCCCGTACACAAGGTCGCCGTCGGCGGCGGCGCGTGCGGCGGCGAATTGGCACAGGCCGCGGCCGCAGGGTGCGACACCTTCGTCACGGCCGACATCCGCTACAACCAATTCTGGGACGCGCACGATCTGGGCATCAACCTGATCGACGCAGGCCATTTCCAGACGGAAAACCCCGTCGTGGCCGTTTTGGCACGGAAATTGCAGGCCGCATTCCCCGAAATTCGCGTGGAAATTTCAAAAACACACAACGATTGCATGAAATTCTTCCAATAGTCTTGATTTTTATATGTTTCGGTGTTAAAATAGACAGGAAATTTTGATAAAACCCGAATAGGAGAATTGATATATGTCCGGACATTCCAAATGGCATAACATTCAAAAGACCAAGGGCGCGCAGGATGCCAAGCGTGCCGCCGCATTCACCAAAATCGCCAAGGAGCTGATCGTCGCCGTGAAAGAGGGCGGCTCGGCCGACCCCGCGTACAACTCCCGTCTGGCCACCGTCGTGACCAAGGCAAAGGCCGCCAATATGCCCAACGACAACATTAAGCGTTGCCTCGAAAAAGCCGCCAGCGCAGGCGGGGACAATTACGAGTCCATCACCTACGAAGGCTATGGCCCCGGCGGCGTGGCCGTCATCGTCGAAACAATGACCGACAACCGCAACCGTACCGCAGGCTCCATGCGCCACCATTTCGACAAATTCGGCGGCAATCTGGGCGCAAGCGGCTGCGTGAGCTGGTCGTTCGACAAGAAGGGCGTTCTGGTCATCGACAATGAGGACGGCGATTTGGAAGAAGATGCCGTCATGATGGACGCGATGGATTGCGGCGCGGACGATTTTGAGGCCGAGGAAGATTGCTTCACCGTCTACACCGACCCGGACGAATTCAACGCCGTGGCCGACGCGCTGACCGCCAAGGGCTATGCCTTCGCCTCCGCGCAGATCGAAATGGTGCCGCAGAATTATCAGAAATTGGAGTCCGAGGAGCACATCGCGCTGATGGAAAAGCTGCTCGACATCATGGACGATGACGACGACGTGCAGAACGTCTGGCACAACTGGGATCAGGACTAAGTGCATATCAAAAAGCAGGAAGCCGAGACTTCCTGCTTTTGCGATTTCTCTAGCCGATTTTCCCCGTCATTCCGAGGCGGCACAGCCGCCGTGGGAATCCGTTTCCCGAAAAACTTTTTTCGGCCATTCCCCGGAAAATCGGATTTTCTGGGTAGCGGATTGCCACAACCGGTCTGCGACCGGTTTCGCAATGACACAATTTGCCTATCAAAAAGCAGGAAGCCTAGGCTTCCTGCTTTTGGTTTTATTGTGCGTCGTCCGCGGGCTTCGGCGCTTCGACCAAGCCCGCCGCGTCGGTCACGGGCAGTGAAAACGCGATTCCCATGGATTTTTTCGACATATCCAGCTCCTGATAGATCGCGTTGAGCACATCGTCGCGGATGGCCTTTTCCACGACCATCATCAAAATCTCCTTGTCCGCGTGCAGCGTTATTCCGAAAAATGCCGCCGCATCCTCGCGCAGAACGCCTCTGGCGTTGAGAATCGTGCCGCCGCGCACGCCCTTTTCCCGCGCGACGTCCATCACCTCGTCGGCATAGCCGGAGTTAACGATGACAAAAATCACTTCATGCTCGTTTGTTTTCATCTTAGGCTCCCCTCCCCATTCGGTTATCACTCAAAAAGCGGTACACGTTCACGCCGATCACGCTGCTCAGCGGCACGGCGAAGGCAACGCCTTTCCCCTTTTTGATGGTGGCAAATTTTTCTTCCAGACAGTTCATCACGGCATCGACCATATCCTCGCGCACGACGCTGATGAGCACGGCCTTGTGCGGCTCAAGTCCCAGCATTTCCACGATGTCGGAACGGACGGTGCCCAAGCCGCCGGCAACCATCTGGCAGTTTACGCCGAACTGGCTGATCACGTCCAGATAGAACTCGCCCTTCGGACGATCGACGATCGTGAACAGAAGTTTCAGCTTTTTGATTGCGGAGTCGTTTACGGAATTGCTCATAACACCCCTCCTTACAGGAAGTTGATGATCTGCTGATCATCGGCATCGAGAATGCGCTTCATGGCGCGGCGCTCGTTGACGCGTCCGGCAACGATCCCGCGGAAGCCGAGAAGCTGGATGGTGATCAGCGGCGCCATGGCGACCATGGCAACCACGCCGAATGCATCGCGCAAAACCGCGCTCTCGCCCTGCATCGCGACGCACACGCCCGTCACCATCGGCAGAATGAAGCCGGAGGTCATCGGGCCGCTGGCCACGCCGCCGGAGTCAAACGCGATGGCGGTATACACCGGCGGGACGAACAGCGACAGCGCCATGGAAATGAAGTAGCCGGGGATGATATAATAGACCAGCGAGAAATCAAAAATAATGCGGATCATGCTCAGCGCGATCGCGCCGCCGACGCCGATGCACAGGCCGAGCATCATGGATTTTTTGCTGACGAGGCCGCCCGTCACATCCTCCACCTGCGCGTTGAGCACGTGGATGGCAGGCTCGGCCAGCACGACCAGCACGCCGATGATCAGGCCGAACAGCACCAGAAGCCAGCGGTTCGTATCCGCCAGCGCGGTGCCCAGCTTGTAGCCGATGGGCATGAAGCCGACGTTCACGCCGGTCAGGAAAATGACGAGTCCCACGTAGGTAAACGCAACGCCCACCGCGATGCGCATCAGGCGGCGTTTCGGCAGCTTGAGGAAAAGCACCTGACAAATGCCGAAGCACACGACGATCATGCCCAGCGCAATGGCGACCTCTTTCGCGGTGTTGCCGAGAGCATGCAAGAACGCGCCCATAATGTCGCTGCTGACGGCATAGTCCGGCACCTGATAATTCATGTCGGAATTGGAGAAAATGCCCAGCAGCAGCACGGCCAGCACCGGTCCGACGGAGCACAGTGCCACGAGGCCGAAGCTACTGTCTTTGCTCCTGCGGTCGCCCAAGACGTTTGCGATACCGACGCCCAGTGCCATGATGAACGGCACCGTGATCGGCCCGGTCGTCACACCGCCGGAGTCAAACGCCAGAGGCAACAAGCTCTCGCCGCCGCTGACCACCAGCATCAGCGCCAGCGCGAACAGTAGCATATAAAACAGCATCAGAATATGCGACAGGCTCTTTTTGAAGATGATTTTCATGACGGAAACCATCAAAAACAATCCCACGCCAATACCGACCGCGTAAATCAGCACCGTTCCGTTCATGACGGCGCTGACCTGCTTGGCCAGCACCTGAAGATCCGGCTCCGCGACGGTAATGAGCATACCCATCACGAAGCAGACCGCCAACAGCAGGCCGATTTTCTTCTGTCTGGAAAGGCCGGCACCCATATGTACGCCCATGGGTGTCATAGCCAGATCCGCGCCGAGATTGAACATACCGATGCCCAAAATCAGCAGCACTGCGCCGATCGTGAACGTCACCAGTTCGGCGGAGGAAAAGTTGACCAGCGGCGTCAGCGCCAGAAGGTAAACGATTGCCGTGACGGGCAAGGCCGAGATCAACGCCTCTTTGATTTTTTCCCAAAGTTCTCTCAAATCACATCACCTTTTTCATCGGGTTCGATATTCTCCTATTATAGCAGAAAACCGGGCGATTGCCAACAAAAATTTTGCTAAAAAAGGATGAAAAAACGGGCAGTTTTCTGCCCGTTTTTCTTAAAATTTGTACGCAAATACGTGGCGGCCGTCGATCAGGTTGCCGAAGAAGTACTTGGAGCACGCCGACTCCGTCATCACATAGACGCGGCCGTTGCGGCAAACCAGCTCCTCCGCCATCGGCGGTGCCTTGACGCTCTTGACCAGATTCGCACTGTCGAGGTAGTACAGTGGGATCTGCACGCCGTCTTTCGTCACGCTGCCCGCTCGGTCGTCAATCTCGTACAGCCACAGGCCGGAGGAATTGAGTCCCCACGAGGTAGACAGCACGATTTTCCCGTCGTCCGTCACGGTCAGTCCCTGCACCTGCGACTGCACAGACAGTGCCGCGACGGGCTGCGCCGCAATTCCGAACGGCGCGGTCTCGTCCGCCGGGTAGACCCAGACCAGCGCGGTGTTTTCATCGCCCGCCGGGGTCGCCACATGGTGGTAATCCGGCGTTTCGTAGCTTCCCGCGCGATAGAACACGCCCGTTACGAGGTAGCCGTCGACAAAGGTGCAATAACTGGTGTGTTCGCCGATCTCGATCTGGCCGCGTTTTTTTACCTCGCCGCCGGCAAGCACATCCGTCAGGGAGAACACGACAATCGCATCGGCATCGGAGCTGAGGTAAACATAGTCGCCGTTGACGCACACGCCGCCGCAGTGGCCGGTATAGGCCGCGCCGCTTTCGTCCGTCAGTTCGACATGGGTATTCGTCCCGTCGGGGTGCACGACGTAAATGCGGGAGGGTTTGCTCTTGTCCTTCATATAGCCGCTGACGAGATACACGCCGTGCACCTCGTCATAATGGAAGCCCTGCTGGACGAAACCGTCCGACAAGCCCGGAATGGTGAAGCAACGCTCGCTGTCGGAAAAATATTCGTGATACACGATTTTCGACGCGGGATAGACCACCAGCAGGAAAACGAGCAGCAGGCTCGCCAATGTAAGCAGGAAATAAAGCAGAATTTTGACAGGTTTTTTCATAATGCGCCATCCTTTCTGATAGATATCATACCAGAAAATCCGACAATTGTCCACTAAAGAATTTCTTAAGAATGCAAAATCCCCCGGCAAAGCCGGGGGATCGCAATTAGGCTAACGGATTAGTCCATGATCTCGGTGACAACACCGGAACCAACGGTACGGCCGCCTTCGCGGATAGCGAAACGCAGACCCTTTTCGATAGCGATGGGGGTGATCAGCTCAACGTTCATCACGACGTTGTCGCCGGGCATGCACATCTCAACGCCTTCGGGCAGAGTGATGATGCCGGTCACGTCGGTGGTACGGAAGTAGAACTGAGGACGATAGTTGTTGAAGAACGGGGTGTGACGGCCGCCTTCTTCCTTGGACAGGACGTAAACCTGACCGGCGAACTTGGTCAGCGGGTGGATGGAACCCGGCTTGCACAGAACCTGACCGCGCTCGATGTCCTTCTTGTCAACGCCACGCAGCAGAGCGCCGATGTTGTCGCCGGCTTCTGCGTAGTCAAGCAGCTTGTGGAACATTTCGATGTCGGTAACGACGGTGTCCTTCTTCTCTTCGCGCAGGCCAACGATCTCGACCTTGTCGTTCTTGTTGACAACACCACGCTCAACACGGCCGGTAGCAACGGTGCCACGACCGGAAATGGTGAACACGTCCTCAACGGGCATCAGGAAGGGCTGGTCGGCCTTACGGTCGGGAGTGGGGATAAAGTCGTCGACAGCGTCCATCAGTTCCTTAATGCAGGCATACTCGGGAGCGTCCAGATCCTTGGACTCGGAAACCAGAGCGTTCAGAGCGGAACCACGGATGATGGGGGTGTCGTCGCCGGGGAAGTCGTAGGAAGACAGAGTCTCGCGGACTTCCATCTCAACCAGCTCCAGCAGCTCATCGTCGTCGACCTGATCGCACTTGTTCAGGAAAACAACGATAGCGGGAACGCCAACCTGACGAGCCAGCAGCAGGTGCTCCTTGGTCTGAGCCATGGGGCCGTCGGTGGAAGCGATAACCAGGATAGCGCCGTCCATCTGAGCAGCACCGGTGATCATGTTCTTGATATAGTCAGCGTGACCCGGGCAGTCAACGTGAGCATAGTGACGGTTGTCAGTCTGGTACTCAACGTGAGCGG
>CAYSYK010000036.1:0-14252 GCA_964435375.1 uncultured Oscillospiraceae bacterium | reverse complement strand
AAACGGCAAAGCTGCTGACGGACGATCCGCTGTTCGTCATCATCAATTCCTACACAACCGGGTTGGCACCGGCCGCTGTCGGCTATGCCGCGGACACGGCCTTCCCCGGCGGACATACGCAGGCCGCGGAGGTCGGATTGCCGGTTCGTTCGACCGGACTGATCCTGCCGTGCGGTGCGACGGGCAGATGGATGCCCCGATAGGAGGTACGTACATTGAGCAAAGCAATTTGCGTCGAGCATTTGAATTATGCTTACCCCGGCACGGATGACCATCCCGCCGTGGCGGTTTTCAGCGACCTGAATCTGTCCGTGGAAGAGGGCAGTTTCGTCGCGGTGCTCGGCAGTAACGGATGCGGAAAATCCACGCTTGCCAAGCATTTCAACGCCATCTTGCTGCCATGCGGCGGTAAGGTGTATGTTTCCGGGCTGGATACCTCCGACGAATCGCTGCTCATTCGCGTGCGCAGGAACGTCGGCATGGTTTTTCAGAATCCCGATAATCAGATCGTGGCCAATGTGGTGGAGGAGGACGTGGCATTCGGCCCGGAAAACCTCGGCATCGCAAGCCCCGAAATCCGACGCAGGGTCGATCAGGCACTCAAGCAGGTCGGAATGTACGAATTTCGCGAGCACGCGCCGCATTTGCTGTCGGGCGGACAGAAACAGCGCGTAGCCATTGCAGGAATCATCGCCATGGAGCCGAAGTGCATCGTCCTCGACGAGCCGACGGCCATGCTCGACCCGCGCGGACGGCGCGAGGTCATCGAAACCATTCAAAAACTCAACCGTGACAAGAAAATCACCGTCATTCTCATCACGCACCACATGGACGAGGCGGCGAAAGCCGACCGCGTGATCGTTCTGCATCAGGGAACCGTCGCGGCGGACGGAACGCCGAAAGCGGTCTTTTCTCAGGTGGAATTGCTGCACGGCATCGGCCTTGCCGCACCCGATACGGTGGAACTTTGCCATGCGCTGAACAAAGCGGGATTTGATCTGCCGCTCGACGCGCTGGATACAGAAGAATGTGCGCAGACACTCTATCAGGCATTAGAGGTTTGACGCTCCGGGAGGAAACAAAGTGGAACCGATTTTACAGGTTCGCAACCTGACACATACCTACTCTGCCGGTACGCCGTTTGAGCATACGGCATTGAACAATCTGAATTTTTCGGTCAACAAGGGCGAATTTATCGGCGTGATCGGACACACCGGCTCCGGTAAATCGACCCTGATGCAGCACCTGAACGGTCTGCTCAAGCCGACCTCCGGCACGGTCCTGCTCAACGGCAAGGACATCTGGTCGGACAAAAAACTGACAAGACAGGCGCGTTTTCGTGTGGGGCTGGTGTTTCAGTACCCCGAATATCAGCTTTTTGAGGAAACGGTGTACAAAGACATTTCTTTCGGGCCGAAAAATATGGGGCTTTCCAAGGAAGAAATCGACCGCCGTGTTCGGCAGGCCGCGCAATTCGTCGGCCTGAGCGAGCAGCAGCTTCAGGTGTCGCCGTTCGATTTGTCCGGCGGGCAGAAGCGCCGCGTAGCCATCGCGGGCGTGATCGCCATGGAGCCGGAGGTGCTGATCCTCGACGAGCCGACGGCGGGACTCGACCCGTCCGGCCGCGAAGAGATCCTCGAAAATATCCGCGCATACAGACAGGCCAAGGACGCGACCGTGATGATGGTCAGCCATTCCATGAGCGACGTGGCCAGATTGACCGACCGCCTTCTGGTGCTCAACGGCGCGGAGCTTGCCATGGACGGCACGCCGCAGGAGGTTTTCCTGCGCGCGCAGGAACTGAAAGACATGGGACTGGATATTCCGCAGATCACGCAGGTATGCCTGCGTCTGCGTGCGCTCGGCGTGCCGATCGACCCGGTGTACACCGTGGAGCAGGCCGTCGCCGCGCTGAAAAAGCGGAAGGAGGGCAGATAAGATGTTGAAAGACGTCACACTCGGCCAATTCTTCCCCGGCTCCTCGACCATACACAAAATGGACCCGCGAACGAAGCTCGTCATGCTGCTGGTGTATATTATCGCCCTGTTCGTGGCGAAAAGCTGGATTTCCTATGGCGTGATGCTGGTGTTTTTGGCGCTTTGCATCCTCGTTTCGCGCATTCCGCTCAAGAGCCTGCTGCGCGGCATGAAGCCGCTGGTCGTCATCATGATCTTCACGGGCGTTCTGAATGTCCTGTTCACCGACGGCGAAACGGTCTGGGTGCGGTTCTGGATATTCAAAATCACGCAGGAGGGCGTGGTACGGGCATTTTTCATGGTGCTGCGCATTCTGATGCTGATCAGCGGGACGTTTTTGCTGACGTATACGACCTCGCCGATCTCCCTGACGGACGGATTGGAATCCCTGCTCGGGCCGTTCAAGAAAATCGGCCTGCCCGTGCATGAGCTGAGCATGATGATGTGCATCGCACTACGTTTTATCCCGACGCTGATCGAGGAAACGGACAAGATCATGTCCGCGCAGAAAGCCCGCGGTGCGGATTTTGAAAGCGGCAATCTGATCGAAAAGGTCAAGGCACTCGTGCCGATTCTGGTGCCGCTGTTCATCAGCGCGTTCCGCAGAGCCGACGAGCTGGCCACCGCCATGGAGTGCCGCTGTTATCAGGGCGGCGACGGGCGGACGAAAATGAAGCTGTTGCGCTATATGCGTCGCGATTATCTGGCTTATGCCGCGGGCGTTGTTCTGCTCGGCGGTATGATCACGCTGGCATATTTCGGCCTGTGAGGTGAAGCATGCGAAACATTGCCCTGTTTTTGACCTATGAGGGGACGCGCTACCACGGCTGGCAGATGCAGAAAAATCTCGACACCGTGCAGCAGACGCTGGAAAAGGCCATCGCCGACGTGGTCGGACACGCCGTGCACGCGACCGGCTGCGGCCGCACCGATGCCGGCGTGCACGCCAAGTGCTATGTGGCAAATTTCCGCACCGAGTCCACCATCCCGGTGGAGCGGCTGCCGTATGCGCTCAATACCCATCTTCCTGCCGACGTGGTGGTGACCAAGGCGTTTGACGTGCACGAGAACTTCAACGCCATTGCCTCCTGCGCCCGCAAGGAATATACCTATATTTTGTACAATTCCCGCGTGCGTGACCCATTTTATGTAAACCGCGCGTGGTTTTATCCCAAGCACCTCGACGAGAAGCTCATGCAGCGCGCCGCCGATCAATTCGTCGGTACGCATGATTTTGCGGCGGTCAGAAGTGTGGGGACGGATGTGAAATCCACCGTGCGCACCGTGTATTATTATAATGTAGAGCGGCGCGGTGAGCTGATCTATTTGCGCGTGTGCGCCAACGGTTTTCTGTACAATATGGCACGCGCCATGGCCGGCACCGTCGTCTATGCCGCCGAGGGGAAAATCAAGCCGGAAGAAATCGGTGCGATCTTAGATGCGGGCAACCGCACCGCCGCGGGGCCGACCGTACCGCCCGGCGGATTGTATATGACCCACCTGTGGTACGACGACGGCATCGAGCGGTTTGAATGCCAACAGGATTTTTGACCCAACGCACTGCCTTGCGGCAGGTGTTCCATTAGAAATGGAGTGATACCATGCAACCGAAACTTTGTACCAAATGCAAGAAAAACATCGCCGTCGTGTTCATCACGAAAATCGAAAACGGCGTAACGCTCAACGAGGGCTACTGCCTCAAATGTGCCCGCAGTCTGGGTATTCCGCAGATCGATCAGGCGGTGCAGCAGATGGGCTTTTCCGAGGAAGATCTGGACAATCTGACAGACGAGATGAGCGGAATGTTTGGGCAGATCGATCAGGAGAGCGGCGACGAGGACGAAATCGACAGCCGCACGGCGACCTTCCCGCTACTCAATCAGCTTTTCGGTTCCTCGCCCAATCTGCCGGCGAAACAGGAACCGACGGAGAACAAATCCGCCGAGGAGCAGCCGCCCCGAAAGAAAGAGAAAAAGCATAAATTTCTGGATACGTACTGCCTGAATCTGACGGGGCGTGCACGGGAGGGGAAACTCGACCGTGTCATCGGCCGCGACGTGGAGACCGAACGGATCATCCAAATTCTCAATCGCCGCCAGAAGAACAATCCCTGCCTCATCGGTGAGCCCGGCGTCGGCAAGACCGCCATCGCCGAGGGACTTGCTCAGCGGATCGTGGCGGGCGATGTGCCGTACAAGCTGAAAGACAAGGAAGTTTTCCTGCTTGACCTGACCGCGCTCGTGGCGGGCACGCAGTTCCGCGGCCAATTTGAAAGCCGCATGAAAAGCCTGATTTCCGAGGTGAAAGCCTGCGGAAACATCATTCTCGTGATCGACGAGGTACACAATCTTGTCGGTGCGGGCGACGCCGAGGGGTCGATGAACGCGGCAAATATTCTAAAGCCCGCACTTTCGCGCGGAGAAATTCAAGTCATCGGTGCGACCACCTTTGCCGAATATCGCAAGCACATTGAGAAAGATGCGGCGCTGGAGCGTCGCTTCCAGCCCGTGACGGTCGCTGAGCCGAGCATCGAAGAGGCGTGCCAGATCATGCAGGGAATCGCAAAGAGCTATTCCGATTTTCACGGCGTGGAGATCTCGCCCGAGATCGCGCGGCAGTGCGTCGTTCTGTCCGAGCGTTACATCACCGACCGTTTCCTGCCCGATAAAGCCATCGACCTGCTCGATGAGGCGTGTTCCGACGTGAATTTGCAGTGCAAGGAAATCTCCAAGCTGGCCGAGCTGCAGAAAGAGCGCGACGATTACGAGCTGGAGCTGAGAATGCTCAACGAGCAGACCGAAAACCAGAATTTTGAACGGCTGGCCATCGTGCGCAGCAAGCTGCTGCAACTGGCGGCACAGATCGAAGAACTGGAAAAGCTCCCGAAGCCGAGCGTGACCATCGAAAATCTGGCGCATATCATCGAACTGTGGACGAAAATCCCCGCATCGAAGATCAAGGCGCAGGAATATCAGCAAATGCGCGGACTCGATGCCCGCCTGAAAGAACATATCGTCGGGCAGGATGAGGCTGTGGAGGCCGTTTCACGTGCCATTCGCCGCAACCGCGTCGGTATCAGCCCGAAAAAACGCCCTGTTTCGTTCATTTTTGTCGGACCGACGGGCGTCGGAAAGACCGAACTGGTCAAGCAGCTTGCCGACGATCTGTTCCACAGTGTCGACAGCCTGATTCGGCTCGATATGTCGGAATATATGGAAAAGCATACCGTGTCCAAGCTGATCGGTTCGCCTCCGGGCTATGTGGGCTATGACGAGGCGGGACAGCTCACCGAGAAAATCCGCCGCCGCCCGTATGCCGTGATTCTGTTCGACGAGATCGAAAAGGCGCACCCGGACGTGCTCAACATTCTGCTTCAGGTGCTCGACGACGGGCGCATTACCGACGCGCAGGGTCGGGTGGTCAATTTTGAAAATACCATTATCGTCATGACCTCCAACGCAGGTTCCGAGGGACGGGTCGGAAGTCTCGGCTTCGGCCGCAGCGATCAGGACATGGTGCGCGAGAAAACGATGGGCGCACTGCGCGAATTTCTGCGTCCCGAATTCCTCAACCGTGTGGACGAGATCATCACCTTCCGCCACCTGACGGAAGAAAACTTCCTCGGCATTGCCGATATTATGCTCGAAGAACTGCGGCAGAGCCTGCAGAGCAGAGGACTGACTTTCCGTTGGGATGAAAGCGTGCGGCAACTGCTTGTTAAAGAGGCATATTCCGTCACCTACGGCGCGCGCAACCTGCGCCGTACCATCCAGAAACGGCTGGAAGACCCTATCAGCGAAAAAATCATCGATTCGTTCGAAACGCCGATCTCCGAAATCGAGGCGACGGTGCAAGACGGTATCGTGACGGTTCACGCAAAATGATCGTTCGGGTGCGCCGACTAAAGCGCACCCGAATTTTCTGCGCCGCGCAAACTTTTTTGACTTTTTGCGGGAAAATGTTGCACGAAAGCGGTTGCCTGTGTTATAATAATAAGTAAATTGGGAAAGTAGGATGCAAGCGGGGAGGGAATTATGGAACGAATTATGGAAAGTGCTGCGCCGGAGCGTGCGGTGCTGGTCGGCCTGAATGCCGACTGCTTTTCTTCTGCGCAGACGGCGACGGAGCAATCGATGGAGGAATTGGAAGCGTTGCTGGAAACGGCGGGCGGATTCTGCACGGGAAAAATTCTGCAAAATCGTCATACCCCCGACGCGCACAGCTTTATCGGCGAGGGAAAAGCGTTGGAAGTGAAAATGCTCGTCGAGGCGACGGAATCGACGATGGTCGTGTTCGACAATGAGCTGTCGCCCGGCAATATCCGCGCCTTGGAGGACATCATCGGCGTGACGGTGCTTGACCGTAGTGCGCTGATTCTGGACATTTTCGCCCAGCGCGCGAAAACAAAAGAGGGACGCTTGCAGGTGGAGTTGGCGCAGTATCAGTATCTGCTGCCGCGCCTTTCCGGGATGGGCAAGAGCCTGAGCCGTCAAGGCGGCGGAATCGGCACGCGTGGCCCGGGCGAAACGAAGCTCGAAAGTGACCGCCGCCACATCCGTGAACGGATCGACCGCCTGCGCGCGGAACTGGAGCAGGTGCGGCAGGTGCGCGGCGTGCAAAGAGAGCGGCGTATGAAAAATTCCGTACCGGTGGTTGCCCTCGTTGGCTACACCAATGCGGGAAAATCCACGCTGCTGAACTGCCTGACCGACGCGGGAATCCCCGCAAACAACCGCCTGTTCGACACGCTCGACACCACGTCGCGTTTGCTGGCGGTTTCGGATAATCTGAATGTCATTTTGTCGGATACCGTCGGATTTATCGCGAAATTGCCGCATCATCTGGTGGATGCATTCGGCGCGACGCTGGAGGAATTGCAGTATGCAGACCTGCTGCTGCACGTCATCGACGCGTCCGACCCAAATCGCGAGGCACATATTTCCGTTGTCGACGCGCTCATTGCAAAGCTGGCCAAAGAGGGCACACCCGTTTTGCGCTGCTATAACAAGGCGGACCTCGTCGACGCGTCGGAAATTCCCGTGGGGCAGGATGTTGTGAAAATTTCGGCGCGTTTCGGCCTCGGTACGGAGCAATTGTTGCACGCCATCGAGTCCGCACTCGGCCACAGCCGCCATCATGTACTGGTGACACTGCCCTATGCGATGGGCGGCATGGTCGAAACGCTGCACGACGGAGCACAGGTGCTGAGCGTCGATTACACGACGCAAGGCATTGCGGTGGAGACCGTTGTCGACGATATTCTCTATGGGCGGCTTCGCGCCTATATCACAAAGGAGCTGTAAATTTGGACGAGTATCTGGTGCCGACCGCCTTTGGTGAGGCGGAATTTATCGAAAAAAAGTCCCGCTTCATCGGCCGCATCTGGCCGGTCGAGACCGAAGAAGCGGCACTGGAAAAAATTCAGGAAATGAAGAAAAAGCACTATGATGCGACGCACAACTGCTGGGCGTACATCATTCGTGACGGCGCGGTACGCTTTTCCGATGACGGCGAACCCGGCGGCACGGCGGGGATGCCCATGCTGCAGGTACTGCAACGCGAAGGGCTTTTTAATGTCGTGTGCGTGGTGACGCGGTATTTCGGCGGGATTTTGCTCGGCGCGGGTGGACTTGTGCGCGCGTATACGCGCGGCGCGAAAATTGCCGTCGATGCGGCGGGAAAGTCGATCAAGCGCGTGTGGACGGTGCTGTATGTGCCGTGTCCGTACAGCTTTTACGAGCGTGTCAAGCCGGAAGTGGCGGCGTTCGAGGGCATCATCCACGACACACGCTTCGGCGCGGAGGTCGAGCTGGAACTGCTGTTTCCCGAGACCAAGGCACAGGCATTTCTGGACAAGCTGACCGATATGAGTGCCGCGACCGTCGAGGGTATGGAAATAGGCAAAGAATATCGGGCATTTCCGATCACATAAGGAGGGAACCGCATGACCGTTCGGGAAGAATTGCAACAGCGCGAGCGTCGTTTGCTCAATCCGCTTGCGGCGTTTTCGGATGAATCCGCAGGACGCTTATACGGCGATACGCACGATGAAACGGATGTGCGCACCTGCTATCAGAAGGATACGGACAAGATCGTCCATTGCAAGGCGTTCCGCCGTCTGGTGCACAAAACGCAGGTATTTCTGCGGCCGGAGGGCGATCATTACCGCACGCGCATGACGCACACGATCGAAGTGTCCCGCATCGCGCGCACCATCACCAGAGCACTGGCACTCAACGAAGATCTGTCCGAGGCAATCGCCATGGGGCACGATCTGGGGCATACGCCGTTCGGCCATGCGGGGGAGGCCGCGCTTTCCGAGCTGATGGTCGGCGGATTCCGACACAATGAGCAGAGCCTGCGCGTGGTGGATGTGCTGGAAAACGACGGAAGGGGACTGAATCTGACCTATGAGGTGCGCATGGGCATCGTTGGGCACACGGGCGCGACTCTCCCCGACACGCTGGAGGGACGGATCATCCGCTATTCCGACCAGATCGCCTATGTCAATCACGATATTGACGACGCGGTACGCGCGGGGATTTTGTCGAATGAAGACATTCCGCGCAGTATTTCCGACGTTTTGGGGCAGACCCATTCCGAGCGCATCGACACACTGGTGCGCGATTTGATCGACGCGTCGCGCGAGGCCGGCATGATCGTGCAGACGCCGCAGGTGGAAAATGCCCTGCGCGATTTGCGCGCATTCATGTTCGAGCGCGTGTACCGCAACCCCGTCGCCAAAGGCGAGGAGGGACGGGCGAAAGATATGCTCAAGCGCCTGTTTGAACATTATGTAAACCATCCGCAAGACCTCCCGCCCGATTTTCAGCCGCAACTGAGCTTCGACGGGCTGGAACGCACGGTCTGCGACTATATCGCCGGCATGACGGACAAATACGCCGTCGACAAATTTACGCAGATTTTTATCCCGATGGGGTGGAATGTTCGCGGCTGATATGGTATAATAAAATTTCGGAAAGAAAAACTCTGCGGAAAGGAGATCGTTTATGGCATTTTCGCCTGCTTTTATCGACGAATTGGTTGCACGCAACCCCATTGAGGAAGTAGTGGGGCAGTATGTGTCGCTCAAGCGCTCCGGCGCGAATATGTTCGGACTTTGCCCGTTCCACGGGGAAAAAACGGCCTCCTTTTCCGTCGCACCCGACAAAGGTATATACTATTGCTTCGGCTGTCACAAAGGCGGCGGCGTGATCAATTTTGAAATGGAGATCGAGGGGCTGAGTTATGCCGATGCCGTCCGAGCACTGGCAAAGCGCGTCGGCATGGAAGTGCCGGGCGACGAGTATGAGCAATCGCAGTACCGTCGACAGGAACGGCTGTGGGCACTGCACAAAGAGGCGGCGCGATATTTCCATGCGCGGCTGTATGAGCCGCAGGGCACACAGGCACTGCAATATGCCATCGGCCGCGGAATGACCAAGGCGACGCTGACCGGCTTCGGCATCGGCTACGCGCCCGATTCTTGGACGGGGCTGACCGACGCGCTGAAACGCAAAGGCTACACCGACGAGGAATTGAAAGACTCCGGTCTCGTTACCGAGTCACAGAAAAACGGGCGACTGTTCGACCGCTTCCGCGATCGGCTGATGTTCCCGATCATCGACGTGCGCGGCAATGTCATCGGCTTCGGCGGCCGCATTATGAAAAAGGATGACAATGCGGCAAAATATCTCAATTCGCCCGAAACGCCGATTTTCAACAAGCGAAAAAACCTGTTCGGCCTGAACGTGGCGAAAAAAAGCAAACTCGGCTATCTCATCCTCGTGGAGGGGTATATGGATGCCATTTCCCTGCACCAGTACGGATTCGACTGTGCGGTCGCCTCGCTCGGCACGAGCCTGACGGCGGAGCACGCGACGCTCCTGTCGCGCTATACCGAGCAGGTGGTCCTGATTTACGATGGGGACGAGGCGGGACAGCGTGCGGCACAGCGTGCCATTCCGATGCTCGAAAAAGTGGGCTTGCAGGTGAAAGTTCTGCGCATGAAAGATGCCAAAGACCCGGATGAATTTCTGAAAAAATTCGGTGCGGACAAGTTTAAGCTATTGCTGGAGGAGTCGGCCGATCGCGTGGAATACCAGCTTGACGCCATTCGCCGCCGCTACGATCTGAATGCGGACGAACAGCGCGTGAAATTCATACAGGAGGCGTCGGAGCTGATCTGCGCGCTCGGCAGTCCCGTACAGCGCGAGGTGTACGGCCGCCGCGTGGCCGATGCGGGACACATCAGCTATGATGCCATGAAGCTGGAAGTGGACAAGGCGTACAAGCGCCGCGTGTCGCACGAAAAACGCAAGCAGGAAAAACAGGATCTGCAGCCGGTGCAGAATTTGCAGCCGAAAACGCGCGCGTTCCATTATCGAAACGTTCGCTGCGCGATGGCGGAGGAGACGGTGCTTGCCATGGTGCTGGCCGAGCCGGCACTTCTGGATAAAACCGGTGCGCTCGACGAGCGGATGTTCACCGCGCCCGTGCTGGGCAAGGCGTTTGCCCAACTGCGCGAGCGTTATCGCAAGGGAATGGAGGTTTCCGTTTCCGTGCTGTCGGACATGACGGAGGACGAAATGTCGCATATCGTCGGGGTTGTGCAGCGCCATCAGGGGCCGATCAACGAAACCGCTCTGCGCGACTGCATCGATACCATTCAGGCCGAATACCAGAGCGAGAGCGTTGCCTCCGACGGTGACCTTCTGGCACTGCAAAACAGGCTTCGGGAAAGAAAAGGATTGAAATCATGAGAAAAATGCCCGCATCGGTGACCATGGGCGAGGAAAGTATGGGCGCATTTCTGCGCGACATTCGGGATATCCCACTGCTGACGGCACAGCAGGAGCAGGCACTTGCCGAACGCTGCAAGGCGGGCGACGAGGAGGCCATCCGCCTGCTCGTGCAGGCAAATCTTCGGCTGGTCGTTTCCGTGGCGGGCGAGTATGTCGGGCGGAGCGTGTCGATGCTCGATCTGGTGCAGGAGGGCTGCATCGGCCTGCTTGCGGCTGCGGAAAAATACGATTACAGCCGCGATTGCCGCTTTGCTACATATGCGACGTACTGGATCCGGCAGAGCATAGTGCGCTGCTTGGAAAATCAGGCGGATATGATCCGCATACCTGCCTACACCGCCCAATTGCTGAAAAAAATCGCCGCGGCGCGGCAGGAACTTTGCAAGATCAACGGCTGTGAGCCGACGGTGGAGCAAATCGCCGCCCACTGTAATATGGACGCGGAAAGGGTGCGCCGTCTGCTCCCGCTGCAAACGCAGACCGTTTCACTCGATGCCCCGGTTGGGGAGAGCGACAGCGTTGCCGTGCTGGTGGAAGATACGCATTCGCCCCAGCCGCAGGAGCGCCTCGTGCGCCAAGCGTTGACGCAGACGCTGGAAAAACTGCTGTCCAAGCTGACACCGCGTCAGGCGCAGATTTTGCGTATGCACTACGGCATGGACGACGGCGTGGGCTGTTCGCTGGAGCAAATCGGCCTTCGCTTCGGCATTTCGAAAGAGCGCGTCCGGCAGATCGAAAAACAGGCCATCGAACGCTTGAAAGAATTGGGCGCGGATATCGGATTGGAGGATTTTCTGGAATGACGAACCCGGAAATTACATGGGAAGATGCGGCATGGGAAACCGCTCTGCGGCAAATTCCGCATGGCGGCAGCATTTCGGCGGCGGAATTTCTGATGCTGACCGAAGAATTGAACGAGGATGATTTCGAGCAGGCGTTGCTATGCTTGGATGAGGCCGAGATTTTGCCGGACGTGTCGACGATCCGACCGGCTGTCGCCAACGGCCGCACGGCGCAGCGCCTTGCATTCGAGGCGCAATGGGTGCACGCGGGCGCATCCCGCCGCGCATTGGAGGAAACCGACCCTCTGCGCCTGTGTCTGGAAGAAATCGACGCGCTGGACTCGTCCGTCGACTTGCAGAAAGCGGCGCGTCGCTTTGCCGACGGCTATGAGCAGATCTTGCCCGCGCTGACGAATGCAATGCTGCCCACGGTCGCGCAAATGGCACTGGAAATGACGGGGCACGGCGTGCTGCTGACCGACCTGATTCAGGAGGGCAGCTTGGGACTGTGGCAGGGGATTTTGTGCTATCGTGACGGCGATTTCCAAAGCCATGCACGGCGGTGGATTGCGCGCTATCTTGCCAAGGCCGTGACCGTTCAGGCAAGGCAAAACGGCATCGGCGGAAAAATGAAACAGGCCATGCAGGACTATCGCGCGGCGGATGAATGGTTGCTTGCCCAGCTCGGGCGCAATCCGACCGTCGCCGAAATCGCGGAGCATATCCACCTGAGCGAGCAGGAGACGCAGGCAGTCGCCGATATGCTCGAAAATGCACGGCTTCTGCAGCGCGCGAAAGCGAGCGCACAACCGCAGGAGGAAACCGAGGAAGATCGGCAGTCAGTGGAAGATACCGCACTTTTCCAAATGCGTCAGCGCGTGGCCGAGCTTCTGGAACGTCTGGACGAGACCGATGCCAAGCTGCTGAGCCTGCGCTTTGGCTTGGAGGACGGAAAGCCTCTGAGTATCGAGCAGTGCGCGCAAATGCTGAGCATCAGCACGCAGACGGCGGCGGCACGCGAGGCGGCCGCGCTGGAAAAACTGAGAACGGAAATATAAGAGAGGAAATAACCATGGGAAAAACCGTTGCCATTGCCATTGACGGCCCTGCCGGTGCGGGAAAAAGCACGATTGCAAAACGTCTGGCGAGCGAACTGAACTTTTATTATGTCGATACCGGCGCGATCTATCGCACCGTTGCCTATTTTATGGATCTGCTCGGGATCAGCCCGAAGGATGTCGATGGGGTGGAGCGTTATATTGACGAGCTAACCATCGGCATCGACTATGACGAAAACGGCTTGCAGCATATGAAAATGAACGGGATGGATGTCACCGACGACATCCGCACGCCCGATATTTCTCAGAAAGCCAGCCTCATTTCGGCGCACGCCGTCGTGCGCGAGGTGCTGCTGGAAATGCAACGCGACGTGGCGCGTGCGCACAACGTCGTCATGGACGGACGCGACATCGGCACCGTGGTGCTGCCCGACGCGGTGGTCAAGATTTTCCTGACGGCATCCGCCGAGGTGCGCGCGCAGCGGCGCTTCGACGAGCTGCAAGCCAAGGGCAGCCGAGAATCCTATGAAAAGGTGCTCAAAGACCTGCAACAGCGCGATTATCAGGATACGCATCGCGAAATCGCACCGCTGAAACCGGCGCGCGATTCCGTCAAGGTCGATACCTCCGCGCTGGATGTTGAGGGTGTGGTGGCGGCCATCCGCCAGATCGTGCAGGAGAAAACGGGACTATGAATGTGACGGTTGCGCGCAGTGCCGGATTTTGCTTCGGCGTGGATCGCGCGGTGCGCACGGTCGAAACCACTGCCGCCGCGGGCGACCGCGTCGTGACGCTCGGGCCGATCATCCACAATCGGCACATGGTCGCGCGGTTGGAGGAAATGGGCGTTTGTGTGATCGACTCGCCGCACGAGGCAACGGCCGACATGACCGTTGTCATCCGCTCGCACGGCGTCAGCCGTGCGGTGATGCAAGACCTGCGCGAGAGCGGTTGCCGCATCGTCGATGCGACCTGCCCGTTCGTCGCACGAATCCAGCAGATCGTCGAATCGGCGGCGCATGAGGGACGACTTCCGATCATCATCGGCACGCCGAGCCATCCCGAGGTCGTCGGAATTGCGGGCTGGTGCGACGATTGCCGCGTGTTTGAGACCCCCGAGGCACTGGAAAAATGGGCACTCGAGGAGAAAATTCCGCCCGATTTGCCAATTTGCATGGTTTGCCAGACCACATCGGCAAAAAATTTGTGGAAAAAAAGCTGCGATTTTGCAAAAAAACAGTTTACTAACTTGAAATTATTTGATACAATATGTAAAGCAACAGAATTTCGACAAGGGGAAGCCGCAGAGTTAGCCACGATGTGTGACGCCATGGTCGTTGTAGGAGATCCGAAGAGTTCCAACACAGGCCGCCTTGCGATGATTTGCCGTGAGCACTGCGAGAAAGTTGCGCTGGTGGATAACGCCGGCGAACTGAATGCGGAATTTTTCCGCGGTGCCGCTACTGTTGGAATCACGGCGGGTGCATCCACACCCGCGTGGATAATAAAGGAGGTCAACAAGACTATGAGCGAGATTACTAATGTTGAGGCTGTACAGGAGGAGAACTTTGCAGAGCTTCTGGAACAGTCCATCAAGACTTTAAATACAGGAGATAAGGTTATCGGCATCG
>CAYSYK010000035.1:0-14455 GCA_964435375.1 uncultured Oscillospiraceae bacterium | reverse complement strand
ACAAGCACGACAACCACTCCCGTCGTGGCCTGCTGATGATGGTTGGTAAGCGCCGTAAGATGCTGGACTATCTGGCTAAGAAGGACATCAACCGTTACCGTGCTCTGATCGCCAAGCTGGGTATCCGTAAGTAAGATACGAAAAAGCGGCGAGCAATCGCCGCTTTTTTAATTTCAAATGCATAATGAAAAATCAGGCGCGAATGCCACGCCCCCCAAACGCCTGCCCATCCCGACGAACGCAGTACCAAAATTTCTCGACCCCACTTCGTTCCGCTCGAAAGGACGGTTTCTTTGTCTGCTTTTCTGATTTCTCATTTGCATTTGTAAGTTTAACTCATTCACTCCGGGAGAATTTTAGCAGTTGAAAGGGCTGTCGAGTTTTCGACATTCGTTTCAAGTGCTAAACCTCCCGACACATCAATTTTTTAGGAGGTACAACCAATGATCACGCGCAAACAATATCCCAACCATCATGTCTATGAGACCGAAATCGGCGGACGCGTATTCACCGTCGAGACCGGCAAAGTCGCCGAGCTTGCCAACGCCGAGTGCATCTGCCGCTACGGCGACACCGTCGTGCTGACCACCTGCACCTGCAACCCCATCCCCAAGGCCGGCATCGACTACTTCCCGCTGACCATCGAATTTGAGGAAAGAATGTACGCCGTCGGCCGCATCCCCGGCTCGTTCAACCGCCGCGAGGGCAAGCCCTCCGAGCGCAGCATCCTCAACAGCCGTATCATCGACCGCCCCATGCGTCCCTTGTTCGACGAGGAGCTGCGTAACGACACCGTCGTGACCTGCACCGTCCTTGCCAATGACTATGACAACCCGGTCGAGATCGTCGCCTCTCTGGGCGCGTCCATCGCCATTGCTTGCTCCGACGTGCCGTGGAACGGCCCCGTCGCCACCACGAACGTGGCGCACCTCAACGGCCAGTATATCGTCAACCCCTCCGCCGACGAGCGCGAGGCGTGTGACTGCTTCGTGTGCATCTCCTCCACGTTTGAGAAGGTCGTCATGATCGAGACCGAGGCCAACGAAGCCCCCGAGGCCGTCGTGTACGAGGCCATTCGCATCGCCCACGAGACCAATATGGAGATCGTCAAGTTCATCAACGGCATCGTCGCCGAAATCGGCAAGCCGAAGTTCACCTTTGAAAAGGCCGCCGTCAACCACGACCTGCTCGACGACCTGATGGCCTACGGCCTGAACCAGATCGAGTACGCGCTGGACACCGACGACAAGAACGTCCGCGAGGAGCGTCTGACCGCCGCCCGTCTGGATTTTGCCGATAAATTCGCCGAAAAGTACGAAGACTTTGAAACGCATATCGAAGTCTGCCTGTACAAAATGCAGAAGAAAGTCGTCAAGAAGTGGCTGCTGGAAGGCAAGCGCGTAGACGGCCGCGGCATGGACGAAATCCGTCCGCTCGATGCCGAGGTCGGCGTTCTGCCCAGAGTACACGGCAGCGGCCTGTTCTCCCGCGGCCAGACGCAGGTTCTGTCCATCTGCACGCTCAACACCCTGTCCGCCGCGCAGAAGCTGGACACCATCTACCCCGAGGAGACCAAGCGCTATATCCACCACTACAACTTCCCCGCGTATTCCACCGGCGAAGCACGTGCCGCCCGCTCCACCTCCCGCCGCGAAATCGGCCACGGTGCGCTGGCTGAAAAGGCACTGCTGCCCGTGATCCCCAGCGTGGAGGAGTTCCCCTATGCCATCCGCGTCGTTTCCGAAGTGCTTTCGTCCAACGGTTCGACCTCGCAGGGTTCCATCTGCGGCTCGACGCTGGCATTGATGGACGCGGGCGTGCCGATCAAGCGTCCCGTTGCGGGCATTTCCTGCGGCCTGATCTCCGATCAGGAGACCGGCGCATGGAGAACCTTCACCGACATTCAGGGCGTTGAGGACTTCCACGGCGAAATGGACTTCAAAGTCGCCGGTACCACCGAAGGCATCACCGCCATCCAGATGGACCTGAAGAACAAGGGCCTGACCATGGAGATCATCGCCGACGCACTGGAGCGTTGCCGCAAGGCGCGTCTGGAAATTCTGGACGAAGTGATGCTCAAGGCCATCCCCGCCCCGCGTGCGGAAGTTTCCGAGTACGCACCCAAGATGCTGTCGATGAAGATCCCCGTGGACAAGATCCGTGAGGTCATCGGCTCCGGCGGCAAGACCATCCAGAAGATCTGCGCAGACACCGGTGCCAAGGTGGACATCGACGATGACGGCAGCGTGTTCATCTCCGCCGTTGACTCCGCCTGCGCCGATGCCGCAAAGAAGATGATCGACGACATCTGCTTCGTCCCCGAGGTCGGCAAGCTGTACTACGGCAAGGTCGTGCGCATCCTGCCCATCGGCGCATTCGTGGAGATCGCGCCCGGTCACGACGGCATGGTGCACATCTCCAAGCTGGAAAATCGCCGTGTCGAAAAGGTCGAGGACGTGCTGAATCTGGGCGATATGACGTGGGTGAAATTCATGGGCTTCGACGAGAAGGGCCGTGCAAACTTCAGCCGCAAAGACGCACTGAAAGAAATGGAAAATCAGTAAACGTTTCGGGCGCGCCGCTTCTGCGGCGCGCCCGTTGTATTCTCTTAATCAGCCTTGCAGGACGAAATACAGCAGCACCGTCACGCCCAGCGCGATTCGGTAAATGCCGAAGCCCGTGAAGCTGTGCTTGCGGACGTATTCCATCAGCGCGCGGATCACGAGCAGGCTGACGGCAAAGCTGACGGCGCAGCCGATGAGCAAAATCATCAGCTCGTTGCCCGACGGGAGATTGCCCGCGAGCAGGTATTTGAACAACTTCAGGAAGCTTGCGCCCAGCATGGTCGGGATGGCCAGAAAGAACGAAAATTCCGCGCCGGCCGGTCGGCTGACGCCCAGCAAAATCGCGCCCAGAATGGTCGCGCCGGAGCGGGACGTGCCCGGGATCAGGCTCAGGCACTGGAAAACGCCGATCAACAGTGCCGTGCGATAGTCAATGTCGTACACGCCCGCGATCGTGAAATTGCGGCCGATGTTGCGGATCTCCACCAGCACGAACGCGAGGCCGTAGACGATCAGCATGATGGTCACGACGGCGTAGTTATACAGGTTTTCTTCCAAAAGGTCATCAAACAGCAGTCCCAGCACCGCCGACGGCAAAACCGCCACGATCACCTTAAGCCAAAGTTTCCACGTTTCTTTTTGCTCCTGCTCCGTTTTCTGCAGGGAGAACGGATTGAGCTTGTGGAAAAACAGGAACACAACCGCCAAAATGGCTCCGAGCTGTATGACGACCTGAAACAGCTCGTAAAAATCAGAGGACACTTTCAGATGGACAAACTCCTCCAGCAAAATCAGATGGCCGGTCGACGAGATCGGCAGCCATTCCGTAACGCCCTCCACTATGCCGAACAGAACGGCCTTTAAGTATTCCTGCATGGTCTGCGCTCCTTTGATTCGATATCGGGCACGCGCCCCGTTTTCTCCTTATATCATACGACGAAAAACCGTCGTATGCAAGAAAAATATGAAGTTTTTCATTCTTCTTTCAAACTCTTAACAAAAAGTTCACCCCAAATGCGCAAAAGCGGCTATAATAATAACAAAACAGAACGACAGGAGGCAAAACCATGGCATTGTCTGTTCTGGTCGTGGAAGACGACCACAATATTGCGGAACTGCTGCAAATGTATCTGGAAAAAGAAGGCTACAATGTCACCGTCGCGCACGACGGCGGCGCAGGCCTTTCCAAATATCACGCCATCTCGCCCGATCTCGTGCTTTTGGACGTCATGATGCCCGTCATGGACGGTTGGGCGGTCTGTAAGGCCATCCGTGCCGAGAGTCGGACGCCCATCATCATGCTCACCGCCAAGGGCGAGACCGCGGACAAGGTTTCCGGCCTGCGCGGCGGCGCGGACGACTATATCACCAAGCCCTTTGAAATGCGGGAAGTGCTGGCGCGCATTGAGGCCGTGCTTCGCCGCTCCACCGGCTCGGTCACAGAAAAGAAAGCCCGCCGCCTGACCTTCGACGGTCTGGTCATCGACATGGACGCGTTCGAGCTGCTGGTCAACGGCAAGAAGGTAGACACGCCGCCCAAGGAAATGGAGCTGCTTTTCTATCTGGCATCGTCGCCCAATCGGGTCTACACGCGCAACCAGCTTCTCGACGAGGTCTGGGGCTTCGATTATTTCGGAGATTCGCGCACCGTGGACGTTCACGTCAAGCGTCTGCGCGAAAAGCTCGAAGGTGCGAGCGACAAATGGGGTCTGAAAACCGTCTGGGGCGTCGGCTATAAATTCGAGGTGCTGTGACTTTTTCCGGCGCGCACGCAAGAAAGAGGGAGGGCGGCCATGAACACCACGCAGGGTCGCAGTTTTTTATCGACCATCGTTATTTTCCTGATTGCCCTGCTGCTTTTGGGCATGGCAATGCAATTACTGATCCGCAGCTATCTGACCGATACCACCTTTGATCGGCTGGAGGTTTGCTCCGGCGAGGTCACCAAGCTTGCGTCGGCCTATCACGCCAACGACGGCACGCTCAACAACGCAACCTTCCAGATCAACGTCAATTCGCTTGCCACCGCATCGCAGACGGATGTCATCATCTGCGATTTTCGCGGCACACCGGCACTGCACTTCACCGAAGACGGTACGCGCGGGCCGAAAGGAAACACCATCCGTGCCGACTATCGCAGGCAGATCGAATCGACGGGCTGCATCCGCTTCACCGGCCCGATGGACGGATTTTACGAGCAAAGCCGCTACGTTTCGGCGCGCCCCGTCGTTTCCAATCAGGATGTCGTAGCCTATGTGCTTTGCTCCGTTTCCACCGAGAGCACGACGATCGTCATTAGCCGCATTTCCAATATTTTCATGGTCGGCGCGGTCGGCGCACTGCTCATTTCCGTGATCGCCGTCGCCTATTTCTCCAAGCGGCACAGCCATCCCCTGCGCGAAATGGCGCAAAAAGCGCGTGCCTTCGGCCACGGTGAACTGGAAACGCGCGTGACCATCACCGGCTCCGAACCGCAGGAGGTCGAGGAGCTTGCCATTGCGTTTAACAACATGGCCGCATCCCTGCAAAAGAGCGAATACAGCCGTCAGGAATTTGTGGCCAACGTTTCGCATGAGCTGAAAACGCCCATGACGACAATCAGCGGCTATATCGACGGCATTCTCGACGGGACGATCCCGCCGGAAAAGAGCGCGTACTATCTGCGCATCGTCTCCGCGGAGACCAAACGGCTGAGTCGGCTTGTGCGCTCGATGCTTGACATTTCCCAGCTTCAAAGTGAGGGCGGCATCCCGCCCGAACAACTGACACGCTTCGACGTGACTGAATGCGCGGGGCAGATGCTCATCACGTTTGAGCAGAAAATCACCTCCCGCAACATCCGCGTGGATGTGGATATGCCCGAATGCCCCATCTACACCGTCGCTCAACAGGACTACATCTCGCAGGTCATCTACAATCTGCTCGACAATGCGGTCAAATTCTGCCCCGACGGCGGGCGACTGTCGCTGCGCGTCCGCGAGGACGACAGCAAGATCTACGTCAGCGTCGGAAACGACGGCCAAACCATCCCCGCGGAAGAGCTTCCGCTGCTGTTCGATCGTTTTCACAAACTGGACAAGAGCCGTGCCGAAAATCGGGACGGTTGGGGGCTTGGCCTGTATATCGTCAAGACCATCATCGGCCTGCACGGCGAGGACATTTCCGCCACCAGTCGGGACGGATTCACCGAGTTTACCTTTACCCTGCCGCTGATGAACTGATATTTTTGCATTTCCCGAGGTTTTTATGAAAGATCAATCTTCTGTTGAATACGAATATTCCGAGCAGGTCGGCACGTATCAGACGGGGCCGTTCAAGCACGGCCGCGGCCAGAGCGTACTGATCACCGTTTTGCTGATGTGCGTCATCCTGCTCGGCGGCATTTGCAGCGTGCTGGGTATTATGAACATCCGCCTGCTGTCCAGACTGGTCGCGCAGGAACAGGACGGCGTTTCCCTGTTTGTGGATACCAGCAGCATTGAAACGTATGACGACGGCTTTTTCCACGGCGAGCAGGTGCAGACCGCCAAACTCCCGGAAAACGACGTGCTGGAGTCGCGTCTGGGCGCTCAGGTTGAGCAGATCAACACACTCATGCGCAAATACTGGGGCGTTTCCTGTGGCCTGCACGTCATCTCCGTCTGCTCAGACGGCTGTCCGCTGCAAGAGGGCGACATTCTCACCTCCATCAACGGCGAGCCTCTGCGCGAAACGGCACAGCTATACAACATCATCTATTGCGCGCAATCCGGCCAAACGCTGTCTTTCCGCCTGCTGCGCGCCGGACAGATGATGGATATCGACGTGACCATTACGAAATGATCCGCATTTTTGGGGCAGCCGCAGGTTGCCCCGTCATCTTTTTCGGAGGGATTTTATGGAACCGATTTATCGGAAAAATTTTTTGATCGACGAACAGGTCTGCGATTGTTTCGGCCGGCTGAAGCCGTCGGCCATCCTCTATTACGTGCAGGAAATGGCCGGCGAACAGGTAAACGGCATGGCGCTCGCCCCCTCCCCCGAAAGCAAAGGGCTGATCTGGGTCATCACGCGCCACCGTGTGCAGATCTCGCGTCTGCCGAAAAAGGCGGAAACCATCCGCTTGGAGACGTGGCCTATGCCCACCACGCGCGTGGCCTATCCGCGCAGTGTCGTGGCCTATGACGCGAACGATCGGGAGCTGTTCCGCTCCGTCAGCCTTTGGGTGCTGGTCAGCCGCGACAGCCGTACCATGGTTCTGCCGGAGAAAAGCGGTGTTCTCATCCCCGGCATCGTGCGCGGAAACGAGCTGCCCAGCCCGCGCGGCCTCATTCCGCCGCTGTGCACCGCCTGTGCCGAGCGTCAGGTTCGCTTCGGCGATCTGGATGCCAATATGCACATGAACAACTGCCGCTATCTCGAATGGGTGTATGATCTGCTGCCCGCGTCGTTCCATCGGGAGCACCGCCTGCTCGATGCAACGCTGTGCTATCCCGCCGAGGCGCGCGAGGGCGACATTCTGCGCCTCCATTGGGAACTGGACGCCGAAGGTGCCCTGCACGTAGACATCCAGCGCCCCGAAAAGGACAAGGACGTGCGCATTTTTACCGCCGATTTGCGCTACGATTCGCGGTGTTCCGTCAACTGAAAAATTCCACAGCCGTTTTTCGCGGGCTGTGGAATTTTTTTGCCCGTCGGCGAAAAATCCCCTTAAAAACAGGGCTTTGACAGGCTTCGCCTGTGGAAAACCCTGTGGAGAGTGTGGAAAACGTTCGCGTTTGAAGGGCGGATTTCACAGAAAGTTGCACGATTTATGTCAACTGTTTTTCTGTGAAGGGAAAACGCGCATTTCGCAAAATTCTCCTTGATTATCACCCGTTTTTGGCATATAATGGCATTTAGATCAAAGGTATTACGTTACGGAGGCCGCAAATGACTGAATTTAAAGATATTTACGCCAGATTGGCGCACGCTCAGCTTTTGAAAGAAATGCGCACGGGCGCATATGCCGATTCCGTCCATCTGCCGCGCGAAAGTGAGCTTGCACAATCCATGGGCATTTCAAGAACGCAGCTTCGCGATATTCTGGCCGTGCTGGAATGTGAGGGCTTCATCACCCGCCGCCACGGTGTCGGCACGATCATCAATCGGCACGTGCTCAACGTCCCCAACCGCATTGACATGGAAGTGGAATTTCTGGACATGATCCATTGCAGCGGCTATACCCCCTCCGTCGCCTACGTGCAAGTCGAGGAAAGCCCCGCGACCGAGCAGGAGTCCGCCAAACTGCGCATCCCCGTCGGGACGGTGCTGCAGCGTTGCCGCAAGCTGTGCACGGCGGACAAGCACCCCGCCATTTACTGCGAGGATATGTTCGACCGTGCCCTGCTGTGCGAGGACGTCGAGGCAAAGGATTTCCGCGCGCCCATTTTCCAGCTCCTGCAAGACAAATGCCGCCTCAACTGCTATATGGACATGGCGCAGCTCAGGCCCATCGTAGCGGACGATGCACTGGCGGAGCTTCTGAATGTCGCGCAGGGCACGCCGCTTCTGTACGTCGAGGAAACCGACTTTGACGTGGAGGGCAGGCCGATTTTGTTCTCGCGGCAGTATTTTGTCGGCGATTACGTCCAGCACAACATCCTGCGCAAGCGTCTTTGAGCGCCGCATCGCAATCCGAAACCTCTCCCAACACGGAGAGGTTTTTTCCTTTGCCGTGCAAATTCTCCTTGCTATTTGCGCTTTTCGCGGATATAATAAGGCATAGAGATTATGGGGAGGTATACCCATGGACGGAAAAAAACGCATTTTGCTTCTGACCACCGGCGGCACGATCGCCTCCATGCCCGGCGGCGAGGGACTCGAGCCGCATTCTTCCGGCGTGTTTGAGCGGGAAATGGATCAACTGCGCACGTTTTACGACATCACGGTCAAAGACCTGATCTGTCTGGACTCGTCGAATATCCGCCCCGCCGAATGGCAACTCATTGCCCGCGGTATCTTTGAAAACCGCCTCGGCTACGACGGCATCGTCGTTTCCCACGGCACGGACACCATGGCTTATACCGCCTCCGCCGTCACCTTCATGCTCCCCGGCATCGACCTGCCCGTCGTGTTCACCGGCTCTCAGCTTCCGCTGGCCGATATGCTCTCCGACGGGCCGGACAATCTGCGCACGGCGTTTGCCATGGCCGCCGCGGGACATCCGGGCGTTTTTCTGGCCTTTGACCGCAAGGTCATGCTCGGCTGCCGCGCCGTCAAGGTGCGCGCTTCGGGGTTTTCCGCGTTCGAATCGATCAATGCGCGCTATGCGGCCACCGTCAGCAACGTCGGCCTGACCATCGACCGCTCCGTTTTGCGCGCGCCGTGCGGAACGCCGTCGCTGAAAACGGAAATCAGCGAGGACGTGTTTTTGCTGAAGCTGACACCCGGACTTTCTCCGCGTATTTTTGACGCTTTGGCCGATATGGGCTATCGCGGCATCGTGCTGGAGGCATTCGGTCTGGGCGGCATCAACGTACTGGGCGAAAGCCTTGCCGCCATCGACCGCCTGCTCAAGAAGGGCATCAACGTCGTCGTCACCTCGCAATGCCTATATGACAGCTCCGATCTGGGGGTCTATCAGGTCGGCGTCAAGCTGCTGCATCTGGGCGTCATTCAGGCGCGGGACATGACCTCCGAGGCCGCCATGACCAAGCTGATGTGGGGCATCGGGCAAGGCTGTGCCCGCTCGCAGATCGCGCAACTTTTTGCCACCGATCTGGCCGGTGAAATCAGCGTGGATTGACCTCCCCCCTCGTCATTCCGAGGCGGTGTAGCCGCCGTGGAAATCCGTTTTCCGAAAGAAACCGCGCTTTTGCGCTTTTGGAGCGCGGCTCGCAATGACATTTTTGACCCCCTGTCCATCCATAATTTTTAATTTTGAAAAGGAGGCCGCCATGGATCCCATTTACGTGACCGGACACCGAAATCCCGACACCGATTCCATCGTCGCCGCCATGGCCTATGCGGCACTGCGCAACGCTTTGGGTGACCGCGAATACGAGGCCGCCTGTCTCGGCCGTGTGTCCGACGAAACACAGATCGTCCTGAACCGATTCGGTTTCCGCCCGCCGAAGCAAATTCACAATATGTACACGCAGGTGCGCGATTTGGACTTCGATACCCCTCCCGTGCTCGACGGTGCCGTCACGGTCGGCCGTGCATGGAAGGCACTGCAAGCGCAGAAAAACATCTCCGCCCTGCCCGTCGCCAACGAGGACGGCACGCTCTACGGTATGCTTTCGCGCGAAAACGTCGCCAGCTATAATATGGATCTCGTTTCCTCCGGCTATCTGGAAGAAGTGCCGCTTTTCAACGTTCTGTCCGTTCTGGAGGGCGAGGTACTCAACGCCGCGGGCGAATGCACCGATTCGATTTCCGGCGAGGTGAGCATTGCCCTGCCCACCGATCGGGAAAATCTGCTGTTCGACCGAAAAGACAGCATCGTCCTGTGCGGTCATCAGGAGGATATGATCCGCCGCGCGCTGGAAATGAACGTGCGCTGCCTGATTTTGTGCCAATCCGAGCTTTCCGACGCGTTGCGCCAACTTCCGACCGAAACGTGCATTATTTTCACGCCGTTTGATGCCTATCGCGCCGCGCGGCTGATTTTCCAGTCCACGCCCATCGGCCGCATTTGCCGCACCACGGATCTGGAATGCTTCCATCTGGACGACCGCGTGGACGACGTAAAGGAGCAGGTACTCAAGCACCGCGATCCCTGCTATCCCATTCTGGACGAAAACGAGCGGGTCGTGGGCGTGCTGACGCGCTATCACCTGCTGCGTCCGCGCCGCAAGCGGGTCGTTCTGGTCGACCACAATGAGGCGGCGCAATCCGTCCCCGGTCTGGAGGAGGCCGAAATTCTGGCCATCATCGATCACCACCGTCTTGCTGACGTGCAGACGACGCACCCCGTCTATTTCCGCAACGAGCCTGTCGGCTCGACCAATACCATCATCGCCTCGATGTTCCAAGAGCGCGGGCTTCTGCCCAGTGCAAACATGGCGGGCATGATGGCCGCGGCCATATTGTCCGACACGGTCATGTTCAAATCGCCCACCTGCACCGAGCGCGACATTTCGACGGCCGAGCGCATGGCGCGGCTTGCCCGCGTGTCGCTCGACGAGCTGGGACGGGAAATTTTCTCCGCCTCGACCGACAATAAGACCATTGAAGAAATGCTCTTCGCCGACTACAAGGAATTTCACATCGCCGGCCATTCGCTTGCCGTATCGCAGATCACCTGCGTGGACAGCGCGCGTCTGCTGGAACGCAAGGCGGAATTTCTGGCCGTTATGGAAAAGACCGCGCAGAAGCAGGGCTTCGACCTGATGATCCTGATGCTGACGGACGTGCTGATGGAAGGCACGCAGATCGTCTATCTGGGCGAAGACGAGGCCGTCGAGCAGGCATTCCACGTTTCCCCCAAGGAAAATGCCGCGTTCCTGCCCAAGGTCATGAGCCGCAAAAAGCAGGTCATTCCCATGCTGTCGGCACTGTGGGGCTAAAAAATGCAGTTTTTTGCCCTCTCAGACCGAAATCAGAGATTTCGGCCAACTCCCTCACAGGGGGAGCCAAGCCATAATTTATAATTTGTAATTATGAATTATTCGGAGGTTTTATGTCCTTTTCTTCCCTGCTGGGCAACCGGCGCATCAAAGACAATTTAACAGGTGCGCTACGGCAGGGAAAACTGGGGCATTTTTACCTGATTTCCGGCCCGGTCGGTTCCGGCAAGAAGACGCTGGCGCGTCTGCTGGCCGCGGCCGCCATGTGCGACGGTGCAGACAAGCCCTGCCTGCACTGCCCGTCCTGCCGCAAGGTGCTCGGCGGTGTCCACCCGGATGTGATCTTCGTGGAGGACCCGGAGCACAAGGCCGTGCCCGTGCGCATCATCCGCCAGATGCGCGACGATGTGTTCATCCGCCCCAACGAGGGCGCACGAAAAATCTACATTTTTCCGCAGGAGATCGGCATTGAAGGGCAAAACGCCCTGCTGAAAATTCTGGAAGAGCCGCCCGCGTACGGACTGTTCCTTCTGCTTGCGGAAAATCCCGAAAAATTCCTGCCCACCGTGCGCTCGCGCTGTGTGGAGCTGGCCATGCAGCGTCTGGACGACGATGTTTTGCGCGACGCGCTTCGGCGCGAATTTCCGCAGGCCGACGCGCAGACGCTTGATGCGGCCGTCGCCGCCGGCGGCGGTTTTCTCGGGCAGGCAAAACAACTCCTGCACGACGGTCTGGACGAAAGCCCGCAGACGGCCGATTTCGTTCAGGCACTTTGCGCGCAGGATGCCCTGCTCCTGACGCGCACACTCGTTCCCATGGAAAAATGGAAGCGCGACCCGCTCATCGCCCTGCTCGGGCAATGGCTGCAAATTCTCGAGGGCGCGCTCGTCATCCGCTGCGGCGGGCAGGATACGTCCGCGCACGCGCAAAAGCTGGCGCACAGCCGCAGTGCGGAATATCTCAACCGCGCGATCGGTTATCTGCAAACGTGCATTACCTACGCGCAGGGCAACGTTTCCCCGGCAGCCGTCTGCGGCTACCTTTGCTGGGTGTTGCGCTGACCCCGCCGTGATATCCCTATATCAGACAAGGAGAACCAAATGGAAGAAATCAATCAGCAAGCATCTGCCCCGGAGCAGGTAGAAGTCGTAGACATTCAGTTCCGCCCCGGTCAGAAAATATACTATTTTTCCCCTGCCGGAATGCGTTTTTCCGCCGGCGACCACGTCATCATCGACACCGCGCGCGGCCCGGAATACGGAATCTGCACGGGCGGCAATCACCTGATCGGGGTTAAAGAGGTCGTCGCGCCGCTTCGCAGCGTTCTGCGCCCGGCCAACGCCAAGGATGAAAAAATCGTCGAAGAAAATCGCGCAAAAGAAAAGCGCGCCGTTGAGGTCTGTCTGCAAAAAATCGCCGAGCACGGTCTGGATATGCAGCTCGTGTCCGCCGAATGCGCCTTTGACGGCAGCAAGATTCTGTTCTTCTTCACGGCGGACGAGCGCGTAGATTTCCGCGAGCTGGTCAAAAATCTCGCCGCGATCTTCCATACCCGCATCGAACTGCGGCAAATCGGCGTGCGCGACAAGGCGAAGATGGTCGGCGGCTTGGGCATTTGCGGCAGACCGTTCTGCTGCGCCAGTTTTCTGGACGATTTCCAGCCCGTTTCCATCAAAATGGCAAAAACGCAGTCGCTGAGCCTGAATCCCACCAAAATTTCCGGCACTTGCGGCCGCCTGATGTGCTGCCTGAAATACGAGCAGGATGCGTATGAAGACTTGCTGCGCCGTACCCCGCGCGAAGAATCGTACGTGGATACGCCCGAGGGCCGCGGCACCGTCACGGAGGTCAATCTGCTGCGGCAAAAGGTGCGCGTGCGTCTGGATGACAATCCCGATACCATTGCGCAGTTCGCCGTCGGCGAGATCGCCGTCTGGCGCAACGGAAAGGCGAAGAAAACCGACGAACCCGTGCCCGATGATTGGGCACCCATCTCCGGAAACGGCAAACGTCCGCGTCGCCCGGAGCGCATCGACGAGGCGGAAAAACTGGAGCCGATCCGTTTCCGCTACCGTCAGGAGAGCGTGACGGAGGATACGCCGCAGGAGACGCCCGAAGCGTCCAAGGCGGAAAAGAGCCGCTCGCGCCGTCAGCGCGGCCACCGCAAGGACGATGCCGCCGCGCAGGCCAAGCCCGCCGCGCCGCAAGCCGAGCCGCAGGCCGCCGCGCAGGAGGCCCCTGCCGCGGAGGCAAAAAAGTCGAACCGCCGCCACCGCAATTACTATCGCAAGCGCAAGCCGCGCGCGGAATAACCCCACAACCCCTTTCCCTCCCCCCGCGGGGAGGGAAAAACGCATTTTTCACCAAAAATTCCGCGCTTTTTGTAAAAAATCAAGTGGACATTTTGGGCACTTTATGTTATGCTATATGTGGTGGAGATTGGACTTGTGTCCAACCGCCATTAAAAATAGACTCGGCGATTTTTGCCCGATCATATACTAGGAGGAATTATATGGAATCCAAAATTCTGGAACAGTACGGCATTTCCGGCACGACCGAAATTGTCTACAATCCGAGCTACGAGCAACTGTTCGAAGCCGAAACCGACCCCGCGCTGCAGGGCTATGAAAAAGGCCAACTCAGCGAACTGGGTGCCGTCAACGTCATGACCGGCGTTTACACCGGCCGTTCTCCCAAAGACAAGTACATCGTCATGGATGAGAACTCCAAAGACACCGTCTGGTGGACTTCCGACGCATTCAAGAACGACAACCACCCCATGAGTCAGGACGTCTGGGCACAGGTCAAGGATCTGGCCGTCAAGGAGCTGTCGGGCAAGAAGCTGTACGTGGTCGATGCGTTCTGCGGCGCCAACGCCGACACGCGCATGGCCGTCCGCTTCATCGTGGAAGTGGCATGGCAGGCGCACTTCATCAAGAATATGTTCATCGTTCCCACCGAGGAAGAGCTGAAAAACTTCAAGCCCGACTTCATCGTCTACAACGCCTCCAAGGCGGCCGTGGAAAACTATGCCGAGCTGGGTCTGAACTCCTCGACGTGCGTGGCGTTCAACATCACCTCCCGCGAGCAGGTCATCCTGAACACTTGGTACGGCGGCGAAATGAAAAAGGGTATGTTCTCCATGATGAACTACTACCTGCCGCTTAAGGGCATTGCCTCCATGCACTGCTCCGCCAACACCGACATGAACGGCGAGAACACCGCCCTGTTCTTCGGCCTGTCCGGCACCGGCAAGACCACCCTGTCCACCGACCCCAAGCGTCTGCTCATCGGCGACGACGAGCACGGCTGGGACGACAACGGCGTGTTCAACTTCGAAGGCGGCTGCTACGCCAAGGT
>CAYSYK010000034.1:0-14653 GCA_964435375.1 uncultured Oscillospiraceae bacterium | reverse complement strand
CGTCCCATCATGGACTCCGCTCTGGTCGCAATGTGCATGATGCAGGGTCTGACCTCCGCGATCGTCAACCCCAACGACCTGCGCCTGATGGAAACCATCAAGTCCTGCGACATCTTCAAGAACCACGTGCTGTACTCCGACAGCTATCTGGATCTGTAAGCGTCCGCTTTTCCCAAGCATTTTGTGGCTGGGAGGGAAGTCTCCCTCCCGGCCACTTTGCTTTTCGGCGGGTGCGGTACCCCGTCCCGGCCGAGAGGCGCTATATTAACCAATCAAATTTTTAGGGAGGAATTTACATGAGTGTATTAACCGATCTGATCTATGGCGGCAGCAATGCCGTAGCCGGTCTGACCGAGGGCGCGGTCAACGACGCCATCGCCAAGTACGGTGCTGACAAGGCCATTGCCTTCCCCGACACGGCCTACTTTTTCCCCACCATCTACGCCGCGACCGGTGTCAACGTCAAGACGCTGGGCGACCTGCCCGCCTGCGTTGGCGTGCTCAAGAGCCTCATCACCAATCAGGAAGACCTCGGTCAGGCGCTGAACGCAGGTCTGGCCACCGCCGTCGGTGCGGAAATCATCGAAGGTCTGAAATATGTTGAGGGCGGCGACCCCTACGCCAACGATTCCGGCATCGGCTTCGTGCCCGATCCGATCATCCGTTCTCTGGGCGTTCCGCTCGTCACGGGCGACATTCCCGGCGTAGCGGTCGTTCTGGGCAAGGCAGACAATGCCGAGGACGTGGTCAAGGTCGTCAAGGGCTATCAGAGCAAGGGTATCATGACCTTCCTGATCGGCGATTGCATCGAGCAGTGCGCCGAGGGCGGCGTGAAAATGGGTCTGGAGCTGCGCGTCATTCCTCTGGGTCATGACGTGACCTCCGTCATCCACGTCGTCACCGTCGCCGTGCGTGCGGCGCTGATTTTCGGCAACATTCAGCCCGGTAATCTGGCCGGCCTGCTGGACTACACCAAAAACCGCGTTCCCGCATTCGTCAACACCTTCGGCGCGATCGGCCCCGTGGAAGTTTCCGCCGGTGCCGGTGCCATCGCGCTGGGCTTCCCCGTCGTCGTGGACATTGATCTGGGCGAAAATCAGGTTCCCGGTGCGCTGGAATCCGTTCTGGATCACAACGAGACCGTGAAAAAGTCTCTGGAACTGCGCGACATCAAGATCAAAACGACCGAACTGCCCATCCCCGTGGCGTTCGCCGCCGCTTTCGAGGGCGAGATCATCCGCAAGGCCGATATGCACAACGAGTGCTGGTCGTCCAAGAATCCCACCGCGGAGCTGGTCGTCATGCGCGATCTGCACGAGATCGAGGATCACAAGATCACCATTATCGGACCGGACCTGCATGAAGCCAAGGATTTGGCGCTGGCCACCTATGTAGAAGTCGCCGGCAAGAAAATGCAGGTGGATTTTGAGTCCGTCATCGAGCGTAAATTCCACGCTTGGTTCAACTACATGGAAGGTGTCATGCACACCGGCCAGCGCAATCAGGTGCGCGTGCGCGTGTCTAACGCCGCATACGAAGCCGGCCTGCGGCTGAAAGATTTCGCCGAAGTGCTGTACGTCATGATCATGAACGAGTTTGACGCCGTCGTGGACAAGTGTCAGGTCACCCTCATCACCGATGCCGCCGAGGCCGCCAAATTCCGCGACGAAATGGCCATGCCGCGCTACAACCAGCGTGACGACCGTCTCGCCTCCATGACCGACGAGGCCGTCGACCGCTACTACACCTGCATCCTTTGCCAGAGCTTCGCGCCCGCGCACTGCTGCGTGGTCACGCCCGAGCGTCTGGGTCTTTGCGGCGCCGTTTCTTGGCTGGATGCCAAGGCGACGAACGAGCTGAACCCCAACGGCCCCTGCCAGCCCATCTTCAAGAAGGGCCTGATCGACGAGCGCACCGGCCGTTACGAGGAAGTCAACCGCATGGTCGCAGAGGCCACCCACGGCGCGGTCGAAAACGTCACGCTCTACTCCATTCTGGAAGACCCCATGACGAGCTGCGGCTGCTTCGAATGCATCTGCGGCATTGAGCCGATGAGCAACGGCTTCATCGTGGTCAACCGCGAATACAAGGGCATGACCCCCGCCGGCATGAGCTTCGGCGAGCTGGCCTCCTGCACCGGCGGCGGTGTCCAGACCCCGGGCTATATGGGTCACGGCCGTCACTTCATCTCCTCCAAGAAGTTCATCTCCGCCGAGGGCGGCATCGAGCGTATCGTCTGGATGCCCAAGGAACTGAAAGATGACGTCGGCGAGCGCCTGAACAAGACCGCCAAGGAGCTGTACGGAATCGACAATTTCGCCGACATGATCGCCGACGAAACCGTCTGCACCGACGATCCCGAGCAACTGATGGAGTTCTTGGGCAATGTCGGTCACCCCGTGCTGGGCATGGATCCGCTGATGTAATCCGAGCTTGCAAGTAAATACCAACCGCCCAAGGCAAATGCCTTGGGCGGTCTATTTGTTGTTGCCTTGCGCGCCGCGTTTCCCCGCTTGTCATTGCGAGGCGCGAAGCCTCTCCCTCTGGGAGAGGTGTCAGGCCGAACGGCCTGACGGAGAGGGTTCTCGTTTTCCCCTCTCTGTCAAAAATCAAAGATTTTTGACAGCTCTCCCAAAGGGAGAGCCATGCGCCTGCAGCGGCAATCGCAGGGACTTTTAGGCGCAAAAAATCGCGGCAGAGCCGCGATTTTTGTGTTCGTTATGCAGGTTTCTTGGCAATGGTAATGTTGATATTGCCGAGGCTTCCGTTCTCGGAGATCGCATCGGCATCCGGATCGATCACGAACCAGATATCTTCCTTCGGTGCATTTTCAACAGTCGTGCCGACCGCGCTGGGCAGAGAACGCGTCAAGGCGTCGTTTTCATAGGCGGACATGCCAGTATCGTTCACCTGGCCGAAAATACCGGTAATGCCTTCGCTCGCGCCGGCAAATGCGAAGGTCGCATTCACGGCGACATTGGAATGATTCTTCAGGGTGATCTTTTTCGGATTCGCTGCCCACGATCCGTTGCTTGCATTTTCATACTGATGGGTGCCGGGGTTCCACGTACCGGCCGAGCCTGCATTGTACGTAAATTCCATGCTTTCCCACGCGATGTCCACGGAGATGACATCTGCCGCAGCACTGCCGGCATTGTACACGCCGTTTACGCCGATGGTGTAGTCGTTTTCTCCTTTTCCCGACGCGGAGTTGCCGCTGAGCGCTTCGGCCGCAAAGGCGGGGACGCTCATTGCCAACACCAGCGCAAGGACAGCGATGACAGAGATCAATTTCTTCATAATTTTCCTCCCGGATTTTAAATGGATTCGATACGCACGTCCTCACGAACGTAAATATCGTAAGTCGGACGCGCGTCTCTCATGCAACGCTGCGTCACGTTTTCCATATTGTATCATATTCGTCTGATTTTTGCAATAGGGTTTGTTAAATTTCTTGAATGTTGCGTTTTTCGCGTAATTCATCAAACGGATTCGATGAATTACACGGAAACTCGAACACTTGTCAATTTTTTCATGCAATTCCGGCGCAAGGATTCAATAAAAATTCAGCCGCGGCGCACCGCTTCTGCAAAAAAATTTCCTGCGGTGCAATTTTCTCCGACCGCAGGCGTCTCCGTACGGCAGGAAAACACCCGACGGCGAGCCGTCGGGTGTTTCGGATTTTTGCGTGATTGCCGCAAGGGATTCTCCCGTGCGGGGAAGCCCGCGCTCAAGCACGGTTACACTGCCTCAAACAGAGCGCTTAAATAGGTACTTTTGCTCAGTGTGAAGGTATAGGTTACGTCGGTGGAATAAATCATCAATCCCCAAACGTCGTTTTCGTCATACCTATACTCGCCCCAGCCTTTGAACCGATAGCCCTCGTTTGCAACCGCGGTCAGCGTGATGGGCGTGCTGCTTTCCTCAATATAGCAGCCATCGCTGTAGTCTACTTCCACACCGTTTTCGATGATGTAGCCGCCACCGTTCGGATCAACCACGGCACCGAAATAGTACTTTACCGTGACATTGGGGACATCGACCACCGCGTCGCCGAAGGTGATGGTTCTGTCAAACACTGTGCCGTCGCTTGAGCGCTCTGTCGTGGCAACGATCTTTTTCAGCACTTCGTTTTCAAAGACGAACGAAATGGAGAGCGTGTTTTCACTATCATTTTTGATGTAGTCGTATTTCTCCGTTTCGGCATTGTAGATGAAATTGCCATAGCGGAAATCAACCGGTTCGTTACCGAAAGTCCATCCGAAAATCGTGCTGTTCAGGCGCGCTTCATATTCTTCTTGTCTGATTTCCGGATTCTTCCACCATTGACCGACGTAATCGTTTATGCTTTCGTCCCAAGATTTCTGCCAATAAATGTAACAGTATCTGTTGCCTTCATTCACATAATAGGATGCCTTGCCCATGTATTTTTGAGAAGCAAGGTCATTTTCGAAATAGCCGTCTTCCGAATACGCGTTGATCTTGAACTGGTAGAGCATGATCTGTGCGCCCATCTGCGGATCATCATACGGAGAGGAAATGCGCTCAATCGCCTTAACATTGGTCTGGTTTTTCCAATAGGCGATCGCCGCGTTCCATTCGGCCTCGGTCATTCCCGTGTCCGCTGCCGCCTCGACCTCCACCGTCAGTGTCGCGGTCAGGCTCGTGTCGTGCACATAGGTATAGGTGATCGTGTAGATGCCTTCCTTCGTGAAATCCAGACCGCCGAGGTCGATGGTGTAGTCCGTACCCTTGTTCAGAGCGACGCTGCCGTCTGCTTTTACGGCGTATACGACGACGTTTTCGGGTTTGGGCAGGTTCTGCGCGCCGATCTGCACGACCGTCTTGTCGGCAAGGATAAGTCCGAGTCCCTCTACCGTTTCATAGGCAAATCCTGCGTTGTGCGCGTCCAGCTCGATGCCCGTCACCTTGGCCTCAAACACGGCGTAGACATAGGTATCGGCGTTGACGGTGAACTCGTAGGTTTCCTCGGTGGAGAAAATCGTCAGATCCCAGTTTTCGTCGCGCATTCCCCAGCCTTTGAACGCATAGCCCTCGTTCGCGACCGCAGTCAGTTTGATCTTGGTTCCGGCCGTAACAAATCTGCCGTTGCCGAATTCGACGATTTGCGCATTTTCTTCAAGGTAGCCGCCGCTGTACGGCTCGGTGTACGCGATAAAGTTGTAGATCATTTTCTCCTCGAACTTGGCATAGCCGACAATGTCCGCATTCATCTCGAAGCTGTACGTCGCAGCCGTCGAAATCAGGGTGCCGTCGCTCGTGTACCAGCCGGCGAATTGGCTGTCCTCATCGGCGACCGCCGTCAGGACAACGGTCGTGCCCTGCGGGAGGCTTACGCCGTTTGCATACAGATCGCTCACTGGCTCGGCACCCTCGTAAATCGTGCCGTTGCCTCGGATCGTCAGCAGCAGGCGGTGCGTGGGATTGGCCTCAAACACGGCACGCACGCGCATATCTGCGTTCAGCACGAAGGTGTATTCCGCGTCGGCCGAAATCAGCACGTTGTCGCTCGTGTACCAGCCGACGAAGTGGTTGCCGTCGTCCGCGGATGCTTTCAGCGTCAGGCGCGTGCCTTCCTCGAAGGTTGCACCATAGATATAGTTTTCGGTCACGTCCACGCCGTTTTGCAGGATGCCGCCGTTGCCGCTCAGGTTGAGCAGGAAGCGGTAGGTCGTGGGCGGGATCAACTCGAAGATCGCCTCAATGCGCGTGCTTTGCGTCATTTTGACGGTGTAGGTCGCATCTTTGCTGATCGGGTAGCCGGTTTCGGAGTCGTACCAGCCGACGAAGCGGTAGCCGCTCGACGGAGCTGCCTGCAGGGTAACGTCGGTGCCCGGCGCGAACAGCATTTCGCTCGAATATTCCACCCGGAGGCCGTTTTGCGTGACGCTGCCGCCTGCCGGAAGATCGGTGATAATGGTCAGCCCAACTTTCGGAATTTCCTCAAAGATGGCCGTCACGATGGTGGTTTTCGTGATCGTAAATTCGTAGGTCGCCGCCGTCGAGAAGATGGCCTCGCCGCCGACGGTCGCGTCTGCCCAGCCCTTGAAGCGATAGCCTGCGCGCGGCACGGCCGTCAGGGTGATCTTGGTGCCGGTTCGGACTTCCCGCAGACCCTCAAATTCCACGATCTGCCCGTTCTCGGTCAGATCGCCCTGACCGGAAACCTGTGCAAGGAAGCCGACGGTCGGAATCTTTTCAAAGCAGGCGAAAATGTACTGATCGCGATCGAGTACAAATATGCACGTCAGCTCTTCCGAAACGGTTTGGTAGCTGCCGTCACTCCGGTATTCCTGCCAGCCGACGAATACATAGCCGTCGTTTACGACCGCCGTCAGCGTAACGTCCGTGCCCGTGGGATACCACTTGCCGCTCGCCAGATCGATGCGCTCGCCGTCCTCGGTGATATAGCCGCCGTCGGTGGGGTATGTGCCGCCCTCCGTGTAGACATCGGCGCTGATGTAATATTCATCCTTTATGAATACCGCGCGGAGATTGACCTTTCTGTCCGTCCAGACCTGATATTCCGCATTCTCGCTGACGCATTCGGATCCTTCGAACCAGCCGGCGAAGCGATAGCCCTCGTCCGCTTTGGCAATCAGGCGGATACGCTCGCTGCCATCGAACGTCTTTTGATAGGTTGTAACGGGGCGCGAATAGGCTCCGAAATCGCCCTCGGCCACCCCGAAATTACCGCCGCCGACCGCGGTCACGGTGATCTGATTCGGGATCTCCTCAAACACGGCACGATACTGCAGGCCGTCTGCCGGAACTTCCCATGCCATGCTCTCGATTACGTATTTTTCCCCGGTATTCATGTTTTCCCAGTACAGGAAACGGTAGCCGAAGTGCGCAACGGCCTTGATCTCGATGCTTTCGCCGATTTCGTGCGACCCGCTGATCTCGGTGCAGGTACTTCCGTTGGGAAGTTCAAAATATCCGCTGGCCGGGTCAACGGCGACGGAGACCGACACGGTTTTGCGCTTGAAGCGCGCCTGAATGGCCTTGCTGCCGTCCATCACGAAAGCGTACTCTGCCGACTCACTGAGCAGCGCGGAGGTCGCCTTGTCGTACCAGCCGACAAATTCGTAGGTTTCGGAAGGCAGAGCCTTGAGCGTAACGGAGGCATCTCTGTCAACGGAAACATAGGACAGCCCCGTATACTGCGCACCGTCGAGTGCAATCTCTCCGCCGACTGCACAATCCAGCTCCAGCTCGTAAGGTGCCGGCTTGAAGCGGGCGATGAGATGGCAGTCGCCCTCCATGGTGTACGACAGGGCATCGTCCTCCATGACCCGCTCGCCCGTCGTGGCGTCGAACCAGCCGACGAACTGATATCCGTCCATCGGCTCAGCCGTCAGATCGACGTTCTCGCCGAGGAGAATTTGCTTGCCGTTTACGCTGTAATCGACCGTCTGGCCGTTTTCGGTGATGTAACCGCTGCCTGCGGGTTCGACGGTGACGATGAGCGTGCAGCGTTTGACGAATCTCGCCTCAAAATTCAGGTCGTAGATCACGTCGATGCTGAGCGTCGGATCCTCGCTGCCGAGCGTATCGTTGTGATACCAGCCGACGAACGCGTAGCCCTCGTTGGGTACGGCAGTCAGCGTGATATTGGTGCCGGACGCAACTTTTCTCGGAGTGTCCGGTTCCACGCGCACGCCGTTTTCGGTGATATAGCCGCCTTCCGCGGGCGACACACGCACGGTTAAGGTATGTTCATCTTTCTCGAATCTTGCTTCGATCTTGACCTTGCCCGCCACGGGCACATCGCACTTCAAGTTGCGGTCGACCACTTCGCCCTGTTCGTCGAACCAGCCGACAAAGCGATAGCCTTCGTCCGCTTCGGCCTCGAGCACGGCGACTACACGGGACAGGAACGCGTTTTTGTACTCGCTGACAAGCGACGAATCCACTTCCGAACCGCCGCGAATCTCTGCTACGCGGAATTTGCCGCCCTCGGTCGCGGTCACGGTAAGCTGATTCGGGATTTCCTCAAACACGGCCTGATAGGTCATGCCGTCGGCCGGAACGGTTCCGCTGAGCCATTCCACCCGCGCAACATCATTTCCGTTCTGATCTCTCCAGCCCACGAACCGATAGCCGATATTCGCAACGGCGCAAACGCTGTAGGTTGCGTCAATTTCCCATTTTTCGCTGATTTCGGTGCAGGTCGTTCCGTCATTGCGTTCGAAATAGCCGCCGTCCGCGGGGCTGACGGTAAAGGAAACGTTGGCCGTCTTGCGCCTGAAGCACGCCCGAACGACCTTGTCGCCGTCCATCGTAATGGTCAAATCCTCCGACTCGGAGATAACCTCGCCGTCGGGTCCGTCTTTCCAGCACACAAATTCATAGCCTTCGTTGGCAACGGCCGTCAATGTGACGGAGGCATTCTCATCCAGATAGATAACCTGCGTTCCCGTATTGTCCGCCCCGAAGATCGTGATGCGGCCACCGATGTCGCAGATGAACGCCAGCCGACGCGGTGCCTCAGTCAGTTTTACCATGAGGTTGCGGTTCTTGTTCAGGACGATCTCAAAATACCAATGCTCCGACAGCAGTTCGTTCGTATCGGCATCGTACCAGCCTTCAAAACGCCAGCCATCTTCTATTACGGCTTCAAGAATGTGGGTCTCGCCTGCATTCAGGTAAATTCCCTCGGATACGTCCTTGCACTCACCGTTGACCCTGATGTACCAGCCCTCGGCCGCAGCAGGGGTGACGGTCAGCTTGTGCTGATATTTTCCGTAGAACGGGTCGATGACCGGCGTATTTTGCACATAGGCCGTCGCAACAATGACGTAATAGGAAAATCCGTCCGTTTCAAACGTGAGTTTTCCGTCGGCATAGGTTGCGGCGATCTTCACGGCCTCGCCGCTGTCTTTGACATGGAAGACGGTGAAGTCGGTTTCCGTGCTCCCTTGGGGCACGGGGACGGTCAGCTTGACCGTTCCGTCCGGCTGCACTTCTTTTCCGTCCTTGGTGACGGAGATGTCATAGATGAACGCTTTCGATTTGTCGGTGATGTACGCGCTGATGCCGTCCAATTTCTCAAAAATGTCTTCGGCTTCTTCGGATGTACTATCGACCGCGTCGAAATTCAGTACGGAGCCTTCTTCGAATTTGCCGCCCTCCAGAAGTGCGCCAAACTCATTTTGCAGTTGCTCCACGGTTTTGCCGTTGCAGGCCGTCAGGCTCAGGCACAGTGCCAAAGTCAGGATAACGGCCAGCAGAATCAGAGATTGCTTTTTCATACTTGCTCCTTTCTTGTTCCTCAAAAATATATGCAGTGACACTGTCACAGAACCGATGAATTATTTTCTTCCCTTTTTGAATATCGCCACAAGGTCTTCCCATTTCTTTTTCCTGACGACGAACCAGACGACCGCAATGCCGCCGGTCACAATTGCGGCGATCACACCGCCGGACGGCGCGTTTTCACCCGGGTCGGATGGGGGTCGGCGCGGTTGGCTCGTTCGGTTTGTTCGGTTCGTCCGGTTCGTTCGGCGTGGTGGGTTCATCCGGCGCGACGGGCGCGGGAACTTCCGCGATCCATTCGCCGAATACGTACCCCGCCGAGATCACTTTCCACGTGCCTATGTCGGCGGTGATTTCGGTGGCCGCGTCCTTGTCCTCGAAGAATCTTCCGCAGGGATTTTCGCCGTCGGCGCACACGTAATAGGCTTTCTCGCCGGCGCTCGCGCAGGTTTGGCTGCGTCCCGCCACCAGTTGCAGCACATGAGTTTCCCGGAGCCAAGGGCGATGATTTTGTAGTTTTCTCCCGTGGTGCTTTGGTACGCCGCACCCACGGTCGCGGCAGGCATGGGTGCAACGCCGCTGTTTATCTCGTTTCCGCATACGGAAACAATGGTCGGCGCCTGCGCATCTTCCGCAGCGGCAGCCGTTGCCAACAGTGCGCCGAACACCGACGCGGCGGCCAGAAGTACGTCCGGAATTTTTGTGTGCTACGTTTCATCCTAACCTCCGTTTTTCGCTTTTTACAGGCTGTCAATGCTTGCCACCAAATAATCCGACGTGACGGACTCGAAGTAGAAATCCTCGATCCATCCCGCGCGTCTGGCGGCAACGACCCTGTCGGCGATGGTATCGTCCGACGTGGTGTCGCAAATCAGCGCGATTTTCAAATTGGGCAGTTTTTTCTTGATCTGCCCGGCCGTGGCCAGCTTTGCCTCCAGCGTGTTGCCGCTGCATCGGGACACGTCCATCAGCAGCACATCCGCCAGCACGGCTTCGCACGCGGCCTGCAGCCTGCGTGGGTCGATCATGTCCACCCGCTCCACACAATAATCGGGTTGCCGCAGAAAAGCCAGCTCTACCGATTCCGCCATGAGTCGGTTCTTCATGCCGATGACTAAGTTTTTCACGGTCTACCACCCCCATTTTTCCCATTGTAGCAAATCTGGGAAGCGCGCACATCACCCATTTGGGTAATCTTTTGGGAAATTTTTCGGAAATTTACAAAAAACCGCCCGGCATCGCCGAACGGTCTGTTGTTTTTGTCGTCTTATGCACCCATATGTCATTGCGAGGCGCGAAGCGCCGTGGCAATCCGTCTTTCCGGCACTGCACTTACCCCTATGTCATCCCGAGCGAGCGGTAGCGAGTCGAGAGATGACATGGGGGGCGGTGGCTTTATGAGTCCTTCGGTGTTTTTTGCGGGATCACGAAGCCGGTTTTCATGGCCTCTACGGCAAGCTCGGTGCGGTTTTTGAAGCCCGTCTTTTCGATCATGCTCTGGATGTGCTTTTTGACCGTGTTGACCGATATGCACAGCTTGGCGGCAATCTCGTCATTCATCAGCCCCGCCGTCATTTCCCGCAGGACTTCGGTTTCGCGGTCGGTGAAATCGTAGTTGCTCGCCTGTCCGAGCATCAGTGCAGGCGTCGTGTCCGGATAGATGTGTTCGCCCGCCATCGTCCTGTCCATCACGGCCAGAATCGGGCTTGGGCTGACCTCTTTATACCAAAAGCTGTCCACCCCGATCTCCCGTGCGCGGTTGAGGTAGGAGCATTCCGGCATACTCGTGACGATGATGATGCGAATGTGCGGATAGAGCGCCTTGATCTCGGCCGCGGCGGTCAATCCGTTTGCGCCGTTTTTCGTGATCACGTCCATCAGAATCAGGTCGATTTTGTTGGTGCGCACATAGTCTATCGCCTTGCTCGCGTCAGCAATGCTGGCAACCAGCGCATACCGGTCACTGGAAGTTACGAATATTTCAAAAAGCTGACGCGGCATGGACTGATCTTCCACGATCATAACATTGTATTTATCCATACTTCCTCCTTAGGCAGCGTGATTGAGAGCGTATATTTCGGCGCGATGGCGATGTGCATGGTGCCGCCCGCGCGTTCCGTCAGCTTTCGCAGCGACGAAAGGCCGCCGCCCTCGCGGATCGGCGTGCGCGGAACGATGCCGTTGTTGGTGCAATCGAGACAGTATACATCCGCATCTTCCCGCACGGTAACCGTCAGCTCGTCGCCGTCGGCGTGTGCAAGGGTGTTGGTCAGGCATTCCTTCACGGCGACCAGCATCACCTCGGACATGCGCTCATCTTCCGGTATTTCCCCGTTGACGATCAGGCGGATGCCCAGTGCCTTGGCGTAGGAGTCCATTTCCTCGCGCGCATTGCGCCGCTGTGCGCCGTCGGTCAATAGTTGTACGATTTGGCGCCACTGCGAAAGCAGGTATTGCTTTTCCTCATCGCTTACAGGCAACTGCATTGCCCGCTTCAGGGAGAGCAGGAGCCGTCCCATCTCGTCGTGGATGTGGATTTTCGCGGACAGCAGTTCGCGCTCGCGCGTGATGGCCACGATGTGCTCCCCGTATTCGACAAGGCGTGCATTCATGCGGCGCAGTTGCTCGTTTTCTTTTTTCAGTTCTTCGCCCAGCGCGTACTGCTGCGTCACGTCGGCGGCGATCAGCTCGGTCAAAGACGGATGGATCCTGTGACAGATGAAGCTCCGGATCGTTCCGTCCGGGAGCTTGACGATCGGTGCTTCCCCGGCTTGGACGAAGGTCACGCCGCTTAGCGCAAGGCCGCGGGTGAGCGTCCCCCAGAGCAGTTTGCCGTCCAAGACGGTGTAGCCCGTCAGCTCGACGCAAATCTCGTCCATGGCGCTGTTGGTCAGAAGCGGCTGCCCCTTCTCGTCATAAAAGCACATGCCAACGGGCAGCTTATCCACGCTTTCTTTGACAGAGGTTTTCCCGATGTGCCGCCGATGCCACCGATCGGAACAGAAAATTCCAAGCGCCGTCAGGAGCAAAAACGCGACCGCGGCCATCCATGCAAGCCAGACGGGCATATGATAAAATGCATTTGCAATCGCGCTGATTTCCTGCTGCGGCGCAAACAGCGTAACCGAGTACGACTCGTGTAGGAAGCTCAGATAGAGGTATTCCAGAATCAGCAGAATCGCATTGACGATCGACACCGTTTTGCGCGAGTGCCACACGAGATTGATCACAAAATGGAACAGCGTCAGCGTGACGATCAGGGCAAAAAACACGAAATAGATATCGCGCGCGAGCATGGAAGTTTCGCAGAATCGAATCATACCGCCGCCCCCTTTTCCACACGCAGATCGACGAACACGGTGCCGTCCTCGTCGGTCACGGTCATATTGGCCGGCGGCTTGACGCGCGTGGAGCGCGTGCCCTCCATCGCCAGACGCAATCCGATCACGCCGTCGGAAATTCCGAGGTAGGCCGTCAGGTCGGTGAGCGTCGTCATGACGCGCTCGATGGCAAATTCAAACGCATCGTACACTGCCAGTGCCTGTGCGATGGAAACATCTTCGTCACCGGTCTGCGCGAACGCGCAGTGAACGCCGCTGAGCGTGAGATAGGTCAGCGATTCTTTGATGGACAGGCCGACCTCCGCCAAGCGCACCTTTTTCTCCTTTTCCGCCATCACAGTCAGGTTGCTGCGCCGCTTCACGTATGCGCCCAGAATGCCCACGGTGTGCATTTTTCGCTCAAAATCCGCATCCTTGACGTTCGTAGTTCGCACGATTTTTTCGATTCCAACCATCTGCGGATAGACCGCGATTTCGACCTCGTTATACAGCTTGCGCGTTTCTGCGATTTTCGTGCGCTGTTCTTTCAGCTCATTTTCCGCACGAATCAGGTCGGTTTCCTCGCTCAGATTGTCCAGAACCTCCCGTATCTCGGCGTTGATCTCGTTGATATGCGTCAGATCGTCCGTCCAGACAACGCGGCCGCCCGAAATCGGCTGTACGTGAACCATCGTGTTTCCGTCGGCCGATATGTCACCGTCTTTCAAATTCTTCACGTCCTCGGCAAACGGGAACGCGGCGCAGTCCGACCGGAATGCGACCCGTCCCGCGTCATCCAAAACGGCGGCGGAAATGCCCGATGCCGCGAAATAGTGCGGATAATTGCCGTTCGACGGAATCAGGCCGATCTGAATGCTGCACTCGAAAAGGAAGATATAAAACAGGCTGAAAAGCTCGGGCGTCTTGTAAGCTTGGATCAAATCCACAAAGCTCAGGACGATCAGCGCAACGCATACCGCCAAGCCTGCGATCAGCATCCAGATTCGATTTTTGCACCGCTGTATCCGACATTTACGGAAAATAATGCCCACGCTGATCGCGGAGAGCACCAACTGCCAACCGATGTTCAGATAATAAACCGCCTCGTGCGTATAGTCCTTTTCAAAATTCTCAAAATTGGGGCGAAAGCCGAACGCCCAGCCGTGCAGGTCGTTGGTCAAAATCAGCAAAATCATGACGACGGCGGGAATCGCCAGCCATCTCAGGCCGTTTATGGTCGACCTTTTGTCGCCGTTTCCGATACAGCATGCCGCGCAAAGCATGACGGCGGGAATCGCCGTCTGCGGGATGTAGTAGGCGTACCACAGGTACCGCGCAACCGTGCCGTTTTCCTTGAAAAACTTGTATCGGACAAACCGCAGCAGCAAAAACATCACGATAAACATTCCCAAAATCAGAGCCAGCTTCCGCAGGTGCTTGGATGTGATTCTTCCGTCCGCGCTGATGCACCAGAAAATCGCAAGCCCGATCAGGATAAAATGCACGGCAAGCGACATCATCTCCCGAACGGCCTGCCGCCGTGCAAAATCATCGAAAAATTGCAGCACGCCGGCAAGCAGGAACATTCCCGCGGCGAATGCCAAGTACATAAAATTTCTTTGTGGATATCCCTCGTTTCTGCCCGCATTGTGGTTTCCCATCGAGAAACACCGCTCCTTCCGCGCCATCGTTTCCGTCCGTGGCCATTCGGAGGCGGCGGACATTGCCGTTTTATTATAGCACAAAGCCACCCAAGAGTCAATGAAACGGCACCATGCACCCTATGGCGCAAAAAATCCTTTGCTTTCAAAGCGAAAGCAAAGGATTTTTAGGTGAAATAAAATTTGCCCACATTCGCGACAGCGAATATTTCACATTTGCAAAGCAAATATTTCACAGCGTAGCCATTTCACTTGCCCGAAGGGCAAATTTCGCTGAAAAAAGCCATTCGCACTGCGAATGGCTTTTTTCGTGGCAGGGGCACTAGGACTTGAACCCAGAGCCTACGGTTTTGGAGTAAGTCACGCCATTTTAACGGCCTTTTTCTAACTTTT
>CAYSYK010000033.1:0-15886 GCA_964435375.1 uncultured Oscillospiraceae bacterium | reverse complement strand
CCCGCCAAAAACCATATGAAAAAGAGAGTAGCGAATGCTACTCTCTTTTTCATGGGGTGGGTAATGGGACTCGAACCCACAACGCCCGGAACCACAATCCGGTGCTCTGCCAATTGAACTACACCCACCATATTCACTTTGCCGAACGGTACGCCGGAAGGGACTCGCTTGCATTTTCGCTTCGCGAAAATAGCGGTGCGGCTTCGCCGAAACAGTCCACCGGACTGTTTTATTGAAATCTTCGAGTCCTATTGGCTGTTTCCATATCCGCCTGCGCAGAAGTCTTTCAGCCTTATGCAGTAATTGGTACGCCAGAAGGGACTCGAACCCCCGACCTACTGCTTAGAAGGCAGTTGCTCTATCCGGCTGAGCTACTGGCGCATTTCCATGGAGCGGGTGACGGGAATCGGACCCGCGTATCCAGCTTGGAAGGCTGGTGTTCTACCATTGAACTACACCCGCAAATCCCCTGTCCTTGGCTGTTCAGCCAGAGAATTTTACCATAGAAAGCCCTGCTTGTCAAGCCTTGTTTTTCAAAATATGCGGTATTTTTTCGTAAATCACGTCCGCGATCGCGCCGTCGGCGCAGGGGCAAACATTCGCAAATTTATCCGCGATCATCGCGTCCGACGGGCAAAAGGCATAGTCCGCGCATTGCAGCATATCCACGTCGTTGCCCTCGTCGCCGACGCACACAAGGATGCGGCGGCCGAGCCGCGCTTTCATGGCCAGTGCGGCGTTTCCTTTCGACACGCCGCGGGCGTGGACGTTGATGATGCGTGGCGTCGCGCGGTAGATCTCCATTTCGTCGCCGAATTCTTCCCGCAAGAAAGCGGTGATTTCGTCAAACAGTGCCGCTTCTTCCCGTTCGTCGCATCCCAGCGCGCCGTGTACGTCGCCGTACACGCCGATTTTCACAAAATCCGGCATCTGCGCCGTGAGCGGCAGAATCCGATATGGCAGGTCGCGGTGGCTGTAATATTCGGCATAGGATGCCGACGGCGCAATCAGATAGTGCATATCCGGCGCTTGCAGTTCCAGATTGGCCTGCGGATAGCGCGCCATAAGCCTGTGTAGGGTCGGTCGGACGTCGCGCGTGATGTTTTTCACCTCGGAAAAGCGGCCGTTTTCCCATACCGCGCTGCCGTTGAGCAGCAGCAATGCCCCGTTGACGGGGACGACGTTCAGGAATTTTCGGAAGCTGATATAGCTGCGGCCGGTATTGACGGTGAAAATGCCGCCGTTTTCCGTGAAATGGCGGATGGCGGCGAGATTGCGGGCGGGAATCGACCCGTCGCGCGCGGTGAGCGTGCGGTCGAAGTCGACGGTAAGCAAAATATCGGAAAACATAGGTGCTCCTTGAGGGATGAGAGATGGAAAGGGAATATCGAGGTGCCGTTGCGGGACGTCGAAGTCGCCGACCCTGCGGAGGGTGGATAGTCAGGCCATTTTTTCGAGCTTTTCGACGACCTGTCGGAAATAATCGGGCAACGGCGCATGGACAATCACGGGTTTTCCCGTGCGCGGATGGACAAAGCACAACGTGCCTGCGTGCAGGCACTGGCTCTTCTGCCCCAGTTCGGGCTTTTTGTGGCCGTATACCGTATCGCCCAGAATCGGGTGGCCGATATGCGCCATGTGGACGCGGATCTGGTGCGTGCGTCCCGTTTCCAGTGTGCAGCGGATGTGTGTATAGCCGCGGTAGCGGCGCACGACTTCCCAGTGCGTGACGGCCTGCTTGGAATTGCGCTGTGTGACGCACATTTTCTTGCGGTCGGACGGATGGCGGCCGATCGGTGCATCGACCGTACCGCTGTCGTCGCGCAGTGTGCCGCAGACGATGCATTCGTACACCCGATGCATGGTATGATCTTTCAGTTGGCTGGCAAGGAAGGTATGCGCAAAGTCGTTTTTTGCCACGGCCAGCAGACCGGAAGTATCCTTGTCGATGCGGTGGACGATCCCGGGGCGCAGTTCGCCGTTGATCCCGCTGAGGCTGTCGCCCAGCGCGTAGAGCAGGCCGTTGACCAGCGTATCGTCCTGATGGCCGGCCGCGGGATGCACGACCAGCCCCTTGGGCTTATTAATGACCACGACGTCATCGTCCTCGTAGGCGATGTCCAGCGTCATCGCGGTCGGGGCGACATCGACCTGCTTCGGCTCGGGGACGGTATAGCGCACCCGATCGCCGACGTTGAGCTTGTCGTTTTTCTTGCCCGGGCGGTCGTTGTGGAAAACCGCGCCCTCCTCGATCAGCCTCTGGACGGCGGAGCGGGTCAGATCGGTGCTGCGCGCGAGAAACGCGTCCAGCCGCTCACCTGCGATTTCAGCGATCAATTCCATCTTTTTCGTCCTTCCAGAATTTCCGATTGAAGAAAATCAGGCTGACGGCCAGCGCGATGCAGCCGCAGGTAATGAAGCTGTCCGCCACGTTGAACACCGCAAAATCGACAAAATCCACGGCGATCATATCCACCACGTATTTCAGGCGCAGGCGGTCGATCATATTGCCGATGCCGCCGCCGTAGACCGCGGCTATCATCCAGCGCTCGAATTTAGTGAACGGCAGGGGCTTTTTGAAATATTCATAAAAAATCGCAACCGTCAGAGCCAGAAAAATCAGCGCGAACAGCCATTGCGCGCCGCCAAGCACGGAAAAGGCCGCACCGTCGTTGCGCACGTAGGTCAGATGGAACAGCCCCGGGATTGCCTCAACGCTGCCGTAGAGCGGGATGTTCTGCACCACCAGATATTTCGTCCACTGATCAACCGCCGCGATTGCGACGGCAAACAGGCTCATAAACAAAAACTGCATAGAAACAGATCCTTTCGAAACAAGTACACACCGCAAATCGCGCAGGATCACGCGGCATCGGTTGTATCATACCATTTCCTGCCTCGCTTGTCAATTCTGCGGATGGGCAACTTTTTTTCTGTACAAATCGGATTTTATCGTGTATAATGGGTTTTTAGGATATAAGCGCAGGTGAGAACAATGAAATTTGCTTTCTGCACGCTCGGGTGCAAAACCAATCAATATGAAACGCAGGCCATGGAGCAGCTCCTGCTGCAAGCGGGACATCAGATCGGCTCGTTTGACGACGAATGCGACGGCTATGTCATCAACACCTGCTCCGTGACCGCCGTGGCCGATCGCAAGAATCGCTCGGTCATCCGCCGCTGTCGGCGGGAGCATCCGAACGCGATCGTTGCCGTCTGCGGCTGCTACAGCCAGCACGCCGCGGACGAGGTGGCAACGCTGGAGGCCGACATCATCGGCGGCAGCGGCGACCGCGCCGGTTTTGTCCGTATGCTCATCGACGCGGCCGAAACGCGTCAAAAAGAGCGCAATGTCGACATTGCCCTGCGCCGTCGCGATTTTGAAGTGCTGCCTGCGGGCGGTCTGGAAGAACGCACCAGAGCCATGCTAAAAGTGCAAGACGGGTGCGTGAATTTCTGCTCCTACTGCATCATTCCCTATACCCGCGGGCCGATCCGCTCCGCGCCCGTGGAGCTGGCCGTCGCGCAGGCGCGTGATCTGGCCGCGCGCGGCTATCGCGAGATCGTCGTCACGGGCATCGAAATCGCCTCGTGGGGCGCAGACCTCCCGGGAAAGCCGGAACTGTTCACCCTGCTCGATGCCGTCTGCCATGCCGTGCCGACGCTGCGCATTCGGCTCGGTTCGCTCGAGCCGCGCATCATCACGCGCGAATTTTGTCAAAGAATCGCGGCACTGCCCAATCTGTGCCCACAGTTTCACCTGTCCATGCAGTCCGGCTGTGACACCGTTCTGGCGCGGATGCACCGCAAATACGACACCGCCCGTTATCTGCAAAGCGTGACACTTCTGCGCGAATTTTTCCCGAGCTGTGCCGTCACGACGGATATGATCGTCGCCTTCCCCGGCGAAACGGAGGAGGAATTTGCCGAAAGTCTGGCATTCATCCGAACGTGCGCCTTTTCCGATATGCACATTTTCCCCTACTCCCGCCGCCCCGGAACGCCCGCGGACAAAATGCCCGGTCAGCTCGGCAACGCCGTCAAAGAATCGCGCAGCCGTGAGGCCATCGCCGTCGCCGCGCAGATGAAAAAAGCCTATCTGCAAGCGCTGATCGGCAGCACACAGGACGTGCTGTTCGAAGAAAAAGAGGACGGCCTGTTTGCCGGACACGCGCCCAATTACGTAAAAATATACGTCGACGGCGAGAATCTGCACAACGAAATCCGCGCCGTGGCCGTTACGGAGCTTTACAAAGACGGCCTGATCGGTGAAATCATCGAGGAACAATCATGAAAACTTTGCTGCACATCTGCTGTGCGCCGTGCGCCAACCGACCCATCGAGATCCTGCGCACGGACAAAATCGAACTGACCGGATTCTGGTTCAACCCCAACATCCATCCCTTTACCGAATATCGCAGTCGACGCGATTGCCTGCGGCAATACGCCGCGGAAATTGCCCTGCCCGTGATCGAGAAAAACGACTACGCCCTGCGGCCTTTCGTGCGCGCCGTGGCCGAGGACATCGACCATCGCTGTGTCAAATGCTATGAAATGCGCCTGTTTGAGACGGCGAAAGCCGCCGCCGAGGGCGGATTTGACGCGTTTACCTCCTCCCTGTTCATCAGCCCCTATCAGAATCACGAGCTTTTGCGCGAGGTCGCCGCGCGTGCCGCCGCCGAATACGGCGTGGAATTTCTCTATCGGGATTTCCGTCCGTACTTCCGCGAGGGGCAGGAATTTGCGCGCGAACACGGCTTTTATATGCAAAAATACTGCGGCTGTGTCTTTTCCGAGGAGGAGCGCTATCTCAAAGCGAAAAAAATCATTCGCTAATGACAAATTCGGAGGTTACCATGTCTGACTTTCATTTTTCCGCGCCGACGCTGTTCGGCTTGGAGGGCATCGCGGGCGACGAACTGCGCCGCCTGAATATCGCGGACGTGCACGTGGAAAACGGCCGCGTTCTCTTCTCCGGCGACGAGCACACGCTTGCGCGCGCCAATCTGTTTCTGCGTACCGCGGAGCGCGTGCTTCTGATTCTGGCCGAATTTGAGGCGCGGAGCTTTGAAGAGCTGTTTCAGGGCGTGTACCGCACCAATCTGGAAGATTTTATTCCCGCCGACGGCGCGTTTCCCGTCAAGGGGCATTGCCTGAACAGCCAACTGATGAGCGTGCCGGACTGTCAGGCCATCATCAAAAAGGCCGCCTCGCGTCGTCTGGGCGAAAAATACGGTCTGCAATGGCTCCCGGAAAACGGCGCGACCTATCAGCTCCAGTTTTCCGTCATGCAGGATAAGGTGACGCTGTATCTGGACACCTCCGGCGCGGGTTTGCACAAGCGCGGCTATCGCGCCGTCGGCAACGATGCGCCCCTGCGCGAAACACTGGCGGCGGCCATGGTGATGCTGACGGGCTATCGCGGGCGGGATTTTGTTTGGGATCCGTTCTGCGGCAGCGGCACGATCCCCATTGAGGCGGCACTGATCGCGAAAAATCGCGCGCCGGGAATCGGCCGCCGTTTTTCCGCGGAAAAATTCGCATGGGCAAACGAGCAGGTCTGGCGCGATGCCCGCGGCGAGGCGATCGACCGCGAATTTCACGGCACGTATCGCATTCTCGGCTCGGATAGCGACCCGAAGTGCATCTCCATCGCCATGAGCAACGCGCGCAAGGCGGGTGTGGAAAAAGTGATCGATTTCCGCGACGGCGACGCGCTGAAAATGAGTCTGCCCGCCGAAAGCGGCGTCATCGTCTGCAATCCGCCCTACGGCCAGCGCATGATGGAGCAGCAAAGCGCCCAGCGGCTGTATGCCGATCTGGGTCGCCATCTGAAATATGCCGACGGCTGGAAAAAATACGTCATTACCTCCGAGCCGGAGTTCGAGCGTTATTTCGGCCGCCGTGCCGACAAGCGGCGCAAGCTGTACAACGGCATGATCAAATGCGATTATTATATGTACACGACCACCGGCAGGAAAAAATAAATTCCGCGGCTTTTTCGCGATAAATTTTTACGGTAGAGAGAGATCAGCCATGAAACATATTTTTATCATCAATCCCGCGGCGGGCAGCCACGACCGCACCGACGAATACACCGAGAAGATCCACGCGGCCTGCGGCGGCTTGGAGTACGAGATCCACGTTTCCCAATATCCCGGAAACTGTCGCGAACTGGCGCATTCGGCCGCCGAGGGCGGCGCGCCGTGCCGCATCTATGCCTGCGGCGGTGACGGAACGCTCAACGAAGTGGCCGCGGGCGCGACCGGATTTCCGAATGCCGCCGTCACCGTGTTTTCCGGTGGCAGCGGCAACGATTTTGTGAAGCTGTTCAACGATCCGAAAGCCTTTTTCGAGCTGGAACGGCTGCTTGACGCGCAGGAGATCGAATTTGACATGATCCGCTGCAACGGTGATCTGGCACTCAATATCTGTTCCGTCGGTCTGGACGCGCGCATCGGCACGGACGTTTCTCACTATAAGCGTCTGCCCCTGCTGTCCGGCTTCCGCGCCTACGCCGCCTCGACGATCATCAATGTCATCAAGGGCATTTCCGAGCACTATGTGGTGGAGGTCAACGGCGAGACCATCGACGGGCGCAAGACCATGATCTGCGTGTGCAACGGCCGATTCTACGGCGGCGGCTTCAATCCCGTGCCGGAGGCCGACCCGACGGACGGGCTTCTGGACGTTCTGATCGTGGAAAAAGTTTCCCGCCTGAAAGTTGCTTCCGTGGTGGGCACGTACAAAAACGGCGGCTACAAGCAGTTGCCGCAGTATATCCGCCACCTGAAAACCGACACCATCACCATCCGCTGCGACAAGCCCACGCCCATCAACCTCGACGGCGAACTGCGCACGGCGAAAGACGTGACCATGTCCGTCGCCGGCGAAAAGGTGCGCTTCTTCTATCCCAAGGGCTTGGTCTGGCAGGCCGCCGTCCCGGCGAGCGTCTGATTCCCCGCAAAGGCGACAATTTCTTATAAGCCTATGCTGACTTACGACCTGAAAAAATCCCCCGGCGTGCCGCTGTATGAGGCCCTTTACCGCTGCATCCGTGCGGACATTCTCGGCGGGAAACTGCCCGCCGGGACGAAACTGCCCTCCAAGCGGGCACTGGCCGCCCATCTGGAGCTGAGCCGCATCACCGTGGAAACGGCCTACGCCCAGCTCGCCGCGGAGGGCTATATCTCCGCGCGCGAAAAAGTCGGATATTTCGTCGAGGCGGTCACGGTGTTTTCCCCCGCGCCGCCCGCGCCCGTGCCGAAAGACGCGGCCGTCTTTCCGTCGGTCATCGACCTGACATCCAATGCCCCCGCCGATTTCCCGTTTTCCGTGTGGAGCCGCCTGCAACGGCAGGTGCTTCTGGATTTCGGCCACGAGCTGCTGCAACCCTTGCCGCCGTACGGCTGTGCGGCACTCAGGCAGGCCATTGCGGCGCACCTTGCGGGCTTTCGCGCCATGCACGTAGACCCGGACAATATTCTCATCGGCGCGGGCACGGACTTTCTGTATAACCTCGTCGCCCAGCTTCTGGGACAGGACAAGGTTTTTGCGCTGGAAGAACCGGGATACCAAAAAATCCACCGCATTTACCGCGCCGCAGGCGTGGCCACGATCGCCGCGCCGATGGACGCGCAGGGCATTCGTCCCGATGCGCTCGACGGCGCGCAGGTGCTCCATTTCTCGCCCTCGCACCACTTCCCCACGGGGCTGGTCACTCCCATGGCGCGGCGACGGGAACTTTTGCAATGGGCCGCACGCGGCAACTGGATCATCGAGGACGATTACGACTGCGAATTTCGCTTCGACACGCATCCGATGCCGGCGCTGTACACCCAAAGTGACCGCGTGATCTACATGAACAGCTTTTCCAAGTCCCTCGCACCGTCCATTCGCATGGGCTATCTGGTCTTGCCGCCGCAGCTCATGGCAGAGTTCCGTCAGCGCCTGTGGTTTTACGGCAGCACCGTATCCGGCTTTGAACAGCACACGCTGGCACGGTTCCTCTCGGGCGGCTGTTTCGAGCAACACATCAACCGTATGCGGCGGTTTTACCGTCTGCGGCGCAACCGTCTGCTGGAAATGCTGGCGCAGTGTCCGCTGCGCCATCGGCTGACCATCGAGGAGGCCGACGCGGGGCTGCACTTTCTTCTGAAGGCGGACACCGACCTGTCCGACAAAGCGCTGGAATCTTATGCGCTGGCGCACGGCCTGCTCGTGCACACGCTCGGCCATTATTACCGCGGCCCCGTCCCGGAAGATCGGCGGCACTGCCTTGTGGTCAATTATTCCGGCCTGACGCAGGCGGATATGGACACTTTGGCGCAAATTCTGCAAACTATTTCGTAAAAAAGTCGGAATTTTTTTGGAAAACCCCTTGCAAAATTCAAACACAGGTGCTATAATACAGGTAATCTAGCGTATACTATACGAAAGAGAGGGGTTCTTCCCCTCTCTTTTTTCTGGAATTTTTTTAGAAAGAAGGCGACCGTTTTGAAAATCACCGAACGCATTGCGCCGCTGGTGCAGCCCGTCGTCGAGGCCAACGGCTGTTCGCTGTGGGACATCGAATACGTCCGCGAGGGCGATCGGTACTTCCTGCGGCTGTATATCGACAAGCAGGGCGGCGTGGACATTGCCGACTGCGAGGCCATTTCCCGTGCCTGCGACCCGATTCTGGACGAGGCCGACCCCATCGCGGAAAGCTATGTGTTTGAAGTCTGCTCCGCCGGTCTGGAACGTGCGCTGAAGCGTCCGTCCGATTTCGAGGCATTTCTGGGCAGCCCGATTCTGGTCAAGCTGTACCGTCCCAAAAACGGCATCAAGGAAATTCCCGGCATTCTGCGCGGCTACGACAATGGCGTGCTCACCGTGCAGGCCGGTAACGAAACGATCATTTTGCAAAAATCCGAGGTCGCGCTGGTGCGGCTTCGCGTCGAGTTCTAAGGAGGAAGTGAACATGGCGAGAAAAAATGTAAAAGCCCCCGAGGCACATCGGATCGACTGCGCGGAAGTTTTTGCCGCCCTGCGCGATCTGGAAAAGACGAGGGGCATCCCCGTGGAGTACATGGTCGAGCGCATGAAGCAAGGCATGGCCAACGCCTACCGTCGTGACCGCGAGGATCACCGCGACGTTCCCGCGGAAAACGTGGTCGTCGATTTTCAGGAAAGCGGCCTAAGCGTGCACGTGGTCAAGACCGTCGTCACGGAAGTGGAAGACACCGCACTGGAAATCCACATCGACGCGGCACACAACATTCAGCCCGACGCACGTCCGGGCGACAACATCTCCATCCCCGTGGAAGTGGAGAAATTCAGCCGCATCGCCGCACAGACCTTTAAGCAGGTTCTCATTCAGGGCATCCGCGAAGCGGAGCGCGGCATGGTCTACGAAAGCTATGCCGACAAGACACAGGAACTGCTGACCGCAACCATCCTGCGCAAAGACCCCAACGGCAACATTTTCGTCCGCATCGGCTCGGGCAACAACGTTTCCGACGCCGTCCTGCGTCCCTCCGAGCAGATTCCCGGAGAGGAATACGCCGAGGGCAGCATGATCCGCGTCTACGTACTGGAAGTCCGTCAGGCAACGCGCGGCCCGCTGGTTTGCGTTTCGCGCACGCATCCGAATCTGGTGCGCCGCCTGTTCGAGCTGGAAACGCCCGAAATCGCCGACGGTCAGGTCGAGATCCGCAACATCGCCCGTGAGGCCGGTTCGCGCACCAAAATGGCCGTGCGTGCCGCCATGGAGGGCATTGATCCCGTCGGCGCGTGCGTCGGTCCGAGAGGCGGACGTGTCAACGCCGTCGTGGAAGAGCTGCACGGCGAAAAGATCGACATCGTCGTCTGGTCGGAAGACCCCTGCGAATATGTCAAGGCCGCGCTCAGCCCCGCCGACGTCGTCAGTGTGGAGGTCGTATCCGGGCAGAAGGCTTGCCGCGTTGTCGTTCCCGACAATCAGCTCTCGCTCGCCATCGGCAAGGAAGGCCAGAACGCAAGATTGGCCGCCCGCCTGACCGGCTACAAGATCGACATCAAGCCCGCCTCCCAAGCGGACGAGGCGTAACCCAAATTCGGCGGTCGCCGACAGAGAATCATTTGTCATTTCGGAGGTAGTCGGATGCAAAAGAAAATCCCACAGCGGCAGTGCATGGGCTGCCGCGAGCGCATGGACAAGCGGGCATTGATCCGCGTCGTCCGCAAGACGGACGGCAGCGTCGATCTGGATTTTTCCGGAAAGACCGCAGGCCGCGGCGCGTACATCTGCCCCAAAGCCGAATGTCTGAAAAAAGCGCAGAAATCCCGCGCGTTGGACAGGGCCTTGGAGGTCACCATCTCGCAGGATGTCTACGACCGTCTGGAAAAGGAGATCGAGCAGCCGCATGGATAAAGCACTCAATTATCTTTCCCTTGCGCGCAAGGCGGGATTCGCCGAGCTGGGCGAAGAGCCGGTCGGCGGTGCCGCACGCGCAGGAAAAGCCTATGTCATCGCGGTGGCGTCGGACGCCTCCGATCATACGTGGCGCAGAAGCCTCAGCTTCGTCGCCGGCACCCGGCAGCAATGCCTGCGCCTGCCTTACTCCAAGGCGGAAATGGGCGCGGCCGTCGGGCGCGACAGTTTGGCCATTGCCGCCATCACGGACGTTTCTCTGGCGCTGGCGCTGATCAACGCGTTGCCCGCTCCGCCCGCGGCCGCCGTGGAGGTTCTCTCCGCCCGGTCGCAAAAGGCGAAACAGCGCAAGGCCGAGGCCGAACGGCACCGCAAAAACGTCCGCATGGGCAAGAAATAAGTACGTTTACTGCGCAAGCGCAGTCCACCCCATCCGTTGACGGTCGGTGGTGGACAGCGGACGGTTTCTCCGAACCGTCCATTGTCAACTGCCAATCGTCCACTCAATCTTAGCATTTGGAGGTGCGTTTACAGATGAGTATTCAACCGAAGTATCGCGTCAAGGATGTCGCCGCCGATTTCGGCGTCGCGCCGAAGGATATTTCCGAAATCGTCGGAAAATACTACGAAAAACCGAAGTCTCCTTCTCAGGTTCTGTCCACGGAGGAGCTCAACGCCGTATTTGAGCATATCACGCGCAATCATCAGATTCAGGACATTGCGCAGGTATTTCAGGTGCGCCCCGTCGAGCAGCCCGCACCCAAGGCAGCCCCCGCGCCCGAGGAGCCGAAGAAAGCGCCTCAGCCGCAAAAGCAGCAGCCCGCGCCCGCGCAGAAGCCGGCGCAGCCCCCCAAGGCCGAAGCCCCTCGGCAGGAGCCCAAGCCCGTCAAACCGGCAGAACCGGAGCGCAAGCGTGAGCGCCGCGTGGTCGATACCTCGGCCGTTCAGGTCAACGCCAATCGCTTCGCGGACGTGGACAATCTGATCTCGGAAAAGGTGCAGAATTATCAGGGCGGCAAGCAGCGCATCGGCGGCAAAAAGGGACAACAGCAACAAAAACAGAAAAACAACAATTTCAAGGGCAACAAATCCCGCAACGAGGAGCAGGAAAAGCTGCGCCGCCTGCAAATGGAGGTCGCGCGCAAGGCGCCCGTCGTCGTCAAGATCCCGGATGAAATCACCGTCGGCGAGCTGGCCTCCCGCATGAAAAAGACCGCAACCGAGGTCATCAAATGCCTGATGAAAAACGGCGTTATGGCCTCCATCAACCAGGCCATCCCGTTCGACGATGCCGAGTTTGTCGCCGTCGAGTTTGGCTGTAAGGTCGAAAAAGAAGTCACCGTCACCATTGAGGAGCGTCTGATCGAAGAACACGAGGATACCGCGGACGAGCTGGTCACGCGTGCGCCCGTCGTGGTCGTCATGGGTCACGTTGACCACGGCAAGACCTCCACGCTCGACGCCATCCGCAAGACCTCCGTCACGGCGGGTGAGGCCGGCGGCATCACCCAACACATCGGCGCGTATACCGTCGACGTTAACGGCCAGATGATCACCTTCCTCGACACCCCCGGCCACGCCGCCTTTACCTCCATGCGTGCGCGCGGTGCCAAGAGCACGGATATCGCCATTCTGGTCGTCGCCGCGGACGACGGCATCATGCCCCAGACCATTGAGTCGATCAACCACGCCAAGGCCGCAAACGTGCCGATCATCGTAGCCATCAACAAGATGGATAAACCCACCGCAAATCCCGAAAAGATCAAAGAACAGCTCACGAAATACGATCTGATCCCCGAAGAATGGGGCGGCGACACCATCATCGTGCCCATCTCCGCAAAAACCGGCATGGGTCTGAACGAGCTGCTGGAAATGGTACTGCTGACGGCCGAAGTGCAGGAGCTGAAAGCCAATCCCAACCGCCGCGCCAAGGGCACGGTCATCGAAGCGCGTCTGGATAGAGCCCGCGGCCCGATCGCGACCCTGCTCGTGCAGAACGGCACGCTCAAGCAGGGCGACATCGTCATCGCCGGAACGTCCGTCGGCCGTGTCCGCGTCATGACCAACGACAAAGGCCGCACCGTCAAATCCGCAGGCCCGTCCATCCCCGTCGAGATCACTGGTCTGGCCGAAGTGCCCGCCCCGGGCGACGAGTTCAATGCCGTCGTCGACGAGCGCATGGCACGTGAACTGGTCGAACAGCGCAAGCAGGCCGCAAGAGATGCCGCCGCGAACGCCATGCGCAAGGTCACGCTTGACAACCTCTTTGCCAGAATGCAGGAAGGCGACATGAAAGAGCTGTCACTGATCGTCAAGGCCGACGTGCAAGGCTCCGCCGAGGCCGTGAAAGCCTCGCTCGAGAAAATCTCCAACGAAGAAGTGCGCGTGCGCGTGATCCACGCGGCTGTCGGCGCGATCAACGAAAGCGACATTCTGCTCGCCTCCACCTCGGGCGCGATCATTGTCGGCTTCAACGTCCGTCCCGATGCGGGCGCGCAGGCAAGCGCACAGCGCACCGCGGTCGATATGCGCTTCTATCGCGTCATCTATGACGCCATCGACGAGATCGAGGCGGCCATGAAGGGCATGCTCGCGCCGAAGTTCGAGGAGGCCGTCATCGGCCACGCCGAAGTGCGCCTGACCTACAAGGTGTCCGCCGTCGGTACGGTCTGCGGCTGTATGGTCAAAGACGGCAGGATCACCCGCGACGCACAGGTCCGCGTCCTGCGCGACAATATCGTCATCCACGAAGGCGAAGTCGGCTCGCTGCAGCGATTCAAAGACGCGGTCAAAGAAGTCACCGCCGGCTACGAATGCGGCATGAGCATCAAGAATTTCAACGACCTGCGCGAGGGCGACATTTTCGAATGCTTCGTCATGCAGGAAGTGAAACGATAAACTTTCCAAAGCCAGCCACCACGAACCAGCGGCGGCTGGCTTTGATAAAAAGCGGACAATTTTTGCAAAGTTGCACAAGGGGCCTTTGCATTCCGCTCGACCACCGAAAGGAGGACTCCCCATGTCACAAAAACGCATCACCGCCATCAATCAGGAGATTCAGAAAGAACTCAGCAGCCTTTTGCGCACCGTCAAAGACCCCCGCGTACAGGAATGCCTGATCTCCGTTACGCGCGTGGAAACCACCCCCGACCTGCGCTGGGCAAAGGTCTATGTCAGCTTTTTGCAGCAGGATAAGGCCGCCGATGCCATGAAAGGTCTCAAATCCGCCTCCGGCTATCTGCGCCGCGGCCTCAGCCAAGGGCTGAATCTGCGCTATACCCCCGAAATCCAGTGGGCGTTGGACGATTCCATTACCTACGGCGCACATATGCTGGAGCTTATCAACAGCCTGAACGCCGCGCACTGCGACGAGGACGCGCAATGAACGGAATCGTCATTGTGGACAAGCCCCAAGGCTGGACAAGTCAGGATGTGACCGCCCGCCTGCGCCGCGTGTTCGGCACGCGCCGCATCGGGCACGGCGGCACCCTAGACCCCATGGCCACCGGCGTACTGCCCGTATTCGTCGGGCGCGCCACGCGCGGCGTGGAATTTTTCGAGCACGCCGAAAAAACATACGAAACGACCCTACGCCTCGGCCTGATCACCGACACCGAGGACATTACGGGCGCGGTGCTGACGCAGTGCGAAGCGTGCGTTACGCAGGCGCAGATCGAGGCCGCTCTGGCGCAATTTCGCGGCGAGATCCTGCAAGTGCCGCCCATGTATTCCGCGCTGAAGGTGGACGGGCAAAAGCTGTGCGATCTGGCACGCAAGGGCAAACAGGTGGAGCGAAAGCCCCGCTCCGTCACCATCCACGAGCTGACGCTGCTCGACATTTGCGGCGGTGAGGTTCGCCTGCGTGTTCACTGCTCCAAAGGTACGTATATCCGCACACTGTGCAAGGACATCGGCGAGGCACTCGGCTGTGGCGGATGCATGGCCGCCCTGCGGCGCGTTTCGGCCGGCGCGTATACCGCCGAGGACGCCGTTCCGCTGGAAACGCTGCTGCAAACCGCCGAGCCGGAGCACTATCTGCGCCCGCTCGACACGCTGTTTTGCGGCCATCCCGCCATCACTCTGACGGAAAAGCAGGAAGCACGCTGCCGCAACGGCAACCGCTTTTCGCTCGCCATTGCCGACGGTACCTACCGCGTCTATGGCAAAAACGGGGAATTTCTCGCCCTGTGCCGCGTCGGAAACGGCGTTATGTCAACCATAAAGAGCTTTTTTGACGTTTGATTTCACGCACTCGGCGATGATTTACGGTTTGTAATGGATAAATTATGGAAAAAATGATTTACGCCCTCGGGTTTTTCGACGGGGTGCATCTGGGACATCAGGCACTGCTTTCGCGCTGCCGCGAACTGGCGCGGCAAGCGGACGCGCACACGGCCGCCATCACCTTCGACCGCCATCCGCAAAGCCTGTTTGCCGCTGCGCCGCCCCTGCTCGGCACGCAGGACGACCGCCTTGCGCTCCTGCACCGCTACGGCATGGAGCAAGTGCGGATTCTGCCGGTGTGTCGGCAGGTCATGGCGACGGCTTGGCCGGATTTTCTGAAATCGCTGACGGAACGCGGCGCGGTCGGATTTGTCTGCGGCGACGATTTTCGTTTCGGCGCGAACGGCGCGGGCAATGCCGAAAATCTGCGCGCATTCTGCGCGCAAAATGCGCTGGCATGCGCCATCGTCCCCGCGCAAATGCTGGACGGCGCGCGCATTTCCTCCACGCGCGTGCGCACCGCGCTGGAAAACGGCGACCTGCAAACGGCAAACCGCCTGCTCGGCCATCGGCATACGCTGACCGGCACCGTCGTCCCCGGTCGGCATCTGGGGCGCACGCTCGGCACGCCGACGGCCAATGTGCAGCTTCCCGATGACATTCTGCGTCCCGCGTTCGGCGTATACGCCTGCCTTGCGCGCGTCGACGGCGAGGAAAAGTACGCCGTGACCAACGTCGGCACGCGGCCGACCGTCGGCGGCAAGGGCGTGACCGTCGAGCCGTGGCTGCTGGATTTTCACGGCGACCTGTACGGCAAAAAATTGACGCTGGAATTTCACGAACGTCTGCGCGCGGAGGAAAATTTCCCCGATTTGGACGCACTTCGTGCCCAAATTTACGCAGATGCGCAAAAAACGCGGCAAATATTTGAAGAAAATTAAAAATTATGCTTTACTTTTCGGAAAAACTGTGATAGAATGTGCAAGCTGATTATTTGTCAGAGAATGCCCACAGCTCAGTTTCGGGACACACCGACCCCCTACTTGGCGTGCGGTAAATTTTAAAAAAGGTGGAAAATACCATGATTCTGAAAGAGAAAAAAACCCAAGTTATTCTGGACAATGCGACCCACGAGGGCGACACCGGTTCCCCCGAGGTTCAGGTTGCGATCCTGACCGCCCGTATCAACGAGCTGACCGAGCACCTGCGCACGCACAAGCACGACAACCACTCCCGTCGTGGCCTGCTGATGATGGTTGGTAAGCGCCG
>CAYSYK010000032.1:0-16484 GCA_964435375.1 uncultured Oscillospiraceae bacterium | reverse complement strand
TCAAGATCTTGCCCGGTGACAAAGTAACCGTTCAAATGTCTCCGTATGATCTGACGCAAGGTCGGATCACGTGGAGAAGCAAGTAAAAACTTAGAGATATTTTTCTCATATGGAGGTTCAACAGTATGAAAGTAAGACCGTCCGTTAAACCCATGTGCGAGAAGTGCAAGGTCATTAAGCGCAAGGGTCGCGTAATGGTAATTTGCGAAAACCCGAAACACAAGCAGAGACAAGGCTAATAGGAGGTGCTGACAAAATATGGCACGTATTTCTGGTATTGATCTTCCCCGCGATAAGCGAATCGAAGTTGCTCTGACCTATATCTACGGCATCGGACCGACCCGGGCTGCCAAGGTTCTGGAAACCACCGGAATCAACCCCGACACCCGCGTCAAGGATCTGACCGAAGATCAGGAAGCCCAACTGCGTGACGCCATCGAGCATAACTACACCATCGAAGGTGATCTGCGCCGTGAGGTCGGCATGAACATTAAGCGCCTGACCGAAATCGGCTGCTACCGTGGTCTGCGTCATCGTCGCGGCCTGCCCTGTCACGGACAGCGCACCAAGACCAACGCCCGTACCCGTAAGGGTCCGAAGAAGACCATCGCAAACAAGAAGAAGTAAGGAGGGATATGTAAATGGCTGCTAAAGCTGCTGCTAAGAAAGTGATCAAGCGCCGTCGCGAGCGCAAGAATATTGAAAAGGGTGCGGCACATATCCGTTCCTCTTTCAACAACACCATGGTCACCATCACCGACCTCAACGGTAATGCCATTTCTTGGGCATCTTCCGGTGGTCTGGGTTTCCGTGGCTCCCGTAAGTCCACCCCGTTCGCAGCGCAGACCGCTGCCGAGACCGCTGCCAAGGCTGCAATTGATTCCTGCGGCCTGAAGACCGTCGAGGTCTATGTCAAAGGCCCCGGTCAGGGACGTGAGGCTGCTATCCGTGCGCTCCAGTCCGCTGGTCTGGAAGTCGTCTCCATCAAGGACGTTACCCCCATTCCTCACAATGGCTGCCGTCCTCCCAAGAGACGTCGTGTCTGATTTTGGTATAGGAGGAAATTTCGTATATGGCTAAGAATATGCAGCCCGTGCTGAAGCGTTGCAGAAAGCTGGGCGTGTCCCCTGCCGCAATGGGTTACTCCAAGACTTCCAATAAGAACCCCGGCGGACAGAGAAGAACCAAGAAGTCCGAGTATGCAACTCAGCTGACTGAGAAGCAGAAAGTGAAGTTCGTTTACGGCATTCAGGAAAAGCAGTTCCGTAACTACTACGAGAAGGCTTCCCGTATGCCCGGCAACACCGGTGAAGAGCTGATGACCTTTGTCGAGCGTCGTCTGGACAATGTCGTCTATCGTCTGGGCTTTGCCAATTCCCGCCGTCAGGCTCGCCAGCTCGTGAACCACGGCCATTTCACCGTCAACGGCAACCGTGTCAACATTCCCAGCTATCTGGTGAAGACCGGCGATGTGGTCGCTGTTTGCGAGAAGAGCGCTTCCAACGCTTTCTTCAAAGCGCTGAAAGAAAACGATTCTTTTGTTGCTGCCCCCAAGTGGCTTGATCGTGACAAGAATACCCTCACCGGAAAGGTCATTGCTCTGCCCACACGGGCGGATATCGACTTCGATATCGCTGTGCACCTCATCGTCGAGTTGTACTCCAAGTAATCGACCCCCTGAACCGTTCGTATTGTCAATTGTGGGGTGCATTCTACACCCCATACTCTTGAGAAGGAGGGTAATCATTCATGGTAGAAATTGAAAAGCCTCGCATTACCTGTAGCGAAGATGCCAATGATCCCGCTCGCGGCACATTTGTTGTCGAGCCGCTGGAGCGTGGCTATGGCATGACTTTGGGTAACTCCCTGCGTCGCATCCTGCTGTCCAGCCTGCCCGGCTATGCGGCAACATCCATCAAGATCGCAGGTGTCCAGCACGAATTTTCCACGATCCCCGGCGTGACCGAGGACGTGACCGAAATCGTCCTGAATATCAAGCGGATGATCATGAAGCTGTATTGCTCGGAAGTGAAGACAATCTACATTGATGCCGTCGGCCCGTGCGAAGTCACGGCTGCCGATTTCCAACCCGATGCGGATGTCGAGATTCTCAATCCCGAGCTTCATATCTGCACGCTGGGCGAAAATGCCACTTTTAACATGGAAGTCACCCTGTCGCAGGGTCGCGGTTATGATTCCGCAGATCGGAATAAGACCCCGCAGACCGCGATCGGTGTGATCCCCATCGACTCCATCTATTCTCCCGTTACCAAGGTGAATTACTCGGTGGAGCCTACCCGTGTCGGTGATAAGACCGATTTCGACAAGCTGACCCTTGAAGTCTGGACGGATAAGACCATCTCTCCGCGTGATGCCGTTTCTCTGGGCGCCAAGATCCTGTCTGACCATCTGACCGTGTTCACGAACCTGTCCGATACCGTCAGCACCTCTTCCACCGTGGTGGAGAAGGTTCAGGATCGTCCCGATGCGAAGCTGGCTATGACCATTGATGAACTGGATCTGTCTGTCCGCAGCTTCAACTGCCTCAAGCGCGCCAACATCAACACCGTCGCCGATCTGATCAACAAGACCAGCGAGGACATGATGAAAGTGCGTAATATGGGCAAGAAGTCGCTCGACGAGGTTCAGAAAAAGCTGGAAATGATGGGGCTGTCCCTTGCCAGCGAAGAATCCGGCAACAACAACTAATTCGCTAACCTTTTAGAAGGAGGAAACGTTCATGTTTGGCACTCGTAAGCTGGGCAAAACCAGCACACAGAGAAAGGCACTGTTGCGTCAGCTCGTGACCGACCTGCTGGAAAACGGCAAGATCGAGACGACGTTCTGCCGCGCAAAGGAAGTGCAGCCCGTGGTCGAAAAAATGATCACGCTGGGCAAGAAAAAGGGCTTGGCCAATTACCGCAGAGCTTTGGCTTATATCACCAAAGAGGATGTGGCAAAGAAGCTGTTCGACGAGATCGCGCCCAACTATGCCGAGCGTAATGGCGGCTACACCCGCGTGACCCGCATCGGCGCACGCCGCGGCGACTCCGCCGAGATGGCTGTCATCGAGCTGGTTTGATGACCCGGCTGAAATAACCGAAACAATGACCCCCGTGCCATTCGGCACGGGGGCATCGTTTATTTTTGAGCAGCTTGATTTTTGTTGCCCAGGCAAGCAATGAGATTGTGCACGGCCTGAACATCCGCCTCCGTCAATCCCTGTGTACCGATGCTGGCCGTGCTTCCGACGCCGAGCAAATAGTAGGTGGACACTTTAAACATACCGGCCAGTTCCATGATGTATTGTGTCGAGGGCACCGAGATTCCCAATTCCCACGCGTTGACGCTGGAAGGGGTGATGCCGAGCTGCTTCGCAGGCTCCGATTGCGAAAGTCCCTTTTGCTCGCGGAGATATTTGATTCTGTCTGCAACCATAGAATGCCCTCCTTTTTCTTGTATCATAAAACAGATAAATGGATGGAACAAAAGCGCAGTGGGATGCAACTGAAAAAATGACGATTGGAACAACACTATCCATTGCACTGACGGCGATATTGAAAAGCAAGAGTAGAAAAACGGCCTCCACCCGGAGGCCGTTTTTCAATGCAAAATGCATAATGAAAAATGAAAATTTATGCCCCTCTCTGCAGGGATGATCATCGATCGCCCGCCTGCTCCGCACTTTCCCCTATGTCATTGCGAGGCGCGAAGCGCCGTGGCAATCCGTACCCCGCGCCGTGCGCGTCTGCCTTCCCCTTTGGGGAAGGTGTCGCCGCCGTAGGCGGTGACGGATGAGGTTCGCGCCGCAGGCACGATATGCCCTCTCCTCAAGGAGAAGCCTCAGGTGCGTGGATTCCTCGGCTCGCTTTCGCTCGCTCGAAATGACAAGGCGGGGGAGCTCGGCGCAAAGAGAATGAATTGCCACGGCGAGCGCTGCCCGCCGTGGCAATGACACAATGTGCGATCAAATCATCCGAGCACGCCGAGGTGCTCCAGCAGAATCTTTACGCCGAGCAGAATGAGGATCACGCCGCCGGCGATCTGTGCCTTTTTCTCGAATCGGTTGCCGAAAACGTTGCCCAGCTTCACGCCCAGCGCGGAGGTCAGGCACGTCGTCACGCCGATGAGCACGATGGCCAGCCAGATGTTGACATTTCCCGTCAGCGCCATGGAAACGCCGATGGCCAACGCGTCGATGCTCGTGGCGATGGCCATGACGAGCATGGTCTTGAATCCGTAATCGCCGCTGCCGCTCTCCGCCTCCTCCTTGGAAAACGCCTCGCGCAGCATATTCGCGCCGATCAGCACGAGCAGGCCAAAGGCAATCCAATGGTCAAACGCCTCAATCGCCGCGGCGAACAGTGTGCCGAGGAAAAACCCGAGCAGCGGCATCAGCGCCTGAAATCCGCCGAACCAGATGCCGCATGTCGCCATTTGGCGCAGACCGGCTTTGCGTGTGGCAAGCCCCTTGCAGATGGACACCGCGAACGCGTCCATGCTCAGCCCGACGGCCAGAAGCATCAATTCGCCAAATCCCATGAAAATTCCTCCGTATGTATAAAGAATAGACTCATTATACACCGCGGCGGGGGAGGTGTCAAGAAAAATCAGCAGCCCTCGTCGAGCATGATTTTCAGGATAGTGCGGTCGGTCTCGCGCATTCCCTCGCGCGCGAGACGGCCGACGTTGCTGACGGTTTTGTCGACCCCTTTGGTCACGATCCCGTCGCCGCCGTAGAACTGCTGGTGCTCCAGATACATATTGAAGCCGAGAATGCCCGCGTCCACGGCCGCGGCGATTTTCGCGGCGCACGAAGGCTTCGCGCCGTCGCAAATTGTGCCCGAGAGGATGGCCACGGCGTTGACGACGGTGTGCGCGATGGCCTCATGCCGCCCGCCGTGCAGGTAGGCAATGCCCGCGCCGGCGCCGCATCCGGCACTGATCGCGCCGCAGTACGCCGACAGGCGGCCGATACCGGCCTTCTGGTGGATGGTGACGAGGTCGCTCAGCGCGACCGCCCGAAGTAGCCGATCACGCGTTGCGCCGAGTGCCTTGGCGTAGAACGCGACGGGCACACTTGCCGTGATGCCCTGATTGCCGCTGCCCGAGAGGATGATGACGGGCATTTCGCAGCCGCTCATGCGCGCGTCGGACGCGGCGGCGGCATAGGCCGCCGCGCGGCGATTGTTGGACGTGCCCTGCTGATGCAAGATGACGGTGCCGATGTTGGCACCCCAATCGTGCGCAAGCCCCTCTTGGGAAATGGCGAGGTTGAGGTCGATCTGGCGGCCGACGCAATCTTCGACATCTGCCGGGTCGAGCACATCGGCGAAATCGACGATGGATTCGATATTCAGGCAGGACTTGTCCGTCAGGCGATCCTCGGACGACTCCGCCACGGGCAAATCGAGCAAAACCTGCGCATTGCGGCGCATATGCACGATGTTCGTGTGGTGATTGACGATGCGCACGCGTGCACTGTCCTGCCCGCACAGTAGCGTCATATCGATGTCAAAGACGAGATTGGAGTCCGACGGGGTGATTTCAATGGGCGTTTTGTCGAGAAATTTCCGAATTTCACGCTGTTGCGGTTCGGAAACATCGGAGATGACTTCCAACTGGCGCGTGGCCTGTCCCGCGATGACACCCGCGCTCACCGCGGCGGCGATACCGCGCAGACCGCCCGTGTTCGGCACGACAACACTTTTGACGTTCTTGATGATGTTGCCGCTGACGGTGACGCGAATGCGCTGCGGCGTGCAGCCGAGTAATTCGCGCGCTTTCGCAGCGGCGTAGGCCAGCGCGATCGGCTCCGTGCAGCCCATGGCAGGGCGAAGCTCCTCTTTCAAAATCGCGAGGTATTGCTGATAGAGTGCATCTCCATGTTGCATAATACAATGCCCCTTTCGGTTGTCTGTATTTGTTTATTATAGCAGAAACGGGAAAAAAATCAAGAGCGGAATACGCCCCCACACCGCGCGTCGAGAAAATCTTGACGGATTGTTGTAACGGTGGTATAATCAGGAAAAAACGAAAGGGAATCGGAATATGCGATTGATTTCGATCTGGCTGATTTTTCTCATACTCTTTGGCGTTTCGTCGGTGATGTTTTCCTGTTCGCCGTCGTACACGCGCGACGAATGGTTTTCCGAAGAAAAGCTGGACGCGGCGTTTTCCGCCGATCTGCCCGCGCCCGAGGGCGTCAACTGGCTCTACGATGGCGACAGCACGGTCTATACCTATCTGAACAATGTGCAGTACAAAACCTATGTGCAGACGCTCTGCGATTTCCTTTGTGCCCAAGATTACACCTATCTCGGCACGCGCGGCGCACAGAAAAGCACGCTGGCGGGGCTGTTCACCACCTATTATTTCCTCCCCGCGATCACCCTTTCCGAATTTGAGAACGCGTACGGGGGGGGCTACACCTTCGTCTATAACGACGGGTCGATGGACGAGTCGGAAAAGCCCGTGCTTACCGAACTGCAAATCGAGCGCGTCGACACGGATACGATGAAAATCGACGGCGAAACTTTCTCCTATAACACCGTCATCCGCCTTGACAGCAACAGCGACCGCTACGTGATCAAGGCGACGAAGATCGTCTATTCCAAGGAGCTGTACGATCGTCTGCTCGACGGCTATCGCCCGACGCAGGCATATCCCGGGCAGGAGGTCGTCCTGCGCACGTTGCCGATCATGGATGCCGATTTGAAAATCTATTGGGACGAATATACCCCGGTCAGGCAGACCCATGCCGGCTCGGATTACTGGGAGTATCGGTTCGAGGTGTACGGCGAAACGGATATCGAGCTGTCGTGCAAAATCGATGGCGGCATGCTTGCGCAGCGAAAACTGACCGACTTTGAGCCATGGATGAATCAACTGAGCGTATCGCAGATCGAAAGAGCCGAAACCGTTTTTGAATACGTCGGCGTTGGGCCGGGTAGACTGAAAGACGTCTGCATCACGTATGACGAACAGGCGATTTCCGACCTGCTCGCGGCGTACCGCGCCCTCTCTGTGCAGAAAATACCCCACGAGAACGGGATGATCGACGGCGGAAGCGCACTGAGCGTCATCTTCTATACCGGGGACGGTAAAACCTACACGCTGTATTTCAACAACGGCAATTATCACACGTCCGGTTCCGAGGAAATCTATCGAGCCGAGAGCCTGCCCACAATTGCGAACACGGCGCAGGTGACGCATGCAAACCGATTTATTGTGATAAACGGCGAGGCGCAGGTGTTCAATGCCGTGGGCGAAGCGGTCGGCACGGTCGACAGTATCGGCGATGTGACCTTTGTCGATTATCCGGATGGATTGTCCACCTTCCCGGAGGGGCATACGTACACCGTGCAGACGGAATTTGGCACCCTTTTCGTTTACTCGGATACCGTTTTCTCCTATGACGACCGGTTCTATCAATGTATAATGCAAAATTCATAATGAAAAATGCGTGTCCATGTCATCCCGAGCGAATGCGAGCCGAGGGATCAACGCACTTATGGAAATGCGTAATGCATAGTGAAAAGAAAGAATTATGGCGTGCACCATGGCTCTCTCAGAGGGAGAGACGATGTCATTGCGAGGCGCGAAGCGCCGTGGCAATCCGTCCCCCTTGTGCCCTTGATGCAACAAAAGGCAGGCTTTCGCCTGCCTTTTGTCATGCATTTTCCGTGGGTACTTCGTGCCACGTCTGCGCGTTTTGCGTGCGGAACAGGTCGGCATAAATGCCGCCGTTTGCCAGCAATTCGCTGTGGCTACCGCATTCGGTGATTGCTCCTTCGGAAATGGAAATGATGCGATCGGCCGAGCGGATGGTCGAAAGACGGTGCGCGATGATGAGCGTCGTGCGCCCCTTGGCCAGCGCGTCGAACGCGCGCTGGATTTTCGCCTCGGTCACGGAATCGAGTGCGGAGGTCGCCTCATCCAGAATCAGAATCGGCGGGTTTTTCAGGAAAATCCGCGCAATGGCAATGCGCTGCTTCTGCCCGCCGGACAGGAGCGTGCCGCGCTCACCGACATAGGTTTGGAATCCCTGCGGCATGGCCATGATGTCGTCGTAAATTTCTGCCTTTTTCGCGGCGTCGATAACTTCTTCAAGCGTTGCATTCGGCTTGCCGTAGCGGATGTTCTCGAAAACCGTATCGGCGAACAGGAACACATCCTGCTGAACAATGCCGATGCATCGGTGCAGACTTTCCTGCGTCACCTTGCGCACATCCGTGCCGTCGATGAGAATGCTGCCCTCCGACACCTCGTAAAAACGGGGGATAAGCTGGCACAGCGTGCTTTTTCCGCCGCCTGACGGGCCGACGATGGCGATGGTCTCACCGGGACGGACGTCCAGATCGACGTGATGGAGCACGCCGACATCCGCAACATAGGAAAAGCTGACATCCTTGACCTCCAGATGCCCCGCAACGTCGCTAAGCTCCATGGCATCGGGCGCATCCTGAATGGACGGCTCGGTGCGCATGATGTCAACAAAACGGTTCAGACCCGCGAGGCCGTTGGCGAACATCTCGGAGAAATTGGCGATTTTTCGCATGGGGTTGACGAACGTGCCGATGTACAGGACGAACACGGTCAGGTCTTTGTAGTCCATTTGGCCGTTGAGAATGAAATAGCCGCCGACCATGATGACGATAACGTTCAGACTGGACAAAAACAGCTCCAGCGAACTGTGAAACCGTCCCATTGCCTTGTGGAATCCACGCTTGGACACCTTGAACTGGTCGTTTGCCCGCTCGAACCGTTCGATTTCCAGCGCGTCGTTGGCAAACGCCTTGGCCGTGCGAATACCCGACAGGCTGCTTTCGATTTCCGTGTTGATGTGGGCGGTTTTCTGCTTTACTTCTTTCGAGGCGCGTCCCATGGAGCGGCGCATGGTGAATACGACGACGAGCGCAACGGGAATGACCGCTGCGACGACCAGCGCCAACTGCCACTGGATCGTGCCCATGACGATGAGCGCGCCGATGATGGTCACGATGCTCGTCAGCAGATCCTCCGGGCCGTGGTGGGCAAGCTCGGTCAGCTCGAACAGATCCGAGGTCAGGCGGCTCATGAGCTGGCCGGTGCGGTTCTTGTCGTAGAAATCAAAGCCGAGCTTTTGCATATGCGCGAACAGATCCGAGCGGATGTCTGCCTCGACGCGAATGCCGAAGGTGTGGCCGTAATAGGCGACGATGTAGTTAAAAACGGAACGCAGCGCATAGCTGGCCAGTGCGGCGATCATGACGGTGAAAAACACCGTGTACAGCTCATTCGGCAGGTATTCGTAAAGTGCCGTGCGCGTCACCAGCGGGAAGGCCAGATCGATCGCGGCAATGGCGCACGCGCAGAGAATATCTACGGCGAACAGCCGCTTATGTCGGCCGAAATAGCCGATGAAAATGCGCAGGGGAGAGCGGTTGCGGAAGTTCTTTCCCTTTTTTTCTTTCATAGTCTCACTCCAATTTCAATTTGGTATACATAAATATAGTATAGTTCTTTCTTTCGACATTTGCAAGCAAAAAAGCATTTCTGCCGCCGAATTTCGGCGGCAGAAAACTCAATTTCGGCTGAAAAGCGGGCGCGCAACGCGCTTGTACAGCAGCATGGTCAGCACGGAAACGGCAACGCTCTTGATCAGATTCAGCGGCGCGACGCAGAGAATGACAAAGCCCACAATGTCCGTGACGCCGCCGTGAATGGCGCTGCCCATGGCGATGATCGTGTCCAGCGGCATACCGTACAGCTCGGCGAATTTCGGCACGAGATAGACGGCGTTGAACGCCGTGCCGAATACGGTCATCACCGCGCCGCCGACGACAAGTCCGACGATGGCGGCGCGCTTCGTGCGCCGCGCGTGATAGACGATGACGGCGGGTAGCGCGAACGAGCAGCCGATGACAAAATTGGCAAAATCCCCGATAAACATGGTGCTCGTGGATTTGAGCAGCAGCTTCAGGAAGATTTTCAGCGCCTCACACGCGACCACCGCCGTCGGGCCTAAGTAAAAGCCGCACAGCATAACGGGCACTTCCGAGAAATCCAGCTTGTAAAACTCCGGTGCGAGAAACGGCAGTGCAAAATCCAGCATATGCAGCAGCGCGGCGATCGCCCCGCAGACGGAAAGGATCGTCATCCGTCGCGCGGGACTGACCGGATGCAACTTCGGCAACCGCTGCTCGGCCAGACGGGCGATGAGCCACAGCGCGGCGGCAATGGCGACGCTGACGGCCACGAAAAGCAAATTACTGCTCAGAAGGCTCCAAAGTTCGGCAAAATTCATGCGTTTTCCTCCGAAAAAACGCCCTGAGCATAAACTCAGGGCGTAAAGATAGCACAAAAATGGTTTCTTTCATCCAGACTATACTGTCGGCATTGGAATTTCACCAATTCAACGCTGTTGCGCTCGCGGGCTGTACCGCCGGTGGGGAATTGCACCCCGCCCCGAAAACCGATTTCAACTGTGCTTATCCTAGCACGGGACAACGCGCTTGTCAAGTGCGGATTTGTGTGCTATGATAAAGAAAACTCAGGCCGCGCTTTTCTCAAATCCGTGCATCAGGCCGTCGGCCGAGGTGTCGGTGATGTCGCCGCCGATGATGCGATTGCTGCAAATCAGCAGCGTGGCGTAGACCGGCTCGGTTGCGCCGGGATAATTCTTGATGCGATAAACATAGCGCATGACGGTCTTGCCCTGATAGGCACTCAGATCGTAGCCCTGACTTTTTTGCAGGGCGTTATAGCGGGTGAAAACGTCGCCGCCGTCGGCCGGAATGCGCACCTGCCCGCTTTCGGCGGGCGAGGAAACGACCTCCCAGCCGAATCCGCTGAGAAATTGCACGCGGCCGTCGTTGCCGGTTACGATGTTGTCGCCGCTTGCGGACGTGGCACTGCCGGACATCAGCAGCGCGACAATGACGATGACGGCAATGACTGCTCCGGCGATGACGGCGATTCGTTTCAGATTGACTTTTGCGGTCATGACCAACATGAGAATCCCCTCCCAAGGAAATCAATTTGCATTACACCATATTCCTCCCGTACGGAGGATAGAACGGAGAAACCATGGAACGATTGGATAAATTTCTGTGTGACAGCGGCGCGGGAACGCGCTCCGGAGTAAAGGCAATCTTAAAAACCGGCGCGGTGACGATAAACGGCGCACCCGTCAAAGACGGCGCAAAAAAGATCGACCCGTCAACCGACACGGTTTGCCTGCGCGGAGAGATTTTGCGCGGATGGCAGCGATTGGTGCTGATGATGAACAAACCCGCCGGATACGTGACGGCGACGGAGGACGCGCGCGAACGCACCGTGATGGAGCTGCTCCCGCCGCACTATCGCCATGCGCAGCTCAACCCGATCGGGCGGCTGGACAAGGAAACGGAAGGACTTCTGCTTTTTACGAACGACGGCGATCTGCTCCATCGGCTGATCTCTCCGAAAAACGAGGTTGCGAAGCTATATTATGCCCGCCATGAAAATACGGCCACGGACGCGGACGTGGAGGCGTTCGCCGAGGGACTTGTCCTGCGCGACGGCCTGCGCTGTTTGCCCGCAAAGCTGGAACGCATCGGGGCGGGGGAGAGCCTTATCACCGTGTGCGAAGGGAAATACCATCAGGTGCGGCGCATGATGGCCTCGCGCGGGATGACGGTGGAGTATCTGCAGCGGCGGCAGGAGGGAAATCTGACGCTGGGCGACCTGCCCCTTGGAGCGGTCAGAGAGCTGAGTGCGCAGGAAATCGACGATCTGGAGCGGATAGACATACGGCGTTTTTAACAAAAGAAATCGGCGCGTGTCCACGCCGCGCGGAAAATTACTGGATACATTTCATAAAAACGGGGCAAGTTTTTGCAATAAAATGTCAAAAGGGACTTGCAAAATGCGCAAAACTAATGTATACTATTCGTGTAATTTTGTGAAATACGCATTTATGCAAGATTGTGAGGAGGCATTTTTATGTCCAACAGCATTTTTCAGGGCGTTATGATTCAGTTGCGCGAGGTGACCGATCGCGTTTTCGGTGTCGTCGACAGCGATGGCCATGTGGTATCGAGCACCGATGTGACCTTCTTGGGCGAGAGATGGCCGGAGGTCGTGCTGAAGCTGTCCGGCGCGCAGGAGCAGGTCGTCGTGTGCGCGCAGAAGACCTTCCGCCCGATTTTCAGCAGCAGCAACCTCTTCGAGTATGCCGTGTTCTGCACCGGCGACGATGAGCTTGCCAAATCCTACTGTTCCATGGCCTACATCGCGCTCAACAATGCCAAGACCTTTTATGAGGAAAAGCACGACCGTGGCACCTTTGTCAAGAACATCATCATGGACAATATCCTGCCCGGCGACATTTACATCCGCGCCAAAGAGCTGCGCTTTGCCACGGATGCGCCGCGCGCCGTCTTCCTCGTGCGCCAGATCGGGCACGGTGACGTTGCCTCGGTAGACGTGCTGTCCGGTATGTTCCCGGACAGACAGCAGGATTTCGTGCTGAGCATCAACGAAACGGATATCGCCGTCATCAAGCAGCTTGAGCCGACGCATGACCCGGCCGATCTGGAGAAGATCGCGTCCGAGATCGAAGAGACCCTGAAAAACGAGCTGTTCGTCAAGACCGTTATCGGCATCGGCACGGTCGCGGAACATCTGCGCTCTCTGGCAGACGCTTACAAAGAAGCCCAGACCGCGATCGACGTCGGCAAGGTTTTCGACACGGAAAGAAGCATCATCAACTATGAAAGCCTCGGCATCGGCCGCCTGATCTATCAGCTCCCGACCACGCTGTGCGAAATTTTCCTGTCTGAAGTATTCAAGAAAAATTCCATCGACTCGCTCGATCAGGAAACGCTGTTCACCATCAACAAATTCTTCGAGAACAACCTGAACGTTTCCGAAACGTCCAGAAAGCTGTTCGTCCACCGCAACACGCTGGTCTATCGTCTGGAAAAAATCAAGAAGCTGACCGGTCTGGACTTGCGCGAATTTGACCATGCGATCGTGTTCAAGGTTGCACTGATGGTTCGCAAGTACCTGTCTTCGCGCGAAATGCGTTGATTTCGATTCTCGGCTTGTGCTACCATGACCCATAAGGGCAGGGAACAGGCACATCGCGTATAAAGGAGTGTTTTTATGGACAGAAAGAAAATGGCGGCAATTTTCGCAGGCGTTATGGCGGGGATCATGCTCCTGAGCATCGTCGCAAGCGCCTTGCTGTAAAGAAACAAAACTCCCACAGCCCGGATGTGGCTGTGGGAAACCTATTTCCAAGGAGAAACCTATGAAAAAAGTTTGTTTGGTACTGTCGTATGTGCTTGTCATCCTCGTGACGGTTCTGTGTACGCTTGCCCTTTCGACGAGTAAGCTCGATCAGTTGGAAAGCCTACTGCTGGACAAATTCGTCGACGGCGCAGACCGCACACAGATCGAAGATGCCGCCGCAGACGCTATGGTGAGCGCGTTGGGCGACCGCTGGAGCTATTATATCCCCGCGGACGAATACGATGCTTATCTGGAGAACAAAAACAATCGCTATGTCGGCATCGGCGTGACCATCGAGCAGAAGGACGAGGGCTATCTGGTCACAAAAGTGACCGACGGCGGCCCCGCACAGGAGGCGGGCATCCTCGTCGGCGACTTGCTGACGGCGGCGGACGGACAGTCCTTGGCCGGGCTTGGCAGTTCGGCGGGGAAAGACCTGATCCGCGGCGCGGAAAACACCGCCGTGCAGATCACGTTGCGGCGCGGCGACGCGGAGCTGACCCTTTCCGTCACGCGAAAAACGGTGAAAACCGTCGTGGCACGCGGCGTTATGCTGCAAGATAACATCGGCCTCGTCACCATCGAAAACTTCAACGACAACTGCTACGACGAAACCATGGCCGCGGTCAACGCTCTGCGTGACGCAGGCGCGCAGGCACTGATTTTCGACGTGCGTTTCAACGGCGGCGGCTACGTGACGGAACTGCTGAAATTGCTCGACGACATTCTGCCGGAAGGCGAGCTGTTCCACAGCCGCTACTACGACGGCAAGGAAGAAACCTTCCGCTCCGACGCGGACTGCATCGAAATGCCGATGGCGGTGCTGGTCAACAGCGAGTCGTATTCCGCCGCGGAATTTTTCGCCGCCGCACTGCGCGAGTATGATTGGGCGATCCTCGTCGGCCAGCAGACGCAGGGCAAAGGCCATTTCCAGCAGGTGTTCCGCTTGAAAGACGGCTCAGCCGTCGGCATTTCCACGGGCACGTTTACCACGCCGAAAAACGTCAATCTCGAGGGCGTCGGCCTGACGCCGGACGTCGTCGTGGAGGTGTCGGACGAGGTTTTTTCAAAGATTTACGCCGATGCCCTCGAACCGACGGACGACCCGCAGATCGTCGCGGCGATAAATGCGCTGAAACAGGCAGAAAACCCTTGACGAAGTGAAGAAAAACGGATATAATTCTAGGTAGCTTGTGCATATTTTGCTGACAGAAAGGAAACCGATTATGGCAAAGGAATATAAAATTACCGGCTTGCGCCTGAGCGAGCTGGAAAAGGAACTGAATTATTTAAAGACGACCCGTGAGCGCGAGATCGCGGCGATGATCGCCGAGGCGCGTTCCTACGGCGACTTGTCCGAAAACTCCGAGTACGATGCCGCCAAGAACGAGCAGGCAAAGCTCTACGGCCGCATCGCGGAAATCGAGGATATTTTGTCCCACGCCGTCGTCATCGAGGACGAGAACGAGGCATCCGGCCGCGTCGGTCTGGGTTGCACCGTCGTCGTCGAAGACGCGAGCGGCAAGCGCTTTACCTACCGCATCACCGGTTCGCAGGAGGCCAACCCCATGGAGGGCAAACTCTCCGACGATTCTCCGTTCGGCCGCGCCATCGTCGGCAAGGCGGCGGGGGAGAGCTTCTCCGTCAAAGCCCCGAACGGTATGTATGAGATGAAAGTCGTGAGCCTGTCCCGGGAGGGTTGAGTATGGCAAAGTTTGTTCCACAGGCAGAACTGCCCGTCTCCGAACAGGCGCAGATTCGCCGCGAAAAGCTGGCGGCGTTGCAGGCGGAAGGGCGAGATCCCTTCGTCCGCACGAAATATGATTTCAACGCCTATTCCGCCGACATTCGCGCGGATTACGATGCCTACGAGGGCAAGCGCGTCCGCGTTGCCGGCCGCTTGATGAGCAAGCGCGGTCAGGGCAAGGTCATGTTCTGCGATTTGCAGGACAGCAAGGGTCGCATCCAGCTTTTCGTCAAGATCGACGAGCTGGGCGAAGAGGAATACGCCCGCTTCAAAAAGCTCGACATCGGCGACATCATCGGTGTCGAGGGCGAGGTTTTCAAAACCAAGACGGAGGAAATTTCCATCCGCGCGTCCGAAGTGATTTTGCTGTCGAAATCCCTGTTGCCCCTGCCGGAAAAATACCACGGCCTGACCGATAAGGAAACACGCTTCCGTCAGCGCTATGTCGATCTGATGGTCAATCCCGAGGTCAAGCGCAATTTCGTCATCCGTTCCCAGTTTATTAAGCATATGCGTGAGTATCTGGATAACATGGGCTACATCGAGGTCGAGACCCCCGTGCTCAATACCATCGCCGGCGGTGCATCCGCCCGTCCGTTCATCACGCACCACAATACGCTCGATATTGATATGTATATGCGCATCGCCACCGAGCTGCCGCTCAAGCGCCTGATCGTCGGCGGTATGGATCGCGTGTACGAGATCGGCCGTATTTTCCGCAACGAGGGCATGGATCCGAAGCACAACCCCGAATTTACGACGGTGGAGCTGTATCAGGCGTACGCCGATTTCCACGACATGATGGACATCGCCGAGGGAATTTACAGTTCCTTTGCCAAAAAATATCTGGGCACGTACGAGCTGGAATGGATGGGCGAGAAGATCGACCTGACCCCCGGCTGGCCGCGCCTGACGATGATTGAGGCCGTCAAGAAGTATACGGGTGTCGATTTTGGCGCGATCACGGATGACGCGCAGGCGGTCGCCGCCGCGAATGCCATCGGGGTCGAGCTGGCCGATGCCGCCGAAAAAACATGGGGCAATGCCCTGTATGCGACTTTCGATCAGAAGGTCGAGGAGCATCTCGTGCAGCCGACCTTCATCACCATGTACCCGGTGGAAGTGTCTCCGCTGACCAAGAAATCTCCCGAAGATCCGCGCCTGACCGAGCGATTCGAGTTCTTCATCTGCCGCAGTGAGATGGGCAATGCCTATTCCGAACTGAACGATCCCATCGACCAGCGCGAGCGGTTCATGAAGCAGGTCGAGCAGCGCGAGCGCGGCGACGACGAGACCGAAATGCTTGACGAGGACTTCCTCAACGCGCTGGAGTACGGTATGCCCCCCACGGGCGGCATGGGTTGCGGTATCGACCGCGCCGTCATGCTCTTCACCGGTGCCGACACCATCCGCGAAGTCATCCTCTTCCCGACAATGAAACCCTTGGACTAAATAATTCGCAATAAAGCGAAATAAA
>CAYSYK010000031.1:0-16903 GCA_964435375.1 uncultured Oscillospiraceae bacterium | reverse complement strand
AACTGGATAAGGTTTTCGATGTCCATGTTATCAGTGACGGCGACCCGCTGGAGATTTATACGGAGAAAGACGGCGGCGTGATTTTCCGCAAATATTCGCCCATGGGCGATTTGCAGGATTTTGCCGCGCAGATGTGCGACGCCATCGGCGCGAATACGGGGCGGATCGCGGCTGTTGCCGACCGCGACAGCATCATTGCCCTGTCCGGAGCACCCAAGCGGGAGCTTGTGGACAAGCCCAATTCGCCCGCACTGGAAAAGCTGATGGAACAGCGGCGTAACTACCGCTACACCGCCGGAGAAAGCCTGATCAAAGCCACCGAGGACTCCGACAAGTATCACCTCGCGGCGGCCTCGCCGATTTTGTCGCAGGGCGATTTGATGGGGTGCGTCATGCTGCTGATGGGGGAGGACAAAGCGCCTCTGCCGGAGGGCGAGCAAAAGCTGGTGCAGACCGTGGCGGGCTTTTTGGGCAAGCAGATGGAAAGTTGAGAAAATTCGGCAATAGAGACAAAAACGAACCTGTTCTTTTGTGCCAAAGAGCAGGTTCCTCGTTTTTTAAATTTCGCACCCGTGGCGCGCGGCTCCCCCCTTTGGGGGAGCTGTCAAAAATCTTCGATTTTTGACTGAGAGGGGGAAAGAATGCAAAATTTTGTCTCCCCTGTAGGGGCGATCATCGATCGCCCGCCTATCTGCGCTCCCCACCATGTCATTGCGAGGCGCGAAGCGCCGTGGCAATCCGCTCTCTCTTTACGCCGCACCGCCCCCTTTGTCATTCCGAGCGAGCGGTAGCGAGTCGAGGAATCTACGCACGAAAGGCAAAGTGAAGAGTGAAGAGAGAAAAGTGAAAAGAACACAGACGGCGGGGGCTTGCTCCCGCCGCTCGTGCCCGTGGTGCGCGGCTCCCCCCTTTGGGGGAGCTGTCAAAAATCTTCGATTTTTGACTGAGAGGGAAAAATCGAGAACCCTCTCCGTCAGAGGCCGTTCGGCCTGACACCTCTCCCTCTGGGAGAGGCTATGTCCTGCCGTATCATTTTGGCAGTATCATACAAAAAGCGGGCGTTCCGTGTGTGCGGAACGCCCGAAGATTATTCCTGATTACGCTTTTTCATCAGCTCGCGCATACGGGTGCTGTGGTCAAGCTCCCGCTTGCGGATGCGCAAGCTCTTTGGGGTGCATTCGAGCAGCTCGTCGTCTGCCAAAAACTCCAGACATTGCTCCAGCGACATGATTTTTGGCGGGACGAGGCGGATGGCGTCGTCCGAGCCTGCGGCGCGCATATTGGTAAGCTGCTTGCGCTTGCAGACGTTGACGGTCATATCCTCGTTGCGGCTGCAAATGCCCACGACCATACCCGCATACACGGGCGTGCCCGCGCCGATGAAAAGCTGCCCGCGCTCCTGCGCCGCGCCCAAGCCGTAGGCGACGGCCTCGCCGGTCTCAAATGCGATCAGCGACCCGGTCAGGCGGCGCTCAATCTCGCCTTTCATGGGCGCGTAGGAGTCGAGCACGGAGGACATTACGCCCTCGCCGCGCGTATCGGTCAGAAATTCGTTGCGGTAGCCGAACAGACCGCGCGACGGCACGAGAAATTCCAGACGATAGCGGCTGCCCATCGGCGCCATGCTCAGCAAATCGCCCTTGCGGCGGCCCATTTTTTCGATGACCGCGCCCATGCATTCCTCCGGCACGTCGGCAACCATGCGCTCGATCGGCTCGCAGAGTTTGCCGTCGATTTCCTTGGTCAGCACGCGGGGGGTGGACACGGAGAACTCAAACCCCTCGCGGCGCATGGTTTCCATCAGGATGGACAGGTGCATTTCGCCGCGGCCTGCGACGTTGAATGCGTCGGTATTGGGTTGCTCGGTGACGTGCAGCGACACGTCTTTCAAAAGCTCTCGCTCAAGTCGGTCGCGAATGTTGCGGGATGTGACGTACTTACCTTCTTTTCCGGCGAAAGGCGAATCGTTGACGGCGAAGGTCATTTCGATGGTTGGGTCGGAAATTTTTACGAACGGCAACGCCTCCACGCACTCGGGTGCGCACAGCGTGCGGCCGATGGTGATGTCCGCCATGCCGCTGAGAGCGACGATCTCGCCGGCGGATGCCTCGGTGATCGGCGTTTTGCCCAGACCGTCGAATGCATAAAGCGCGACGACCTTGCCTTTTTGCTTCATGTCGGGGTCGTGATAGTCGCAGATGGCCACTTCCTGCCCGACCTTGATGGTGCCGCGCTCGACGCGGCCGACGGCGATGCGTCCGACGTATTCGTTATAGTCGATGGACGACACCAGCATTTGCAGCGGCGCACTTCCGTCGCCCTGCGGCGCGTCGATATAATTGACGATGGTTTCAAACAGCGGGGTCAGATCGCTGCCCGGCTCGTCAGGAGAGTAGGAGGCCGTGCCCTGACGACCGGAGCAGAAAACGGTTGGGGAATTGAACTGCTCGTCGGTCGCGTCCAGATCGAGCAGAAGCTCCAGCACTTCGTCCATGACCTCGTGGATGCGCGCGTCGGGCTTGTCGATCTTGTTCACGGCCACGATGACCTTGTGCCCCAGTTCCAGTGCCTTTTGCAGAACGAAGCGCGTCTGCGGCATGGGGCCTTCGGCAGCATCCACCAGCAAAATAACGCCGTTGACCATTTTCAAAATGCGCTCCACCTCGCCGCCGAAGTCGGCGTGGCCGGGGGTGTCGACGATGTTGATTTTATAGTCCTTGTAATGGACGGAGGTGTTTTTCGCGAGAATGGTGATTCCGCGTTCCCGCTCCAGATCGCCCGAGTCCATCACGCGATCCTGCGTGGCCTGATTTTCCCGATAAATGCCGCCCTGCTTCAGAAGCTCGTCGACCAAGGTGGTCTTGCCGTGGTCAACGTGGGCGATAATGGCAATGTTACGAATATGGTCTTGAGATACCATTGTATGATCTCCTTACATGAAAACTTAAAACGCTACAACCAAAGATAATAGCACAGTATTTCCGCAAATGCAACATTTTTTCGTAAATTCTACGGAAAAATGAAAACAATCCGTAAACATTCCCGGAAATTGTTGAAATTATCGGATAACGGAATATAATAGATAGTAAATTCCGAAAAGGGAGCTTTAAAAATGGGTAAGATCAAGAACGGCATTCGCCGTTTTATGCAGGGACGCTACGGCACGGACAAACTCAATACCGTGATTTTGTGGACGGGGGTGCTCATCTGTCTGGTTTCAATCTTCCTGCCGATCGGGTGGGGGAAAACCATCGTCGTGCTGGTGTCGTATCTGTGCCTGTTTCTTGCGCTGTTGCGCTGTTTTTCCCGCAACACGTACAAACGCTATCAGGAAAATCGCAAATTTCTGTTCTTCTTGGAGCGAATCAAGGATCGTGAGCATCGGTATTATACCTGCCCGAAATGCCGCCAGAGCGTCCGCGTGCCCAAGGGGAAAGGAAAAATCGCCATCACCTGCCCGAAGTGTCGGGAAAAATTCGTCAAAAAAACCTGATCTCTTTTCACGCCGCCGCATGGCGGCGTTTTTTCGCATCGGGATTTTCCGCAAAATCTGCACGGATTTTCCAATTCTGTCATTGACGAATGTGGGAATAATATGGTATTATCTTTATCGGTAATGTCGTTTTTTGCGGTGCGCATCCCGCGCACCTGATTTGAGGAGGAAATGCTATGTCATTTTCGGAATTCTGGCAGCAGATCGTATCCAATCCGCTGCTTGCCATCGCCGTTGCGCTGACCATGGGCGTGATTCTGGTCAACGGCTGGACGGACGCGCCCAACGCCATCGCGACCTGCGTCGTTACGCGCTGTATGTCCGCGCGTGCCGCCATTATTATGGCCGCGATCTGCAACTTCTTGGGCGTGTATGTGATGACGCTGCTCAGCCCGCGCGTGGCGCAGACCATTACGCAAATGGTCGATTTCGGCAGCAATTCCAAGGAGGCCATTGTCGCGCTCAGCGCGGCCATGTTTGCCATCGTCCTGTGGGCGACCGCCGCGTTCGTATTCGGCATCCCGACGAGCGAAAGCCACGCGCTGATCGCCGGCCTGACCGGGTCGGCCATCGCCTTACACGGCAGCTTTGACGGCGTCAACGGCGCCGAGTGGGTCAAAGTTGTTTACGGTATCGTAATTTCCGTCGTACTCGGATTCGGCCTCGGCTGGGGCGTGTGCAAGCTGGTGACGATCCTGTTCCGCAAGGTCAACCGCCCGAAAACCGAGCCGATCTTCAAATATGCGCAAATCGGAGGCGCGGCCTATTCCGCGTTTATGCACGGTGCGCAGGACGGCCAGAAATTCATGGGCATTATCATTCTCTGCCATTTCCTCTCGCAGGGACAGACCATTCCGCAGGAAATGGAGCCGGCGGGCTGGATGATGATCCTGTGCGCCGTCATTATGGGTTTGGGTACGGCCATCGGCGGCAAGAAAATCATCAAATCCGTCGGTATGGACATGGTGAAGCTCGAAAAATATCAGGGCTTCTCGGCCGATCTGGCCGCATCCAGCGCGCTGCTGCTGTGCTCGGTGCTGAGCCTGCCCGTGTCGACCACGCACGCGAAAACCACCGCGATCATGGGCGTCGGTGCCGTGAAGAGTATCAAGGCCGTCAATCTCGGAGTCGTCAAGGAAATGGTGCTGACGTGGGTGCTGACCTTCCCGGGCTGCGGTATGGTTGGATTTCTGATGACAAAACTGTTCATGTGGATTTTCTTATAAGGGGGAACCGAAAATGGCAAACAAACAGGATAAATTCTTTTTTAACAACCTCATCGAAGCGGCGGACAGCACCTGTAACACCGCAAATTACCTGCTGGAATGTCTGGAACATTTCGACGTTGCGCGCATCCGCACCATGCTCGACGCCATACATGAGTACGAGCATCAGGGCGACGAAACCAAGCACAAAATGTCGGCCGCGCTGGCCAGAGCCTTTGTCACCCCGGTCGACCGCGAGGATCTCGACCTGCTGAGCAACCAGATCGACGACGTGACCGACTGTGTGGAGGATGTGCTTCAGACGATTTATGTAAACCATATCGACCACATTCCCGAAGAGATCCATACCTTTGCCAAGCTGATCTGCCGTTCCTGTCAGGTCATGAAGCAGATGATCGTGGAATTTGAGAATTTCAAAAAGCCGGCGAAACTGCACGATCTGGTGGTCAAGCTGGGCGATCTGGAGGAAGAGGGCGACCGTCTGTACCTGCAATACAAGTACAACATCCTCCGCGATTGCACAGACGCGCTGGAAATCCTCTCGTGGCGTGAAATTCTCGACAAGATGGAAAACTGTCTGGACACCTGTGAGCACGTGGGCGACTGCGTGGACACCGTGGTCATGAAAAACAGCTAACCGAGCCGCATTCTTCCGAAAAAATCGGGCGTGTTGCATTTTGCGACACGCCTGTTTTTATCGAATTTCCTGCTCAAGGTCGGCAAAGAGGTCGGATTGGAAAAAATCGGCAATTGTGATATCCAAGCCGTCGCACAGCTTTTTGACGGTCGAAACCGTGGCACTGTTGTTCCTGCCGCTGACGATATTGTTTACCGTTGATTGCGTCACGCCGCTGATACTGCTGAGCTTGTTAAACGAAATGTTCCGCTGACGGCAAAGTTCTACGATTCTGCGTCTTACCGCTTCACCGATGGTCATGGGTATCACCTCTTTCCATGTAAAATGATACCGATTTATACTTGAAAAGATTACCCCTTTTGAGTTAAAATAAACTCAAAAGGGGTAAAGCTGATTTTAGTGGGTCACGCCTCGCCGTCGTCCTCAAAACAATAGTCGTTCAGATCTTGAAAATCCAGAAATTCGGCAAGTGTCATGCTAAAGGCGGAGGCGATCCTGTGCAAGGTGGAAATGCGCGGGTCTTTCGTCAATCCGCGAACGATGTTATCCAAGGTTGATTGTTTCATGCCGGCCATTTTTGCCAATTTGTTGATGCTGAAACCGCGCTCTTTGCATAACTGCCGAATGCGCCGGACGTAAATTTCGGAATATTCCATTGCCGTGTCCTCAATCTCATAATTACCCGTTTATGGGTTATTATGATAATAGCAAGATTGCTAAGCGAGGCTACCCGAATACGGGTTGACTTTGGAAATAATTTCCGGATATCCTAAAAATACCCGAATGCAGGTAAAATCATCGGAAAGAAGCGGTTACTATGTCAGCGTGTACGTTCTTTGGACACAGAGATTGCCCGGAGGCGGTTCGGGCGCAGGTGAAGAGGGCGGTGGAGAACCTGATTTTGCATCATGGTGTAGATACGTTCTATGTGGGCAATCAGGGGCGATTCGATGCGATCGTTCGGGGGGTTCTGCGCGAAATGGCGCAGACATATCCGCATATTCGCTATGCGGTGGTACTTGCGTCCATGCCGAACGGTGCGCCGGAGCACGACGACACCATGCTTCCGGAGGGAATCGAGACGGTCTTGCCGCGATTTGCGGTGGATTGGCGCAACAACTGGATGCTCAAACGGGCGGATTTCGTCGTTGCCTACGTGACGCACGGATGGGGCGGTGCGGCGAAATTTGCGCAAAAGGCAGAAAAATCCGGGAAAACCGTGATCGCGCTTTCCTGAGAAAATTCCCTGCCGCGTTTGACGCGGCAGGGAATTTTTTATTCCTTTTTCAGCAGGTCTGCAAGGGTGACGGATTCAAAGAAATCGTTGATCATGGAATCGAGCTTATCCCACATGGGTTTGGCCTCGCAGCATTCGCCGCGGGAGCAACCCTCCGGCCCGTTGGCCGTGCACGATACCGCGGCCAGAGAGCCTTCCGTCAGCTTGAGAATGCTGCCGACGGTGTAGCCTGCGGGGGGCCGATTCAGTCGATAGCCGCCGCCTTTTCCGTGGACGGCGTCCACCAGATCACCCTTGGACAGCAGCGTCATGATGGATTCCAGATATTTCTGGGAAATGCCCTCGGATTCGGCGATTTCCTTGAGCGGGATGTATTCTCCGCTGCCGCGCGTCGCGAGGCAGACCATCACGCGCAGGGCGTAACGCCCTTTGGTCGATACGATCATGGCTTATTCACCGCCGTGAACCTGCTCGTGCAGCGCGTCGTGGTCAATTTCCTTGAATTTTTCCTTGTCGTAAGGAATGTTGTTTTTGTCGAAATAGTCCTGCAAGGCCTTCTTGATGGCCTCCTCGGCCAGCACGGAGCAATGCATCTTGTGCGCGGGCAGACCGTCCAATGCCTCGGCGACGGCCTTGTTGGTCAGCTCCAGTGCCTCTTCGATGGGCTTGCCGATGATCATTTCCGTGGCCATGGACGACGAGGCGATGGCCGAACCACAGCCGAAGGTCTGGAATTTGACGTCTTTGAGGATGCCGTCCTCAATTTTCAGGAAAATTTTCATGATGTCGCCGCATTTGGCGTTGCCGACTTCGCCGACGCCGTCGGCGTCTTCAATGGTGCCCACGTTGCGCGGGTGCATGAAATGATCCATTACTTTTTCACTGTACAGTGCCATAATTTTTCTCCTAACTGTTAAAGAATGTATTCGCGTTTGCCCTCTTGCAGGTCGCTCCAGACGGGGCTCATGCTGCGCAGATAGGAAACGACTTGCGGGACGACGGTCAGAATGTGGTCGATTTCTTCCTCGGTGTTGTATTCGCTCAGACTTAGGCGCAGAGAGCCGTGCGCCACGTCGTGCACGCGGCCGATGGCCAGCAGCACATGGCTGGGGTCGAGCGAGCCGGAGGTACAGGCCGAGCCGGATGATGCCTGCACGCCGTGCATATCCAGCAACAGAAGCAGACTTTCCCCCTCGATACCCTCGAAGCAGAAGCTGACGTTGTTCGGCAGGCGATGGTTCGGGTCACCGTTGAGCGCGCTGTGCGGGATCCGGGACAGACCCGCGATCAGCTTGTCGCGCAGGGCGGAAACCTTGGCGGTGTTTTCGTCGAGATGGGCGACGGCGTCTTCCAGCGCGGCAGTCATGCCGCAGATGGCGGCCAAGTTTTCCGTGCCCGCACGCTTGCCGCGCTCCTGCGCGCCGCCGTCGATCAGGTTTTGCAGCAAAATGCCGCGGCGGCAGTACAGTGCGCCGATGCCCTTCGGACCGTGGAACTTGTGCGCGGAAAGGCTGAGCATATCAATGTGCTCAGCCTTCACGTCGATCGCCACATGGCCGACGGCTTGCACCGCATCCGTGTGGAATACCACGCCGGCCTCTTTGCAGATCGCGCCGATCTCGGCGATGGGCAGGATGGAACCGATCTCGTTGTTGGCGTACATTGTGGTGACGAGGCAGGTGTCGGGACGGATGGCGTCTTTCACTTGCTGTGCGGTGATGTTGTGGTTGTGGCGCACGTCCAGATAGGTGACCTCAAAGCCCTCGTTTTCCAGTTTTTGCAGCACGTGCAGCACGGCGTGGTGCTCAAAAGCGGTGGAAATGATGTGCTTTTTTCCTTTTTTTGCGCCGTTTTTGGCGGCGGTCAGAATGGCCTGATTGTCGGCCTCACTGCCGCCGGAAGTGAAATAAATTTCGCGCGGCTCGCAGCCGAGGCAGGCGGCGACTCTGGCGCGGCAATCTTCCAGCACTTCCTTGGCGCGCTGGCCGACGGAATGCAGGGAAGAGGGGTTGCCGTAGATCTCCTGAAAACAGGGGAGCATGGCATCAATGGCCGCACGGCTCATGCAGGTCGTGGCGGCGTTATCGGCATAAACTTGCATAGTTTTCCTCCATGGGATGTTTTACCCAGTGATTTCATAGGTAATATAGCACCATTTACCTACTTTGTCAATAGGTAAATATACGCACGCAAAAGAAACGCGGAAATTTCTCCCAGATTTTTCGACTTTTTCAGCGGTTACGACCGCGGCGGAGATGGCATATTAAAAAGGCAGAGAAAGGGGTGCGACGATGAAACGAGCAATTCAAAAAATGACAATGTTATTTCTGTGTGTACAGATTCTGACCGCGTCCGCCTTCGGGCGGGAGCTGATGGCGGTCGGGCAGGTGATCGGGCTGGAATTATCCGATCGGACGGTGACGATTGCGGCGTTTGATACGCAGATGGGAACGGCCGCGCAGCAGGCGGGGCTGTGCGTTGGCGACCGAATTTTGTCAATCGACGGAAAAGCAATTTGCAATGCCGAGGACGTGCGCCGTGCGCTGCAAAGCTCCAAAGGCTGTATTTCCATGAAAGTTTGCCGTCAGGGCAAAACGGAAGTGCTGCGCCTTGTCCCGGAGATCACGTCCGACGGGCCGAAGTTGGGTATTTATCTGAAACAGGGCGTGACGGGAATCGGGACGGTCACATGGTATGACCCTGAAACGGAGAAATTCGGCGCGCTGGGACACGGCGTGAATGCGCCGTCGGGCGAATTGGTGCAGATGACGCAGGGCAATGCCTATCGCGCCCGCGTCACGACGGTCACAAAGGGGCAGGTCGGGCATCCGGGACAGTTAAGCGGCGCGATCGTCGGGAAAGAAAAAATCGGGACACTGCAAAAAAACACGTCCTATGGCGTATTCGGAACGGCGCACGACGCGTGGACGGGGCGGATATTGGACGTGGCACAGACCGATGAGATCAAAGTCGGTGCGGCGAGCATTCTTTCCACCGTGGCGGCCGAGACGGTGCGGGAATATTCTGTGGAAATTCTGAAAATTTATCCGAAAGGGCGCGGTGTCGGGCGAAATCTGATGATCCGCGTCACGGACCCGACGCTTCTGGACGCGACGGGTGGCATTGTGCAGGGCATGTCTGGGAGTCCGATTATTCAGGACGGGAAGCTCATTGGAGCGGTGACCCATGTTTTGGTAAATGACCCAACGACCGGATACGGAATTTTTATCGAAAATATGCTGGATGCGGCATCATAAGCAAAGCCCGCACGTTCCACGTGCGGGCTTTGCGATCAGGCGTTGCGTTTCGCGGAAAGATTTTGGAGCCGGTTGATCTCGCTGCGAATTTGTTCCACTTCGCAGCCTTCCATGATGTTCCATTCGTTTTTCATCATTTCCGGTTGCTCGCGGCAGCTTGCAATTGCCGCCGCATAATTCCCCTGAATTTCATAAATATGCGCGGCGGTGATCTGAGCATCGCAGTATTTGGGCGACGGTTGCAGCGCAAAGGCCTTTTTATAGTAGACAATTGCCTCATCATATCGGCAGGTATATGCCATGGCATCGGCCATTTGGGCATAGGTAAGCCGGTCATCACCGTAATCGGCAAGCACCTTTTTCCAAATGGCCTCCGCTCTTCCGGCGTCGGACGATGCCGTCTATGCGCAGTATAGCGCGCACAGCGCGAGAAAGCAATCACGACGAACGATAATCGAGTATCAAAAAGGCGAATATCCCCCGCGAGCGGAAGCGCCGCTTCACGGGCGCTTCGCAAACGGAAACGGACGGGCGCGAAGATGGTCGCGTCCGTCCGCTTGTGTTATGGCTTGCGCATTGCCGCGAGTGTGGCGCGGAGAATCGGCAGGGCGTCCTCCGGCTCGTCGATTGCCTGCGTTGCGGACTCCATGGGGCATAGGCCGGTGCCGGCGCGGTTGCGAATGGCCTCGGTCAGCGTGTCCCAGTAGGCTTCCACGCCGTTTTTGCGCAGGAGTTTCACTGCGCCGACGCTCATGACGCGGCCGTATACCCGCCGCACGCCCAGCAGACAGTAGAGCATGGCGGCCGCCTTGCCGACGACGCGGTCGGCGGCGGAAAAGCCGCAGGTATCCTCACCGCTGTCGAGAAAAGCAAGCAGCGGCGTGATTCCGCGCTCACGAGAGCGCAGCGTCAGCTCACCGCGGCACAGGACGCAGGTGTCACTGCCTTGCAAAAGCAGCGCTTTTGCGTTTTCGAGATCGTCGGACATAAGAATACCCCCTTTTGCGTTTATTATAGCGAAAATCGGAAAAACTGTCAATGACGGAAAAGCCGCCGAAAAGGAGGGAGCACGTGAAACGTGAGGAAGAACGGAAAGAGGGCACGGCTTGGGAAGTGAAAGATCCGAAGCCGCCCGTGATACACGCAGGGCATCTGGAAGACAAGCGGAAATAATGCATAATGCATAGCGAAAAACGCAAAATTACACCGTAGGGCGGGGGCTTGCTCCCGCCGTCCGCGCCGCAGGCGCGGGATGGAATGCGGTTTGCCACGGTGCTTCGCGCCTAGCAATGACATTGAGGAATCTTCCGGTTTCATCTTTCAACTGTGCCTCAGGTGCGCAGATTCCTCAATGGCATGGCGGGGAGCGCGGCACAGTGTCGTGGCAGTCCGTGCGGAAAATCAATCAAACACGTACATACCGAAAAAAGCCAGCAGGTTTTCGCCGCAGTTATACTCCATCCCGCAACGGTCGGCCAGCTTCTTGACGAATATGCAGTAGGCCGACATACACGAGTACTTCAAATCGGGATGCGGGCAGGGCTTTTTCTGCGTCTGCGCGCACGGCGAACAGATCGCGCATCCGCTCGCGCCGACGATCAGACCGTCGTGTCCGTGCTCGCGCAGGGCACGCACGACGCGCAGTTCGGCGGCATTGTGCCCGCGCTTGGCGTTGCGCAGGGCGGGCGCGTCCGAATAATCCGAAATTTCCCACATGGATTGCAAAACGAGTGCCTTTTTGTGCTGCAAAATGCGCGCTTTCATCTCCTCCGGGCTTCCGCAGTCCGGCGGGCAGGAATAATTTGCGCCGTATTGGCCGCACAGATTTTCTGCGCAATACGGGCGAAAAGACGGGTCAAAGACGATTTCCGCGGTATCCACGACGGCGGCGTTTGCAAAACCGACCTCGATGGCCAGACGGATCATTTCCTGTTCGTTCATAGTCAACACCTCGGTTTTCATCATAGCCGCGCGGCGGCGAAATGTCAAGGGAAAAGCGCTCTGCGCGCGGGCGTTTTTCGGGATTGCTTTTTTTCGGCGCGTGTGCTACAATACAAAAAAGCATAATTTTGCGGAAAAATCGTCGCTGGAATGGGAAAATGTACGCATCAATCCCAACGGTACCAAGCCGCCGTAGACGGACAAGAAGCCGTGCGCCTTCATTGGCAAAAGCCGAGAAGGAGGGGCACAATATGGCGTCCGGAGTCGGAATACAGACTTTTTTCCTGCCCGTATGGCTCTTGGGGATGGCCGAACGGGTCTGCTTTTGCCGATGTAGGCCGAAAAAAGTCCCTTTTTGGGGCTTTTTCTTTTTTATCAAGGTTGTGGATGGAGTTATCATGAGGTCTGATGCATTTTCAAAATATCACCCCGCGGTCAATTGCGTGTTCTTTTTGGGCGCGATCTGCTGCGGTGTTGTGATCTGCCATCCGGCCTATCTGGTGCCGGGCGTGCTGAGCGGCGCGCTTTACTATCGGCTTTTGCACGGCCGAAAGGGTTGGAAATTTCTGCTGCGCCTGATTCCGCTGCTTTTGTTCCTGACGGCGATCAACCCGCTGTTCAATACGTCGGGCGCGCACGTGCTGTTTTCCGTGCTCGGCAGACCCTACACGCTGGAGGCACTGTACTACGGCGCCGTGGTTGCGGGAATGTTCGTCGGCATGACGATCTGGTTCGGCTGCTGCAATCAGGTGCTGACAAGCGACAAATTTACCTGTCTGTTCGGAAATATCATCCCTGCGCTGTCACTTTTGATCGTGATGGTGCTGCGGCTCGTGCCCGCATTTATCCGCAGGATCCGCATGATCGGCGGCGCGCGCAGTGCCATCGGCAAGGGCATCGCCGAAAATGCGGGGAAAAAGGAAAAGGTGGTCGGCGGGCTGAGCATTCTCGGTGCAATGACCTCGTGGGCGCTGGAGGGCAGCGTCGTCACGGGCGACTCCATGCGCGCCCGCGGCTACGGCACGGCGAAACGCGCGACTTTTTTGTGCTACCGCATGCGCGGCGGTGATTGGATGCTGACTGCCGTGGAGGCGATTTTACTCGCGCTTGTGATCGTGTCCGCCATCGACGGGCAGACCGCCGCCGAATTTACACCGACAATGAACATCGCGCCTGTTTCGTGGGGCGCACCGCTTTACGGGGCATATCTGCTTTTGCCCTCGGTACTACATTTCAAGGAGGCCGTTTCATGGCACATTTCCAGATCACGGATTTGAATTTTTCCTACCCGACCGCGCCGGACAAGAAAAGTCTGGCGGATATTTGTCTGACGGTCGAAAAAGGGGAGTATGTCGTGCTGTGCGGCGCGTCCGGCTCGGGAAAGACGACGCTTTTGCGCCATCTGAAGCCGATTCTGACACCGCACGGCAAGCGGAGCGGAGAAATTTTGTTCAACGGCACGCCGATCGGCGAGATCTCTGCGCGCGATCAGGCGGCCATGATCGGCTACGTCATGCAAAATCCGGACGACCAGATCGTGACGGACAAGGTGTGGCACGAGCTGGCATTCGGGCTGGAAAGCCTCGGCTGTGACCAGAAAACCATGCGTGCCCGCGTGGCGGAAATGGCGTGCTATTTCGGCATTCAGGATTGGTTCCATCGCGACGTGGCCGACCTGTCGGGCGGCCAGAAGCAGCTTCTGAATTTGGCTTCGATCATGGCCATGCAGCCGCAGGTGCTCATCCTCGACGAGCCGACCAGCCAGCTTGACCCCATCGCCGCGTCGGATTTCCTCAATACGGTGCGCAAGATCAACATCGAACTCGGCACGACCGTCTTGATCACTGAGCACCGCTTGGAGGACATTTTCCCGTATGCCGACCGCGCGGTTGTGATGGAAAACGGCCATATCATCGCAAACGATAGCCCGCGCCGCATCGGCTCGCACCTGTTTGCGCAAAAAAACAAAATGTTTGCCGCTATGCCGACGCCCGTGCGCGTGTTTTACGGCGCGAACGGAAGCGGCGATTGCCCGCTGACCGTGCGGGAGGGAAGAAATTGGCTCAGCGAAGTGATCGATCGCCCGCAAACGCCGAAAACGCCCGATGCGCAGGCACCGGAGGAGATCAAAAATCCAGCGCTGGAGCTGAAAGAGCTTTGGTTCCGCTACGAAAAGGAAAGCCCGGACGTCCTACGCGGAGTCAGCGCCTGCGTGCCCGCGGGCAGCCTGTTTGCGATCGTTGGCGGCAACGGCGCGGGCAAATCCACGACGCTCAAATCCGTCTGCGGCATATGCAGACCCTACCGCGGGAAAATCAGAATTTTCGGAAAGCCGATCGAAAAATACAAATCCACGCAACTGTTTCACGGCTGCCTTGCCATGCTCCCGCAGGATCCCAAAAGCCTGTTCGTCCGCAAAACGGTGCGGGAAGAATTGGGAGAAATGACAAAAGATGCGGCAAAAATTCAGCGAACTGCCGAAATTTGCGAGGTTTTGCCTCTGATGGACAGCCATCCGTATGACCTCTCCGGCGGCGAACAGCAGCGCGTGGCGCTGGCGAAGGTACTGCTGACGGAGCCGAAACTACTGCTTCTGGACGAGCCGACCAAGGGAATCGACGCGTTTTTTAAGGAAAAACTGGCCGAAATCCTCGCTCAGCTCCGAAAAGAGGGAATGACAATCGTTATGGTGTCACATGATGTGGAATTCTGTGCGCGATATGCCGACCTCGTTTCGATGTTCTTCGACGGTCAAGTACTGACGACGGATACGCCGCGCCGCTTTTTCGGCGCGAACAGCTTCTATACCACGGCGGCAAACCGCATGAGCCGCCATGTGCTGACCAATGCGGTGACGGCGGAGGATATCATTTCCGCCTGCGGGGAGGCGAAAGCGTGAAAAAATCACACATTGCGATGCTGATCGTCTTCTTTTTGCTGATCCCGCTGACGATTTTCCTCGGAATGCGCCTGCCCGGACGCAGCTATTATCTGACGGGGACACTCATCATCCTCGAGCTGATGGTGCCGTTTTTCATGGCATTTGAAGGGCGCAAGCCGCAGGCGCGCGAGCTGGTCGTGATCGCGGTGATGTGTGCGCTGGCGATCGCGGGACGCGTGGCGATTCCGCTGCCCAATTTCAAGGCGATTTTCGGCATCATCATGATCTGCGGCATCGCGTTCGGCCCGGAAACGGGCTTTATCGTGGGCGCAATTTCGGCATTTGTCAGCAATTTCTTCTATTCGCAGGGTGCGTATACGCCGTGGCAGATGATGGCCTACGGCGCGGGCGGTATGCTGGCCGGCTTCTGCTTCGCAAAGGGACGCCTGCCGAGAAAACCGATCGTCATGACGATTTTCGGTGTGCTTGCCGTGATTTTGTGGGTCGGCCCACTGCTCGATTGCTCCGGCATTTTCATGCAGATCGGCGTGTTCAATTTCCACTCGGCGATGGCATATTTCATTTCCGGATTCTACGTAAACATTCAGCAGGCGGCGTGCACGGCGCTGGTCATGCTCCTGTTCGGCAAACCGCTGCTGGAAAAGCTCGACCGCGTGAAGGTGAAATACGGCATGATGGAGGGCGCAGATGGGGTTTGAGCAATGCCATCCGGCAGTCAATCTGATCTACTTCATCGCCGTCATTTTCGGCACGCTCAGCTTCCGCCATCCAGTATTTCTCGCCATTTCCCTGCTTTGCGCCTGCGCCTATGCGATCTGGCGTGCGCGGTGGAAAGCGGCAATCATGGTGCTCGTTTTGCCGATCCCGGTGGTTGTCTATGCGCTGTATTATGCGACGTTTCACCATTTTGGCATCACGCCGCTCGGCGAGCTGTTCACGGGCAATTCCGTGACGCTGGAAAGCCTGACCTACGGGCTTGTGTGCGGAATGTGCGTGGCCGGGGTCGTGGTATGGCTGATTTGCGTGTACAGCATTTTTTCCAGCGATAAGGTCGTGTATCTGTTCGGGCGCATCAGCCCGCGCCTGTCGCTGTTCCTGTCGATCCTGCTGCGCATGGTGCCCCGCATCGGGGCACAGGCACGGCGCATCAACCGCGCGCGGCGCGGGATCGGCCGCGGATGCGCGCAGGGGACGCTCCTTCAGCGCATCGCGCACGGCATAAGTCTGTTTTCCGTCCTGATTACATGGACGATCGAGGCATTTGCGACGGCCTCCGATTCCATGCGCTGTCGCGGCAGCAGCCTGCGCGGCAGGCGGGCGTTTTCCGTGTATCGCTTTGACAATCGCGATCGCGCGTATGTTATCGTGATGTTTTTCTGCCTGACCGTGACGGTGATGGGGCAGATGCTCGGGCAGGTGGATATGCAGTATAATCCCCAGTTGATTTTCCCGAAATTCACGGCGGCATCGCCGCTTTTCCTCGCGGGATATACGTTTTTGTGCCTGATGCCGCTGCTGCTGGAAATGCAGACGCAGTATCGGTTCGCCCGTGCCCGCCGCAAAATCGAAGCATAAAAAAGCCGTGAACGCGGGGCGTTCACGGCTTTCGACTTGTGGATGGATTATTCGGCTTCCAGATTGACTCCGGTTTCCTTGCTGAACAGGTGGCAGACGTTACCGCTGAAGTTGAAGCTCACGGGAACACCCATCTTCAGAGCGGCGACTTCCGCACCGGTCATGTTCATGGTGGAAACGACCAGAACCACGTCCTGACCCAGAGCGGTCACGTGCAGGTGGATGGAGGAGCCCATCATTTCGGACACGTCGACATTTGCGGCGATGCCGGAATCGGCCAGCGTGATATGCTCGGGACGCACGCCCAGCGTGATCTTCTGCTCGGCGACGTGATTGCGGTTCAGAGCGACCTGCTTATCCTCGCTCAGAACGACCTTCAGGTTATCCAGCTCGACGGCGTACTTTCCGTCCTCTTTCACCAGACGGGCATCGAACAGGTTCATCTGCGGGGTGCCGATGAAGGTGGCGACGAAGAGGTTGTACGGGTGGTTGAACACTTCCTGCGGGGTGCCGATCTGCTGGATGAAACCGTCTTTCATGATGACGATACGGTCGCCCAGCGTCATAGCCTCGGTCTGGTCGTGGGTAACATAGATAAAGGTTGTATCAATACGTTCACGCAGCTTGATGATTTC
>CAYSYK010000030.1:0-16949 GCA_964435375.1 uncultured Oscillospiraceae bacterium | reverse complement strand
CGCGCGGTTCACGCCGATATCATAAACGGCAAGCACGCCCCGATTGTCTGCCAGCACGGGAACCGATGCGCGGCACGACGCGGGGATCTTGCGGTCTATAAACAGTTTTTTCAAGGATTTTGTCCCGCCGGGCAGACGCATTTCGTCACCCGGAAGGCGATTGCGCAGCCAAACGGTGCCGACGGGCGCGACGGTGAAGGTGTTCGCTTCGTTGACGATGTCCTGTGCCGGCGTGCAGACAATGCGCAGGCCAAGCTCGGCAACGGCGAGCTCGCCGGGACAGGGAATGCAGATCGGTGTAAATGCGGCCTGCTCGGGTACGCAGAGGCGGTCGTATTGCCGCTCGATCGTGACGCTGCCGGGCAGATGCACGTGTGCCGACGGATTTTCGGAGAAAATCAGACGGTCGACGGCGGCAATGTGCCGATATTCCGGCTCGCGCACACCGTTTTCTTTCAGAAAGTTTTCGATCACGCGGCTGCGGACGGCATCGTCCAGCCGCGCGAGTGCGGGAATTTGCACGCTCGCGCATTGCGCGGCCTGCCGCTGCAAAAATGACTCGTCGTGCCGCAAGCAAAGTGCCATGGCGGACAGATTTTCCGCGATGCGCGGATTTTCCCGCTCCAGCAGCGGCATAACATGGTGGCGCAGGCGGTTACGCAGGAACGCGTCGGTTTCGTTGGAACTGTCGTGCACGAAGTGCAGGCAGTATTCTTCCAGAAACGCAAGCACCTGCGTTCGTGTCACGCCGAGCATGGGGCGAATGATGCGCCCATTGATCGGGGCAATGCCGCCCAAGCCTTTCAGCCCCGTGCCGCGCACGAGATGCAGCAGCACGGTCTCGGCATTGTCGTTGGCGGTGTGCGCCGTGGCAATTTTTCCGGGGAGGGTGGCGAAAAACGCATAGCGCGCGTCGCGCGCCGCCGCTTCCAGTCCTTTTTTGCCCGGGACGATCTGCCCGCTGCCGACGGAAAGGGGAATGTCGTATTGCGCGCACAGCGCACGGACGAATTGCTCGTCGCGGTCGGACTCCTCCGCGCGCAGATGATGGTTAAAATGTGCGGCCGAGAGTGTAAAGTCGAATTTTTCTCGCAGGAGATAGAGCGCGAAAAACAGCGCCGTGGAATCCGCCCCGCCGGAAACGGCGCAGACGATCCGATCACCGGGGGAAATGAGGGCATGTTCGCGGATGAAAGCGCTCAGCTTATTCAGCATGTTTCCACTCCCGATCGGTAAACGCCTGATACTGGCCGATCCATTGCAGCTTGACCGTCCCGGTTTCGCCGTGGCGGTTTTTCGCGACGATGCATTCGGCGACGCCCTTGTCCTCGGTGTCCTCGTGATAGTATTCGTCACGATACAGGAACATCACGACGTCCGCGTCCTGCTCGATGGCGCCGGATTCTCTCAAGTCGGAGAGGATGGGGCGCTTGTCGTTACGGCCTTCAACCGCACGCGATAGCTGCGACAGGCAGACCACGGGAACATTCAGCTCTTTGGCCATGATTTTCAGCGAGCGGGAAATTTCACCGACGATGGTCACGCGGTTGTCGCCGCCGCCTTTGCCGTAGCCGCTGCCTTGCATCAACTGCAAATAGTCGATGATGACCAGCCCCAGATTGTCTACGCGACGGCAGATGGCGTTGATGTCGGCGACCGTCACGGATGGATTGTCGTCAATGCGGATGTCAGTCTGCGCAAGCGCCGCGGAGGCCATGCACAGCTTCGTCCATTCCTCCTCGCTGAGCTTGCCTGTCGCCAGCTTTTGCAGTTCGACGAAGCTCTCGTTTGCCAGCAGACGCATGGCAAGCTGCTCTTTGGACATTTCGAGGTTGAAAATGGCGACCGTTTTCTTGTATTTTTTCGCGACATTCACGCCGATGTTCAGCGCGAATGCGGATTTACCCATGGCGGGACGCGCGGCGATGAGCAGAAGATCGGACTTGTTCAGGCCGTTGATCTTGGTGTCCAGATCGCGCATTCCGGTGGACAGACCGGGGATGGCGGAGTCGGATTGGCTCAGCTCGGTCAGGCGGTCGAACACCTTGTGCAAAACCGTGCCGATGTGCTCAAGCGAGTCGCCCCGTTCGCCCTTGCGCAGGGCGTAGATTTTCTTTTCCGCGGTTTCGAGCATTTCCGCGGGCGTTCCGATCTGGGAATGCACCGTTTCGGAAATATCGACCGCCGCCTGCGCCAGTCCGCGCAGCATCGACTTGTCGCGGACGATGTTGGCATAGCGCACGACGTTTGCAGCCGTTGGGGTGATCTCCATGAGCTGCATGATATAGTCGCGGGAATTGTCGTGATAGACACCCAGCTCGCGCATTTTGTCCAGCACCGTTACGGGGTCAATGGTCTGGGAGAAATTGAACATGGTGTAGATCGCTTCATAGATCTCCCGATTCTGCTGTAAATAGAAATCCTCCGGTTTGACGATGCCGATGACATCGGCAACACAGCGGCTGTCGATGAGGATGGAACCGAGGACGGACTGTTCCGCCTCCAGCGATTGCGGCATTTGTCGGGTCAGCAATTCTTCATCCATAGGGTTCTCCTTCTGTTTACATCCCGTTTAAAAGGTGATTCGCTTTTTCGAGGATCGCTTTCAAATCCGAAAAAACGATGGTTTGCATGGCCTGTTCATAGGTCATCAGGCGCACGTCCGTCACTTCCTCCGGTTGACGGCGCGGCGTTTGCCCCGCAAATTCGGCCAGAAAATAGACGGCGTTTTTGGTATATCCGGGGCGGCGCGGCAGAGCATAGTGCAATTGCTCGCGAAAATCGGAAACCCGTGTCACGTGCAACCCCACTTCTTCCGAAATCTCCCGCAGGGCGGTTTGCCATTCCGTTTCGCCCCGCTCCATGTGGCCTTTTGGGAATCCGTAATCGCCGTTCGTCTGGCGAATGACGCAATAGCGAACGGTACCGTTTTCCCGCGTGAAGACCACCGCACCGCAGGATTTTTCCGTTCTCATCAGGCTTCTTCGATCTTCACCGTCAGCGGGGCAGTGATCTCGTAGCCGAGCTTGCAGGTGACGGTGTAGGTGCCGACGGATTTGATGGCATCGGCGATCACGATCTTGCGCTTATCCAGTTTGATACCGCTGTTGCGCGCAAGCGCATCGGCGATCTCCTGATTGGTCACGGAGCCGAACAGACGGCCCGCGCCGCCGCCCTTGCAGGTGACGGTCAGCGTCAGCGTACGCAGACGGTTGGCGATTTCCAGCGCTTCGGCCTTTTCACGGGCAATGCGCTCTGCGGTTGCCTTGTCGTTCATGCGCATGGTGTTGACGGCATCGGGCGTTGCCTCGATCGCAATCTTGCGCGGCAACATATAGTTGCGGGCGTAGCCGTCCGATACTTCCAGCATCTGGCCTTTTTTGCCCTTTCCTTTTACATCCTGTAACAAAATCACTTTCATGAAAGAACACTCCTCTTATTTTTCGTAGTATTTGTCGATGGAGGCAACCAGATCGTTGACAACGGCATTGACCGTGCTGCCCTTGATCTGGCAACCTGCGGTTGCGGTGTTGCCGCCGCCGCCGAGCGGCTCGAGAATCATCTGTACGTTGGCATCGCCGATGCTGCGCGCGGAAATATAGACGGTGTCGCCGTCCGGGTAGAGGACGAACGAGCAGGTAATGCCGGAAATGTTCAGCATCTCGTCGGCAGCCTGCGCGGCCAGCACGCGTGTCGTGCCGGTATTGAGCGCGGCAATGGCGATTTCCTTGCGGTAAACGCGGGCGGATTTGATGATCTGATATTTGGCCATGGTTTCCTGAAAATCGTTCTGCAGCAGCTTCTTGACCTCCACCGTGTCCGCGCCCAAACGGCGCAGCATGGCGGCGGCTTCGAATGTGCGTTCGCCGGTACGGACGTTGAAGCTCTTGGTGTCCAAGAAAATGCCGGCCATCAGGCTCTTGACCTCAATGGGCAGAATGTCGCGCTTTTCCACGCTGTATTGCAGTAGCTCCGTCACCAGCTCGGAAGCCGAGGAGGCATACGGCTCGTGCAGGTTGACCACGACGGGGTCGATATAGGCCGCCGCGCGGCGGTGATGGTCGATCACGCAGATGCGCGACATCGCGTCGAGCAGGCTCTGGCATTCGACCTGATCGGGACGGTTCGTGTCCACGACCACAAGGGTGCTGCGGCTGTCCGCCTGAACGAGGGCATCGTCGCCGCTGATGAAGGTGCCCGCGTATTCGGGCACTTGCAGAATCTCAGCGATCAAATGCTTGGCGGCGTTGACGTTGCGATCGATGACGATGTAGAATTTTTTGTTTTTCTTCCGGCACATACACGCAACGCCCATGGCCGCGCCCACCGCGTCCAAATCGGCGTTTTTGTGTCCCATGATGAACACCTGACTGCTGTTTCCGATCAGCTCCATCAGGGAATTGGCCGTCACGCGCGAGCGCACCTTGCTGCGGTGGTCGGCTTCCTTGGCGTGACCGCCGAAGAAGCTGAAATTCAGCCGGTCCTTAATGACTGCCTGATCGCCGCCGCGGCTGAGTGCCATTTCGATGGACAGCGAGGCAAAATTGTAGCTTTCTTCAAAATCCGTGCCGTCGACGCCGATGCCGATGGAGATGGAGGCCGCGAGGCCGGACGGATTCGTGATGGCGTGCATATCCTCAAGCACCGGGAATTTTTCGGAAATGGCATGCTCCAGATTGCGCTTTTCAAAAACCAGCAGGTAGCGGTTGCGCTCGAGCTTGCGCAGCAGACCGTGGTAGCCCTCGGCCCATGTCGTGATGGCGCTGTTGATATCGGCATCCATGGTGGAAATGGCGCTTTCCGACAGGTTCATGGTCAGCTCTTCGTAATTGTCCACCAGAATGATGGAAACGACCGGTCTGGAACGGATGTATTCGTCGCGCACCTGATACATTTCCGTCAGGTCGCTCATGTAGATCATGCCCAGAAGTTCGCCGCTGTGCTCTTCGGAGTGGATGAGCGTGCCGTAAATGCGGTAGCGGCGTGCGCCGATCGTAATGTCGTAGGGATATTCGTTTCTGCCATTGGCGACCCATTCCAGCGTCAGCCCCGGAAGCAGTTGCCCGACGGTTTCCTCCGGCAGGCGGCTTTTCAGCCCCGTCACCTTGACGAAGCGGTCACTTGCCCACACGATGCCGCCGTCGCCGAGGCGGACGAGTGCCATCGGCAGGGGATTTTCGGTTGTTTTCGCGGTGATGTCGGCGGTTTGGAATGTCGCCTGCACGAAATTCTGAATTTCCTTTTGCCGCTTCTGACGGTCAAGCAGATAGACGATCGTCATGATCACGGTCAAATCGAGCGCGATCAGCGCCAGATAGTAGTTTTCCATCCATGCGGCCACCACGCCGAAGCAAAGCATCAGCGAGAAGCTCCAGCCGTACCCGGGGCGGAAAAGTCGTTTCGTTCGTTTGTTCACTATCGTCGCCTCCCAGATGTATTTTCAAATCCGTAATTTTTTTCGATGGTTTCGACCATTATATCAAATCTGCGGTGAATTGGCAACCACTTTTCGGCTTTTCCTGAAATTTTCCCGCGGCGATCATGAAAAAAGTGGTATACATTTTCCGGTTTTTGTGTTATACTATCCGTATCATGTGCCGGGTGGGCAGACCCGGGCGGATTGTTGCCCCGCATTCGGGGCGTAAAAGAGAATAGTTAGCAGGCGTTTTCTCCGCGTGATGACGGTACAGGGTCAGCAGGCGGCGATGCGGTTGCCTGCTTGTTATGCCCGATTGTATGGATAAAATGAAAGGAGTTTCAATTTGGCAGAAAAATTAAAAATTATCCCCCTTGGCGGTCTGGACGAGATCGGCAAGAATATTACCGTTTTGGAATACGGAAAGGACATGATCGTCGTCGATTGCGGCCTCGGTTTCCCGGATGAAGATATGTACGGCGTTGACCTCGTCATCCCGGATTTTTCCTATCTGGTGCAGAATCGACGCAAACTGCGCGGTATGTTTATCACGCACGGACACGAAGACCACATCGGTTCCATTCCGTACTGTATGCAGCAGGTCAACTGCCCCATTCACGGCACGGCCATGACCAACGGCCTGATCCGCCTGAAGCTGGAGGAGCACGAGCTGGCCGACAAGGTCAGGCTCATTACGCATAAGCCCGGCGATATGGTCAAAGCCGGCTGCTTTACGGTCGAGTTTATTCACGTCAACCATTCCATCGCCGACGCCGTGGCATTTGCCATTCACACCCCGATCGGCGTGATCGTGATGACCGGCGACTTTAAGATCGACCCGACGGCGGGCGACGGCATGATGGACTTGGCGCGGCTGGGTCAGCTTGGAAACGAGGGCGTGCTGGCATTGCTGGCCGATTCGACCAACGTCGAACGCGCGGGCTACACGCCGAGCGAGAACATCGTCACGGAGAGCTTGGATCGTCAGTTCAAAAACTGCGACCAGCGCATCATCATCACGACCTTTGCCTCCAATATGCACCGACTGCAGTCGGTGCTGAATATCGCGCACCGCCACGGGCGCAAGGTGGCCGTGACCGGCCGCAGCATGGAAAATATGCTCAAAGTCGCGCAGGAACTGGGCTATCTCAAGGTTCCGACGAATACCATCGTCGATCTGGCCAACATCAAGAGCCTGCCGAAAAATAAGGTCGTCATCGTTTCGACCGGTTCTCAGGGCGAAAATATGTCGGCTCTGCACCGCATGGCGTTCAATACCCACCGTCAGGTGGAGATCGTGGCGGGCGACCGCATCATCATTTCCGCCTCCGCCATCCCCGGCAACGAAAAGGCGGTTTCCAAAATCATCAACGCCCTCTATCGCAAGGGAGCGGAAGTCATTTACGACAAGAGCGAGGGTCTGCACGTGTCGGGCCACGCCTGTCAGGAGGAACTGAAGATCGTGCACGGACTGGTGCGTCCCAGATTTTTCATCCCCGTGCACGGCGAGCAGCGCCACCTGCAAATCCATGCAAAGCTGGCCGCGTCCATGGGAATGTCTCCGAAAAACATTGTCATCGGCGAAGTCGGTACAACGATCGAACTGTCGGCCAAGACGGCGAAATTGGGCGCGCTCGTGCCCTCCGGCATTGTGCTGGTGGACGGCACGGGTGTCGGTGACGTCGGCAGCGTCGTCCTGCGCGACCGCAAGCATCTTGCCGAGGACGGCATGATCGTCGTCTGTGTCAACATCAGCGCAGACGACGGCGGCATCATCACAGGCCCCGACATCATCACCCGCGGCTTCATCTACGTCAAAGAATCGGACGAGCTGATCGAAGAACTGCGCACCGTTGCGCTGGAGGCCATCGAACGTTGCGGCCGCAAGCGCGTGCGCGACCGTGCGGCCATCAAATCCGCCATCAAAAACGACCTGAGCGGCTACCTGTATAAGCATACCAAGCGCAATCCCATGATCCTGCCCGTTATTATGGAAGTATAAGAAACCTGCCCGCCGCAACGGTGGGCAGGAGCACAGTGCGGCAAAGAAAAGGAGAGCACCGATGCGTTATTATTTCGCGCCCATGGAGGGGCTGACAGACAGCATCTATCGCAGGCTGCATCACGCCTATTTTCCCGGTGTGGACGCATATTATATGCCGTTTTTGTCGCCGACCATGCATCGCACGCTTTCGTCCAAGGAAAACCGCGAGCTTCCGCCGGCCGAGTGCGTCCCGTTTCGCGCCGTCGCGCAGATCCTCACGCGCAATGCCGATGATTTCCTGTGGGCGGCAACACTTTGCCGCGACCGCGGCTACGACGAGGTCAACCTCAATCTCGGCTGTCCGTCGGGGACGGTCGTTTCCAAAGGAAAAGGCGCGGGAATGTTGCGCGATCGACTCGAGCTTGCGAGGTTTCTGGATGCGATTTTTGAAAAAAGCCCCCTGCCGATCAGCGTCAAAACGCGGCTGGGCTTGGAACGCGCGGACGAATTTTCCGCACTGCTGGACGTGTTCAACCGCTATCCGATTCGCGAGCTGACCATCCATCCGCGCGTGCGCACGCAATTCTACGGCGGGAATGTCGACATGGAGCTGTTCGAATACGCCGCGCAGAACAGCAAAAATCCCCTGTGCTACAACGGCGATCTGACCTGCAAGGCGGACATTGCGGCCGTGACGCGGCGATTTCCGCAAATTCAGGCCGTGATGCTGGGCAGAGGATTGATCGCCGATCCAGGCTTGCTCAGCGCGGGCGGCACGCGCATCGAAACGCTTGAGCCGTTTCTCGACGCGTTGCTCGCGGCGTATATAGACGCGTTCGGCGGCGCGCGCAACGCGATGTTCCGCATGAAAGAAAACTGGAGCTATCTCATCGACCGCTTTGACGGCGGGGAAAAGCCGGGCAAGCAACTGCGCAAGACGACCGATGTCGACGAATATCGCGCCCTGACCGCGCAGATCCTGCATACGCTCACGCCAAAATTCGACCTGCCGTAAAAACACGAAAAGCGGGGGATTTCGGAAAAATCCGAAATCCCCCGCGTAAAATTTTTCTTGGGAAAGTGTTTGCTTATGCCTTGCCGGCGCAGCCCAGAACGTCCACCAGCTTGTGACGAACCAGTTCCTTGATGTTGGCACGGGCGGGCTTCAGGTACTCGCGCGGGTCGAACTTGTCGGGATGCTCGGCAAAGAACTTGCGGATGGTGCCGGTCATGGCAAGACGCAGGTCGGAGTCGATGTTGATCTTGCAGACGGCCAGCTCGGCGGCGTGACGAAGCTGCTCCTCGGGCACGCCGATGGCGCCGGGCATTGCACCGCCGTAGGTGTTGACCATTTCCACATATTCCTGCGGAACGGAGGAAGAGCCGTGCAGCACGATGGGGAAGCCGGGCAGCTTCTCGATGATCTTCTCCAGAATGTCGAAACGGAGCTGAGGATTCGTGCCGGGCTTGAACTTGTATGCGCCGTGGGACGTGCCGATGGCAATGGCCAGAGAGTCACAGCCGGTGCGGGCGACAAATTCCTCGACCTCTTCGGGACGGGTGTAGTGCGCCTTGTCGGCCTCGACGGAAACCTCGTCCTCGACACCGGCCAGAGCACCCAGCTCGGCCTCGACGACGACACCGTGGTCGTGTGCGTATTCGACAACGCGCTTGGTGATCTCAATGTTCTCGTCGAACGGCTTGGAGGAAGCGTCGATCATGACGGAGGTAAAACCACCGTCGATGCAGGACTTGCAGGTCTCGAAGGAGTCACCGTGATCCAGATGCAGAGCGATGGGGATCTCGGGGCATTCGATGACGGCAGCCTCGACCAGCTTCACGAGGTAGGTGTGGTTGGCGTAGGCACGCGCGCCCTTGGAAACCTGCAGAATGACGGGAGCATGCTCTTCTTTGCACGCCTCGGTGATCGCCTGAACGATTTCCATGTTGTTGACGTTGAAAGCGCCGATGGCGTAGCCGCCGTCGTAGGCTTTCTTAAACATTTCGGTAGTAGTTACAAGTGCCATTGAAGTCAATCCTTTCTGATGTTGCGGGAAGCCCGCATTTATTCGCATACCATTATACCACAGATTTTTATGATTTCAATGCATTTTTTGCAATAAGTGCGGAAATAAAACGGAAGAAAAATTGTTTATTTTAGCAGTGAAATTCCTATTTACCTTTGACGGAAAATGCGCTATAATGAATTTGTACATTTATAACAAAAACAAGGAGCGTTCATGATGAAAAAGTCACCGCTGCAAATCGCAAGATATTGCTATTCCCCGAAGCTGCCCGGTATGCTTCGTAACGGCATTTCCGAAATCGCCGTCCGCGTCGGCGAGCCGACCGAATCGGTCGCCGATCAGCAGAAGATCCGCGCGCTGTTCCCCAACACGTACGGCAAAAACGAGATCGTATTTGAAAAAGGCCATAGCTGCGCACCTGCGGGCAAGCAGGTCGTCGGCGTGATCCTCTCCGGCGGTCAGGCTCCCGGCGGACACAATGTCATCTGCGGACTGTACGACGCGCTGAAAGCCGCGGACAAGGAAAATGTCCTGTACGGCTTCAAGGGCGGCCCGAGCGGCCTGCTGGAAGACGATTATGTCGTTTTCGATGACGAATACATCAATGCCTACCGCAATACCGGCGGATTCGACATCATCGGCTCGGGTCGTACCAAGCTGGAAACGCAGGAGCAGTTCGCCGTTGCCGCGCAGGTTTGCAAGAAGCACGGCATCAACGCCATCGTCATCATCGGCGGCGACGATTCGAACACGAATGCCGCCTGCTTGGCCGAATACTTCGCCGCGAACAACAGCGGTGTGCAGGTCATCGGCTGCCCCAAGACCATTGACGGCGACCTGAAAAACGAGGATATCGAGTGCTCGTTCGGCTTCGACACCGCCACCAAGACCTATTCCGAGATCATCGGCAACATCGAGCGCGACGCGAACTCCGCCAAGAAATACTGGCACTTCGTGAAAGTCATGGGACGCTCCGCCTCGCACGTTGCGCTCGAATGCGCCCTGCAGACCCAGCCCAACATCTGCCTGATCGGCGAGGAAGTCGCCGCCAAGAAGCTGAGCCTTGCGCAGATCGCCGATTACATTGCCGACTCCGTTGCGAACCGCGCGGCCGCCGGTATGAACTTCGGCGTTGCCATCATCCCCGAGGGAATCGTCGAATTTGTCCCCGAATTTTCCGCGCTGATCGCGGAGATCAACGAGCTGCTTGCCGGCGAAAAGACCGCTGCTTTCAATGCTCTGCCGACGTGGCAGGATAAGTACGCGTTTATCGAAAACGGCCTGTCGAAAGAGGCTATGGCCGTGTTCGCCATCCTGCCGGAGAACATCCAGCAGCAACTGTTCTTGGAGCGCGATCCCCACGGCAACGTTCAGGTTTCCCTGATCGAGTCCGAGAAACTGTTCTCCGCACTCGTCAAGGCAAATCTGACCGCGCGCAAGAAAGCCGGCACGTACAGCGGCAAATTCTCCCCGCTGCACCACTTCCTCGGCTACGAAGGCCGTTGCGCATTCCCCTCCAACTTTGACGCGGACTATTGCTACTCTCTGGGCTACAATGCCTTCATGCTCATCCGCTATGGCTACACCGGCTACCTGTCCAAGGTTTCCAACCTGAGCAAGCCCGCCGAGGAATGGATCGCCGGCGGTATGCCCATCACGAAGATGATGAACATCGAGCGCAGAAACGGCGCGGACAAGCCCGTCATCCGCAAGGCGCTGGTGGAGCTGGACGGTAAGCCCTTCCGTCATTTCGCGGAAAACCGTGCACAGTGGGCGATCGAGACCTGCTACACCTATCCCGGCGCGATCCAGTATTTCGGGCCGTCCGAGGTGTGTGACCTGACCACACAGACGCTGGCACTGGAAAAGGCATAACGCTTACAAAAAGCACCCGCCACCGCGGGTGCTTTTCATATATAATGAAAAGGGAATAGTGACTGATGAAAAATGATGGCCGTAGGGCGCTTGGCTCCCCCTTCGGGGGAGTAGTCAAAAATCTCCGATTTTTGACTGAGAGGGGAATATGTAAACACCTCTCCCTTTGGGAGAGGCCGCCGCGCAGATTTGTATGTCGACAAATGCGCGCCCGCGTGCTATAATAACAAAAACGAGAAGCGGAGGAGCATCCGATGCGATACAAAATTTTCTGCCTGTTGCTTGCCTTTATCCTCCTGTCGACGACGGCTTGCACGTCGCAAGCGTGCACAACATCGACCGATGCGCCCGAAGCCGTCACATCCGACACCCTGAACGTCAAAAAGGTCGAAAATCTTCCCGACGATTTCATCCTCGGAATGGACGCGTCCTGCGTGCCCGCGCTGGAGGCATGCGGCGTGCGTTACCGCGATTTTGACGGCACCGAAAAGGACGTTTACGCGATTTTGCACGAAAACGGGATCAATTACATCCGCGTGCGCGTATGGAACGACCCCTTCGATGCCGACGGCAACGGATACGGCGGCGGCAACTGCAACCTCGAAAACGCCGTTACCATCGGTCGGCGCGCAACGCGTTGCGGCATGAAGCTGCTCGTCGATTTTCACTATTCCGATTTCTGGGCAGACCCCGGCAAACAGACCGCGCCGAAGGCGTGGAACGATTTGACGTTTGAACAAAAAGAGACGACGCTTTCCGAATATACCGCGCAATGCCTGCAAACCCTGAAAAATGCGGGTGTCGATGTCGGCATGGTGCAGATCGGCAACGAAACGAACGGTGCGCTGTGCGGCGAAGACGGCGGAAAATTGGGCGGCTGGGAGAAAATTTGCCGCCTGCTCAACGCGGGGGCAAAGGCCGTGCGCGATGTTTGCCCCGAGGCGATGGTGGCCGTTCACTTCACGAATCCCGAAAAAGCGGGCAGCTATGCCGATTACGGCGCAAAGCTCAGCGGCTACGGCGTGGATTACGATGTGTTCGCGACGTCTTACTATCCCTACTGGCACGGCACGCTGCAAAATCTTGCAAATGTCCTGTCGCAAATTGCCGAAACCTACGGCAAAAAGGTCATGGTCGCGGAAACCTCCTATGCCAACACCCTACGCGACACCGATTTCAGCGGCAATACCATCGGCGACAACAGCGCCATGGTCAGCGGCTATCCCTATACGGTGCAGGGACAGGCGGACATGGTGCGCGATGTGATCGACACCGTCGCCAACAAAACGACGAACGGAATCGGCGTTTTCTACTGGGAGGGAACATGGATTTCCGTCGGCGGCGCGAGCCGGAAAGAAAATTCCGCACTCTGGGAGCAATACGGCGCGGGCTGGGCATCGAGCTATGCCGCGGCGTACGATCCTGACGACGCGGGCAAGTATTTCGGCGGCTGTGCGGTGGACAATCAGGCGTTTTTCGACGCAAAGGGAAACGCGCTGGAATCGCTGAAAGTATTCGCCCTCGTGCGCTGCGGAAATTCCGTGCAATAAGGAATCCACCCGCGAAAAACATCGCTTCTCAAATCAAAAACCGGAGCACGCCGGATTTTTTTCGGATGAATCGAAAGGAGGCAGCCGGAGCGTGGAACAGCACACATACATTGCAATCGACCTCAAGAGCTTTTACGCTTCGGTCGAATGCCGCGACCGCGGGCTTGACCCGCTCGATACGCACCTCGTCGTCGCCGACGAAAGCCGCACGGACAAGACCATTTGCCTTGCGGTCACGCCGTCGCTGAAAAGCTACGGCATTTCCGGCCGAAGCAGACTTTTTGAGGTCAAACAGCGCGTGCGCGAGGTCAACGCGGAGCGGCAGTACCAAGCCCCGGGGCACAAACTCGACGGTATGTCGCATTTCCATTCCGAATTGCAGGCCAACGCACACCTTGCCGTCGATTTTCTCATTGCACCGCCGCAAATGGCGCGCTATGTGCACGTCAGCACGCAGATTTACGGCGTGTATATGAAATACGTGTCGCCGCAGGATATTGTGGTCTATTCCATCGACGAAGTGTTCATGGACGTGACGCATTATCTCAATACCTATAAGCTCACGCCACGGGAACTGGCCATGAAGATCATCCTCGATGTGCTGGAAACGACCGGCATCACGGCGACCGCCGGCATAGGAACGAATTTATTCCTGTGCAAAGTGGCCATGGACATCGTGGCAAAGCACATCCCCGCGGACGAAAACGGCGTGCGCGTTGCCGAGCTGGACGAGATGAAATTCCGCCGCGAGCTGTGGTCGCATCGGCCGCTCACCGATTTTTGGAGAGTCGGCAGGGGATACGCCAAAAAACTCGAACAGAACGGAATGTACACCATGGGCGACATTGCCCGATGCTCCGTGCGCAACGAGGCACTGCTGTACAAACTTTTCGGTAAAAATGCGGAGTTACTGATCGACCATGCATGGGGCTGGGAGCCTTGCACCATCGCCGCGATCAAGGCGTATAAGCCGAGCACGAACAGCATCAGCTCCGGGCAGGTGCTGCGCTGTGCCTATGAGCGGGAAAAAGCAAAGCTGGTTCTGCGGGAAATGGCGGATCTGCTGGCACTCGATCTGGTGGACAAGGGACTCGTGACCGATCAGATCGTCGTGACGATCGGCTACGACGTGGAAAACCTGACCGATCCCGAACGCAGAAAAGCCTATCACGGCGCAGTAACGACCGACCGCTACGGGCGGCAGGTGCCGAAACACGCGCACGGCACGCAAAATCTGGACGGGCATACCTCCTCCGCAAAGAAGATCATGCGCGCGACGTCGGAGCTGTTCGACCGCATTGTCGACGGGAATTTGCTTGTGCGTCGGCTGAACATCACGGCGAACCACGTCCTGCCCGAATCGGATGCGCCGACGAAAGACGGCGGATTCGAGCAGCTCGACCTGTTTACCGACCATGCCGAGCAGGAGGCAAGGCAAAAGCGCGAACAGGCGGCACTGGCGCGCGAAAAGAAAATCCAGCAGACCGTGCTCGGAATCAAAAAACGCTTCGGAAAAAATGCCATTGTCAAGGGCATGAATCTGGAAGAGGGCGCAACGGCCAAAGAACGCAACGAGCAAATCGGCGGCCACAAGGCGTAAATCGGAGGGAATATGCACTATTTTGTCACCGAAGCGGAGCGAAAAGCCTCCGCAAGCAGTTGCTATTTTGAATTTCAAAAGGGAAAATACCACGGAAAATGCTGGAAAAGCGACTCTTTGTGCCTGTGTGACACGACGTTCGATGCATTGAACCTGTCGGAAATTTTCGGCGCGGCGACACGCTTTTCCTATTTCGGCATAACGGAAGTTACGCAGGCGCAGTGGCACGCGATTACGGAAAAGGCGCACGCCGTCGGCGGGGAATGCGAGGCGGCAGTGTCAGAGCTTTCGGCGTGGGCGGAGGAGAATTTCCGCACGCACGATGTCTTTACAATATGCGGGATATGAGGTGACCAATGAAAAACGAATACGAAGATATTATCCATCTGCCGCACCACGTTTCCAAGACGCGGCCGCGTATGTCGATGGCGGATCGCGCGGCGCAGTTTTCGCCGTTTGCTGCCCTCGTCGGCTATGACGCGGCCATTTCCGAAACCGAGTGCGCGATCAACGCGCAAATCGACGAAAAGGACTCGGTAACTGCTTCAATCATTGAGTTGTGCCGAACCGCCGATGATTAGTAGCGATTAGGAATTGATTTATATGCCGCCGGAAGGGAACGGCGGCAATCACTGTTCGGCGTTTAGAAGAAAGAAAGGGAGAACGGGGAAAATGAAAAAACCCCCTGTGGTGCTGTCAGTAGGAATTGAACCCACAACCTACCGCTTACAAGGCGGTTGCTCTGCCGGTTGAGCTATGGCAGCATATAAGCCGGAACGAAGGCTCCGGCTATTGTTATGAAATTTGGGCGCAGAAAAACCGCCGTCCCGTGTGGGTTGGCGGTATCGTGTATAAGATGGGGGCTATGTTTCCATAGCCCCAAAGAAGTGGACTTTGGCAGGCGTCCCATTCCCCTGCATCTCTCGGGTTTCCCCTGTCATACCATCGGCGTGTGGTCGGGACGAAATCTACCACCTCAAAGTCCATCTTTCACTGTGCTAAATATCTGTGTGTGTTCTCGGTTTGTTCGAATACGATTTTTTCACCCGTCTTTTTGATCACCAAAGTTACTGGGGCGGGTGTTTCATCGTGCAATCCGAGTTTTCCGCTTTGCGGATCAATATGTTGCAGCATCAGCACATCTCTGCCCCAACATTTTCCGGCTTTTTCGGCCTTTGTGAAATCCAAGCCGTTTTCCTTGCAATAAGCCCGAATTTCTTTTTCCCATTCTGAAAACAGTTTACACATACGGCTCAGTCCTTTCAAAAATTAGATATTGCCCGGTCGAGTTATATATTGCCGAGCTTTCTTGCCTAAATTGATTTAGTATCGCGTAATCTCCGGCTGACGGCTGCAACGCATTGAAATCTACACCGGGATGTGTGTGCCCACTCCAACTATAGCCATCTATTCCCATACGGTGCGCCTCTTCCGGAGTAATTTCAACCATATAGGGGTTTCCTCTGACGATAAGTCTCTCGCCGGACTTCGTAAACATAGCAAACTCATCCCCGGTTTTTGCCGTGAGTGCCGCCAAATCTGCCATATTAACATCGGATTTGGTAATAACCGTTCTGCTGTTATAATCCGGCAAGCTGTCCAAAACTGCCTGTTGCCGCTTCGTCAGCGCAACATCGAAGTGCAAAATAGCGTTCGGATTTCCTTTCCCTGTATGCTTCTGCTCAATAGGCTTTTCTATGCTATTTATCGTCACTTTCCCATCCCCTGCCTCTGTTCTTATTATATCGGGCAGGTTTTGATTTGTAAAGACCTTTTCAAAAGTTTTTTCCGCTGCTTTTTCCTGTTTCCAGTTATAACCCACCGTCTCCATGCGGTCGTGCTGTTTGCGCAGTCCTGCGGCCTTGGAAAAGCGTGCATATTCCTGTTTGAGCAGTTGCCCCTTGATTTGGTCGGCTTGGAGCTTCTGCTCGTCCCCTATGGCCTCGTCTATCAGTATCCTGCGCCGCTGCTTGCGGATGCTCGCCTCGAGGTTCCTTTGCCGTTGTGTCGCCTCGTAGAGCGTGTAGTGCTTTCCGTTGTATGTAATTCCCTCTTCAATGAATGAGGAACAATGAAACATGAAGAACACAAAAAGAAAAGCCGCTTGCCCCGCCCCGGCCCTCTCCTTTGGGAAAGGCGTCGCCGCCGTAGGCGGTGACGGATGAGGTTTCGCGCCCGTGGCGCGCCGGCTCTCTACGTCAGGCTGTTCGCCCGTAAAAAATCCCCCACTGCGCTTTGCCGCAGTGGGGGATCGTTGCAAATTTACGGATTTCCGACGTGATCTCAGTTGCCGTCTTTAATGGCGGCCTGTGCAGCGGCCAGACGTGCGATCGGCACACGGAACGGCGAACAGGACACATAGTCCAAGCCGATCTTGTGGCAGAACTCCACGCTCGTGGGATCGCCGCCGTGCTCGCCGCAGATACCGACGTGCAGGTGGTTGTTGTTGGCACGACCCAGCGTGCAAGCCATGTTCATCAGCTTGCCAACACCGGTC
>CAYSYK010000029.1:0-18727 GCA_964435375.1 uncultured Oscillospiraceae bacterium | reverse complement strand
AAGGAGATCCCGGTATTATCACTAACGGCTGGACTTATGAAGAAAAATAACATCTAAATAATTAGGAGACGATTGTAATGACCGAACACGAAAAAATGTTGGCGGGATATTTTATTTACGACCCGTTTTCCGAAGGGATGCCTGAAGAACGAACAAAGGCTCATCGATTATGTAAATTGTATAACGATACGTTTGAGACCGAAACAGAAAAGCGAAAGGCAATTTTAGACGAACTTATGCCGAATAAAGGCGAAAACGTTTATTTGCAAGGACCAATTAATTTTGACTTTGGAACGAATATTTTTATGGACGACAACAGTTACGCTAACTTCAATTTTACCGTATTAGACGAAGGAAAAGTTACTATCGGTAAGTCTGTTTTTATCGGACCGAACGTAGTAATGGCGACGGCAATTCATCCGTTGTGTTATGAAGATAGAAATTCGTTTTTTAATAAGAAAACGGGAGTTGTGACTAATTTAGAGTACACCGCGCCCATTACTGTTAAGGATAATTGTTGGATTGCCGCGAGCGTTACAATTTGCGGTGGCGTAACAATAGGCGAAGGTTGCGTAATTGGCGCCGGTAGCGTCGTTACAAAAGATATTCCGCCGCATAGTTTGGCTGTCGGAAACCCTTGCCGCGTTATTCGTCAAATTACGGAAGCCGATAGGTTGACAGCGCATCCTGAACTAACCCAAAGTAAACGGTAAAATTAGCAATTAAAAAGTATTTTTCAAGCAATATATTTGCGAAATTCCCGCTTGAAGAATACAACAATCAGAAAGTCATCGGCCTGTACGACGACAGACTGGACAAGTTTTATGCCCTGAAAAAAGTGGACTCGGCGGTTTTGCAAGAAAACCGCCGAGTTTTTATCGCTTTCCGCGGTTAAAAATCGGAGATTCTCGACGGAGAAATGCTGCGGGGTAATGTAAAATATACGGGGGACAAGCTCGCGCTTCGCAATGACGTGGAGGCATTTTTTGCTTTCCACATCTGCACTTGACATTTCGTGACAAAGGAGTATAATAAATCCAATGATGTGCAATGCGCGTTGCACAATAAAAAGAGGCGAATCCGATGAAAAAATCAAGATTTCATACCGCCCGCAAATGGCTGATCTTCTGGACGCTTTTTGCCGGCTTCGGTGCAGTATGGGGTGCGGCATGTATGCTGATCGACCCCACAGGCAAGTTTTTACGCATGGATGCGATGCTGCCATATTTCAAAAAACTGCCGTTTGCCGACATATTATTCGTCGACTATACATTTTCGGGCATCGCTCTGCTCATCGTCAACGGCCTGACCAACCTGACGGCGGCCGTACTGCTTATAAAGAAGAATAGGCGCGGTGTAATCTTGGGCGGCGTATTCGGCGTGACGCTGATGCTGTGGATCTGCATCCAGTTTTATATGTTCCCGGCCAATGTTCTCTCCACCGCTTACTTCATCTTCGGGCTTGCACAGGCGATTGCGGGCTATGCAGCTTGGGTATTCGCAAAGCAGGAAGCTTTCACGGTGATTGAGGCCGACTATCCCAATATCGGCACGAATCCGAATCGGCTGGTGGTCTACTTTTCCCGCATGGGCTATGTGAAAAAAATCGCTTACGAAACGGCGAACCGGACGGGCGCAGAGGTCTATGAAATCAAATCCACCGAGCGCACGTCGGGTACGCTTGGCTTCTGGTGGTGCGGCAGATACGGGATGCACCGCTGGGAGATGCCCATTGAGCCTGTCAATGTCGATCTTGAAAAATATGACCATGTGACGATTTGCTCTCCGATTTGGGTATTTTCTCCGGCTGCGCCGGTGCGGAGTTTTTGCCATCGGGCGGCGGGAAAAATCAAAGAGGCAGATTACATCGTAACCCACTTTTCGCCCGGTCGGTACAAAAACGCCGCCGCAGAGATGGATCGGCTTCTGGGTGTTACCCATACCGGCTTTACAGATGTGGTCTGCCGTGTGGGACGATTTGAAACAAGACAGGAAGAAACAAAGTCCCGCAATTAAAAGAGATTGTGAATCTATGCAGCGAAAGGAAATCCTATGAACTACATAAAGGTAACGAAAGAAAATCTGGAAACGGAGCATATCTGCTGTGCCATTTCCGACAACAACGACATTCAGGTATCGTCCAAGAAAGCGTGGATGAAAGAACGTTTTGATGACGGACTGGTTTTTCTGAAAAGCGTGGAGCGTGGAAAATGCTTTATCGAGTACATCCCTGCTGAAAATGCGTGGAATCCTATCATTGCAGACGGATATATGTACATAAATTGTTTGTGGGTAGCGGGTTCCTTTAAGGGGAATGGATATTCGACCAATTTGCTGAATGCGTGTATCGAAGATAGCAAGACGAAGGGCAAAAAAGGACTGTGTATCTTATCATCCGCCAAGAAAAAGCCTTTTTTGGCTGACCCGAAATTTTTGAAATACAAGGGCTTTTCTGTTTGTGATGAGGCAGATAACGGTATTCAATTGTGGTATTTACCTTTTGAGGAAAATGTAACATTACCAAGATTTCAGGAATGTGCAAAGCATCCTCATATTGATGACCCCGGATATGTCTTGTATTACACAAGTCAGTGCCCGTTTAATGCGAAATATGTTCCGATTATTACGGACATAGCGAAAGATAAGTCTGTACAATTCAGGGCAATACACCTGCAAAGCAAAGAGGACGCCCAAAATACGCCAACACCGGTCACCACGTATGCACTCTTTTATAACGGCGAGTACCTGACCAATGAGCAGATGAATGACAAGCGGTTTTTGAAACTGCTTGGACAGTAAAATCAAGTTTAACGGAGATCCGGTATGGCAAGCAGTAAAGAATACATAGATTTTATTTTAGACCAATGCAGCGGTCTTTCTGCCCGTGCTATGATGGGCGAATATATTTTATATTATGGTGGCAAGGTTGTGGGCGGTGTGTATGATAACCGACTGCTTGTAAAACCCACGCCATCTGCAAAGGCGCTTATGCCGAGCACAGAGTATCAATTGCCCTATGAGGGAGCAAAGGGAATGCTACTCGTTGAGGATATTGAAAACAGCGAATTTTTGAAGATGTTGTTCGAGGCAATGTTCGAAGAATTGCCTGAACCGAAAAAGAGAAATAAATGAATGGAGGAAACCCTATGGAACAATTTACATATATCCCGCTGAAACAGCGACCGGAATTGAAAGAACAAGCCGCCGCGTGGTTTTGTCAGAAATGGGACATCCCGCAGGAGGCCTATCTGGAATGTATGGACGCTTATTTGAGTGGCCAAACCGAATACGGCTGGTATCTCTGTCTGGACAAGGATAAAATTGTCGGCGGTTTGGGCGTGATCGAGAACGACTTTCATAACAGAAAAGACCTGACGCCGAACGTCTGCGCCGTTTATACCGAGCAGGACTATCGCTGCAAGGGAATCGCAGGGCGGTTGCTGGATATGGCAGTCGAAGATTTGCGCAGCAATGGGATCTCCCCTGCCTACCTGCTTACAGACCATGTGGGCTTTTATGAACGCTATGGTTGGGAATTCCTGTGCATGGTTCAGGGGGACGGAGAAGATGAGCCGTCGAGAATGTATATTCACAGGTGATCCGTTCGAGAGAAACTTGCCGAGAAAGCACGAAAACAGTTTTACAACTGTGTGAAGGCGCGCGGTATGAAGGAGAAGTCTATGGAAACGATCATTACAGCGGAAAATTTATCCAAAATCTACCCCGGCGGGACAAAAGCGGTGGACAGCATCAGCTTTTCTCTGAATCGGGGCGAGATTTTCGGTTTCCTCGGCCCAAACGGCGCGGGGAAAACCACAACCGTCAAGCTTTTGTGCGGTATGCTGACCCCGACGAGCGGCAAAAGCCGTGTGCTTGGCATCGACCCGTCGCAATCCCCCGAAGCGTTGCATCAAAAAGCGGGCGTTGTCACCGAGCACGCCCAGATGTACGATCACCTGTCCGGCATGGAAAATCTTGTGTTTTACGGCACGCTGTTCGGCATGAATCGGACGGACTGCGCAAAGCGGGCACAGGAGCTGCTGCGGCGGTTGGATTTGGCCGAGTCACAGAATCGAAAGCTGTCCGCGTACTCCACCGGTATGCGCCAGCGCCTTTCGCTTGCCAGAGCATTGATGCACAGCCCCGAAATTCTCTTTCTGGACGAGCCGACATCGGGACTTGACCCGGAAAGCGCCCAGAATGTGAATGCCCTCATCGGGGAACTGGCTACTGAGGGCACGACGGTGTTCCTGTGCACCCATCAGCTTCGCTATGCGCAGGAAATTTGCACGACCTATGGATTGATGAACCAAGGCAGTTTATTCGCAAGCGGAACGTTTGAGCGGCTTCGTGCGATGGTTTCCGGCAAGATCACGCTTCGCGTGAAAGCAAGCTACGTGCCGAATGACATCGCATACGGAAAGATCGGTGCAGACGGGTATGAGATTGCCGTCGACACAGAGGAGGAAATTCCGCGGATCGTAAAGCGCATCGTGGATGCAGGCGGCGCTATTTCTCATGTATCGCAGGAGGAACCGTCGCTGGAGGACGTTTACTTTACGCTGATCGAACGCGATCACAGAAAGGAGGGCGAAACCCTATGAACGCACAACAACTGGCACTCGTAAAAAAAGACATTCGCAGCGTCACCGCCAACAAAAGGGTGCTGACGGCCATGCTGGTGGTTCCCATCGCGCTGACCATCGTCCTGCCCTCCGTTTTCGTGCTCGGAGCGATTCTTTCGCCGGAAAGCATTTCCGATTTTCAGGTATTGCTGGATATGCTCCCCGCCACGGCCGAAGGATCCGAACAGCAGCTCATTTTGGGGCTTTTGCTGAATAAAATCATGCCGATATTCTTCCTGATGATCCCCATCATGATATCCTCCGTTATGGCGGCAAGCTCGTTTGTCGGGGAAAAGGAAAAGCGCACGCTGGAAACGCTGCTGTATTCCCCGCTGTCGCTAAAGCAACTGTTTCAGTCCAAAATACTGGCCGGATTTGTCGTCGGTATGGCGGCTTCGTATCTTGCATTTCTTGCGATGATTCTGACGGTGGAAGCGGAAATGCTGATTCTGACCGGCGGCATGATCCTGCCGGATGCAAGCTGGCTGGTCGTCATGCTGTTGATCGCACCGGCACTTTCGCTTGCCGCCATTGCCATCACCGTCCGCGGCTCTGCCCGCGCGCAAAGCATGGAGGAGTCACAGCAGCGCGCGGTGCTGTTGCTCTTCCCTTTGCTGGCCCTCATCATCGGGCAGTTTGGCGGTATGCTTCTGATCAATGTGTGGCTACTGTTGGGACTGGGCGCGATTCTTGCGGCGGTGGATATACTGCTGATGCGCGGTGCGGCAGGCAGATTTACGTATGAGCAATTGCTGAAATAGGAACGAATAAATTCGCAACATCCCGATCCTACGATCTGGGAATAGGAGAGAACGGAAATGAACAAACACGTACTGCGCAAGCTCATGGCGATCGCGTTCACCGGCCTTGGTGTTGCGGGGCTGATTTTCCTGTGCCTTGCCATATTTGGCTACGAAAAGACATGGACATTGCCCGCCGCGCTGGGCTGTAACGCGCTGGCACTGCTGTATTGGAGCGTTTTTCGGCAGAGGGAATGATCCTGCCTCAACTGGCTTCCGTCGCGAAAAAAAGAGCGGTTATCTTGCCGCGCGAAACGTAAAAAAAGAAAACGACGACCGCTGTGTTGTCCTTAAAATTTCATAAAAAAGGAGAAAAAAGATGATCCTCTGCATTGTCTGCGCTCCATGCAAAGCCAAATAAGGCGGGCAGCATGGAGAAATGATCGCCTTTGGCTTTGCTTTCCGGCATTTTCATAAAAAAGAAGGAGCAAAGCAACTATGAAACAACTTTTTCGGAATTTTAACCAAATGCGCAGTTATCTGCTGCTGTGGTTCACGCAATGGATCTCCGGCCTCGGAAGCTCCATGACGGGCTATGCCTTGGTCATCTGGTCATACACGCAGGAAGGCTCTGCCCTGAAAACGGCGTTGCTGATGGTCTGCTCGTATGCGCCATACGTCGTTTGCAGCCTCTTTGCCGGCGCGTTGAGCGACCGCTGGGACAAGAAAAAGACCATTCTGGCCTGCGATACAATCGCGGCGCTCAGCACGCTCGCCGTGTTGCTGCTGCTGAAAAGCGGCAATCTGCGCATCGGGCATCTGTATATCGTCAATGCCGTTTCCGGGCTGATGAATACCGTCCAGCAGCCCGCATCCGAAGTCGCAACGACGGCACTGCTTCCGAAAGCATTTTATCAAAAAGTCGGCGGGCTTCAGTCGCTGTCAAGCTCGCTCAATTCCATCCTGACCCCCATTTTTGCTACGGCCGTCATGGGACTTTTCGGGATGGATGCGGTCATCGCCATCGACCTGATCAGTTGCCTGATCGCCTGCGCGGTACTGCTGTTTTTCATCCGCATTCCGAAACTCGATGTGCAAAAGCCGCGCGAACCAGTGCTCAAAAGTGCGGCGCAGGGCATCGGCTGGCTACGCAAGCACCCGGGAATTTTCCATCTGATGCTGTTCCTCGCGGCCATCAATCTGGTCGCATCCATGTATAACGCCGCGTTGCCCGCAATGCTGCTGTCGAAAGGCTCACAGGCCGCCATGGGAACGATCAATTCCGTGGCGGGCGTGACGATGCTGATCGGAAGCATTCTGGCATCGGTCATGAAAGCACCGAAAAGTCGGGTCAAAGCGATTTGGTACTGCCTGATGCTGAGTATGTGCACGGAGAATTTCTTTTTGGCGTTCGGCAATCGGCTGTGGATCTGGTGCATCGGCGCGGTACTTGGCTGGATCGCGATCCCGTGGATGAATGCGAATCTGGATACCGTGAACCGACTGAATATTCCCGTGGATATGCAGGGTCGCATTTACGCTGCGCGCAACTCGTTCCAGTTTTTCACCATTCCGGTGGGGTATTTTCTGGGCGGATTGCTGATCGACGAGGTTTTCGAGCCGCTCATGGCTGCGCAGGAAAGCGGGACCCTGCTCGTGCGTCTGTTCGGCGCGGGAAAAGGGAGCGGTGCGGCACTCCTGTTTGCGGTTTTGTGGCTGTCTGGCATCATCGTGTGCCTGATTTTCCGCGCCGATACGCAGATCCGACGTCTGGAAACGACGTGAAATCTCGTGAAAATGCAACCGCGATAGCGCGTATCCGCATTGACAAAAGTCATGCGTAAGATTGTAATATCACAAAAGGCCGCAGATGCAAACGCACCTGCGGCTGTCTTTTCGTTTTGGCACTTTCCCCGGGAGAAAATGGATAATGCAGAAGGAAGGGAACAAAATGCAAAATTTGCGCTATCCCCCTGTAAGGCAATCATCGATTGCCTGTTTGCGCCGCACTATCCATTTTGTCATCCCGAGCGAGCGGGAGCGAGTCGTGGAATCAACGCACCAAAGACGCAGTTGAAAGATGACAGTGGAAAGCGCAAAATTCCTCCACGTCATTGCAAGGCGCAAAGCACCGTGGCAATCCGTTCTCCAAGCACCGCACCTACCCGTATGTCATTCCTCGACTCGCGTTCGTTCGCGCGGAATGACGCGGGGAACATTCGTCACTATGCGCATAGAAGGAATTCCCCCTTTACAAACGGCGGGTTTTGGGCTAAAATGGAGCAAAGGATGTGACGAAAATGAACGATTTGCCCGTGGGACGCTTTGCACCGACGCCGTCCGGACGGATGCATCTGGGAAACGTGTTCGCGTTTCTGATCGCGTGGCTATCGGCCAAAAGCAAGGGCGGCGCGATTGTGCTACGCATGGAAGATCTGGACACCCAGCGCACCGACGACGAATATGCCCGCCTCCTGCGCGACGATCTGCGCTGGCTCGGCCTCCCGTGGGACGACGAAACGCAACCGCAAAGCCGCCGCGCGGCCGTGTACGAGCGTTATTTTGAAAAACTGCGCGATGCGGGCCTGCTCTACCCCTGCTACTGCACGCGCAGTCAACTGCACAGCGTCAACGCACCGCATTTGTCCGACGGGACGTACCGCTATCCCGGCACCTGCCGCGACCTGACGCAGGCGCAGCGCGATGCATTCGGCCGCGAACCGTCGTGGCGTGTCCGCGTACCGGATAAAATTTGGACGTTTGAGGACTTGCTGCAAGGACACTCCGAGGAAAATCTCATGGAAAATTGCGGAGATTTTGTGGTGCGACGCTCGGATGGATGTTATGTTTACCAGCTCGCCGTCACGGTCGACGACGGATTGGCGGGCGTGACGGAGGTCGTTCGCGGCGTTGATCTGCTCTCATCCGCGCCGCGACAGATGTTTTTGCAGGAGCAATTCGGGTTCTCCCACCCGCGCTACGGGCACGTTCCCCTGCTCCTTGCGCCGGACGGCCGCCGCCTATCCAAGCGCGACAGGGATATGGACATGGGCGCACTGCGGTTGCGCTATCGTCCCGAGGAATTGATCGGAATGCTTGCACACGCCTGCGGCCTGATCGAGCGCGTGCAGCCGATTTCCGCGTGGGAACTTGCCACGGTTTTTCAGTGGGAGAGACTGCGCAAGGACGCAATTTTCCTGAATAATCTTTGAAATTTACGAGTTTGAGGAGGACGCGAACATGGCAAAAAAACCGATTCTTGTGGTAATGGCAGCCGGAATGGGAAGCCGTTACGGCGGACTGAAGCAAATTGACCCCGTGGGGAATCACGGAGAAACGATTCTTGATTTTTCCCTGTACGACGCGCACTGTGCCGGATTTGAAAAAGCCGTTATTATCATCAAAAAGGCAATTTGGGGGGATTTCATGGCGACGGTCGGCAAGAGGTTGGAAGCCTGCCCGATGGAAATCGTGTATGCGTTTCAGGAATTGACAACCGTGCCGCAGGGATTCGCAGTTCCCGACGAGCGCGTCAAACCGCTCGGCACCGGTCACGCGATCCTCTGTGCGGCCGAGGCGATCGGCGATGCGCCGTTCGTCGTCGTCAATGCAGACGATTACTATGGGCAATCGGCGTTTCGCACGATCTATAATGCCCTGCTCCAAACGCCGCCCGATTCGATTCTGCGATTTTGCATGGTCGGCTATTACCTGCGCAATACGCTCAGCGAAAACGGCGGTGTCGCGCGCGGCGTTTGCAGCGTCGACGATAACGGCGAGCTGACGGCTCTGCGCGAATGCATCGGTATTGAGGCGCGCGGCGATCATGCCGAATACCGCAATGACGACGGCTCAATCGGTACGCTTGCACTCGACACGCTCGTCAGTATGAATATGTTCGGATTTGTACCCGGAATTCTGAATGCACTGGCGAAAGATTTTCACAGTTTTCTTGCTGAACAGCTTCCGAAAAACCCATTAAAGGCCGAATTTTTCCTCCCGTCTGTTGTCAGCGGTTTGATGGCAAGCGGAAAAGCGACCGTGCGTGTACTGTCGTCCGATGATCGCTGGTACGGTGTGACTTACGCCGAAGATAAGCCAATCGTCGTGAACGCGCTTGCAAATCTGACTGCGCAGGGTGCGTATCCGGATGGCCTGTGGGCATAAATGTTTCACGTGAAACATTTATATGGTGATACCCGCTATAATATAGAAACCCGTGTCGACGCGAATTTTGTCGACACGGGTTTTCGTGTTCAGGTCAATTCTTCCAGCAACAGTTCCGTCTGGCGGCGCAGTTTGGCGGCCGACCAAGCCATCAGCATGACGCGCAGAACTTTTTCGACGCGTTCGCGTGCGCCCGGAATCGGCTCGTGATAGTCTGCAACGGCTTCCGCGATCAGAGAATTCCACTGCGTATATGTGTATTCCTCCTGAATTTTGACCGCCAACTTGACGAACAGGAAGTAGAGCCGCGCGTCGTCGATTAGATCGTCGGAAACGTCGTCCAATTCACCATTCAGATAATGGATCAGGCCGGTGACTTTCTCCATTGGGAGAGAACCTTTGAGCATGTTGATAATGAGGATGCGGCAAAGTTGATTCATATTATATCGCTTGCGCTCCGGTGCAGGAAGAAATCCGCGCTTGACCCAGTTCTGGACGGTGTACGCCTCTAACCCCGTGATGGCCAGCACCTGACTGAGCACGATGCCGCCGCCAATGAAAATCGTCGAAAAATGACGCTCGACGGCGAAAACCTCCTCTTTTGGAACGCTCAGTGTTGTGCCCGGAAGTGTCCAATTCATACAAAATTCGCCCCTTTCTTGTATACTGATTGTATCACACGGTTATTAGATTGTCAATCACGAAATGCTTTTTCGTGTAAATCACGAAAAAAATGTACTTTACGAATGGAGGAAAATGGTGTACAATAGGAAAAAAGGAGGTGACGCCATGAACTGCATCCGCTGCGGGAGAGAGACACAGAAAAACAATACTTTCTGCGATGCGTGCCTGAAAGAGATGGAAAAGCATCCCGTCGCACCCGGAACGCCGATTCAGATGCCGAAACGTGAGAAAGATAACAAAGTGACAACACGCCGCTCGGGGTTCAAGATGGCTGCGTCAAAATGGGAAGACCGCCTTTATAAGATGAGATCGAGGGTTACCGCTCTGATTCTGATTAATTCCTTGCTGCTACTGGCGCTGATCCTATGCATCTGCATGATGATGGGCATTGCGCCGGGCTGGCTCTACGATTTCTTCAAATACACACCTGCTTGAACAAAAAATGTTTCACGTGAAACATTTTTACAAATCAACACGAAAAAGGAGGCGGACTATGGGAAAAACCATTGCCGTCGTCAATCAGAAAGGCGGCGTCGGCAAGACGACGACCGCCGTGAATCTGACCGCCGCGCTGACGGAGCTGGGCATGAAAGTGCTGCTGTGCGATTTTGACCCGCAGGCCAACGCTACGTCGGGTTTCGGAATTGAAAAAAGAAAGACGAAATGCTCGATCTATGAAGTTCTGATCGGAGATGCGCCGGTTCGCGACGCCATCGTGCCCACAAAATACGGCGATGTGATTCCTTCGTCACCGAGTTTGGCAGGCGCAGCGGTGGAACTGCTGTACACCGACGGACGTGAGCACCAGCTCGAGCACGTGCTGGCGCCGATCAAGGACGAATATGATGTGATCTTCATCGACTGCCCGCCGTCGCTGGAAATGCTGACGCTCAACTCCTTGGTGGCAGCGGACAGCATTCTCGTGCCCGTGCAATGCGAATATTACGCGCTGGAGGGCTTGTCCGACCTGATGAACACCCTCAGAGCCGTGAAAAAGAATACCAATCCGCGGCTGGAAATCTTCGCGGTGGCTCTGACCATGTTTGACGGACGCACGAATTTCTCCAGCCAAGTGGCGCAGGAAGTGCGTCGGCATTTCCCCGGAAAAGTGTTTGCGACGGTTATTCCGCGCAACATTCGTCTGTCGGAAGCACCGAGCCACGGCCTGCCGGTAACGGCGTACGACAAATCCAGCAAGGGCGCGGCCGCGTATCGCGCTATGGCGCAGGAAATCAAGGAAAAACTCTAAGAAAGGATGCAAAATATGGCGAACAAAGGATTAGGCAAGGGACTCGGCGCGCTGCTGATGGATTACGATGAGTCCGTAAGTGACGTACCCTACCGTGTACTGCCGATTCATAAAGTTGAACCGAATCCGAACCAGCCCCGCCGCGATTTTGACGAGGCAGAGCTGCAGGAATTGGCCGATTCCATTGCCGAACACGGAGTGATCCAGCCCCTGACCGTGCGAGAATGTGCATCGGGATACTATCAGATTATCGCGGGCGAGCGTCGCTGGCGTGCGGCAAGAATTGCCGGATTGGACGAAATTCCCGTGGTCATCGTCGAGGCGGACGACAAAAAGGCCATGGAATTGGCACTGATCGAAAACCTGCAACGTCAGGACCTGAACCCCGTTGAAGAGGCGTACGGCTATCGCACGTTGATGGACGAATACGGACTGACGCAGGAGGAAGCCGCGGGGCGCGTCGGAAAATCCCGCCCTGCTGTGGCAAATGCGCTGCGTCTGCTGAATCTGTGTCCGCAGGTACTTGAGAAAGTACGAAACGGCGAACTGTCCGCAGGCCACGCACGCGCTGTGCTTTCCCTGCAAAGCGAAAAGCAGCAGCAACAGGCCGCGCAGAAGATCATTGCGCTCGGCCTGTCCGTCCGTCAGGCGGAGCTGCTGTGCCGGAATATGACGCGCGAAAAAGGAGAAATGCCGTATATCCCCTTGAAAGTGGACTATATCGGCGAGTGCGAAAAGTCGCTGAGCAAGCATCTCGGCCGCGGCGTCAAGATCATCAACGGCAAACGCAAGGGAAAATTTGAACTGGAATTTTACGGTGCCGAGGACTTGGAAAACCTGCTCTCCGCACTGATGACCCTGAAAAAATGAGGTAATATTATGGAAAAAAGACTCTACAAATCCAAAACCGATAAAAAACTCTGCGGCGTGTGCGGCGGCATCGCCAAATATTTCAACGTGGATTCCACGTTGATCCGTCTGGCGTTCATCCTGCTGGCACTGTGCGTCGGCGGCGGCCTGCTGGCGTATATCATCTGTGCGATCGTCATGCCGGACGAGCCGGACATTCTGTGATTATAATGTATGCCCGCACGGGCAGTATCAACGGGAGCGCATTCTCCCGAAAATCTCAACCGAAATCGAGGTAACATCATGTTAGATATTCGAAAAATCAAGGAAAACCCCGAGGCAGTGAAAGCCGGCCTTCGGGCAAAAGAGGTTGACTGCGACGCAACGGTCGACCGCATTCTGGAACTGGATCTCAAGGTCCGTGCATTGAAGACGGCAACCGAGACCCAGACGGCGGAAAAAAATCGCCTTTCCAAGGAGAACGGCAAGCTGTTCGGCCAGAAAAAGGGCGCGGAAAAGCGTGGGGAAGACGTGTCCGCCATTGACGCACAAATCAAAGCAAATATGGATGCCTCCGTCGCCATCGACGCGGCCATCGCCGACGAGAAAGAGCAGCTCAAGGAGCTCAACGAGCAATTCACCGTTGCCATGCTCAGCCTGCCGAACCTGCCCGACCCCGATCTCAAGCCCGGCGGAAAAGAGAACAACGAGCCTCTGCGCTACATCGGCGAGAAGCACAGCTTCGATTTCGAGCCGAAGCACCACGTCGACCTGTGCGAGAGCCTCGGCCTGATCGACTACGAGCGCGGCGTGAAGCTCGCCGGCTCCGGAAACTGGATGTACACCGGCATGGGCGCGCGTCTGGAATGGGCACTGCTCAACTATTTTATCGATACGCACATCGCCGACGGCTACGAGTTCATTCTCCCGCCGCACATGCTGGAATACCAGTGCGGCCTGACTGCCGGCCAGTTCCCGAAATTTGCCGACGAAGTGTTCAAAATCGCCAACCATCCCACGGAAAACGGCACATTCTATATGTTGCCCACCGCGGAGGCTGCGCTGTGCAGCGTCTATCGTGACGAAATTCTGACCGAGGCCGATCTGCCGCGAAAAATGTTCGCCTACACGCCCTGCTTCCGCCGCGAGGCCGGATCGCATCGCGCCGACGAGCGCGGCATGGTGCGTGGCCACCAATTCAATAAGGTGGAAATGTTCCAGTTTACCACGCCGGACAAGTCCGACGAGGCGTTTGAAGAGCTGGTGAAAAAGGCCGAAAATCTGGTCGCGGGTCTGGGGCTGCACTTCCGCACCGTCAAGCTCGCCGCGGGCGACTGTTCCGCGTCCATGGCGCGCACTTACGACATCGAAATTCTGATTCCGTCGATGAACGGCTATAAGGAAGTTTCCTCCGTGTCCAACGCACGCGATTATCAGGCACGCCGCGGCAACATCCGCTATCGCCGCGAGGACGGGAAGATCGACTTCGTGCACACCCTCAACGGCTCCGGTCTCGCAACGTCCCGTATTTTCCCCGCAATCGTCGAGCAAAATCAGCGCGCGGACGGGTCTGTCGTTATCCCCGAGGCACTGCGCAAATACCTCGGCGGCATGGAAATCATCGAGAAAAAATAAGAATCACCGAAATATGGAAACAGCGGCAGAGAGGTCATTCCTCGTTGCCGCTGTTTTTGTAAAATGATTTTATCAAAAAGTGCGCCGTTGCGGTTCGACAACTTCCGATTTACTGAACGCTTGCACACCGCAAAAAATGATTCCGCTGTGATTGTGAACCGATTTGCGGCGTTGCTACTTGATTTTTCCGGTTGACGTGTTTATAATACGTATATGCATACGAGCCGAACGGAACGCGGCGAATGGTTTCATTCAGAGGCCGTGCCCCGCAAGGAAAAGAAATTTTGTGCCGCAAACACAGAAAGGATGATTTACAAATGCCAAAGAAAAACGGAAAACCCAAAATTCTCGAGGAGTTTAAGGCTTTTGCGGTGAAGGGAAATGCCATGGCACTGGCCGTCGGTACCATTATCGGTGCCGCGTTCTCCAACATTACCAAAAGCGTGACCAATGACCTCATCATGCCCGTCGTCAACATCTTCATGGGTGGCGCGGACTTCTCCGAGGCCAAAATCGCCCTGCCGCGGATGCCGTGGGTGGAGGCAACCTATGAAACCATTGTCGACGCCAACGGTGTGGAAGTCGTTCAGGAAGTGAAAAACTACCTGACCTACGGAAATTTCATTTCCGCGGTCATCAATTTCCTGATTCTGGCGTGGGTCGTGTTCATCATCGTCAAGGTGGTCAACAAAATTACCGAGGTCGGCAAGAAGCCCGAAGAGCCGGCTGCTCCTCCCGCTCCGCCCGAGCCGTCGAAGGAAGAGGTTCTCCTGACCGAGATCCGCGATCTGCTGGCGAAAAAGGAATAATTGCGTTTCCACAGGCTACGAAGTTTCGTCGCCTGTGGAATTTTCTGGAAAAATACCGCGAAAGCGCGGGAAGTTTGTTTTTTTTGCCGATATTTGTTTGACAAACGCGGCATTCAACATTATAATAAATACGATTGGGCATATGTCCGTCGTACCGGGATAATCGGATTACATATAAGGAAGGTTCGTTATCATGTTTAAAATCGTTACCAAAAAGGAGCTGAACTCCGCAGTTACGCTGATGGAGATCGAAGCTCCCTTTATTGCGCGCAAAGCCAGAGCCGGTCAGTTCATCATTTTCCGCATCGACGAGTTGAGCGAGCGCGTGCCGCTGACCATCGCGGGCTATGACCGTGAGCGCGGCACCGTGACCATCATTTTCCAGAAAGTCGGCTTCTCCACGATCGCACTGGGCAATCTGAACGAGGGCGACTATATCCGCGATTTCGTCGGCCCGCTGGGCAAGCCCACCCCCGTCGAGGGCAAGAAAAAGGTTTGCGTGGTCGGCGGCGGCGTCGGCTGCGCCATTGCGTTGCCCTCCGCGGCCGCGTTCAAAGAGGCGGGTGCGGAGGTGACCGTCATCGTCGGTTTCCGTTCCAAGGACATCGTCATTCTGGAAGACGAGTTCAAGGCAGTCGCCGATCGCCTGATCCTGATGACCGACGACGGCTCCTACGGCCAACACGGTCTGGTTACCCAGCCGCTGAAAGAAATGCTGGAGGCTGGCGAGCAGTTTGACGAAGTGCTGGCCATTGGCCCGATCCCCATGATGAAGTTCGTGTCGCTCACCACCAAGCCCTTCGGCACGCATACCAGCGTTTCGCTCAACCCCATCATGATCGACGGCACCGGTATGTGCGGCGGTTGCCGCGTCACCGTCGGCGGCGAGACCAAATTCGCCTGCGTCGACGGCCCGGAGTTTGACGGCCATCTGGTCGATTTCGCCGAGCTGATGAGCCGCAACGGAACCTATCGTGACCGCGAAGCCGAGGTCAAGGAAACCCATACCTGCCGCATGGAAAACATGGGCAAGGCACTGATCAAGTAAGGAGGAACTGCACCATGGCAAACATGACTCTGACCAAGACCCCCATGCCCGAGCAGGATCCCAAGATCCGTGCCCGGAATTTCAAAGAGGTAACGCTCGGCTACACCGCCGAAATGGCGATCGAGGAAGCCAACCGCTGCCTGAGCTGCAAAAACCCGAAATGTGTCGAGGGATGCCCCGTCAACGTGCGCATTCCCGAATTTATCAAAAAGGTGCAGGAGGGCGACTTCAAGGCCGCTTACGAGATCATCACCTCCACCAACGCGCTGCCCGCTCTGAGCGGCCGCGTCTGCCCGCAGGAAACGCAGTGCGAGTCGAAATGCGTACGCGGCATCAAAGGCGAGCCGGTTGCCATCGGCCGTCTGGAGCGCTTTGTCGCCGACTGGTACCGTGAAAACGTCAACGAAATGCCCGCAAAGGCCGAATCCAACGGCATCAAGGTCGCCGTCGTCGGTTCCGGCCCTGCCGGCCTGACCGCGGCAAGCGATCTGGCCAAGCGCGGCTACGAAGTCAGCATTTTTGAGGCTCTGCATACCGCCGGCGGCGTGCTGGTTTACGGTATCCCCGAGTTCCGTCTGCCCAAGGCAATCGTGGCCAACGAAGTGACCAAGCTGGAAGCGCAGGGAGTCAAGGTCATGACCAATATGGTCATCGGCCGCGTCTTGACCATCGACGAGCTGTTTGAGATGGGCTTTAAGGCCGTGTTCGTCGGTTCCGGCGCAGGTCTGCCGATGTTCATGAACATCCCCGGCGAGGCGCTCAAGGGCGTCATGTCCGCCAACGAATACCTGACGCGTACCAACCTCATGAAAGCCTATACCGAAGAGGCCGATACCCCCGTCATCCGCTCCAAGGCGGTCGCCGTCGTCGGCGGCGGCAACGTGGCCATGGACGCGGCAAGATGTGCCATGCGTCTGGGCGCGGAGAATGTGTATGTCGTCTACCGTCGCGGCGAGGCCGAAATGCCCGCCCGTCTGGAAGAGCAGCACCACGCCAAGGAAGAGGGCATCGAGTTCAAGACCCTGTGCAACCCCGTGGAGATCCTCGGCGACGAAAACGGCCGCGTCTGCGGCATCAAATGCATCCGCATGGAGCTGGGCGAGCCCGATGCTTCCGGCCGCCGCCGTCCCATCGAAGTGCCCGGCAGTGAGTTCGTGCTGGACGTGGACACCGTCATCATGTCGCTGGGCACCAGCCCCAACCCGCTGATCCGCTCCACGACCCCCGGTCTGGAGACCAACCGCAAGGGCGGCCTGATCGTCAACGAGAACGAAATGACCACCCGCGAGGGCGTGTTCGCCGGCGGCGATGCCGTTACCGGCGCGGCCACCGTCATTCTGGCCATGGGCGCGGGCAAAAAAGGCGCTGCGGCCATCGACAACTATCTGAAGAAATAATGCCGCATCGCCTCCCTCAAGGGGGAGGCGTCACGGCGAAAGCCGTGACGGAGAGGGATTACCGCATTTTTGCCTGCTCCGTCAAAAATCACGGATTTTTGACAACTCTCCCAAAGAGAGCATTGAGCTTTCCCACAGGGGAGGCTTTGAAACAGCCCCAATATTATATAGGAGGAACCATCTCATGTTCAATTCCATGATCGAAACGCTGAAAGCAAACCCGCGGAAGATCGTTTTCACCGAGGGCCATGACGCCCGTATTCTGGAGGCCACCGCCCGTCTGGTGGAGGGCGGCTTCCTGACCCCCATCCTCATCGGCAATGTGGAAGAGGTCAAGGCCAACGCCGCCAAGGGCGGCTACAATATCGACGGTGTCGAGATCATCGACCCCGCGACGTATGCCGGCATGGACGCCATGGTCGAGAAAATGGTGGAACTGCGCAAAGGCAAAATGTCCGCCGATGAGTGCCGTGCCGCGCTGTCCAAGGGTAACTACTTCGGCACGATGCTGGTGAAAATGGGCTACGCCGACTCCCTGCTGGGCGGCGCGACCTACTCCACCGCGGATACCGTCCGTCCCGCGCTGCAGCTCGTCAAGACCAAAAAGGGCGCAAATCTTGTGTCGTCCTGCTTCATTCTGGTGCGCGGCGAGGAAAAGCTCGCCATGGGCGACTGCGCCATCAACATCAGCTATGAAGACACGCTGGACAAAGAGGGTAACGTTGTCGTCTCCGCCGCGCGGAAGCTCGCCGAAGTCGCCGTCGAAACCGCCAAGACCGCCAAGGTCTTCGGCATCGACCCGAAGGTCGCCATGCTGAGCTTCTCCACCAACGGTTCCGGCAAGGGCGCAACCGTCAAACTGAGCCACGATGCTACCGCCGTCGCCAAGGAAATGGCACCGGAACTGGCCATCGACGGCGAAATGCAGTTCGACGCGGCCGTTGCACCTGAGGTCGGCCAGTTGAAATTCCCCGGCTCTCCCGTAGCGGGCTATGCCAACACCTTCATCTTCCCCTGCATCGAAGCGGGTAACATCGGCTACAAGATCGCGCAGCGTCTGGGCGGCTACGAAGCCTACGGCCCCATCCTGCAGGGCCTGAACGCGCCCATCAACGACCTCAGCCGCGGCTGCAACGCCGACGAGGTTTACAAGATGGCCATCATCACCGCCGCGCTGGTGTAAGCGCGCTCCAAAACGTTTTGCAATCGTCCGCTGTCGGTCGGCAGCGGACGATTGTTGTATCATGCGACACTTTTTCGGGTATACTTCCAAACGGCACGTGAAGCACCGAAAAAAACGAAAAAAGTGCGGAAAAACGAAAAATAATGCTTGACTTTTTCAAAACGCAGTGATAAAATAAGCAAGCTATTCGGCCGACGGCACGGTCACATCGAAAAAAGTTTTTAAAAACCTGAAAAAAGATGTTGACAAATGCAGCAAGCCATGATAGTATATATAAGTTCGCACTGGCGGACGGAATGTACCTTGTAAATTGAATAACATGAAGACGAACGAAAAGAACA
>CAYSYK010000028.1:0-18796 GCA_964435375.1 uncultured Oscillospiraceae bacterium | reverse complement strand
TACGACTCCAAGAAGACCGGCGGTGTCACCGTTTCCCACCTGCGCTTCGGCGACAGCCCCATCAAGTCCCCCTACTATATCAACAAGGCCGACTTTGTCGCCTGCCACAACCCCTCCTACATCACCAAGGGCTTTAAGATCGTTCAGGATGTCAAGCCCGGCGGCGTGTTCCTGATCAACTGCCAGTGGAACATGGAGGAGCTGGAGCACCACCTCGATGCCGCTTCCAAGCGCTACATCGCCGAGAACAACATTCAGCTTTACACCATCAACGCCATCGACCTTGCCATCAAGGTCGGCATGGGCAAGCGCACCAACACCATCTTGCAGTCCGCGTTCTTCTCTCTGGCGAACGTCATGCCCGCCGAGCAGGCCGTTAAGTACATGAAAGACGCCGCTGAGCACTCCTATGCCAAGAAGGGCATGGACGTGGTCGAAAAGAACTGGAACGCCATCGACGCAGGTGCTTCCGCTTACGTGAAGATTGACGTTCCCGCCGCTTGGGCAAATGCCGAGGCCGCGCCCGTCGATGCCGCTCTGGAAGGCCCCGAGGCCACCGTCAAGGTCGTCAAGACCATCCTCAACCCCATCGGCAAGATGGATGGCTATTCCCTGCCCGTTTCCGCGTTCGACGGTCTGGCCGACGGTCAGTTCCCGCTCGGTGCTTCCGCTTACGAGAAGCGCGGCGTTGCCGTCACCGTTCCCCACTGGGACGAGACCAAGTGCATCCAGTGTAACAACTGTGCTTACGTTTGCCCGCACGCAACCATCCGCCCCTACGCGCTGACTGCCGAGGAAGCCGCTGCCGCTCCCGCCGGCACGCGTCTGGTGGATGTCAAGGCCGGCAAGGGTAAGGGCGTCTACAAGTACACGATGGCCGTCTCCCCGCTCGACTGCATGGGTTGCGGCGTCTGTGTCGGCGTGTGCCCCACTTCCGCCATTTCCATGGTTGCGCAGGAGCACGAGCTGCCCGAGCAGGAAGTCTGGAACTACATGGTTTCCAAAGTTTCCGAAAAGAAAGATATGCAGGACAATTCCGTCAAGGGCTCGCAGTTCCACAAGCCGCTGCTTGAGTTCTCCGGCTCCTGCGCCGGCTGTGCCGAAACTTCCTACGCGCGTCTGGTGACGCAGCTCTTCGGCGATCGGATGTACATTTCCAACGCCACCGGCTGTTCCTCCATCTGGGGCGGCCCCGCTGCTACCTCTCCGTACACCGTTAATGCCGAGGGTCGCGGCCCGGCATGGTCCAACTCCCTGTTCGAAGACAACGCCGAGCATGGTCTGGGTATGTACACCGCGCAGGCTGTCATCCGCGAATCTCTGGCGGACAAGGTTCGTGCCGTCATGGCCAACACCGTAGACGACGCACGCAAGGCCGCTTGCGAGAACTGGCTGAACACCTTCGACGACGGCGAGGCCAACAAGGCCGCCACCGCCGCTCTGATCGAGAATCTGGAAGCGCACGTCTGCTGTGACACCGTCAAGGACATCCTGTCCAAGAAGGAATACCTCTCCAAGAAGTCCGTGTGGATCTTCGGCGGCGACGGCTGGGCATACGACATCGGCTTCGGCGGCGTGGACCACGTTCTGGCTTCCAACAAGGACGTCAACATCTTCGTCTTCGATACCGAGGTTTACTCCAACACCGGCGGACAGGCTTCCAAGGCTTCCAACATCGGTCAGGTCGCGCAGTTTGCCGCCTCCGGTAAGGAAACCAAGAAGAAGTCTCTGGCCGAAATCGCCATGAGCTACGGCTATGTCTACGTCGCGCAGATCGCCATGGGCGCAAATCCCGCCCAGACCATCAAGGCCATCACCGAGGCCGAGGCTTACCACGGCCCGTCGCTGATCATCGGCTACGCTCCGTGCGAAATGCACTCGATCAAGGGCGGCATGATGAACTGCCAAGCCGAGATGAAGAAGGCTGTCGAATGTGGCTACTGGAACCTGTTCCGTTTCGATCCCTCCAAGGCTCAGGGCAAATTCCAGCTCGACAGCAAGGCTCCGAAGGACGGCTATCAGGAATTCCTGATGAACGAGGCTCGTTACTCCCGTCTGACCCGCGAATTCCCCGAGCGCGCAACCGACCTGTTCGCCAAGAACGAAGCTGCCGCGAAGGAGCGTTGGGAGCACCTGAACAAGCTGGTCGAGATGTACAAGGACTAATCTCCCGATCTCTCCCCTGCGATAAGCAAACCGCCCTCGGCAACGAGGGCGGTTTTGAAAAAGGAGCTGCGTATGATTCTATCATCCGAACTTTCCAAGCACGCGTATCTTTCCGCGCTGAAAGGAGCGATGTCCTCCCATACGGATTTCGGCGTGGAGCGTTTTACCGGGTTTTTCCTCGGCTCGTGCTTCTATGTGACGCACCACGCAGGCTTTGAATGGAACCGAAAATACACCAATCAAAAAAATGCGGCCATGGGCTATGTCAAGCAGACGGAAAACGGCTGTGAAGTTCGCTTTCTTCGTTTCCGCGGTATGCTGTGTCCGATGATCTTTCTGCCCTATTTTCTGATTCTCGAGGCCATTGTCGTGATGTACTTTCTTTCCGGGCAAGCGGCGCAGGACGGCATCGTCGCGCCTGTGTTATACACCCTCGTCATCGTTGCCTTGGCGCTGATCGAGACGTTTTTTGAAGGTCTGTACGAAGAGAGCGAAACCGGGCGGCGGATGCTCCTGTCCCTGTTGCACGCGCCGTCCGACCCGTACGACAATTTTCCCGATATTCCCTAAGGAGGAATCGACATGAAAGTTTTGCTGTTTAACGGCAGCCCCAAAGTACACGGCAACACCGCCTTCGCCCTCTCGCAAATGATGGAGGTTTTCGCCGAAAACGGCGTGGAGGCGGAGCTGATTCAGGTGGGCAGCCAAAACATCCGCGGCTGCATCGCCTGCGGCAGTTGCCATAAGGGCAATCACAAATGCGTCATCGACGATCTGGTCAACGAAGTCGCGCCCAAGCTGGCGCAGGCCGACGGCGTGGTGGTCGCCTCCCCCGTTTACTACGCAGGGCCGAACGGCACGCTGATTTCCTTCCTCGATCGTCTGTTTTACAGCACGGGCTACATCGACAAGCGCATGAAAGTCGGCGCAAGCGTGGTCTGCGCCCGCCGCGGCGGCTGCACGGCCACCATGGACGTGCTCAACAAGTATTTTTCCATCAATTCCATGCCCATCGCCTCCGCGACGTACTGGAATCAAATCCACGGCGGTGCACCCGGCGAAGCGGCGCAGGATGCCGAGGGCGTGCGCACCATGCGCAATCTGGCAAAAAACATGGTGTTCCTGATGGATGCCATCGCGCGCGAAAAGCAGGAAAAGGGTCTACCCACTCCCGAGCCGTCGGTTTATACGAACTTCATCCGCTGATGCTCTTACAATGCAAAAAGACATGGTTCGCCTCGCGGCGTCCCATGTCTTTTTCGCTGCATATGCAAAGGCAGGGCGTGCGCCCTGCCTTTCTGTTTGCCTTATTTGCCCTTGGCGGCTTTCTTTTCGGCCTTTGCGCGTGCAATGGCCTCCTGCTTTTTCTTGGCTTCTTCTCTGGCGCGCTCGGCGGCGGAGTCGTTGGTGGACAGTGCCCATTTCGCGAACTCAACGCGAACCTGATCGGCGCTCGTCTCGATGACGAACTTGTCCTCCTTGATGTCGACCACTTTGCCGATGACACCGCCGATGGTGGTGATCTTGTCGCCGACCTTCAGCTCGGAACGCATCTGCTCGGCCTCTTTTTTGCGCTTGTTCTCGGGACGGATCATCATGAAGTAGAAAATCGCAACCATGATGACCAGCATAATGATCGTGGTGATCATGCCGCCGCCGGTGCTGGCGGCGTTTTCGCCCGTGCCTGCGGCATCTGCTAAGAATTGTAACATATGAAAAACTCCTTTAAAATGATTTCTGAGGAATATTATACCATTGTTTCCGTAAAAAGCAAGGCCAAATTAAATCCTTTGCCCTAATTTAACAGAATATTCACGACGGAAGTCCGCAAAACGCCCCTCGTCGAGCGCGGCGCGGATTTTTTCCATCAATTTGTTGTAAAAATACAGGTTGTGCATCACGCACAGGCGCATGGCGAGCATTTCCTCCGCGATGAACAGATGACGGATGTACGCTCTGGAATAGCGGCGACAGACCGGGCAATCGCAGTGCGAGTCGATCGGGCGCTCATCGAGCTGATATTTCGCGTTTTTCAGGTTGATCGCGCCCTCCCATGTGAACAGCCGCGCATGGCGCGCGTTGCGCGCGGGCATAACGCAATCGAAAAAGTCCACGCCGCGCGCGACCGCTTCGATGATGTTGCTGGGCGTTCCGACGCCCATGAGATAGCGTGTTTTCTCCTTGGGCATATGTTCCTCGACCGACTCGATGATGTCGTACATCTCCTGCGCCGTTTCTCCCACGGCGAGGCCGCCTATGGCGTAGCCGGGCAGATCCAGCTCAGCGATGCGCTTCATGTGCTCGACGCGAATGTCGTGATACGTGCCGCCCTGATTGATGCCCCAGAGCATCTGCTGCGGATTGACGGTATCGGGCAAAGCATTGAGGCGGGCATTTTCCGCCTTGCAGCGCACCAACCAGCGGTAGGTACGATCTACGCTCTGCTGCACATAGGCACGGGGGGCGGGATTTTCGATGCATTCGTCAAAAGCCATGCACATATCGCTGCCGAGATTCGACTGGATCTGCATACTCTCCTCCGGCCCCATGAAAATCTTGTGGCCGTCGATGTGGGAGGAAAAATAAACGCCCTCCTCCTTGATTTTCCGCAGGGAGGCCAAACTGAACACCTGAAATCCGCCGGAATCGGTCAGAATCGGCCCGTCCCACGTCATGAACTTATGCAGTCCCCCCATTTGCCGCACGACGGTATCCGTCGGACGCAGGTGCAAATGGTAGGTGTTCGACAGTTCCACCTGACAGCCGATGTTTTTCAAATCCTCGGCGCTCAGCGCGCCCTTGATCGCGCCCTGCGTGCCGACGTTCATAAATACGGGGGTCTGCACCATGCCATGGGCGCAGGTAAATTCTCCGCGTCGGGCCTTGCCCTCGGTTTTCTTCAATTCAAACATAGTCTACCTCTCTGTGCGGGTTTATAGAATCAAGCAGGCATCGCCGAACGAAAAGAATCGGTAGCGCTCGCGGACGGCCTCGGCGTAGGCCGCAAGCACGTGCTCGCGCCCGGCAAAGGCAGATACCAGCATGACAAGGGTGCTCTCCGGCAGATGGAAATTGGTGATCAAGCCGTCCATGGCCTTAAACTGATAGCCGGGATAGATGAAAATATCCGTCCAGCGGGACTTTGCCTCGAAACGGCCGTCGTCCCCGACGAGGCTTTCGAGCGTGCGACAGGATGTCGTGCCGACGCAGATGATGCGCCCGCCTGCGTCCTTGGTGCGGTTTAAGATGGCGGCCGCTTCCTCGCCGATCATGCACAATTCCGCGTGCATATGATGGTCGGTGATCTCGTCGGCTTTCACCGGACGGAACGTGCCGAGGCCGACGTGCAAGGTAACGAACGCCGTCTGCACGCCTTTTGCCCGCACTTTATCGAGCAGTTCCGGCGTCCAGTGCAAGCCGGCCGTAGGCGCGGCGGCAGAACCGATTTCTCTGGAATAGACCGTCTGATACCGCTCCTGATCGGCCAGCTCCGCCTTGATGTACGGCGGCAGCGGCATTTTTCCCAGCCGTTCCAGCACTTCCAAGAAAATGCCCTCATAGCGGAACGCCACGACACGGTTGCCGTCGTCATGCACCTCGGTCACGACGGCAGTCAGCTCGCCGTTTCCGAAGATGACCTCGCTGCCGACCTGCATTTTGCGGCCGGGTTTGCACAGGCATTCCCATTTTTTATCGCCCAGATCGCGCAGCAGCAGTACTTCCACCGCGCCGCCCGTGGGGCGATGCCCCAAAAGGCGTGCAGGAAGCACGCGCGAATCGTTCATCACGAGGCAGTCGCCGGGCTGCAGATAGTCGACGATATCGTAAAAATGTTTGTGCGTCCATGCGCCGCTGTGTCTGTCGAGCACGAGAAGTCTGGACGCATCGCGTTGCAGCAGCGGTGTCTGCGCGATCAACTCCTCCGGCAAATCATACCAAAAATCACTGGTTTTCAAGTTCGGATCCTCCGTTTTCGTAAAAGCGTCCCTATTATACCCCAAAAATGCGGCAAATGCAAGACTCACGCGCCTGTTTTTCCGTGCATAAACTGCGATGGAGGTATCAAATTATGAAACAGGCATTTTTTACAGGCGTCTGCACGGCGCTCGTTACGCCGATGATCGGCGATCAGGTCAACTATCCCATGCTGGAGCGGCTATTGCAGCGGCAAATCGACGCAGGCATCCCCGCCGTCGTTCTGTGCGGCACAACGGGCGAATCGCCCACCCTTTCCGACGCGGAAAAGCTGGAGATTTTCCGGCGCGGAAAATCCTTTGTCGGGGCGCGCATGAAAATCATCTGCGGCACGGGCTCCAATGACACCCGCCACGCCGTCGAACTGAGCGTCGCGGCGCGCGAATGCGGTGCCGACGGCTTGCTCGTCGTCGCGCCATACTACAACAAGGGCAATGCCGACGGGCAGCTTGCGCACTACACCGCGCTTGCCCGCGCGGTCGACTTGCCGATCATTCTCTACAATGTCCCCGGCCGAACGGGGGCGGACGTCCCCGTGTCCGTTTATCGGCAACTGAGCCAAATCGCGAACATCGTCGGCGTGAAAGAGGCCGCCACGGACATCGTCAAAATCACGCGCATTCGCAACGCCTGCGGCGACGCGCTGACGGTCTGGTCGGGAAACGACGATCAGGCGGTCGCGGCCATGGCGCTGGGCGCAAAGGGCGTGATCTCCGTTCTATCCAACGTTGCGCCGCAGCAGACACTGGCCATGGCGCGCGCCGCGCTCGACGGCGATTTTGACACCGCCGCCGACCTGCAATGTCGTATGCAACCGCTGGTTGACACGCTATTTGCCGAGGTCAACCCCATTCCCGTCAAGGAGGCCATGCGTCTGATCGGGTTTGACTGTGGCAACTGTCGGTTGCCGCTCGGAAAGGCATCGGCGAAAACGCAGGAGAAATTGCAGGCGTTACTCTGATTTTCCCGCATTTTTGACGGTTTTCAGGAACTTTTTGACCTGTCTTCGATTTTTCAGGGCAATCGTTTCGACGCCCTCCGCCTCATTGAGCAGGCGGTAGTACGCTTCCCGTTTGTTTTTGTTGAAATCCCAGACCCATTTCAAAAAGTCCACGTCGAAACGCTCGGGGCAGCCCTCGCCCATATCGGGTCGAACGGTCCCGTAGGTGGTCAGCACGCGTTTGGCAACGCCCCTCAGGCAGGCAAAGCGGCTGAAATCCATGTATATAACGGTGTCGCAGTGCTCCATTCGCCACGCGATCGTGCGGTTAAAATTGCCATCCATGATCCACCGCGGCTTTTCCAGTTCCTTTGCCAATGCCTCGTCAAATTCCGCGTCGCTGCATTCCACCCAGCCCGGTTTCCAGAAAAGTTTGTCCAGATGCACGACGGGGATGGCCAGTTTTTCGCCCAGTTGCCGCGCAAGCGTCGACTTCCCTGCGCCGCCGCACCCGATGATCAAAATTCGTTCCATATTCCCCTCCCAAGCGAAAAGCGGTGCCGTGGAAATCACGGCACCGCTTTCAGAATTTCTTAGATACGGCTCAATTAGTAGGCAACGCCCCAGTAGACCATTTTCTTCGCGGGCTTGCCGCAACAGGCGCACACATCGTCCAGCTTCTCCTGCGCAAAAGGAATGCAGCGTGACGACATCCCGGCCTTTTCTTTCATGGCCAGCTCGCACGCAAGCTCCCCGCACCACATGGTCTTGATGTAGCCGCCGTTCTGCTCCTGAAGCACCTTTGCCTCTTCCAGAGAATGTGCGGCGAAGATGTGCTCGTCCAGATTTTTCTTCGCCTTGTCGTACATCTGCTTCTGCACGACCTGAAGCTGCTCGGCAACGGCCTGCTCCAGATTTTCCAGCTTGACGACGACTTTTTCACGGTCGGTGCGGCGCACCAGCACGCATTCGCCGTTTTCCAGATCCCGCGGGCCGCACTCGACGCGCAGCGGGACGCCCTTCATCTCGTATTCGGCGCATTTCCAGCCCATCGAATTGTCGCTGTCGTCCAGCTTGGTACGCAGTCCGGCGGCGACCAGACGCTCTTTCAGCCCCTGTGCGGCTTCCGGAACGCCGGGCTTATGCTGTGCCACCGGCAAAATGACCACCTGCACGGGCGCGACCATCGGCGGCAGGACGAGGCCGTTGTTGTCGCCGTGGGTCATGATGATGCCGCCGATCAGGCGGGTCGAAACGCCCCACGAGGTCTCGTGCGGGTTGACCTTTTGGTTGTTCTTATCGGTAAATTCAATGCCGAACGCCTTGGCAAAACCGTCGCCGAAATAGTGCGACGTGCCGGCCTGCAGCGCCTTACGGTCGTGCATCATGCACTCGATGGTGTAGGTCGCCTCCGCGCCGTTGAATTTTTCCTTATCGGTCTTTTGGCCGCGCGTTACGGGCATGGCCAGCACGTTCTCGCAGAAATCGGCATAGACGTTGAGCATCGTCTCCGTAAATTCGCGGGCTTCCTCTGCCGTGGCATGGATGGTGTGTCCCTCCTGCCACAAAAATTCGCGGTGACGCAGGAACGGACGCGAGGTCTTTTCCCAGCGCAGGACGGAGCACCACTGGTTGTATTTCATGGGCAGGTCGCGATGCGATTGCAGAACATTGGCAAAATGCTCACAAAACAGCGTCTCGGAAGTCGGGCGAATGGCATAACGCTCTTCGAGCTTCTCGCCGCCGCCCATCGTGACCCACGCGCACTCGGGCGCGAAGCCCTCGACATGGTCTTTTTCCTTTTGCAGCAGGCTTTCGGGGATCAGCATGGGCATATAGACATTCTCAACACCCTGCTGCTTGAACATCCGATCAAGGATGTGCTGCATATTTTCCCAGATCGCGTACCCATAGGGGCGGTAGACAAACACGCCCTTGATCGACGAATAGTCGATCAGTTGCGCCTTTTTGCACACGTCCGTAAACCATTGTGCAAAATCAACCTCCATATCGGTGATCTGCTCTACTTTTTTCTCTTTCGCCATCGTTCATTCATCCTCCCGGCTCAGGTTCCTGGTTCACTTTATTATACCATATCTGTCAAGTCTTTTTCGCGGAATATTTTTCGGAAAAGATTGTATTTTGCGATTTCGTTTGCTATAATAGGAGCAATTATGCTTAGCGAGGTGTTTCCATGAAATCCATTCGCGATATTTACAAAATCGGCAAAGGCCCCTCCTCCTCTCACACCATGGGGCCGGAACGCGCGGCAAAGCTCTTTCTCAGCCGCTATCCGCAGGCGGACGCGTTTCAGGTCATTCTCTACGGTTCTCTGAGCAAGACCGGTGTCGGCCACGGAACGGATCGCGTCATCCGTCAGGTTCTTTCCGACTATCCGACGGAGGTGATCTTCTCCGACGAGGTGCTTGCGCAGGCGCATCCGAACACCATGGACTTCATCGCCCTCAAGGGCGGTGCCGAGATCGGCACGCTGCGCGTCGAGTCCATCGGCGGCGGCGACATTCGCATTCCCGGGCAGGACGACGCGCTCGACGGAGAGGTCTATATCGAGCATTCTTTCGCGGAAATCGCGGATTTTTGCAAATGGCGCTACATTTCCCGCCTGTCGGATTATGTCGAGCTGAACGAAGGCCCGGAGATCTGGGATTTCCTGATGGAGGTCTGGCAGGTCATGAAAAAATCCATCGACGATGGCCTGAACGCCGAGGGCATTTTGCCGGGCGGCCTGAACGTGCGCCGCAAGGCCAAGGAGCTGTATGCGCAGTGCGTGGAAAATCGCAGTCCCGCCCTGCTGGAATTTCAGAAAATCGCGGCTTTCGCTTTCGCTGTCGCCGAGCAGAATGCCGATAACGGAACGATCGTCACCGCGCCGACCTGCGGCGCGTGCGGCGTGCTTCCCGCCGTACTGCGCTATGCGCAGGAAACGCGCGGCTATTCCGATGCGCAGATCGTGCGCGTTCTGGGCACGGCCGGTCTGATCGGAAATCTAACCAAAACCAACGCCTCCATTTCCGGCGCGGAATGCGGCTGTCAGGCCGAGATCGGCACGGCCTGCTCCATGGCCGCCGCGGCGCTGGCGGAGCTGTATCTGCAGACCATCGATCAGGTCGAGTACGCCGCGGAAGTCGCCATGGAGCACCATCTGGGTCTGACCTGCGACCCCATCTGCGGTCTGGTACAGATCCCGTGCATCGAGCGCAACGCCGTCGCCGCCATGCGCGCGATGAACGCGTGCAACATGAGCTTCTTTCTGACCGGCTCGCGCAACATCAGCTACGATATGGTCTGCCGCGCCATGCACGAAACCGGCATCAACATGAACCACCGTTTCCGCGAAACGAGCGAGGGCGGACTTGCACGGCTCTATGACCGTCGGCGGCCGAAAAACGGCTGATCTCCGAAGTCCGATAAAATTTCGGAAAATGTTCAACAAAAGTTGAAACAAACTTGAACAACAGTTGAAACTACGCGCCTATAATGGTATCCAATGATACCGGGGGTGTGTATATGCTGGAATCCAAGTACAAAGAAAAGATCCTGACCATTCCGAATTTGCTGTCGTTTTTGCGGCTGTGTATGATTCCGCTGATGATCTGGCTGTATGTGTTTCGCGAGAACTACGGCCTGACGACAATCGTTTTGATGCTCTCCGCGCTGACCGACGTGGTAGACGGTTTCATCGCCCGCCGCTTTTGCATGGTTAGCGATTTCGGAAAAGCATTCGATCCCGTGGCGGACAAGCTAACGCAAATCGCCGTGATGCTCTGCCTTACCAAGCGTTTCCCGCTGATGATGCTGCCGTGGGCGATTCTGGTCGTCAAGGAGCTGTTCACGGGCTTCACGAGCCTGCTTGCGATCCGCAAGACGGGGCGGGTCGAAGGTGCCGTCTGGCACGGCAAAGTCACGACCGCCATGCTCTATGCCACCATGGCGGTGCATCTGATCTGGTTCCGTATCAGCGAAACCGTTTCGCACGTGTTGATCGGTCTGTGTTCGGGCATGATGCTGATGTCAGCCATCGGCTACGGCATCCGTAACTTCCGGATGCTGACCGCCAAGTCATCCGACTGAGTCGGCGCGTCCGTGGAAGGATGTGCCCATGTCCGTGATTTACGCTTTTTACAATCCCTTCGCCGAAAACGGCGAATGCCGCAACGACGTACATTTCCTCGATCTGCTCTACGACGAGCCGATTGTCTACTGCGACCTGACGAAGTCGGAAACCTACGAACGATGTCTGTATTCCCTGACGCCGGATGACACGCTCATCCTCTGCGGCGGCGACGGAACGCTCAATCGTTTTCGAAACCTTTTGCCACCGGATACCATCCCCTGCAGCATTCTCTGTTTTCCGCTCGGAAAACGCAACGCCGCCGCACGCCTGAACGGACACGGCTACGGCTGTCAGCCGTTTTCCGTCCGGCATTGGCTGGAAAATCCGCCGAAGCTGCACGCCAACGGCCGCACGCTCTGCTTTCTCGGCGATGTGCGCTGGGTCAGCCGCATTTCCGTCTCCGCCGTGCTGACCGTCGACGGCGTGACGCACCGCTTTGCGCGGCTGCGCGCGCTAACCGTCCGCCGCAATCCCGACGGCCTGCTTGAGGCGTGCGCGGACACGCGCGAGCATCTTTTCCGCCGCAAAAACAATATCCGCCGCTTCTTCGGTCGGGACATCAGCGTCGCGTTCCAGAAAGGTATCGTCCCGCTGATCGACGGCGACATACTCAGCGCCGGCGCGACCGTCACGGCACGCTTATCCGTTTGAGCGAGGTAGCAACTATGAAGAAAATCAAAAACGCCCTGTGCAAAGCCGTCTACCGGATCGTTCGGTTCTTCGTGCGCATTTTCTATCGCAAGCCGACCGTATACGGCGCGGAAAATCTGCCGCAGGAAAGTGCCGTTCTCGTCGGCAACCACACGCAGATGAACGGGCCGATCTGCGCCGAGCTGTTCATTCCCGGGCAAAATACGACATGGTGCGCCCATCAGATGATGGAGCTGCGCGAAGTCCCCGGCTACGCCTTTCAGGATTTCTGGAGCAAGAAGCCCAAGTGGACGCATTGGTTCTTCCGCGCGCTGTCGTACCTGATCGCGCCGCTTTCCGTCGGCATTTTCACGACCGCCCGCACCATTCCCGTCTATCGCGATACCCGCCTGCTGTCGACCTTCCGCCAGACCATCAAAGCGCTGGACGACGGCACGAGCGTCATCATCTTCCCCGAATGCTACGAGCCGTATAACCAAATCGTTTACCAATTTCAGGACAAATACATAGACGTCGCGCGGCTTTACCACAAGAGCACCGGAAAATGCCTGCAATTTGTCCCGTTCTATGTCGCGCCGCGCCTGCATACCATTTGCATCGGCAAGCCTACCACGTTCCGCCCGGATGTGCCGATCGAGCAGGAACGCCGCCGCATCACGGAATATCTGATGACCCGGATCACGGATCTCGCCCTCGCACTTCCGCCGCACACGGTCATCCCCTACGCCAACATTTCCAAGAAAGACTATCCTGTCAGCCGCCCCAAGGAGGACCCCGTTTCATGAGGAAACCCGCCGTTGATTACCGTCAGCTTCGCCTGACCAACCTCACATCGCCACAGTTTCGCCACCTGTTCTGGCTGCTGGGCTGGGTTGGCTATTTTGCGATGTATCTGCTGACCGAAAACCTGATTCCCGTGGAAAACTGCCACCGCGTCAGCTTCGATTGGGAGCAAAATATCCCGTTCATCGAATGGTTCGTCTTTGCCTACGTCGGCTGGTATATACTGATCGTATGGTCGCTGGGATATTTCCTGCTGTATCACATCGAGCACTTCGTCGGACTGCAAAAGTACATCATCATCACGCAGGTCGTGGCCATGATCTGTTACATTCTTTATCCGTCGTATCAGGATCTGCGCCCCGATCTGAGCACCCTCGGACGCGAGAATTTCGCCACATGGATCCTGAACATCATCTACACCGCCGATACCCCCACGGGTGTGTGTCCGTCGCTGCACGTTGCCTATTCCGTCGGCATCGCCTCCACGTGGCTGAAAGAACGCGAGGCCGCAAAGGGCACGCGGGTGTTTGTTGTGATTTTCAGCCTGCTGGTCTGCCTTTCCGTGGTGTTTGTCAAGCAGCACGCCGTGATCGACGTCATTTTGGCCCTTCCCGTCTGTCTGCTGGCCGAGTGGATCACTTACGGCCGCACCTACTGGAAGCCGCGGCTGCAAAAAAAAGCCACCGCATGATCCCCTTTCGATAGAAAAATCGGAGCTTGGCATTTGCCACGCTCCGATTTTTTATGATGTTTCTGCCGTTGCATTTCCATAAGTGCGTAGATCCCTCGACCCGCTCGGGATAACATTTCTCTATGCCTCTCCTCCGGGAGAGGTGTCCGGCCGAACGGCCTGACGGAGAGGGTTTTTGATTTTCCCTCTCCGTCAAAAATCTAGGATTTTTGACGGCTCCCCCAAGGGAGGGAACCACACGCGCGGCACGATGGGACGCACTAATTCTTCATTATGCATTTTGCTTTTTGGGATCTTATCCGAGCAGGGTCCATATCCACAGGATCACGCCGTAAATCACGCCCGCGCCGAGGCCGTAAACGATGACAGGGCCGGCGATGGTAAAGAGTTTCGCTCCGACGCCCAGCACAAACCCCTCCGTCTTAAATTCGACGGCGGGCGCGGCAATCGCGTTTGCAAAGCCCGTGATGGGCACGAGCGTCCCCGCTCCGGCGTGCTTGGCTATGTCGTCATAGACACTCAGCCCCGTCAGCAGCGCGGACAGGACGACAAGCGTCATCGACACGGCCGTCGATGCGTCGTTTTCGGAAAGTCCGAGCTTCCTGTAGCCGTTTCGCAAAAGCTGCCCGATCAGGCAGATCACCCCGCCGATCCAAAAGGCATTCACGCAATCCTTGCCCATCGGCGAGTGCGGCGCAAGTTTGCCGACCAGTTTTGCATATTCCTTGTCCGTCATGCACATCCCTCCGCGCATAGCTTACCCGAAAACGGCGCGGCTATACGCAAAGGTTTGCTCTTAAACCCAGTTCCCGGTCAGCAAATAGCTCAGGCAGTTGACCAATAGCACCGCAAGATTGACGAGAATCCGCGTCCTGACCGTTGCGCACGACCGGTTTTTCATGGTTTTTCCTCTCATTCGTCTTGTTGTTTGGGTCGCTTGTAGCGGCCATGCGGCTCCCATTCGGGCAAGGGATAGCGCTGCATCGCCCCGAAAACCCGCTCTTTCAGGTCGGGATAGGTCTGCGACAGATCGTATATCAGGTGCTTGACCTCCTCGCGCTTGGTATTTTTGTCCGCAGGGCAACGATTGTGCACCACGGGCAAGGCCATGCGCTTGGCAAAATTCTCCACCGTTTTTTCGTGGATGTAGAGCATGGGGCGAATTTGCACCACGCCCGTGCGGTCGAGATTCGTCACAGGCTGGAAACAGCTTATGCGCCCCTCAAACAGCAGTGACATCACAAATGTCTCCACCGCGTCGTCATAATGGTGGCCGAGGGCAACTTTGTTGCATCCGCGCTCCAAAAGCGCCTGATTGAGCGCGCCGCGGCGCATTTTCGCGCACATCGAGCAGGGATTTTTCTCCTTGCGATAGTCGAAAATGATCGGGCCAATCTCGGTTTTTGCCACCGTGTAGGGCACGTCCAGCGTTTCGCACAGGGCGGCGATGCCGCCGTAGTCCATGCCCAGACCCATGTCGACGGTGATCGCCTCCAGTTCAAAAGGCTTGTCAAAATACGCGCGCAGCCCCGCCAGAAGCTGCAGCAGCACAAGACTGTCCTTCCCTCCGGATACACCGACGGCAATTTTGTCCCCCGCACAAATCATATCGTAATCATCAATACAGCGGCGCATCAGTCCCATTAACTTCTGCATTGTTTGGTTTCCTCCCGAAAAAAGCGAAAAATTGAAAGCGAGCATTTGCGAGTATTCGCGAGAAAAATCGAGCATTTAAAAGATTTCTCCGTGCTAAATAAAAATTGCGAAAAAAGTGGTTGACTTTTCAAATTCCTTATGGTATAAAGTTACAGGCGCTTCGATGACTATTGTATCGTCTGCGCCGGAATTTGTCAAATCATTTTAACTTTCGGAGGAAAGATTATGTCCACAACATTCATCAAGAAGGAGACCTTGGAGCGCAAATGGTACGTCATCGACGCTGCCGGTAAGCCTCTGGGTCGCACCGCCGTCATCGCGGCCAATCTGCTGCGTGGCAAGCACAAGGTCGATTTCACCCCCAACGTCGACTGCGGCGACAATGTCATCATCATCAACACCGACAAGGTCGTGCTGACCGGCAAGAAAGCCGAGCAGAAGACCTACTACCGTGTCACCGGTTGGATCGGCGGTCTGAAAGAGACCAAGGCACGCCACATGATGGAAAACCGCTCCGACTATGCCGTCGAGCTGGCCGTCAAGGGTATGCTTCCCAAGAACGCCGTCGGCCGCAGTGCCCTCACCCGCCTGCACCTGTACAAGGGTGCCGAGCATCCCCATGCCGCCCAGAAGCCCGAACTCTGGGATAAGGACTAATCGGAGGTAACAGATTATGTACGAGAGCAAGAAAAAGTATTTTTACGGCACCGGCCGTCGCAAGTCCTCCGTCGCCCGCGTCCGCGTATATGAGAACGGCACCGGCGCCATCACCATCAACGGCCGCGACATCGACAACTACTTCGGTCTGGACACCCTGAAGCTGATCGTCCGTCAGCCTCTGGTCACCACCGACACGCTGGGCAAGGTGGACATCGTTGTGTCCGTCGCCGGCGGCGGCGTTTCCGGTCAGGCCGGCGCGATCCGTCACGGCATTTCCCGTGCCCTGCTGCTGCTCAATCCCGAGTTCCGTCCCGCGCTGAAAGCCGCCGGCTTCCTGACCCGCGACCCGAGAATGAAGGAAAGAAAGAAGTACGGCCTGAAAGCCGCCCGTCGTGCGCCTCAGTTCTCCAAGAGATAATCCGTCTCTTCACACGAACAATACAACCCGGAAACCGCTTGGTTTCCGGGTTTTCTTTCTTCTGGAGATTCTCCTCCCCCTGCCCCGCTGCCAACGTTCCTGCGCTTGCCGAAAGATTCCGTTATTTTCGATGCTTTCCTTGGTTGACAACCGTGCCAAGTTGTGCTAAAATCTAACCTAGTTAGCAAAATATAGGAAGAAGGTCGGACATTGGCTACCCAAGGACAAATCGAAGCCTTACTGGAACAGCTAAAAAAGGCGCCGCCCGCGGAATGCTTTCAGAATTTCGATATGAGCACCGCAGGGATTCGGGCAATTTTGAAATTTTTAAGTGAAACGGACGAAAAAGTTACCGCAGGGAAAATCAGCGAGCACATGAATGTCAGCACTGCCAGAGTTGCCGTGCTTTTGAAGAAGATGGCCGCAAAGGGACTGATCGAAAAAGGAAACGACTCGGCAGACGGTCGTGTGGTAATCGTGAAGCTGTCGGAACTCGGATGGCAGACCGCGCACAAGCTGACCGCCGATCTGTATGCGCATCTGGGCGAACTGATCGACAAAATCGGCTTCGAAAGAATGCTGGAATTAGCCGAAATCTCGCAGGAGATTCGTTCCGTCGTAACCAAACCGAATATGGAAATTTAGAATGCCTATGAAAAAAATAAAAATTTCCGTCATTTCCTCTCTGCATTATTTGAAGCTTGTTTACCGTTCGGTGCTTTTTCTGCTGGCGCTGGTCATGTATATCGTCAGCCGTGTCCGGCAGGATGGTGCGCTGTTTCGGGGCTATGAGGACAGCCTGTGGGTGCTGACGCTGGTAGGAATCGTGTACGCCGCCGAAATGATCGCGCGGTTTTTCCCCTCCCGTCTGGAGAGCATGGGCTGCCAAAAGCAGTTTCTGCGAAATTTCAAGCCCACCGGTCGGCAAGCGCCCAACCTGCTATCGTGGAAACGGACGTTTGCCGTCATTTTGTCATGGTTGGGACTCAATGGGATCATCGGTCTGCTGTACTTTTTGAAGGTCATAGATGCCGGCATTCTCGTGCTGATCAGTCTGGCCTACGGGGTCTGCGACATGATCTGCATACTGTTCTTCTGCCCATTTCAGACATGGTTTATGAAAAACCGTTGCTGTAGCGTCTGCCGCATCTATAACTGGGATTTTGCGATGATGTTCACGCCCTTTGTCTTTATTCCGTCTCTGTTCACTTGGGGAATGCTCGCCATGTCGCTGGCACTGCTGGTGCGTTGGGAGCTGACCTATCGCCGCCACCCGGAGCGGTTTTCCGAAAGCACCAACGGTTGTCTTTCCTGCACCAACTGCAAAGAGAAACTTTGCCACCATAAACGGCAACTGCATTCTTTTTGGCAGCGGAACAAAGCGAAACTGAACTTTCGCTGAACGCACAAAATTTTGCGTTTTACCGCCGAAAGGCGATACTTGAAACCATGTTCATTCATAAAGGAGGAAAAATCATGATCGAATTGAATCGACTTGGCCTTGGCACAATGGGCATGTCCATCGTGCGAAATCCGGAAAACTCCGCAAAGACCATTCACGCCGCATTGGATGCCGGTATCACCCTCTTTAACACCGGCGAATTTTACAATGCCAGCGAAAGCGAGCTGATCGTAGGGCAGGCATTAAAGGGCGTCAAACGAGATGCCTATTTCCTGTCCGTCAAGTTTGGCGTTCTCCCCTCCCCGGAAGGCGGCATTTACGGTCTGGATGTCAAGCCGCGCAATGTAAAGGGGCATCTGACCTATTCTCTGCGCCGTTTGGGTCTGGACTATATCGACCTATACCAGCCCGCCCGACAGGATACCACCGTTCCCGTGGAGGATCTTGTGGGTGCGATCGCCGAGCAGGTGCAAGCCGGCTACGTCAGGCATATCGGCCTTTCCATGGTGGATGCCGAAACCCTGCGCCGAGCCTGCAAGGTGCACCCCATCCACACCGTAGAGATGGAGTACTCCCTTGTGGAGCGGAGCATCGAAAAGGAACTGATTGCCGCCGCAAAGGAATTGGGTGTCAAAGTGCTGGCCTTTGGAACGGTGGGGCACGGCCTGCTGAACGACAACTTTGTAACCGCTCCCATTGATCCGAGGATGGGGCGCGGTCTGCTTGCCCCCGAGCATCGGGAGAAAAACTTGGCCATGATCCGTAAGGTCAAGAAAATCGCCGAAGAAAAGGGCGTTTCCCTCTCTCAGTTGGCACTTGCTTGGAGCCTTGCCAAGTACGACCACGTGCAAAGTCTGGTAGGCACGACCAATCCCGCGCACTTGCACGATGCCATTGATGCACTGAAAATCGAACTGTCTGCCGAGGATGTTGCCCGAATCGAGGCCGCACTGCCCGCCGACCAAATAGGCGGCAAGGGCATGCGCAATTTTGTGTTCACCGACGGCGTTATGTCTTTGGCAAAATAAAGCTATCCCCCGAGATCCGCGGAAAACTTTCCCACAGCAAAAAACTCAATACCGGGAATACTGCCAGACTTTTACAAACGGCGGTATATCCACGCCCCTATCGGGCGCGTCTATGCCGCCGGGGAATTTCCCACGGCCTAAAAAGTGTCCCCCGGACACTTTTCTTAACGGCCTTTCAATTCCCCTCGGCAAAAACGAAACCTCCAAATACCGAGCTCAGTACCATGCTTTTACAGACGGCGGTATATCCACGCCCCTATCGGGCGCGTCTATGCCGCCGGGGAATTTCCC
>CAYSYK010000027.1:0-18941 GCA_964435375.1 uncultured Oscillospiraceae bacterium | reverse complement strand
AAGAGGTCAAAACCTATTCCGGAAAACTGCAATGGGAGCCGGAACATATACAGCGGATATTGACAAACGAAAAGTATATTGGGGATGTTCTTTTACAAAAAACATTTCGCAGCAACTGTATTGACAAGAAAGCAAAGGTAAATCGTGGAGAATTGCCAAAGTATCTGGTGTCAAACAATCACCCTCTGATTATTGATAGGGATACATTCAATATTGTGCAGGTTGAATTGGCAAGAAGATGTAGTAAAAAAAGCAAATCCGACTTTGCATTAACCGAACGCGGTAAGCATAGCGGGATATACGCTCTGTCTGATATCTTAGTTTGCGGTTCTTGCGGAGCACATTACAAAAGAAAGGGAAAAACCCAAAACGGACAAAGAATTGTTTATTGGCGGTGTATAAATCGTATTGAGCACGGGACAAAAATTTGCAAGGATTCGATAGGGGTTGAGGAAAAGAAACTTCATGCAGCAATCTGCCGTTGTCTTTCCAAAATGATGAGCAACCGAGATGAAGTTTTGGAGCTGATAAGAAACAATTTGCAATATGCTCTTACCGGAAATGATTCTGTGCTTGATGTGTACGCTATCGAAAATCAAATTCAGAATTATTACGATCAAATGAGTATTTTGGTAGACCGCTTGTACTCGACAGGCGGAGATGCGGAAAAATACGAACTTGAGATTAAAAAGATTAACGATAAGATTGCCGCCCTACGTGAACAGCTTTCTACTGAAAAAGCAAAAGCAACTTCTTCCGATGATCTAAATAGAGAAGTGGAAAGAATACTCAATTACATTGCTCAAACAGACAAGGACTCTTTCGTTGAATATGATGATGTTACAGTTCGCCGCTTGGTGGAGTGTATCACAGTTTCTAACGATGGTAGAATTGTTGTCACTCTCAAAGGTGGGTTCAGGGAAGAGGAAATTATTTAGGTTTATTTCTTCAAAAGGTATTTACAACGCAACAATTTGTGGTATTATGTTAGTGTTAAGTGAATTGAAGCGGAAATCTATTGATAGTTCAAAAGTTTCCCTTCTATAACATTACGCCATGAAAAAAGCACTTGCATTCGCAAGTGCTTTTTTCAACGAAATTCGCCTGCGGCGAGTGAAATTTGGCTTCGCTTTTTTTGCGCATAGTCTATCCGTTTTTCACGCGCCAATAGCCGGTCGCATCCCGATCCAGCAGCTTTTCGCCGACCATGTCCCGCCGAATGGTACAGAAATCATCATGAAAATCGGCAATGATGATATTCACTTCCCGTTCGGAATAGAGCTGATCGAATGCAAATGCATCGGCGATCACTTCCAGAATGATCCGTTCCTTTTTTCGTTGGGCAGGGATGGCTTTGAGCTTGCCGTATTCAAAAAAAGCGTCGATCACCTTTTGACGGTATTGGGCGTCCCGCTGCGCCTGCGCTTCGGCATCCGCCGATTTCTCCTGCAAGATCTCCAGAATGCCGGTTTGGAAAATGTCCTTTTTCAGCGCGTACATCGTGTAATACTGGCTTTTGTAGGACGTGACGGCGCCGGCATCCGCCAGCTTTTTCAGGTGGAAAGAAACGGTCGGGGCGGTGATCCCGAGCCGCTCGGCCAGCCGTTCCACGTACATATCTTCGATTGCAAGCGATTTTAAAATCTGCAAGCGGGATTTATCGGACAGGCACTTGAAAAGACGAATGGCATCCGCTTCCGTCATAAGGTTTCCTCCCAGATTCTGTTGAAGTTTTCTTTGATGCAGGCAGCGGTATCCAGTTTTATTTGCTCGATCTGCATATCCACGGCGTTTGCGTGCTCTTTTGCTTTTTCGTAAGCGGCGACCCATGCGGAGGGAATGCTCTCTGCTCGGCCGGCGAAGAAACGGCGCAGTTCGTCGGAGTCGTTCGGGCAGGATTTTACCGCGACGGAAAAGACGACGCGGAAAATGTCGTAAACATTGGCTTTGATTTTTTCGAAAGTGGCTTCGTCGGTTCGCGCATCGGCAAGCAGGTCTTTGCCCCGACGGTTGCACAGGGCGATCTGCTCTTCAAAATAATGATTCAGGTTTGCAATTTTTTCTTCCATTGTTGTGTAACCTCCTTTTCGTTTCACAAAATGCGTGTGGTTTGACGGGCGCATCCCTACCCCTCTGCTCGCGATTGTATCATGATAACATCAAAAAGTCAATACCGATTAGACAAATATCAAAATAGATTTTCGGGGGAAAATTTCGCAGGGGGAAATAACTTCGGGAGATCACACGGCACAGATGTTTTTCCGATCGGCGCAAAAATTACTGGACAAGGAAAAAAATCTTTGCTATACTGGAAAAGAACTTGGTCAAAATTGCGTCAGGAGGATTCGTAATATGAGATGTCCGTTTTGCGGCGACCCGGAGAGCAAGGTCGTTGACTCCCGCCGAAGTGAAGATTACCAGAGCATACGCCGCCGCAGAGAGTGCCTGCACTGCCAGCGGCGATTCACGACGTATGAAATGGTGGAAAGTCTGCCCATCATCGTGGTCAAGCGGGACGGCTCGCGCCAGAATTTTGACCGAAATAAGATCCTGAACTCCATGCTCCGCGCATTTGACAAGCGGAAAGTGGACATCAGCGACCTCGAACGCCTGACCACCGAGATCGAGCAGGAAATTCAGAATTCGCTCGACCGCGAGATCACGACCGACCGCCTCGGTGAAATGGTCATGGAGCGCATCAAGCCCATGGACGAGGTCGCCTATATCCGCTTTGCGTCCGTCTATCGGCGTTTTCAGGATGTCAACGGCTTTGTCCGCGAGGTCAGCCGCTTCTTGGAAGAAAAATGATGCGATATGCATCGTGACGCGTGAAAAGGACGTAGACGTAGGGCGGGAAGAGAAAAGTGAAAAGAACCAAAAGAAGCGACGATTTTCACGTGAAAATCGTCGCTTCTTTTGGTGCCGGTGGCCGGACTCGAACCGGCACGCTGTCGCCAGCGGTGGATTTTGAGTCCACTACGTCTACCATTCCATCACACCGGCAGGTGTGCATTGATTTTGTTGTTTTCCCGCCACCGCCGGCTTTAAGCGGTGGCCGCCTTCGGCGGCGTATGTCGCCAACCGTTTGCGGTGCCCGGTGCTCTCCTTGGCTGACGCCCGCGTCGCTCGCCAACCGCTGCACCTGCTCGCCCTCGCTGCATCCGCCACAGGCGGCGCTCGGGTTCGCAGCGGTGGATTTTGAGTCCACTACGTCTACCATTCCATCACACCGGCATCGGTGCTTAGATAGTATATAACATTCCGCCCGAAAATGCAAGCCCTTTTTCAAGTTTTTCAGCCGTCGGGCTATGCCGGGCACGCACCCTCGCGCGACAGCGCGCGCAAATCGTCCACGAGCATCTGAATATGCGCGATCTGCGCGTCGGTCAGACCGTCGACGTCGACCGTTTTGCGGGCGCTGAGCCCGAGCAGATAGTCCGTGCTCGCGTTCAGGCATTCGGCTATCTTCACGAGCATTTCGACCGACGGTTGGATATTGTCATTCTCCCAATTTGAAACGCTTTGCTTGGTAACGCCGAGTTTTCGTGCCAATTCGACCTGCGACATTCTGCGCCATGCGCATTTTTCTGACATTTTCGTTTAACATATCCGCGCCTCCGACGGTAAAGATCACAATACCATTGTAACTTTGAGCATGACAATGTCGAAATACTGTGGTATTGTGATCCTGTACTTTTCGGTACATATTATTTACAGGAGGTAGACGTTATGGGAAACAACGGAAAGGGTTTGTCTATTGCGGGTCTGGTTCTTGGTATTGTGTCTGCGGTTCTGGCATGGTTCTCCATGGTAAACATTGCGGCACTTGTTTGCGGCATCGCCGGAATCGTCTGCGCGGCTAAGGGTAAGAAGATGGCAGCTGCTGCCGGCACTCCGACCGGTCTGGGCACCGCAGGTCTGGTTCTGTCCATCATCGGCACGTCCCTCGCGGGTATCGGTTTCTTCTCTTGCACGCTTTGCGTTCTGTGCGCAGCGGGACTGGGAACTGTCTGATTGACAAATGCGAAGAGCCGTCAACCTGTGAATGCACAGGTTGGTGGCTCTTTCTTTTTGAGGAGGCTTAGACGGTGTATCCGTATTTTGAAATCTTCGGCCGGACGATCGGCAGCTATGCGGCCATGAGTTATCTCGGCCTGATCGCGGCAATTCTGCTCGCGTGGAGGCTGACGAAAGACACCGGACTGAAATTTGAGGACATTCTTCTGCTGGCCGTGTCGCTCGCGCTCGGGCTTCTGGTCGGCGGCGTGGCAATGTACGCGCTGACGCGTTATCGTCAGATCATCGAGTGCACCGCGCTGATTTTCGGGCATATCCGAGCCGGTACGCTGGAGCTGTCGCACATCACGCAGGCCATTCGGCTTTGCTTCGGCGGCATGGTGTTTTACGGCGGCATGATCGGCGCGGCCGTCGCGCTGTGCATTCATATGAAGGTCGCAAAGCTTTCGTGCAAGGCGCAGTTGCGGGACGTATTCGCCGTCTGTGTGCCGCTGTTTCACGGATTCGGGCGAATCGGCTGTTTTTTGGGCGGCTGCTGCTACGGAAAGGTCAGTGATTTCGGCTTCGTCGCGCATAACGAACTGCTGCCGGAAATGAGCGACGTGCGGCGTTTTCCCGTCGCGCTGCTGGAAAGCGCGTTCTGTTTTCTGATTTTTGCGCTTTTGCTGTACTGCAATCGCAAGAAAATCGCGCGCGGGAAGTGCGTGTATCTGTACCTGACGATTTATCCGATCGGGCGATTCCTGATCGAATTTCTGCGCGGCGACGAGATTCGCGGATTCCTTTTCGGCCTGTCAACGTCGCAGTGGATCAGCCTGATTTTGCTGGCGTTCGCGCTGTACAAATGGGTCACGATCTACCGCCGCGAAAAGGCCGCGCAATAAGTGCATACGGAAAGAATCGGCGCAAAGGGGCGTGCAAGCCTCTCTGCGCCGATGAAATTGTATAGGGGGGAGTTGTCAACAGCAGAACAGCCGGCAGAACAGGCACGCCAGCAGGCTCGTGCACGGGCTTGTGCGTGCGGCGTATCCGCGATAGGTGCCCGCCTGACGGCGATAGGCCGTGCCGCCGTGCTCGATCTGGTCGAGCGCGTACAGGTATTCCTGATTGTCCGGCTCCATGGACACCGCGCGGCGGATGTGCTCGAGCGCCGTGACCTGATTGCCGACACCGCGGTTGGCCAGCGCACTGAGATAATACCAGCGCGCGTTGCGCTCGGTGCAGTTTTGCAGTGCGTTGAGCGCCTCGCGATAGCGGCCGAAGCGGATATACTGATATGCCGCCTGCTGATACGTATCCGCCCCGGACTGGGAACGGCTGTTGCCGTAGGCACCGTAGGGGTCGTATCCGGCGGACTGCGTTTTTTCGGGATTTTTGATCTGCTCGTATGCGGCATTGATTTCTTGCATTTTTCGGGCAGCCGCGGCATCTCCGGGGTTCCTGTCCGGGTGGTACTGCTTTGCAAGGCGGCGGTACGCCTGCTTGATTTCATCGTCCGACGCGTCCGGGCTGACGCCGAGCACTTTATAGGGATCGTCAACCATTGGCCTGCTCCTTCCGCTTTTGCCTCAAATTCAACCACACGCCGCTGTAAAGAATATTGTCGAGCAGGGGCTTGTCCTGCACCAGCGGTAATTTTTCGTAATAATCGGTGCAACGCGCCATGGTCAGCACCAAATATTCGTCCCAGCGGGGGAAATCTTCCCCCGTACCCATGGCGATATAGGGATTATAGCGATGCTTGCGCAGATCCTTGCGATAGTCCGCGGCGGCATCGGCAAGATAGACGAAACGGCCGAGTGCCATGCCCATTTCGCGCAGATCGGCGGCCCACATATCCTCCCGGAAAACCAGCAATTGTGCCATCAGCGCGCCGAAGCAGTTCGCACAGCGGTCGGCGTCGGCGCAGTTTTCCGCCTCCAGCGCGTCCAGCGTGGCGATGCATTCGCGCACGGCGCGGCATTGGCGCGGATATTGCTCCTCCAGCGCGGCAAGCTGCGGCTGCAGGCGCTGTGCCATCCATTTTCGGGAGCGGCGGCCGTCGTCATTCCAATCGTCCAGACAGTTGTAGTACGCCAGCAGAACGTTCATGTCGGCGGCGTAGCGAATATACGGCGTGTCCGTCCAATCGCGGTGGATGGGGTGTAGGGCGCACGCATGCCGCCCGCCGACCTCCTCCGGCTCGTAAAGGCTCATCAGAAGAAACGCCAGAAAAGTCATATCATAGCTCAGGCACAGACGCGCCGTCTGTCCTGCGCGCGCACGAATGGCGCGGCAAATGCCGCAGTATACGGCCTGATAACGCGATTGCTGCTGTTTGGTCAGCTCTTTGAAACTTGCATTGACGTAACCGAACATGAAATGCACCCCTTTGCTTCCATTTTAAGGGCGTTTTGTGAACAAGGTATAAAGAAACGGGATTTTTCGGAAAAAATACGGCGCTCAGGCATTGGCGCGCTGTTCGCGCCGAAATACCAAAAAGCGATTGAATGCGCCGCCGTAGAACAGAATGCTGATGCAGAAATACAGCCAGAGCATTCCGAGCGCAAGCGCGTAGATCGAGCCGAAAATGTTCGTGTAAACGGTGAAATAATCCACATATACGGAGAAAAGCCGCGAATAGACCGCCCAGCCGATGCTGGCAAGCAGTGCACCGGGCAGACAACTGCGCACCGTTTGGCGGCGGCCGGGCAAAAATGCATACATTACGGTGAACAGCAGGGCTTGCAGCAGAAGAAGCACCAGAAAACGCAGGTCAAGAAGGTTCAGAATGCGCATGACCGTAGGGTTGGTGGTCATCCACAGATAGTCGATGACGGCGTTTCCGAATACGTGCACGACCAGCGTAAACACAAGGCCGACCAAAAGCAGAAACGTGTACAGCACGCTCAGGCCACGAATGCGCCAGTACGGGCGCGAATTGTCCGCGTCGCTGATGGCGTTCAGCCCCTGAAGCAGGCCGTAGGTGCCCTTGCTGGCCGACCAAAGCGCCGCCAGAACGGAAACGGAGATGATCGTGCCGGACGTATGCCGATAGGACGCGTCTACCAGGTTTTCCACGACGGGCAGCAGTGTGGGCGGAAGAAAGCCTTCGAGCATATCCATCAGATCCTGCACGCCGTAGCCGGTGTAGCGCAGAAGCCCGAGAAACAGCAGTAGCGCGGGAAACAGCGACAAAATCAGGAAAAAACAGGTGTGCGCACTGTGCAGTGGGATTTGCATGGGGCGCAAAAAATCGGCAAGGGATGTGCGCAAAGCCTTGGCTTTGGCGCGGAGGGCGCGCAGGCGACGCATTGAAAAAACCTCCCGAAAGAAATATGGAAAAGCTCGCCGCATCTTGCCCTGAGAGGATGCAGCGAGCATTCCGTCTGCGGAGATATTATTCCGCAGAGATCAGATAATAGTACACCGGCTGGCCACCGTTGACCAAGTTGACATCGGCGTTCGGGCAGATCTGCGTGAAAATGTCCGCGGCTTTCTGCGCATGACGCTCTTTGACGTCGGAACCGTAGTAGATGGTGATGTAATCCTTTCCGTCGTCGCGGACGCGTTCGGCCAGAGAGCGCAGCAGGACGCGAATGTCCTGACTGGTGCCGAACAGGGCAGAGCCGTGCAGGGCAAGGTAATCGCCCTCGTGGATGGCGTAGCCGTCAAAGTCGGAGTTGCGTGCGGCGTAGGTGATCTGCATGGTGTCCACGGTGGACAGCGCATCGGTCAGCGTGGCCTCGTTTTCCTCGGGTGTGCCGTCGACATTGAAATTCAGCATGGCGGTGATGCCCTGCGGGACGGTCTTGGAGGGGATGACGATGACCTTTTTCGGGGAAAGCGCATCGACCTGCTGCGCGGCCATGATGATGTTCTTGTTGTTCGGCAGGACGAAAACGGTCTCCGCGGGGACGCGGTTGACGACCTCAAGAATGTCCTGCGTGCTCGGATTCATGGTCTGCCCGCCGGAAATGATGCCGTCCACGCCCAGATTGCGGAACACATCGGCAAGGCCGTCTCCGACGCAGACGGAAACGACGCCCAGCGGCTTTTTCGGCTCGGCGATCTGCGGTGCTTTTTCGGCGGCCGTCATGACCTTTTCCGTGTGTTGCAGGCGCATATTTTCGATTTTTACGGTCACGAAAGAGCCGTATTCGATGGCTTCGTGCAGGGCTTTGCCGGGGTCATTGGTGTGTACGTGGACTTTGATGATCTCCTCGTCGTCCACCAGCACCAGAGAGTCGCCCAGAGAGTCCAAAAATGCGCGCAGCGCCTCGGGGTCTTTGTCGTTCTCGCGCCGGATGATGAACTCCGTGCAGTAGGTGAAGGTGATGTCCTCGGTGTTGAAATCGGAGAAATCGGCACTGTCTTTCACTTCGGCGGCCGTTTCGGGCACGACGAGCTGCTCACCGTGCAGGGCACTGAGCATACTTTCCAGAACGATCAGCCAGCCCTTGCCGCCGGCATCGACCACACCGGCTTTTTTGAGAACCGGGTTCTGGTTGACCGTGTTGGCCAGTGCGGTGCGCGCTTTGCCGATGGCGGCTTCGTGGACATATTCAAAATTGTTGTTCTCCTTGGCGGCGCGTGTGGCCTTTGCGGCGGCCAGACGCGCAACGGTGAGGATGGTACCCTCGGCGGGCTTCATAACGGCCTTGTAGGCGGTGTCAACGCCCTCTTGCAGCGCCTGTGCCCACAGGACGCCGTCGCAGGTTTCCTGATCTTTCAGCTTGCGGGAAATGCCGCGCATCAGAAGCGAAAGAATGACGCCGGAATTGCCGCGCGCGCCGCGCAGCATGGCACCGGCTGCCGTTTTCGCGGCCACGCCGAGCGCCGGGTCGTCGAGCTTGCGCAGGTCGGCGGCGGCCGCGTGGATGGTCATGGACATATTCGTGCCCGTGTCACCGTCGGGAACGGGGAAAACATTCAATTCGTTCAGTTGCTGCCGATTCATTTCGATTCCGGCGGCGGCATTGACAATCAGCTGACGAAAATCAGCACCGTTTATTATCTGTTTCACGATCACTACCTCCGATAATCAACCGATCGAGATCGAGTCGATATGGACGTTTACGTCCTTTACCTGCGTGCCGGTATGCCCCGTGACGACATAGCGCACTTCGGAAATGATAGAGGAGGCGACGGCGTTGAGATTGACGCCGTTGTCTACGATGATGTGCAGGTCGATGGAAACGGAGCCGTCGTCGTTGAATTTCACGGCCACGCCCTTACCGGCCGATTCACGGCGCAGCAGGTGATACAGGCCGTCTTTCACGGAACGGGCAGCCATGCCCTTCACGCCGAAGCAGTTCAAGGCGGCCGTGCCGACAATGTCGGTGAAAACGTCGGTATTGATGATGATAGAGCCATGCTCTGTGTTTTGCTGAGTCATAATATCCTCCTTATCTGTCGATGTGACGCGCGGTCACACCATGCTCTCTTCCCAGCAGGCGGGAGCGGGGATGCCCATCATGTGCAAAACGGTAGGCGCAACATTTGCCAGACCGAATTGCCCGTCTTTGACCATCCAGCGGCGGTCGGGATCGTAGATGATGAACGGGACGGGATTGAGCGAATGGGCGGTACGGATAGAGGTCTTGCCTTTTTTGGTTTCGGTCATCTGGTCGGCGTTGCCGTGGTCGGCGGTGATAAGCACGATGTAGCCGTAGCGATCGGCGGCGGCCAGAATCTCCTTGAGGGAGCGATCGACGCATTCCATGGCGTAAACCACGGCATCCATCACGCCCGTGTGGCCGACCATATCGCCGTTGGGGAAGTTGCAGCGCAGGAATTGATATTTGCCGGAGGCCATTGCCTTGACCATGGCCTCGGTGATCTCTTTGGATTTCATGGCGGGAGCCTGCTCAAAGGGAATGACGTCGGAGGGAATCTCCAGATAGTCCTCCAGTGCCTCGCTGACCTTGCCGGAGCGGTTGCCGTTCCAGAAATAGGTTACGTGGCCGTATTTCTGCGTTTCGGAGCAGGCAAATTCGTGCACGCCCGCGTCGACCAGCGATTCGGTCAGCGTGTTGCGGATGACGGGCGGCTGCACGAGGTAGTGCGTGGGGATGTTGAGGTCGCCGTCGTATTGCAGCATACCGGCAAATTTCACGCCGGTGTAGCCGGGACGGTCGAAGTGCGTAAAGTCCTTGCGGTCAAACGCCAGAGAAATTTCCTGCGCGCGGTCGCCGCGGAAATTGAACAGGATGACGCTGTCGCCGTTGGCGATCGTCGCCACGGGCGCACCGTCGCGCGCCACGACAAAGGCAGGCAGATCCTGATCGATGCAGGAAAGCTCGGCGCGGTAGGTGTCGATGGCTTCCTGCGCGGAGGCGAATTGCCGTCCCTGACCGAGCACGTGCGTTTTCCAGCCCTGTTCGACCATCGGCCAGTTCGCTTCATAGCGATCCATGGTGATCTGCATACGGCCGCCGCCGGAGGCAATGGCGTAATCGCAGCCGTCGGTGCGCAGTTCAGCCAGAACGGCTTCCAACTGCGCGACGTATTCCTGCGCAGAGGTGGCGGGCACGTCACGGCCGTCAAGCAGAATGTGGCAGTAGACGCGCTTCACGCCCTCGGCGTGCGCACGGCGCAGCAGGGCGATGAGGTGAGAGATGTTGGAGTGGACGTTGCCGTCGGACAGCAGACCCAGAAAGTGCAGGGCGTGTCCGTCGAGGGCGTTGGAAATCAGGTCGCGCCATGTGTCGCTGGTGTAGAGAGATCCGTTTTCAATGGATTCGCCGACCAGCTTTGCGCCCTGAGAATAGACCTGACCGCAGCCCAGTGCGTTATGTCCGACCTCGGAATTGCCCATATCCTCGTCCGAGGGGAGACCGACGGCCGTGCCGTGGGCTTTGAGATAGGTGTGCGGGCAGGAGGCGAGCAGGGAATCGAGCGTCGGGGTAGCGGCGACGCTGACGGCATCTCCGCTGCCGCCGTCTCCTTTGCCGACACCGTCCATAATAACCAGTACAATCGGTTTCATGATAGCGTTTCCTCCGAAAAGCAATTTCTATAGTATATTTCAAAACGGCCGATGCGCGCGAAGAAATCGAACGACCCGTCGCGGACGGCATCGGAAAACGCGCTTTTTCCGAAGGCGCATTTTCACACGTATAGAATATTGTACAACATTTTTGCGGAACTTACAACCATTATTTTGAAATTAGTACGAATCTGCCAAAGTTCGGAACCATATTTCTCCAAAAATGGCAAAAAACCAACGAAAATATTAACAAAGTTTTAAATCCGAATTTCAAATATGTTGCGCGGCGGGCGCGCGGGGCATGAAAAAACTCCCTGCCGAAAACTCGGGAGGGAGATATTTTCAGAGAAATCAGGCCATGGCGTTGAGCTTCAGGGTCATGCTGCTCTTTTTGCGGGCGGCATTGTTCTTGTGCAGCAAGCCGGACAGCGCAGCCTTGTCGACGGCCTTGACAGCCAGCTTGTAGCTCTCCTGAGCGACAGCCTTGTCACCGGCGTTGACGGCGGCTTCGAACTTCTTGATGGAAGTCTTCATCGCGGACTTCTGGGCCTTGTTCTTCTCGTAAGCAACCTTGGAACGGATAACATCCTTTTTCGAGGACTTGATATTGGGCATCGTTACACCTCCTGTTCTGCAAATGTTCGTACAGCTTCACATTATAACGCGCATTTTTTATAAAATCAATCCCTTTTTTTAATTTTTTTCATTTTTTGCGGATATCTTCGCGGAAATTTTGGAAAACGGCTTGTCAAGACCCAAAATCGGAGGCAAAAAACGCGCCTTGTGAAATTTGTAAATGTGCGAAAAGTTCGGTGTGCCGACAAAAAACGACCGATGTGTTATGTGAACCGAAAATGCATAAATCGAAAACCGTGTTTTGGGAATGCGTCCTGTGGAAAACCCTGTGGAGAATGTGGAAAAGTTTCCGTTTTCCACAGCCATACCCCGAAAATCCGACCCGTGCAGGTCGCCTTGGCCGTATGTATAATTTTTTGCATATGCCCATCGAAATCTTGCGAAAGTCGGTGTTACGTTACCGTGATGCACACGCAAAATCGGAACGGAAAAACCGAAAAAAGGTTCGCGTTTTCCGCTTTTTGCCCCGGGTGCGCGCGTACGGAAGCGAAAAGGACGTCGAAAAATTTGTGAAAATGCCACAAAGCGGAACGCGGTGTATCTTTCTTCCGGCGTTGGAAATAATGAGGGTATCCAAAAATACACTCAGGAGGATCACCATGCAGGGGAAAGTAGAGATCTGCGGCGTGAATACGACCCGGCTGAAAACATTGAGCGCGGAGCAGATGGAGCCGCTGCTGAAAAGGGCGGCACAGGGCGATGACGAGGCGCGCCGGAGCCTCATCGAGGGAAATCTGCGGCTGGTGCTGAGCGTCATCCAACGCTTTGACCGCCGCGGCGAAAGCCCGGACGACCTGTTTCAGGTCGGATGCATCGGGTTGATGAAAGCCGTTTCCAACTTTGATCCGGAAAAATGCGTCCGTTTTTCCACCTATGGCGTGCCAATGATCGCGGGCGAGGTGCGCCGCTATCTGCGTGACAACAGTGCCATCCGCGTGTCGCGCTCCATTCGGGACGTGGCCTATCGCGTGATGCAGTGCAAGGAGAGCTTGTCTTTGCAATTGGGGCGCGAGCCAACGCTTGACGAGATCGCGCATGAACTGGGATTGACGGCGGAGGAGGTCAGTCAGGCTCTGGACGCGATTTCCGCGCCCATCAGCCTGTACGACCCGGTCTATTCCGACGGCGGCGACCCGCTGACCGTCATGGATCAGGTGCGCGACACGCGCAACACGGAAAGCGCGTGGCTGGAGCATATCGCCCTGCGCGACGCGTTCGGCGCTTTGGGCGAGCGTGAAAAGCAGATTTTGTCGCTGCGCTTTTACGACGGACGCACGCAAATGGAGGTGGCCGAGGTGCTGGGTATTTCACAGGCGCAGGTCTCGCGGCTGGAAAAAGGCGCGATCGCCGCCATGCGCAAGCAGGTCAGCGTGTCATAACGGAAAGCGGAAAGGGAATAATGCATAATGAAAAATGCAAAACGATGCCGTTCTCGACAGGGGCGATCATCGATCGCCTGCTTGCTCCGCACTTTCCTCCATGTCATTGCGAGGCGCGAAGCGCCGTGGCAATCCGCGTCCCATCCTGCGCCGTGCGCATCGGCCTTCCCCTTTGGGGAAGGTTTCGCCGCCGTAGGCGGTGACGGATGAGGTTGGCGCGCCGCAGGCGCGCGGCTCCCCCAAGAGGGGAAAATTTGTAATTTGTAATTTATAATTCCCCTCGTGCGTATGCTGTACAAACTGCATTTGGGGGAATGGGTATGGTGCTGAAAATGTCGGAGCTGCGCTGCAAAGAGGTGATCTGCCTCGCGGACGGACGACGGCTGGGATTCGTGTGCGATCTGGAGGTGGACATCCCGGAAGGGTGCGTGAAAAACATCATCGTCCCCGGCCCCTGCCGTTTTTTCGGCTTGTTCGGAAGAAAGGACGATTTTGTCATACCGTGGTGCGCGATTCGGCGCATCGGCCCGGATATCATTCTCGTGGACATCAAGCCCGACGAATGCTGCCGCCCACGTTTTCGACCGGGATGGCTGTAAATCGGCAAACGCCGTTGCGCGGGACGAAAAAATGCGAAAAAATTTGCGCGAAAGCGGGGAAATTTGAAAAAAAGTACTTGCATTCTTGAAAACTTTCCGCTATAATGGTTCGGCGTGGGAATTTCCCATGACATTATTTACACCACACACCCGGGGACGCGTCGCTCCCGTGCCGAAAGGCGGGCGGCTCGGATGATCGGGGTGGAGGAACAAACAAAAGGAGAAAATCAAAATGGCTGTCGTATCTATGAAGCAACTGCTGGAGGCCGGTGTTCACTTCGGTCACCAAACCCGTCGTTGGAACCCGAAAATGGCTCCCTACATTTACACCGAGCGTAACGGTATCTACATCATCGACCTGCAGAAGACCGTTAAGAAGCTCGACGAAGCGTACAACTTCGTGCGTGACATCTCCGCCAACGGCGGAAACATCCTGTTCGTCGGCACAAAGAAGCAGGCACAGGATGCAATCAAAGAGGAAGCTGCCCGCTGCGGCGGTTACTATGTCAACGCCCGCTGGCTGGGCGGTATGCTGACCAACTTCCGCACCATGCGCACCCGTATCGACCGTCTGGCTCAGCTCAGAAAGATGGAAGAGGACGGCACGTTCGCCATGCTGCCCAAGAAAGAGGTCATCAAGCATCAGGGCGAAATCGAGAAGCTGGAAAAATATCTGGGCGGCGTGAAAGAAATGAAGAAGATCCCTGCTGCCATGTTCATCGTTGACCCCCGCAAGGAGCGCAACGCCATCGCCGAGGCGAAGAAGCTGAACATCCCCATCGTGGCCATCGTGGACACCAACTGCGACCCCGATGAGATCGACTATGTTATCCCCGGTAACGACGATGCCATCCGCGCCATCCGTCTGATCGCCGCCGCCATGGCCAACGCCGCCATCGAAGGCCGTCAGGGTGAGGATGCCGTGGCCGAGGTCGAGGCCGTCGCCGAAGAAACCGCTGCAGAATAAGTTCGTATATTCCGCACCACAAATGATATGGAGGAAACAAAAATGGCTTTTACTGCTCAAGACGTAAAAAAACTGCGTGAAATGACCAACGTTGGCATGATGGACTGCAAGAATGCACTCGCTGCCACCGACGGTGATATGGATAAAGCAATCGACTGGCTGCGCGAAAAGGGTCTGGCAAAGGCCGCGAAGAAGGCCAGCCGCGTGGCCGCCGAAGGCATGGCTTACGCCGCCGTGATCGACGGTGTGGGCGTGATCATCGAGGTCAACGCCGAGACCGACTTCGCATCCAAGACCGATGCGTTTGTGGATCTGGTCAAAAATCTGGCCGACATCGTCGCCAGAGAGAACCCCGCCGATGTCGAAGCGCTGAAGGCGTGCATCTATCCCGGCACGAAGCTGACCGTTACCGAGGTCATGCAGGAGAAGGTCATGTCCATCGGCGAGAATATGCAGATCCGCCGTTTCGACCGTTTTGCCGAAAATACTTCCGTTGCGTACGTCCACATGGGCGGCAGCCACGGTGTTCTGGTCAATCTGGCCGTCGAGGGTGACATTGATGTGACCGAGATCGGCAAGAACGTGGCCATGCAGATCGCTGCCATGGGCGCGAAGTATTGGGACAAGAGCCTCGTTCCGCAGGAGGACGTCGACCACGAGATGTCCGTTCAGGTCGCTCTGATGGACAACGACCCCAAGATGCAGGGCAAGCCCGCGCAGATCAAGGAAAAGATCGCTCAGGGCAAGATCAACGCCTTCTTCAAGGAGATCTGCCTGCTGCAGCAGGATTTCGTCCGTTCCGACCTGTTCCAAGGCGATGTGGCCGGCTATATTGCCGACGCTTCCAAGAAGCTGGGCGGCAAGGCGACCTTCGTCAACGCCATTCACTATGTGAAGGGCGAGGGCATCGAGAAGAAAGAGGAAAACTTCGCGGACGAAGTGGCGGCTCAGATCGCCAACGCCGGCAAGTAATCCAAAATCGGATAAAATTTCAGCCCCGACCTTGTCGGGGCTGTTTTTTGGAAAACAAGAAAGATCGCGCTTTCCGAAGTCCGAAAAGTGTCTGCATAAATCTTCGCCGTTTACAGATACTAGCAGCGTAACCTGTAAATAAAAGGAGAAATATATATGAAAGCAACAGGAATTGTCCGTCGGGTGGATGATCTTGGCAGAATTGTCATTCCCAAGGAGATTCGCCGCACCCTGCGCATCCGCGAGGGCGACCCGTTGCAGATAACACTGACACAGACCGAAAAATTCTGCCTTGCGATGATCAATTTAGCCAAACGCATGGGGTGGTAGTTGTACATACTGCCGAAAACCATTCGTCCCACCGTGCATATTTGAGAGGGCAAAATCGAATGAAATAGCATCGCCCACCGATCATTATGACCGGTGGGCTTTTTTAGAATGGGTTAAAAAGTTCTTGACTATTATACGCAAAAATGCGTATAATAGAAGCAAAGGAGGGGATACCATGGGTTTACAGGAAATCCGGAAGAGCAGAAACATGACGCAGAAAGAGTTGGCACAGAAAAGTGGCGTGAATTTCCGCTCTTTGCAAGACTACGAACAGGGGCACAAGAAACTCAGCTCCGCCAGTGGAGATATTTTGCTACGATTGTCTACTGTTCTGGGATGTACAATGGAAGAACTGATGCTGGATGAGATTCCGGAGGCTCCATTGCTACCTGCAAATCAGTTAGGCAAGAGTGAAATAAACGACCAGCGATTTTATTGCGAGAAATATCAAACCGCTGGGAAATGGGTGTGTACCGAACGTGGCGTGTCTACCCTGTTTTACTATGATGGCATTCAATACGCCATCCCTTTCAAGGCGGTATTTACACCGGTGATGTTGCCGTGCTTAAAAGAAGCGGCAGTTCTGCAAATGGAAGCAAAGATTGAAGATATTCTGTTCCAAGCAAACGGATTTGAAAGTTGGTAAAATATAAAGAAACACAATAAACGAGATGCCTATGAAGAAATTACCAAAGAACCTGTATCATTTTACATCCCCGATTCATCTGGAGTTTATCCGTGAGGACGGCTTTTTGAAGCTGACTGATTCCAATTTGAAAATTGATCGTGCGACCTATCGCATCGAGCCGCTGTATCGTGGCAGCGAAAAGATCGGAGAACATGCCGTCAATAAATATTCCAATTACCATCCTGTTGTGTGGTTGACTGCAAACGCAGAGGCCGCTGCGGATGAAAACGGCCTTTACAGTGCCAAAACGCAGTGCCGCCTGACTATCCCAACGCAAGGAAAGAATTGGAAGTTTATGAAATGGACGGACTTTTTGACCAAGTACCATGCCGATCCGGCTCAGGCAAGCTTTTTGAAGCAATCCAGCGGTTCGGATTGGAAGAATTGGTATATCTGTGAAGAAGCGATTTCCCTTTCGGATGTTTCCTTGATTGAAATCCGACAGCCCGACGGGAGCTTTGCTCCGATGGAATGATATATTACCGCCCACCGATCGTTACGACCGGTGGGCGATGTGTTCTTAAATGTCATAATTGGAAAATTCCGATAGTGTGCTTGCGGCTCGAAGTAAAACATCTCGCGATTGCCGATTAAAGGACATTTGGCCAATCGTCACTGTATATACCGAAGAAGTGTACTGCTGAATGAAAAGTGCATTGTAGACCTCTTCCAACTTGTCTTCCAGCTTAACAAGTGTTGCCATCTGTGGATTTTCCTCTGTGTCAAAACATTCATTGGTCGCAAGCAGATTCTTGCACATATCCGTGTCGGCTTCTGTAGTCAAGAAAAACTCATGAAGTGGAGAACTATCTTTTCCGGTAATAAACGCCTCATACCTAGTATAGTCACATATTTTTAGTCCACACATAATTGGCACCAAAAACATTAGGCAGAAGAGTGTTCCCCTACCAGATGGAAAGGCAAAGCTGTATTTTGTATCGTTATGTAGTGGCACGTAGGCAGCCACTTTGGACATGCAATAGAATCTAATAGTTTCGCGTAGGGTAAAATGATTCTGCTCAATTATGGCTCTGCAAACTTCCTCATAATAATAACGATCATTCAACCCGATTTCCTCATAAAAACGATCCATTTTGGCAGGAGGCAAATCGATTCGAAGATTAAAAAATCTGTCCAGATACCTGGTTGCGTTGAATCCTTCTCCGTAATGTTTTCGAACAGTATGCTGTAGCTCCGCAAGATTAACCGAAAAGACAAAGGTAATTCTATCGTTACTAAAGTAATGCTTTATGCGTTCTAAAAGTCTAACTGCGAATGCGGGGTTACACCTGTCGAGTTCATCAACAAATATAACCAATCGATTTCCTCGCTCGGCAAGAAGTGAATCCAAAAATTCAGCAATTTGTTCCTGTAAGTTCTTTGCTGTCCGAATATGTTCCATGGGATCTTCTTTTTGCAGAGCATCGTGTATCGCAACAACAGATTTCCCAGATATGGCCTCTGCAATACTTGATGCAATTTTCAAAAATCCAGGAGTTTTTGAAAACGAAAAGTTTACACTGGCACTTTGCAAAATGGAGTATACCAAAGATAAAATCGGGTCGTCATCATTGTCATTTTCCCACGCATCATAATACACAGAAATTTGAGGCTGCAAATCAGGTTTGTTTGAGGCCTTAATTTTGTCCCATATTTCACGAACATGCTCGTTGTTATTGCCATTGGGATTATTGATGTGCGTATTAAATGCATCTAACACCAGTTTTGTCTGCTTCACGAAAAACGTTTTGCCTGCACACCATCGAGCATCCAATGCGATAGAACAGTTGGTTTCGATGGAGTCCAGCAATTCTGTAAAGCGAAGAACATCAATATTCCGGCCAAAGATATCTTTCTCAAACGAGCTCAGTATATTCTCGTGGGTAGGTTGAAGTTCAAAACTCATCATATTTATACCTCCTCACTCCATCGGTTTAATGGTTGCCTCGATAAAGTTGATTTCTTCCTCTGTCAGTCCGTATTTTGCATACAATTCAGCATCTGTCCAAGGCTTGGAGAAGTCCTGTAGGGGGACAAAGCGGTAGGTTTTATTCGGTGCGTGTTGAGAAATCTTGGCCGAAAGAACCAAAGCTCGGAAAAATTTAGTTTTCAGATAAGATATGAAATTTTTTGCCGTAGCTTCATCATTAAATGTTGCAAACAAATAGGATTGCGAACATACCGAATTGTTTCCGCCATATTCCGGGACTCCAAGAATCTGATGAGGGAAAGTCTCGCCTGCTCCATAGGCTTCAGGGATAAACACTTTTACAGCACCTATTGCATCAGCGTTTTTGGAGATCACAGTTCCATCGATATAGCCGATTCTTCGCTTGGTGCTTTCGATATAGAACAGCTTCGTTTCATGTCCCACCCCGGCATT
>CAYSYK010000026.1:0-20879 GCA_964435375.1 uncultured Oscillospiraceae bacterium | reverse complement strand
GCGATAACGCCCTCCTTGGCACAGCTACGCTTAAAACGGCGCAGAGCGCTTTCCAGAGTTTCGTTTTCTTTTACGCGAATTTCCATGATCTTTTCCCTCCCTCCGATGGCACCCGGCTCAATCCTTGGTGCTTTCAGGGCCTGTACTCAGGCTAAGATATTATATAAAGTCTTTGTCCAATTGTCAAGAAAGAAATCGAATTTTTTACAAAAAACTTTTTTACTTGACGATCAGGTTGACCAACTTGTTCTTGACCACGATGGTCTTGACGATATTGCCGCCGTTTTTCTCCAAAAATGCGGCAATTTTTTCGTTGGCCAGAACGTTTTGCACCACGGTGTCATTGTCCAGATCAGCATCCATCACCACCGTGCCGCGCATTTTGCCGTTGACCTGCACGGCGATGGTCACCTCGCTGTCGCGGCATTTGGCCTCGTCGTAGGTCGGCCACGGCTCGTAAGCGATGGAATTTTCGTGTCCCAAAATCTGCCACATTTCCTCGCCCACGTGCGGCGTGATGCACGACATCATCTTGACAAAGCCCTCGGCATATTCCCGCGGGCAAGTGCCGACTTTGTACACCTCGTTGATGAATACCATCATCTGCGCGATGGCGGTGTTAAAGGCCAGCGCCTCATAATCCGACGTGACTTTCTTGACGGTCTGATGGTAGATTTTCGTCAGCTTGCCGTCGTCGGTGTCGGTGATGTTGGCGCTTTCGGTGAAGAAATTCCACACGCGGTTGATGAACTTTTTCGCGCCCGCCACGGCGGACGTCGACCACGGTTTCGACACTTCCAACGGCCCCATAAACATTTCGTACAGCCGCAGGGTATCCGCGCCGTAATCGCGCACGATGTCGCTGGGGTTGACCACAAATTCCGGGAAACGCTTACCCATCTTAATGCCGTTCTCGCCCAAGATCATGCCCTGATGCACGAGCTTTTTGAACGGCTCTTTCACGGGCGACAGGCCGTTGTCGTACAGGAAGCGGTTCCAGATGCGGGCATACATCAGATGTCCCACCGCGTGCTCCGGGCCGCCGATATACAGGTCGACGGGCATCCAGTGTTCCAGCAGCTTGGGGTCGCAGAACGCCTTGTCGTTTTTCGGGTCGATATAGCGCATATAGTACCACGACGAACCGGCAGAACCGGGCATGGTGGACGTTTCACGGATACCGTGAATGCCGTGCGCGTCATAGTGTTTCCACGCGGTCGCATTTTCCAGCGGTGCTTTGCCGCCGCGTCCCTTGTAGTCCTCCAGCTCGGGCAGGATCAGGGGCAATTCTTCATCGGGCAGGAAATGGGTCTCGCCGTCGTCCGTGTACACGCAGGGCACAGGCTCGCCCCAGTAACGCTGACGTGCAAAAATCCACTCGCGGAAGTGATAGTTATTCTTGCGGCGGGCAACGCCCATTTCTTCCAGCTTGCAGGTGATGGCCTCTTTTGCCTCCTCCACCGTCAATCCGGTGAACTCTTCGGAATTGAGCAGCTTGCAGCCCTTGCCCAGATAGTCCTGCTTTTCGAATGCGCATTCGGACACGTCGCGTCCGTCGATGACCTGAATCATGGGGATATTGTGGGCAACGGCATACTCAAAGTCGCGCTGGTCGTGACTCGGCACGGCCATGACCGCGCCGGTGCCGTAGCTTGCCAGCACGAAGTCGCCGATAAACACAGGCACCTGCTTGCCGTTGACGGGATTGATGGCATAGATACCCTCCAAACGACAGCCGGACTTAGTCTTATTCAACTCGGTGCGATCCATATCGCTCTTTTTCAGCGACTCGGCGATGTATGCCTTGACCTCGTCCTTGTTTTCGATGCGATCCATCAGGCTCTCGACGATCTTGCCGTCGGGCGCGAGCACCATGAAGGTGATGCCGTAGATGGTTTCGATGCAGGTGGTATAGATGGAGAAATCCCCGCCGCCGACGAGCTTGAAATCGACCTCCACGCCCGTGGATTTGCCGATCCAGTTGCGTTGGATTTCTTTTGTGGATTCCGGCCAATCAACCTCGTTGAGTCCGTCGAGCAGTTTTTCGGCAAAGGCAGGCTGATCGATGACCCACTGCATCATGTTTTTCTTGACAACGGGATAGCCGCCGCGCTCGGATTTTCCGTCGATAACCTCGTCGTTACTGAGCACCGTGCCCAGCTCTTCGCACCAGTTGACGGGCATTTCCACGCGCCTGGCGTAGCCCGCTTCCCACAGCTTTTTGAAAATCCACTGCGTCCATTTGTAGAAATCGGGATCGGAGGTCGCGATCATCTTCGACCAATCGTAGTCAAAGCCCAGTTCTCGCAATTGGGCAGAGAAGGTCTCGATATTCTCCTGTGTAAAACCATTAGGATGGTTGCCGGTGGAAACGGCATACTGCTCCGCAGGCAGGCCAAACGAATCGTAGCCCATCGGGTGCAGCACATTGTAGCCCTGCATCCGCTTCATGCGCGAGACGATGTCGGTCGCGGTGTAGCCTTCGGGATGTCCCGCGTGCAGACCCACGCCGGAGGGATACGGGAACATATCCAAAACATAGTATTTCGGCTTGGAGAAATCCCACACGTCGGTGTGGAAGGTGTCATGCTCCTGCCAATAGGTTTGCCATTTTTTCTCAACGGCAGAATGGTCATAATTTGCCACTTTTTTCACCTCAAACATTATAAATCTACCATTTATAATTTGTAATTCTCGTTACTCCGGCTTGACAATGTCGGAAAGGTTGATTGTCTCCGCATCCGCCCACAGACGCTCCAGATTGTAAAATTCCCGTGCTTCCTCGGTAAACACATGAACGACCACCGCGCCGTAATCGAGCAGTTCCCACGTGTTGCCGCGGTGCCCTTCCCGGCCGAGCATCGGCTCGCCGAGCTGCTCCATGGCATATTCGGCATAGTCACACAAGGTCTTGACGTGGGTGTTGGACGTGCCGGTGCAGATGAGAAAATAGTCTGCGAGGCTGGAAATGTCATTGATGCGCAGCAGACGGATGTCGCGCCCTTTTTTCTCGTCGAGAGCTTTGGTCACTTGGTATGCAACTTCTTTTGCGGTTAACATAATATCGTTTATCCTTTCTGGGATGGTTATTTCTTGTTGTATAGATACGCCAGCGCTTCCCGGCTGGCAGGCGACACCACGGCACCTTGCTCTTTCAGGTGCTCCAGCGTCATTTCAAGGCCGCATTGCAAGGCTTTCTCCATGTCCACGGTAGTCAGATACCGAAGCTGCTCCACGCCGGGAAAATCGCGCGTCGGCTCCATGTAATCCGCCACATAGAGGATGGTTTCGAGCAAATTCATGTTCGCTTTTCCCGTGGTATGGCTTTCGATGGCGCGCACGACGGCCTCGTTTTCGCCGAACATATCGCGCGCAACGGCCGCGCCGGTCACGGCATGGAGCGTTTTGGGATATTGTCGCGCGAAATCATCGAGTAAAATACCATATTCCGCGGCCAAAGTCAACTGCCCCGCCGCGTCGAACACCTTGGTAATGTCGTGCAGAAGGGCGGCACGCGCCGCGTCCGTTTCGTCCGCGCCCCAGCGGCGCGCCAGCGCGACCGCCGCGTCCCGACAGCCGAGCACGTGCGCTACGCGCTTGGGATGGAGAAGCGCGCAAACGACCTGCGCAAGCTCCTCCATGGACAGCGCACGAAAATCCCGATTCGGGTCACAGCGTCCGGTGCTTCGGATATAGACCGCAAAGGACGGACTGACAAAGCATTTTTTTGATTCCGGCATGGTTGGTTCCCCTTCCCCCAATGGAGTGGATCACACGGCAGTGCGGGGCGAAAAGCCCGCCGCGTGTCAATCTTCGCCGCGCAGCTTACGTTCTCTGGCCTTTTCGATGGATTTTTCGATTGCCTGTTGGCGGAAATACTCGTTGCGCTGCTCGCGCACCTTTTTCTCGGCCTGACGGCGCGCCTGTGCGCCCTTGCGCACGGGATTGCGCTTGGCGGCAGGAACTTCCTTGCGCTTGGCGCGCCCCGTCGCATTGCGTTCGGCCTGACATTTTTCGCTGAAGCGATAGAGGACGAACTTGTTGCCGATGCAACTTACGCCGTCGGCGCCGGTCGCGTCGCAGATCGCGTCGCTGACCTCGCGCGGGGACATCAGTGCCGTTTCGAGCACCTTGCCCTTGACCAATTCTCTGGCCGTGAGCAGATTTTCCGCCTCGGCAAGTACGGCATCGGTCACGCCGTCTTTTCCGACGATCAGCGTCGTTTCGAGGGTATTGGCCTGCGCGCGCAGCTCCGCCCGCTCTTTACTGGTTAACATAACTTCTCTCCTTGAGTTTTTCGTTCAAAATTTGCAGTGCCCGCGCGCGATGCGAAATTCGGTTTTTCTCCTCCGCGGTCATTTGCGCGAGCGTCTTTCCCAGTGGCGGATAATAGAAAACGGGGTCGTAACCGAAGCCGTTTTCCCCCTGCGCGGCGCGCAATATCTCGCCGTGCACTTCCCCGCGCACCTGAATGCATTCGCCCTGTGGCGTCAGAAAAGTGATGACGCAGACGAATTTTGCCTGCCGCCGTCCGTCCGGGACGGCTTCCATGTTTTTCAGCAGCAGGTTCATCCTGCCCCGATCGTCGAGCGTATCGTCGAAGCCGTAGCGCGCCGAATACACGCCCGGTTCACCGTCGAGCGCGTCAACGGAGAGGCCGGAATCGTCCGCAATGGTCGGCATTCCGGTCAGGCGCAGAATTTCCTGCGCCTTGAGGCGAGAATTTTCTTCAAAGGTGGTGCCCGTTTCTTCCGCCGCGGCGGTCACGCCCAGCTCCGCCTGCAAAATCGGCTCCAATCCGAACGGTTCCGTGATGGCGCGGATCTCGGCCAATTTGTGTGCATTTTTGCTTGCCAGTACGATCTTCATATCAATGCATCCACGAACGCCTGTGCCTCAAACGGCATCAGATCATCCGCCTGCTCGCCGACACCCACGAATTTCACGGGAATTTGCAGGGCATCGGCCACGGCGATAACAATTCCGCCCTTGGCCGTACCGTCGAGCTTGGTCAGCGCGATGGCGGTCACACCGGCGATCTCTTTGAAGGTTTTTGCCTGAATGAGGCCGTTCTGGCCGGTCGTGCCGTCGAGCACCAGCAGCACTTCGCGCGACGCGTCGGGCAGCTCGCGTTCGACGATACGGCTGATCTTGTTCAGCTCGTTCATCAGATTTTGCTTGTTGTGCAGACGTCCCGCCGTGTCGATGACGATCACGTCACTGTGTCTGGCCTTGGCGGCCTGAATACCGTCGTAGACGACGGACGCAGGGTCCGCCCCCTCGTGCTGGCGTACGATGCTCGCCCCGGAACGCTCCGCCCAGATTTCCAGTTGGTCGGCCGCCGCCGCGCGGAAGGTATCGCCCGCCACGAGCAGGACGTTCTTGCCGTCGCGCGTCAGTTGGGTGGCGATTTTGCCGATGGTCGTCGTCTTGCCGACGCCGTTGACACCAATGACGAGGATCACGGAGGGCTTGGTGTCCAGCTTCAATGCCGTGTCGCCGACGTTGAGCATATCCACCAGAATTTCCTTGAGCACCGTCTTGGCTTCCTCCGTCGTTTTCAGGTGGCGGGCGCGCACCTCTTTGCGCAGGCGCTGTACCGCCTTTCCTGCCGTTTCGACGCCCAGATCAGCCAAAATCAAGCTCTCCTCCAGCTCGTCATAGAAATCGTCGTCGATTTCCGAGAAGCCGGAAAATACGCTGCCCAGCGTCGCGCCGAGCGCCTCTCTCGTCTTGGTCAGGCCGGCTTTGATTTTGTCGAAAAATCCCATTTTCTTCTCCTTGTTCGTATTATCACGCAAGCGTTTACTCCGTCACGCCGAGGTACTGCTCCATCTGGTTCAGATCGAGCCGCAGCAGCTTAGAAACGCCCTGCTCCTGCATGGTCACGCCGTAGAGCACGTCGGATGCCTCCATGGTGCCGCGGCGGTGCGTGATGACGATAAACTGTGTTTTTTTGCTGAGGTTGTGCATATACGAGGCAAAACGCTCCACGTTGCGGTCGTCAAGCGCCGCGTCGATCTCGTCGAGCATACAGAACGGGGTCGGGCGCACCTTCAGAATGGCAAAATACAGCGCAATCGCCACGAATGCTTTTTCGCCGCCGGAAAGCAAGGTGATGGTCTTGACCTGTTTTCCGGGGGGCTGAACGCGGATCTCGATGCCGCACGTGAGCGGATTCTGCGGGTCTTCGAGGATGAGCTGTCCTTTTCCGCCGCCGAACATTTCCTCAAAGGTCTGGCCGAAATAACGGTCGATCTTTTCAAATTCGGTGACGAAAATGGTGGTCATTTCCTGTGTAATGCCGCGGATGATGTTTTCCAGTTCCTTTTTGGAATTGAGCACGTCGTCACGCTGGCCGGTCAGGTAGGTATAGCGTTCGTTGACGCGGGCAAATTCCTCGATCGCGCCCAGATTGGGCGTGCCGAGTGCGCCGATTTTCCGCTTCAGCTCGGCAATGCGGCGATTGCCCGCCGCCACCGATTCGATCTGTCCTCTGTGTTCCGGCGCCGTGCCGGGGGTCAGGCCGTAGCTGTCCCACAGTTTGTCGATGATCTGCTTTTCCTCCATGGAGGACGTCAGCTTTTTCTGCTCCAGCGCGGCACAGGCACGCTGCATGGTCATGATGTCTTTGTTCTTTTCCTGCGCATCGCGCTCGGCGCGGGTCTTGGTCGCCTCGGCATTGGCTCTGGCCTCCTGCAGGGCACGCAGACGGCCGCGGGCATCTTCCGCCTGCACGTCATTGTCCTGCTGCTGTTGCTGCAATGCGTCGATCTGCTGCTGAATGCGCACGTTGTCCGCCGCGGTCTGCTCGATCAGCTCCAACTGGCGGGCGCGGTCTCCGGCCATTGCGCTTTGCAGTGCCTTGAGTTCCTCGACATGGGACTCGGCCGTCGAACGTTCGGCCTGCAAGGCCGCCTGCTCCGTCTTGTGATCGGTGATGTGGCGGGTAATGCCGTCGGTCTGCTCGTTCGCCTGCGACTGGCTTCCCTCCAACGCCTGAATCTGCTCGCGAACCTGCGCAAGCTGTTTCGTATAGACCGCGATCTTGGTCTGCTGTTCGGTCATGCGCGTCCGATCGGCGTCGCGACGGGCGTTGATACTCTCGCGCTCGCGCGTGGCGGTTTCCATCGCCTCGACGATCGCCGTGTGCAGTATCTCGTATTGCTTCACCTGTCCTTCCAGACGGATGACCTGACTTTGTGCGGCGCGCAGTTCTTCCTGCGCCGTATCGAGCTGATACTGCACCTGATCGGCCGAACGCTGTGCCTCCTGCAGTTGGGTTTCCAGCTCCTGCCGTTTGGCCTGCAATTCTTTTTCCTGCGCCGTCAGCTTTTCCAGCTCGTTGGCACGGGAGAGAATGCCGGCTTCCTTATTGGTCGAGCCGCCGGTCATCGAACCGCCGGGGTTCATAACCTGACCGTCCAGCGTGACGATCTTGAAGCGGTTGCGGTATTGATTGGCCATGGCGATCGCGCCGTCCATATCGCGCACGATCACCGTCCTGCCCAGCAGATTTTCCACGATGGGGCGGTATTTCCCGTCACTGTCGACCAAGTCGGCGGCCACGCCGACAAATCCGCGGCATTTTTCGATGCCCGATTCGTTCAGGCGGCGACCTTCGATCGTCGAAACGGGCAAAAAGGTCGCACGTCCCCCACCCGTCCGTTTCAGGAATTGGATGGCGGCCTTGCCGTCCTGCTCGTTTTCAACCACGATCTGCTGTAGCGCCGCGCCCAAGGCGATCTCGATGGCCACGGTGTACTCGTCGTGCGTCTGAATGAGGTTCGCCACGGGGCCGTGGATATTGCGCAGGCTTCCGCGCTGTGCCTCCTGCATGACGAGCTTGACGGAGCGGTTGAAGCTCTCAAAATCGCGCTCCATGGCGCGGAATACATTTGCCTTTGCCGATACGCCGTTGAGGCGGTTGACGACGGACTGCACCTGCTCGGCCAGCTCGTCGCGGCGGCGGATGCGGGTGGTCTGACGCAGGGTGTATCCGGCGATGGTGTTGCCGAATGCGGTCACATCGTCCTGCGCTTTGCGCAGATCGCCACGCGCCTCGTCAAGCTGTGCCTGCGCGTCGGCCTGACGCTGTGTGCCGGAGGCAAGGTCGCTCTCCAGCTCCCGTAGGCGATCTTCGCTCTGCTGTGCGCTCTGTTGCAGGGCTCGCACGTCCGCCTCGCAACCCGCAATGTCCGCCGTCAGGGTCGTCTCCTGACCGCGCAGTTCCAGAAAGCGGCGCGTCATGCCCTGCGCGTTGGCCGTCATGGTCGCAAGCTGCTGCTGCAGCTCGTCGATCTGCGTCTGTTTGTGCGCAAGCGTCCGATCAATTTCGTCAATACGCGCCTGCGCCTGTGCGATCTGCTGGGCAATACCGCCGCTGCGGTCGTCGTGCCCCTGCAATTCCTTGCGTATACGCGCGATGTTGCGCTCGTTATTCTCCACGCTGCCGCGCAGGACAGCCATCCGACCGTCAAGCTGCTGGTGCGTCGATTCAAGCGCACTGACCTGCTCGCGCGTCAGCTCCATGGCCGCATCGCGGTCGCGCAACAGCTCGCCCATCGACTCCGCCTTGGCATAGAGCTTTTCCAGATCGTCTTGCGCCTGCTGCAAAACAAAGGCCGCGGACGCATAATCCTCCTCCGCCTTTTTCGCGGCGGCGGAAAGCTTATCGAGCGTATCAAGCCAGACGGCCACTTCCACGCCCTGCAATTCGTCTTTCAATTCCAGATATTTTTTCGCCTTCTCCGATTGCTGGCGCAACGGCTCCAACTGCAATTCGAGCTCGGACACCTTGTCGCCGATGCGCATCAGATTATCTTCCGTGCGCTCCAGCTTGCGCTCGGTTTCTTCCTTGCGGTGGCGATATTTGGAAATACCCGCGGCCTCTTCGAAAATTTCGCGGCGGTCGGCACTTTTCAGCGACAAAATCTCGTCGATTCTGCCCTGTCCGATGTTGGAATAGCCTTCGCGGCCGAGGCCCGTGTCCATGAACATCTCGTTGATGTCTTTCAGACGGGCGGACTGGCGGTTGATGTAATACTCACTGTCGCCCGAGCGATAGTAACGGCGCGTGACCATCACCTCGTCGGAATCGTAAGGCAGAGCGCGGTCGGAATTGTCCAGCGTCAGCGTAGCCTCCGCGAAGCCGACGGCCGCGCGTTTCTGGGTGCCGCCGAAGATCACGTCCTCCATCTTTGCGCCGCGGAGGGTCTTACTGCTCTGCTCGCCCATAACCCAAAGGATGGCATCGGAAATATTCGATTTTCCGGAACCGTTCGGGCCGACGATGGCCGTAATATCATCACCGAAGCGGATCAGGGTCTTATCGGGAAACGATTTAAAGCCCTGCACTTCCAAACTTTTCAGATACACAGCAAAACCTCTCTTCCAAAAGTAAAAAACAATTCAGTTTATTATACCTGCAAATCCGCGTAAATGCAAGATTTTTTCTCAAAAAGAACGGCCACATCTTCGGATTTTTTCCAAAGATGCGGCCGTATCGGCGCAAACGCATTATCGGTCGTTCAAATTTTCCAGTGCGACTCTTGCCGCGTCCTGCTCGGCGCGCTTTTTGCTGCTGCCGGAGCCTCTGCCCAGAAGCGTCCCGTTAAGGAAAACCTCCACATCGAAACGCTTGTCGTGATCGGGGCCGCTCTCGCCCGCCGGAACGTAAGTAAGGGTCTGGTTTTTCTTCTGCTGCACTTTTTCCTGCAAGGCGGTCTTATAGTCGGCATTGTGCATCTCCCGCACAGGCACCTCCGTCAGCACGAAGGCATTGATAAAGCCGCGCGCGGGTTCCATGCCGCCGTCCAAGAAGCAGGCGGCAATGACGGACTCCACCGCATCGGCCAGAATGGAATCGCGGTGTCTGCCGCCGGACTGCTCCTCGCCGTTGCCCAGAAGCAGGTGCTTTCCGAGATCGATGCGCTCGGCAACGCGCGCCAGCGATTTTTCGCAGACCATATCCGCCCGCATCCGGCTCAGGTCGCCCTCGGGGCGGTTGGGGAAATTGCGGTAAAGGTACTCCGCCGTCACCATGCCCAGAATCGAGTCGCCCAGAAATTCCAGCCGCTCGTTGCTGCGCAGGCCGTCGTGAAAGCGCTCATTGGCATACGACGAATGCGACAGGGCGTTTTGCAGCAGGGTGATGTTCCGAAATCGGTAGCCGATGGCTTTTTCCAGTTCGCTCAGCATTGCTCCATCTCCTTCAGTTTTTGCAGGCTCAGCTCCAGTTCGGCGGAGAAATCCGCCTTAACCGCGGAAACGGCCTGCCCGACGGCATTGCAAAACGCCAGAGCGTCGGACGCGCCGTGCGCTTTGATCACGGGCTTGCGGATGCCGAGAAACTGCGTGCCGCCGATGGTGCGGTAGTCGAGCATTCCCATAACTTCATTGACACCGCTCTTGCAGAACAGGTAGCCGATCATGGACAGGATATTGCGCTTGAAAATTCTGTGTTTCATCAAGCTGCCCATGAACATGGCTGTGCCTTCGATGGATTTGAGCAGCACGTTGCCGGAAAATCCGTCGCACACCACCACGTCCACTGCACCGAGCGGCACGTCACGTGCCTCCACATTGCCAACAAAATTCAGAAGTCCCTGTTCGGATGCTTTCGTCAGCAGGGCGTATGCCTCTTTCTGCAAGGGTGTGCCCTTGCTGTCCTCCGTGCCGATGTTCAAAAGGCCGACGCGCGGATTTTCCACGCCGTAGGTTGCCTTTGCGTGCAGAGAACCGACGAGGCCGAATTGCAGCAAAAATTCCGCCGTGCATTCGGCATTTGCGCCGCAGTCGCAGATGACGGTCTTTCCGCCGGTCTTATTGGGCATGGCAGGCCCCATTGCCGCGCGGCGAATGCCCTTGACACGTTTGACGATCAGCGTCGCACCGGAGAGCAATGCGCCCGTCGAACCTGCGGAAATGAAGGCGTCGCCTTCGTCCTCCGCCAGCGCACGCAGGCCGACGACCATGGACGAGCGCGGTTTTTTGCGGATGACGTTCGCCGGGTCGTCGTGCATATCGACGACATCGTCGGCGTTGAGAATTTCCATGCCTTCGGGCAGTTTTTCGATGTTTTCTTCCGCCATGGCGCGGCGGATCTCGTCTTCCCTGCCCACCAGAACGATGGGCACGCGGTACTGCTTTGCCGCCTCCAGCGCGCCCAGCAGCGGGGCTTTGGGGGCAAGATCGCCGCCCATGGCGTCAATCATAATCTTCATGGCAAACCTCTTTCTGTTTACACGCCCTGCCGTGCCAGACGGTCGATGATCTCCAGCGAGCGATTGGCAATGGCAAGGTTTTTCTCGGCTTTTTTACGAATGCGCTGTTCGAGCGGCGCAATGATGCTGAAATTGATGTTCATGGGCTGGAAATTTTCCACACTCTCGTCGCTGATGTAATAGCCCAGCGCGCCGATGGCGGTGCTGCGCGGAAAATCGGGCAGTTCCCTGCCCTGCACCTTGGCCGCCATGGCGACCGCCGCCAGATAGCCCGACGCGCACGATTCGACATAGCCCTCCACGCCCGTCATCTGCCCGGCAAAGGCAACCAGCGGGTTTCGGCGGTCGGCATAGTATCGGTCGAGCAGTTTCGGCGAGCGCAGGAAGGTATTGCGATGCATGACCCCATAGCGGACAAATTCCGCGTTCGCCAGTGCCGGAATCATGGAAAAGACGCGTTTTTGCTCTCCGAATTTCAGATGTGTCTGGAATCCGACGAGGTTGAACACCGTTTTTTCGGCATTGTCCTGCCGAAGCTGCACCACGGCATACGGCTCTTTGCCGGTGTTGGGGTCGACAAGCCCGACGGGCTTGAGCGGGCCGTATCGCAGGGTGTCGAACCCGCGGCGCGCCATGACCTCCACGGGCATACAGCCTTCAAAGACATTCTTATCTTCAAAGCCGTGAACTTCCGCTTCCTGCGCGGCGACCAATTCTTTCACAAACGCCTCATACTGTTCTTTGTCTATGGCGCAGTTGATGTAATCGGGTGTGCCGCGGTCGTAACGGCTTTGCCACCACGCCTTGCTCATATCCACGGACTCTGCCGTGACTAGCGGTGCGGCGGCATCGAAAAAGTGCAGATAGTCCGCGCCGAAATATGCGCCGATCGCGTCGCTCATTGCATCGCTCGTCAGTGGGCCGGTCGCAATGATCACGGGGCCGTCGGGCACCGCGGTGATCTCCTCGTCGTGCACGGTGATGTTGGGATGATTTCGGATTTTCTCCGTCACGGCCGCGGAAAAACCATACCGATCGACCGCAAGACAGCCGCCCGCCTCCACGCGCGTCGCGTCCGCGCAGGACAAAATCAGGCTGTCCATGCGGCGCAGTTCTTCCTTGAGCAGGCCGACGGCGTTTTCCAGCCTATCCCCGCGCAGCGAATTGGAGCAGACCAGCTCCGCAAACGTATCGGCATGATGGGCGGGCGATTTTTTGTGGGGCTTCATTTCGTACAGCTCCACCTGCAGGCCGCGCCGTGCAAGCTGCCACGCGGCCTCCGAGCCTGCCAGCCCCGCGCCGATCACTTTTACGCTCGTCATGGGTCATTCCCCTTTCGCGGTCTTTTTTGGGGTCGTTTTCTTCGCCGGTTTCTTTTCTTCCGACGGTTTTTCCTCCGTTTTTGCGGCCTTTTTGTAATAGCCGCGCTTGTCCTCGGGCAGGAAATTGGGGCAGTTTTCATTGATGCAGAACGGCTTGTTGCGTCCCTTGCCCGCTTTTTTGAACATGGTCTGTCCGCAGGTCGGGCAATCCTCCGCCGTGGGCACGTCCCAGCTCATGAAGCCGCACGACGCGCCGCTTTCACAGCCGTAGTAGGCGTAGCCTTTTTTGGATTTGCGCTTGAGCAGACCCGCGCCGCATTTCGGGCAGCGACCGGGCATCCGCTCGACGATGGGCTTGGTGTTGGTGCATTCCGGGAAGCCCGGGCAGGCCAGAAATTTCCCGAATCGTCCGACCTTCACCACCATGTGCCGCCCGCAAAGCTCGCAAATTTCGTCGGTCTCTTCGTCCGGCACTTTCAGGCGCGTGCCTTCCAATGCTTTTTCCGCGTCGAGCATTTCCTGATGGAAACCGCGATAGAAATCGGCCAGAACCTTTTTCCATGCGATTTTTCCGGTCTCCACCTCGTCAAGGCGGTGCTCCATGTTGGCGGTAAACTCCACGTCGATGATATCGTGGAAGCGCTCCGTCATCAGGCTCGTCACGACCTCACCCAAAGGCGTGGGCGCAAGGCGCTTGTCCGTCTTGCCGACGTACTCGCGGTCTTCGATGGTGGAAATGATGGCGGCATAGGTCGACGGACGGCCGACGCCCTTTTCCTCCATCGCCTTCACGAGCATCGCCTCGGTATAGCGCGCGGGCGGCTGGGTGAAATGCTGCTCTTTCTTAATGTCGATGCAGGCCGCCTTTTCGCCGACCTTCAGGTCGGGCAAGGGCGAACCGACGGCCTCTTCCTCGTCGTCGCGGCCTTCCTCGTACACCGCCGTAAAGCCCGCAAATTTCAGGCTCTGGTGCGTCGAACGGAAGACGTGCCCGGCGCACTCGGTGTCGATGGCGACGGTGTCGAACACGGCGCTTGCCATCTGAGAGGCCAAAAAGCGGCTCCAAATGAGCTTATACAGGCGATACTGGTCATTCGTCAGCGATGCGCGCACGCGCTCCGGCTCCAGCTCGACGTGGGTCGGGCGGATAGCCTCGTGCGCGTCCTGCGCGTTGCCCTTGGTCTTGAATGTGTGGAACGCGCCGTAGTGGTACTGCTTGCCGTAGCGCTTCTGGATGAAATCCCGTGCCTCGGCCATTGCCTCGTCGGAAAGGCGCAGAGAATCGGTACGCATATAGGTGATCAGACCCGTCGTTCCCTCGCCCGCAACGTCCACGCCCTCATAAAGCTGCTGGGCGATCGCCATGGCGCGCTTGGGGGTCATATTCAGCTTGCGCGATGCCTCCTGCTGTAGGGTCGAGGTCGTAAACGGCGGCGCGGCCATGCGCTTTTTTTCCGCCTTTTTCACCTGCGTGACGGTAAAGGGCTTTCCGCTGATGTCGTCAATGACGCGGTCGGTCTGCGCTTCGCTTTTCAGCTCGCGTTTTTTTCCGTCACCGTAATAGCGGGCGGAAAACTTGCCGATGCCGTCCATACGGTCGAGCACCGTGTCGAGCGTCCAGTATTCTTCGCTTTGGAATGCGCGAATCTCATTTTCCCGATCGACAACCAGCCGCGTCGCCACACTCTGCACGCGCCCGGCCGACAGGCCGCGGCGTACCTTTTTCCACAGCAAGGGCGAAAGCTGATAACCGACGATACGATCAAGCACGCGGCGCGCCTGCTGCGCGTCGACGAGGTCTTGGTCGATCTGACGGGGGTTACGGATTGCCTCCGTCACCACTTTTTGCGTGATGGCGTTGAACGTCACGCGGTAGGTTTTTTCCGGAGGCAGGTCGAGCAGCTCGACCAGATGCCACGAAATTGCCTCGCCCTCGCGATCGGGGTCGGTTGCCAGATAGACGGTGTCGGCCTTTTGTGCAGCGGCACGCAGTTCGTCGATCAGCTTTTCCTTTCCGGGCACGGGGATATATTCCGGGGTGAAATCGTGTTCCAGATCGACCCCCATCGTGCTTTTCGGCAGGTCGCGCAGGTGCCCCATGCTCGCTTTGACCACGTAGCCGGGGCCGAGATATTTTCCGATTGTTTTCGCCTTGGAGGGCGACTCAACGATCACAAGATTGGAAGGATTTGCCATGTAGGATACTCCGTTTCGGTTGATTATTTCAATTCCACCCGTTTGCCGGGCAGTCGCTTGAGAACACCTTTGATTTCCAGCAGCGTCAAGCAGGCAAGCACCTGTCCCGCGCTCAGTTCGGTCTGCGCCATTATATCATCCACCAGTGTCACATTTTGGCGAAGCAGGGCAACGATCTGCTCCTCCTCGGCGCTGAGCGTCGGCATCGGCTGCGGACGCGCATCGGTCTGCTCCGCCTTTTCGGCGGCACGGCGGTGTTTTTCTTTTGGCATTTTCGGTTTTTGCGCAACTTTCAGGGGTTTTTCTTGCTGCGCCGGTTCGATTTCTTCCGGGTAAGCCGTCTGCACGGACGGGCGCGTGTTTTTGCGGATTTTGTCCGGGAATTGCGCCTGATATTCGCTGAGAATGTCCCAGCCGCTGCTGACGGCGATCGCGCCGTCGCGCAAAAGCGCATTGCTGCCGCGGCAGCTTTCCACGTCTATGTTTCCGGGCACGACGAACACGTCCCGCCCCTGATCGGCCGCCTGTCGCGCCGTGATGAGCGCGCCGCTCTTTTCGGGCGCTTCCACCACCAGAACGCCGCATGACAGGCCGCTGATGATGCGGTTTCTGCGCGGGAAATTCCATCCGATCGGCGGTGTGCCCGGCGGAAATTCCGTCAGCAGACAGCCGCGCTGCTCCACATCCGCGAACAGCGCGCGATTTGCGGCGGGATAGACGATGTCCGCCCCACAGCCGAGCACACCTACGACCGACGCATCGGCCGTCAGTGCCCCGCGCATGGCCATGCCGTCCACGCCGTAGGCCATTCCCGACACCACGATTCCGCCGCAGGAGGCGATCTGATAGCCCATGCGTTTTGCCGTGCTCAGGCCGTAGGCGGAAGCGTCGCGCGTGCCGACGACGGCGATCAGCGGCAGACCGTCAAATTCGGGCAGCGTGCCTTTGTAATAGAGCACGGTCGGCGGGTCGGCAATGTTGCGCAGGCGGCGCGGATAGGCCGCGTCCTGCCATGTCAAGATATGAATGTTTTCGCGTTTGCAGTCGGAAAGGATTTGTTCCGCCTGCGTCAGATCCTTGTCGCACAAAGAGGCGGACGCCTCCGCGGAAATATCGGCGACACCATATTCTTCCGCCTGTGCGAAGAAAATATCCTCGGCATCGCGAAACCGTTCCAGCAGGATCCTGCGGCCGCGATCTCCGAGTGCCTCTCGGGTCGCCAGCCATATCCAGTGTACCAGCACGCAGCGCCCCCCTTTCTCTTTCTTGTCGGGTTTTTCTTACGTCTGTCCCATCTGCCACAGCACGATGGACGCCGCGACCGCGGCGTTTAGCGATTCGCAATGTTCGTTCATGGGGATGATGAGTTCTCTGTCCGCGCTTTCCAGTATCTCCGCGCGCACGCCCTGCCCCTCGCTGCCGATGACCACGGCCATGCAACTCAGGTCGGCGGTTCGGATGTCCACCGCGCGGTCGGACAGCGCGGTCACGCCGATGGGGATCTGCGCCGCTTGCAGCGCTTGGCGCACTTGACACCAGTTCGCCGTCAGCGGTTCGTTTCGCAGTACGGCGCCCATGCTCGCGCGCACAACTTTATGGCTGTACGGGTCGGCACAGCCCTCCAGCAGTACGACCGGGACATTCAACGCGTCGGCCGTGCGCAAGATCGTGCCGAGGTTGCCGGGGTCTTGAATGCCGTCGAGCAAAAGCATCGGGCGCGAAACGCACAGCGGCCGCGGCTGCGGCAGGCGGCACAGGAAAATCGCGCCCTGCGGTGCCTGCATCGGCGATGCGTAGGCCATCACGTCGGCGGGCACGCGGATCAGACGCACCGACTCCGGTACATCGGCCTCCACGCCGTCGGACAAAATGACCGTATCCAGCCCCGGATAAAAGCGCACCGCCTCCGCCAGCAGCTTGGTGCCGTCCGACACGAACAGGCCGCTCTCCTGCCGTTCCTTTCGGGAGGCGAAGAGTTTTCTGACCTGCTGGATGATCGGATTTTTTCTGGATGTGATTCGCATTTCCATGAGCAATCGCCTCTTTCGCATACGTACCGCATTTTAATACCATATTATAAGCCCAATTTTTTCATTTTGCAAGTGTTTTTCCTTTTTCCGACAAAAGAACGCGGAATCATTGGCTTTCGCGCCAAAAAAACAAGGCAGACGCGCCGTTGCGTCTGCCTTGTTTTTTCACAGCCGTGCGACATTGGAGCCTTTGAGTTCCAACTGCAATTTATCGGCAATGAGCGCGATGAACTCGGAATTTGTGGGCTTGCCTTTCGTGTTGGAAACGGTGTAGCCGAAGAAACGCTGCAGCGTGTCGAGATCTCCCCTGTCCCACGCAACCTCAATGGCGTGGCGGATGGCGCGCTCGACGCGGCTGGGCGTTGTCTGGAAAGTCTTGGCCACCTGCGGATAGAGCACTTTCGTAATGGCGTTGATCACATCCATATCGTTGACGGCAAGGATGATCGCCTCGCGCAGATACTGATAGCCCTTGATATGCGCGGGCACGCCGATCTCGTGGATGATGCCCGTGACCATGGCCTCAATGTCCGTCTTGTCGCCGTAGCGCGTCGGTTTTTTGTTCTCGCCGCCGCGGATCTCCTCCAATCGCTCCACCAGCGCGGTCATGTCGCACGGCTTGAGCATCAGATAGCGTGCACCCAGATTCGCCGCCGTCGCCGCGACATATTCCGTAATAAAGCCGGATGTAACCAAAACGGCGGGCTTTTGGTGGTCGTTGGCAAGCGCCTTGAGAATGCTGATACCGTCCCGCTTGGACAGCATCAGGTCCAGCACAAGAATCTGCGGCTTCAGCTCGGTGACGCGCCGCAGGGCAATTTCCCCGTCGTTGGCTGTCCCCACGACTTGAAACTTGTCCGAGCGTTGCAGCGTATTTGCCAAATGCGCGCAAAATTCCTCGGTGCTGTCTGCAATAAACACGGTTGTCCTGTTTTCCATATGAGTCTTCTCCTGTCCGAAACTTTTTATTACCCCGGGAAATTCCCCGGAAACGACAAGATTATCCTAGCACAACCATTCCTGTTTTGCAAGCTAAAAACTGAACATTTAATCGTCAAAAAACGACATTTATGTGAAAATTAAGATTGAAAGCGGAACTTTTCGACGATTTTCGACAAATTCCGTCAAATAATTACATTCGCTGTCGATGCGCGGCAATGTGTTGACGGCGAGAAAAAATTCGTGTACAATAAAAGAAAAAACGAAAGGAGTTTGCAGACGCGCGCAGCCTGCGTGTCCGCAAAAACGGCTATGGATAAGAAGATTTCCGAATTGGTGGATTTTTTGGATGCCTCGGTCAGCAGCTATCATGCGATCGCCACCCTTTCTGCGCGGCTTTCGCAGGAGGGCTACGTCTTTTTGTCGGAAAATGACGATTGGCAGTTGCAGGCGGGCGGCCGCTATTATCTGACGCGCAACGGCACCGCGCTGATCGCCTTTCGCATTCCGCACGCGCAGCCGCTCGGCTTCATGCTCAGCGCAAGCCACAGCGACCGTCCCGGCTTCAAAATCAAGGAAAATGCCGAGCTGAAAGGCAATTATACGCGTTTGGCCGTCGAACGTTACGGCGGTATGCTGATGTCCCCGTGGCTCGACCGTCCGCTGTCCGTGGCGGGGCGCGTCACGGTCGAAACGCCCGACGGCGTGCAGACGCGGCTGATCAATCTCGACCGCGATCTGTTGCTGATCCCGAACGTGGCCATTCACATGAACCGTCAGGCAAATGACGGCTACAAATGGAATCCCGCCGTCGATATGTTGCCGCTGTTCGGCGGCAAGGATGCCGCCGGAAAATTTGCCGCACTGCTGGAGCAGGCCGCCGGCGGCCGCATTCTGGGGCACGACCTGAGCCTGTATGTTCGTGGGAAGGCATCCGTCTGGGGCTGTGACGAGGACTTCCTGTCCTCCGCCGCGCTGGATGATCTTGCCTGTGTCTGGTGCTGCACGGAAGGCTTTTTACACGCGCAGTCGGCGGACAATGTGCCCGTGCTGTGCGTATTCGACAATGAGGAGGTCGGTTCTTCTTCCATGCAGGGCGCTGACTCCGACCTGCTCGACAGCGTACTTGCGCGCATCTGCACTGCGTGCGGCTGGGACAAAAGCCGTCTGCTCGCGCAGAGCTTCCTTCTCTCGGCGGACAATGCGCACGCCGTCCATCCGAATCATCCGGAATATGCCGATGCCAACAACGCGCCCGTCGTCAACGGCGGCGTCGTGCTGAAATTCAATGCCAACCTGCGCTACACCACCGACGGCGTGTCGGCGGCCATCTTCCGCGCCGTGTGCGCGCGGGCAGACGTTCCCGTGCAGACGTATTGCAACCGCGCCGATCTGGCCGGTGGCTCGACGCTGGGCAACATCTCCCAGACGCACGTATCCGTATCCACGGCCGACATTGGTCTGCCGCAACTGGCCATGCACTCGTGCTACGAAACGGCAGGCACGCAGGATGTGCTTGCCATGGTGCGCGCGCTGACGGCTTTCTACGGCACGGCAATCGTGTGCGACAACGGAAACTATACATTAAAATAAACGCGTCCGATGCATTTTTGTGCGTCGGACAAAGGAGAGGCAACTATGAACGATTATCTGGTTCGCGGTATGAGCATGGACGGCTTCGTCAAGGTGACGGCCATCCGCTCGACCGAAATCGTGCGCCGCGCCGTGCAAATACACCGCACGACCCCCAACGCCACGGCCGCGCTCGGCCGCGCGCTGACGGCGGCGTCCATGATGGGCAATATGCAAAAGGTCGAAAACGGGTCGATGACGCTGCAAATTCGCGGCGGCGGCCCGATCGGGACGATCACCTGCGTGTCCGATGCCGTCGGAAACGTCCGCGGTGTCGTGACCGAGCCGAATATTCCGCTGGTCGAAAAATATCCCGGAAAGCTCGATGTCGGTGCAAGCGTCGGCACGGACGGCACGTTGACCGTCATCCGCGATCTGCAGATGAAAGAGCCGTACATCGGCTCGGTCGCGCTCGTCTCCGGCGAAATCGCCGATGACGTGACGGCATATTTTGCCGAGAGCGAGCAGGTACCGACAGCGTGCGGCTTGGGCGTTCTGGTAGACACCGATTGCTCGGTCAGCGTCGCGGGCGGCTACATCGTGCAGCTTTTGCCGGGTGCGCCGGACGAGGTGATCGACAAGCTCGAAGACGGGATCAAGCACGCCGGCGCGGTAACGGCCATGCTGCAAAATGGCCTGACCCCCGAAGATATTCTCGGGCAGGTCTGCGGCGATCTGGGCGTTGTTTTTCTGGAAACCGTGCCCGTTTGCTACAAGTGCTATTGCTCGCGCGAACGCGTCACATCGGCGCTGATCAGCTTGGGTAAGCAGGAACTGACCGAGATCGCCGACGAGGGCAAGCCCTTTCCCGTGGAATGCCAGTTTTGCGACGCGGTTTATTCGTTCACCCCCGACGATGTGCGGCAACTTTTGAGGAAAGTGTAATTTTTTTGTGGTTTTCCGGGCATTTCCGCCGAAAGAACGCCCGGAAAATTCCATGAAAAAAAACGAAAAAAATGCTTGACAAACGGCGGATGCATGTGTATAATGTGTCATGTCGCTGAGGCCGTCCGGCATTGGCGCGGACGGGAGCATAGCTCAGCTGGGAGAGCATCTGCCTTACAAGCAGGAGGTCACAGGTTCGAGCCCTGTTGTTCCCACCAATCACATTTGGCCCGGTGGTGCAGTCGGTTAGCACGCCAGCCTGTCACGCTGGAGGTCGACGGTTCGAGTCCGTTCCGGGTCGCCAAAACAAATGTGGAGAGCTTCGGCTCTCCACAATATGCCTCTGTAGCTCAGTCGGTAGAGCAGTGGACTGAAAATCCACGTGTCGTTGGTTCGATTCCGACCGGAGGCACCAATTGTATATGCCCACGAAAGTGGTTCGCATAGGCCCCCAATCGGGAGCCAAGATGCGGGTGTAGCTCATCCGGTAGAGCGCCACCTTGCCAAGGTGGAGGTAGCGAGTTCGAGCCTCGTCACCCGCTCCATTTTTATATTGAAAGCATGAAAGTCTTGGTACCTTAGCCAAGTGGTAAGGCAAGGGTCTGCAAAACCCTCATTCCCCAGTTCAAATCTGGGAGGTACCTCCAAAA
>CAYSYK010000025.1:0-21071 GCA_964435375.1 uncultured Oscillospiraceae bacterium | reverse complement strand
TCGCAGCCGCAGATCGCCATGATCGGCCAATATGCCGAAAACGTGTTCTTCGGCAAGCCCTGCGGGCTGATGGATCAGACCGCGTCCGCCGTCGGCGGCATGGTGACGATCGACTTTGCCGACAAGGAAAAGCCCGACATTCAGCCCGTCGACTTCGATTTTGCCGCCTGCGGCCATGCCCTGTGCATCATCGACAGCGGCGCAGACCACGCCGATCTGACCGACGAATATGCCGCTGTGACCGAGGACTACAGGGCACTTTGCCGTCATTTTGGCAAGGAAGTGCTGACGGAAGTGACGGAATCGGATTTTTATGCGGCGATTCCCAACTTGCGCAAAGAATGCGGCGACCGCGCCGTCCTGCGCGGCATTCACCAGTATGCCGAAAACCGGCGCGTGACCGCGCAGGTCGAGGCGTTGCGCGAAAACGATTTCGACCGCTTTCTGCAACTGGTCAAGCAAAGCGGGTACAGCTCGTTCATGTACTTGCAGAACGTCATTCCCGCGGGCTATGTCGCCCATCAGGACATGGCGGTCGCGCTGGGGCTGTGCGAGCATTACCTGCAGGGCAGGGGAGCCTACCGCGTACACGGCGGCGGCTTCGCCGGGACGGTGCAGGCGTTTGTCCCCGTGGATATTCTGGAGCAATTCCGCAGCGGTATTGAAAATGCCTTGGGCGAGGGCGCATGCCATGTGCTGTCCATTCGTCCCGAAGGCGGTGTGGAGGTATTCTGATGAAAATTGAAACTTGTATCGATTCTCTGGTGCGCTATGCCGTGGACAAAGGTCTGGCAGAGCCATGCGACAGAGTTATGTTAACCAATCGCCTGCTGGAAGTCCTGAAAATCGACGATTACACGCCATCGGAAGAACCATTGTGCGAAGATCTGGAAGAAGTACTCGGCGGTGTGCTCGACTATGCCACGGCGCACGACCTGTGCGGTGACGGCATCACGGAGCACGACCTGTTCGATACCAAGATCATGGGTCTGCTGACCCCAATGCCGCGCGAGGTCATCCGCATCTTCCACGAAAAATACGCCTGCGACCCGATGGACGCGACCGAGTGGTACTATCGCTTCAGCCGGGACACCAATTATATCCGCGAAAAGCGCGTGGCCAAGGATATTCGCTGGAAACTGGAAACGCAGTACGGCGCGCTGGACATCACCATCAACCTCTCCAAGCCCGAAAAAGACCCCAAGGCCATTGCCGCGGCGAAAAACGCGGTACAGTCGTCGTATCCCAAGTGCCAACTGTGCATGGAAAACGAGGGCTACGCCGGCCGCTTGAATCATCCCGCGAGGCAGAACCATCGCATCATCCCCATCACCGTCATGGGAGAGCCGTGGTGTTTGCAGTACAGCCCCTACGTGTACTATAACGAGCACTGCATCGTGTTCAATTCTAAGCACATCCCCATGAAGATCGACCGCGCGGCGTTTGAAAAGCTGCTCGATTTTACGACCGCGTTTCCGCATTATTTTGTCGGCTCGAACGCCGATCTGCCCATTGTCGGCGGCTCGATTCTGAGCCACGAGCATTTCCAAGGCGGCCACTATACCTTCGCCATGGAAAAAGCGCCCATCCGCGAGGAGATCCGGTTTGCGGGCTTTGACGACGTTCATGCCGGCATCGTCAACTGGCCGATGAGCGTCATCCGTCTGCGTGCAGGCGACCCGACGCGCCTTGCCGATCTGGGCGAAAAGATCCTCAACGCGTGGATCGCGTACAGCGACGAAAGCGTCGGCGTGATCGCCTACACCGACGGCGTGCGCCACAATACCATCACGCCCATTGCCCGCCGCCGCGGCGCGGACTATGAGCTGGATCTGGTTCTGCGCTGCAACATCACCACGGACGCGTGCCCTCTGGGGCTGTTCCATCCGCACGCGGACAAGCACCATATCAAAAAGGAGAACATCGGCCTGATTGAAGTGATGGGTCTGGCCGTGCTGCCCAGCCGCCTGAAAACGGAATTGGCCGATCTGGCCGAGGCGATCGTGGCGGGCAAGGACATTGCCGCCGACGAAGTGCTGGCAAAGCACGCAGCATGGGCGCAGGAGCTGAAAAGCCGCTACCGCTTCACCGCCGAGAACGCGATGGACATTTTGCTGCACGAAACGGGCAAGGTCTTTGCCGGCTGTCTGGAGGATGCCGGCGTTTACAAAAACGACGAGCAGGGTAGACAGGCGTTCCGCCGCTTCGTCGAACGGGTGTAAAAAACGGTCAACGATTGCACCGCACAAAAGCCTCCTTTTGCACAAGGGAGGCTTTTGTGCGGCGGGAGATTTGAGAGGCTACCAAGACAAAAGAACCGGCCGCGTATCTTGACGATACACGGCCGGTTGTTACCTTGTCGGCAAAACGAGGGGGATCACAGGCTGGTCAGATCCTTCAGCACGGGGACGAGGTCGAGCCGTTCCCACGGACGGTCGGCAATGCCGAAGTGGCCTTGCGCGGCGGTGGCGGCGTAGATCGGACGGCGCAGGTCGAGCTTGCGGATGATACCGGCAGGGGTCAGATCGCAGGCCTTGCGCAGCAGGGCGGTCATGGCCTCGTCGGAGATTTTTCCCGTGCCGTAGCTGTCGACGCGGACGGAAACCGGATCGGCAACGCCGATGGCATAGGCAAGCTGCACCTGCACCTTGTCCGCCAGACCGGCCGCGACCAGATTTTTCGCCATGTAGCGCGCCATGTACGCGGCACTGCGGTCGACTTTTGTCGGGTCTTTGCCGGAGAAAGCACCGCCGCCATGGGAGAAGTAGCCGCCGTAGGTATCGACGATGATCTTTCGGCCGGTCAGACCCGTGTCGCCGTTGGGGCCGCCGATGACGAAATTGCCCGTGGGATTGATGTGGATATGTGCGACATCGGCAATGTCAAAGCCGTAGGCCGCCAGAACGGGCGCGATCACGCCTTCGCGGATGTAACGGCGCAGCTCGCTCATTTCAAAATCGGCGCTGTGCATGACGGAAACTACCACGGTGTCGATGCCGACGACCTTGCCGTTTTCGTCATATTCCACGGAAACCTGCGTTTTTCCGTCGGGACGGAGCAGGTCATTGGAATGGATGCATTCGGTCAGGCGGTTGCACAGGGCACGCGCCAGCGCGACGGGCAGGGGCATCAGCTCGGGCGTCTGGGTGCACGCGCCGCCGAACATCATGCCCTGATCGCCCGCGCCGCCCACTTCGTCGTTCGTGCCCATGGCAATGTCGGCGCTCTGGGTGTGGATGCGGCACTGAATTTCTACCGTGTCCGCGTCGAATCCGACGCCGGGGTAGACATAGCCGATTTTGCGGATGGCCTCGCGTGCGACGGCGGGGTAGTCCACCTTGGCGGTGGTGGTGATCTCGCCGCAGATCAGGCAAAAGTCGGTGGTGACCATGGTTTCACAGGCCACGCGGGAATGGGGATCTTGGGCAAGGCAGGCATCCAGAATCGCATCGGAGATGGAGTCTGCAACTTTGTCGGGGTGTCCGTTGGTGACACATTCGGAGGTAAAGAGTCTTTTTTCCATGTTTTTTCCTTTCGTATTACACACATCTGTCATTCTACCGTTCGACCCTTGGGGTCGAAAAAACCGCACACCGAAGATTCGATGTGCGTTCTATCGAATCCTCATCTTTCGTTTGCCGCCGGATTTGGCACCTTGAATTAACAGGTTGCCGGGTTTCATCGGGCCGTTCCCTCCACCGCTCTTGATAAGGCTATATGCAGTTCGACTACCTATTTTACTCGGATTTTGTCAAAAGTCAAGGACTTTTTTCCGAATTTCGCATTTTTATTTACAAATATGCAGTAGACTTTTGGAAAGAATGCTGGTATAATCTTGAATAACGAAAAAACCGGAGTTGAGTTGTATGGGAAAACTGCGCAACCGCTTTGAGCGGTTCTGTTTCAAAAATCGGGACAAGGGCATCCCCAATCTGATGCTGTATCTGACCGTCGGGCAGGCACTGGTGTATCTGTTCACCTTTGCCAGCAAAAATGAAGTGCTCTACGATCTGCTTTGCTTCGACCGCAACGCGGTTCTGCAGGGGCAGGTGTGGCGGCTGTTTACCTATCCGCTGACCAACCAGAGCGGAAACATTCTGCTCGTCGCCGTTTCGCTGATCTGCTATTATTCGCTCGGTCGCGCGATGGAGAATATCTGGGGCACGTGCCGCTTTAACCTCTTTTATCTCGGCGGTATGCTGCTGATGGATATTTTCGCCATGGCCTTGGGCGGCGTGCAGTTCCGCATTGACGGCGTGCTGTATACGATGGATCCCAATTTTTATGCGGATATGGGGCAAAACCTGAATCTTAGCCTGTTTTTGGGCTATGCGACGCTGTATCCCAACACGCATTTTCTGCTGTTTTTCATCATCCCCGTCAAGGCGTGGATTTTCGCGCTGTTCTATCTGGGCATCACGCTGTATCAGGTCATTATGTACACCTTTGTCATTCCTGCGTTCCCGCATGGCCTGTTCCCGCTGGTTGCGCTGGGCAATTACTTCCTGTTCTTCGGAAAAGATGTGCTCAATGTCATTCCGATGAGCTGGCGCGTCAATGCCCGCCGCCTGTTCAAAAAGAAAGGGAAGAAGGGCAAGCAGGAAAAATCCGCGCCCAAGACGGGCACCATTCCGTTCCCCGGCGCAGGCTCGTACGAGGCGACCACCGCCGAGCCCAAAGCACCCTACACCCACCGCTGCACCGTCTGCGGCCGGACGGATATTTCCAACCCCGAGCTGGAGTTCCGCTATTGCTCCCGCTGCAACGGGTACTATTGCTATTGCGAGGAACATATTTCCAACCATACGCATATCGAGTGAACCATGTCCCTTGCTTTTTGCCCGTTGACGGCGGAGGTAGGTGACTTTTTTAAAACGGAGGCAACAAAACGGACGGCCGCGCTGTTTAATAGACAAGCAAGTCCCAAAACAAGAAACGGAGGCATGAATATGCGCACGAAAAAATTTGCCTGCGCCGCACTGGCGCTGGTGCTGAGTCTGGCTTGCATGGCAGGCTGCGCACCCGAAGAAGAAATCAAAAAAACCGAGAAAACCGTCATGACGATGTCGCTCAACCCGGAAGTGGAAGTGGTGCTCGATGAGCAGGACAAGGTCGTAACCGTCAATGCGCTCAACGAGGAGGGCAACCTCATCATCAGCGATCCCGCGTTCGAAAACGTGGAGGGCAAGTCCGCGCGGGAAGTGGCGAAGCTGTTCGTGCAAGTGTCCAAGGAAACGGGCTATCTGGTGAGCGGCCGCGTGGGCACGGGCGAAAATCAGATCAGCATTTCCGTCTCCGGCGACACGAAGCTGGCGAAAAAGCTGTTCGACGATGTGAACGTGGAAGTCAAAGCCTATCTCGACAGCGAAAAAATCGAAGCGACGCTGACGCAGGCGGCCGCACTGACGGACGAGCGCTTGCGCGAGGCATTGGCCGAGTGCGCGCCCTACATCGACGCGGCAGAGCTGCAGGCCATGGAGCACAAGCAACTGGTGGAGCAGCTTGCGCAGTGCCGTAAGGAAACGGCACAGATGTATTCCCAGCAACTGAAAAAAGCCTACTACGAGGCAAAGGCATTCGCGCTGGAGCAGGCAAAAATGGAAGCACTGAAGCAGCAACTTCCCGAGCTGAAAAAGGCGGCGTATGACCTGCTGAATACGGGCTATGTGAAGGCCGTGGACGTGGTGGAGCGTGTGCGTATGGAAACGCTGGTCGATGAAGACAGCGCATATCAGCGCGCGCTGGCCGAATTGCGCGCCGGAAAGGCAGCATTCCTGACCTACCGCAATGAACTGGCCGCGCAGGAAGGTCAGGTGACCGAACAGCAGCAAAAACGCTTGGACGAGCTGGAAGCGCGCTTGAACGAAGCGGAAGAAAATCTGGTGAAATTTGCCGACGAGGCGAACAAGAAGCTCGACGAGGCAAAGTCGGCCATGACCGACGTGTACAACCAGCTCATGCAAATGCTCGATTCCGTGGACGAAACGCAGGTGCTCGACGACATTTCCCGGAATCAGACCGCGGCACTCGATCGGTTTTTCACGGAGTTTGAAACCGACTACGCCGCTGCGAAAAATGCCGCGCAAAACAACTGGAACGGCATGCGGGACGAACTGGAAAAGAACGAATTCTCCTAAATATATCTCCGAAACACAAAGCATCCACCCGCCGCGGGTGGATGTTTTGCATAGTGGGAAGTGAAAAGTGCAAAATGCATAGTGAAAAATGAAAAGCGCAAAATTCCACCACGTCATTGCGAGGCGCGCAGCGCCGTGGCAATCCAGAAGGCGGTGACGGATGAGGTTCGCGCCGCAGGCGCGATAAGCCCTCTCCTCAAGCGGAAGCCTTGCACCGACCGATTTGCCGTCGGAAACACATCTTTCGACACGGACACATAGAATGTTCGGGGCGCAAATGCCCCAAAAAGAAACGGGAGTGTGTTTTATGGCAAGATTTACAAACTATGCAACGCTGAGCTACAGCGGCGGCTCGACCGACTCCAACACCGTCGTCGGGGAATTGATGGAAACCCTGCGCGTGGCGAAAACGGCTGTGACCGACCTTTACGAGCAGGGCGGAAAAGTCACCTACGCGATTTCCCTCACCAACACGGGTGCGGCCGCCGTGACCAATGTAACGGTCAGCGACGATCTGGGCGGCTACGCATTCGGTGCGGGAACGCTGTATCCGTTGTCCTATCGGGACGGCACGGTGCGCTTTTTCGTCAACGGGACGCTCTCCGCCGCGCCGACGGTTACGGCTGGGCCTCCGCTGACCATTGCGGGTATTACCGTGCCCGCGGGCGGGAATGTCCTGATCGTGTATGAAACGGATGTGACGGCCTTTGCGCCGCTCGGACAGGATGCCGCCATCACCAATACGGCAACCGTGACGGGCACGGGCAGTGCAAGCGCGCTGACGGCACAGGCTACCGTGAACAATCGGACACGCGCCGATCTGCGCATTACGAAGGCGCTCAGCCCCACCGTCGTGCAGGAAAACGGACAGCTCACCTACACCTTTACCGTCGAAAATTACGGCGCGGCGGCCGCCACGGCCGCCGATGCACTCGCGCTGCGCGATACCTTCGATCCGCGCCTGCGCGACCTTTCCGTGACCTACAACGGCACGGCGTGGACGGCGGGCACGAACTACACCTACAACCAGACGAGCGGTGTATTTGCGACCGTGGCGGGGCAAATCACCGTTCCCGCGGCGACGGTCACACAGAATGCCGACGGCACCTATGCCGTGATGCCCGGCACGGCCACTTTGGTCATTACGGGCACTGTATAAACTGTATAAAGAAAAGGGGAACGGCCTTGCGCCGTTCCCCGCAATTTATTTTTTCTCTTTTCGCTGCTTTTCAATGGTTTTCAACGAAAGCTTTTAGGTGCTCACGCAAAGGCGTGTCGGAATGGAAGGGGGGAGAAGAAGCAATACTTGCGGCCGTCGCTTTTGCGCTTGATGTTTTCGAACACGAGGACGGTTTTGCTTTCCTCGGCGAATTTTTCAGATTCATCACCAGCTGCGCGGAATGCGCGGCATCGACCAAGAGCACGCCGAAAAACACACTGATGAAGAAAGAAAACGCCGGATTTTCCGACAGCCATTGCAGTCTCTCCGGAATGTAAGGGTGGACGCAGAAATAGTACACAGCACCCAGCCGAATACCGAACCGAGGAAGAAAAGATATGCGAGCGTCAGGAAGATATTCGTGCACAAGCCCTCCCGCTTTTTGAAAATCATACCGCGGTGTTCGATAAAATGTAAGTGTTTTTTCCATGGCGGCCTTGCCTTTTGCATGGGAATATGGTATGATTTTCCTGAAAAAACGCAGAGGAGCAGATTCAATGGCACGATATATTATGGCACTGGACTCCGGCACGACCTCCAATCGTTGCATCTTGTTTGACCGCAAAGGGCGCATATGCAGCGTGGCGCAGAAGGAATTTACGCAGATCTTCCCGCAGCCCGGTTGGGTCGAGCACGATGCCGACGAGATTTTTGCCACGCAACTGGAGGTTGCGCAGACGGCCATGCGTAACATCGGCGCGTCCGCGTCCGACATTGCCGCCATCGGCATTACCAACCAGCGCGAAACGACCGTCGTTTGGGACAAAAACACGGGTCGGCCGGTGTGTCCGGCGATCGTCTGGCAGTGCCGCCGCACGGCCGACATCTGCCGGCAACTGCGCAACCGTGGGTTGACAGATATGATCCGCGGAAAAACGGGCTTGGTCATCGACCCTTATTTTTCCGCGACGAAAGTGGCGTGGATTCTGCAAAACGTCCCCGAGGCGCGCGAACGCGCCGAGCAGGGGCAACTGCTGTTCGGCACGGTGGAAACGTGGCTGATCTGGAAATTGACGGGCGGCAGCGTCCATGTGACGGATTATTCCAACGCCTCGCGAACCATGCTCTTTAACATCAACACCTTACAGTGGGACGAGGAAATTCTGGAAATTCTGGACATCCCGAAATCCATGCTGCCCGAGGCCGTGCCCAGCAGCGGCGTATACGGCAAGACCGATGCGCAGTTTTTCGGCGCGCCCATCGCCATTGCCGGCGCGGCGGGCGACCAGCAGGCGGCGCTGTTCGGGCAGACCTGCTTTGCGCCCGGTGAGGCGAAATGCACCTACGGAACGGGCGCGTTCGTGCTGATGAACACGGGCGAAAAGCCGATGTTCTCGAAAAACGGACTGGTGACCACGATCGCGTGGGGGCTGGACGGGAAAATCAACTATGCGCTCGAAGGCTCCATTTTCGTGGCGGGTGCGGCCGTGCAATGGCTGCGCGATGAGCTGCGATTCGTCGAGTCCGCATCCGACTCGGAATACATGGCGCGCAAAGTCAAAGACACCAACGGCTGCTATGTTGTGCCCGCATTTACCGGCCTCGGCGCGCCGTATTGGGATGCCAACGCCCGCGGCACGATCGTCGGGCTGACCCGCGGGGTCAACAAATACCACATCATCCGTGCAACGCTCGATTCCATCACCTATCAGACTAACGACGTGCTCACCGCCATGGCCAACGATTGCGGCCTCGCGCTCGGAAGCCTGAAAGTGGACGGCGGTGCGTCGGCGAACAATTACCTGATGCAGACGCAGGCGGACATTTCCGATGCACCCGTCATGCGCCCGCACTGCGTGGAAACGACGGCCATGGGCGCGGCGTATCTGGCGGGATTGGCGGTCGGCTACTGGAAAAATCAGAACGAAATTCGCAAAAACTGGGCGGTCGAGCGCGTATTTGAGCCGGCAATGCCGCCGCAGGAACGCGAAAAACGGCTTCATAACTGGCGCCGCGCCGTCGCCTGTGCCTCGGCGTGGGAGGAAAAATCGCCCAACTGCTGATAAAGCCCGACAAAATGTGTCACGCCCAGCGACACGGCCTCGTCCAGCAACGCGTCAAGCTGTGACGCATCCCGTTGCAGCGAAAAATCGACGTGATCCGCCTGTACATCCATACCGTAACGGCAGTGCAAAACCGCGTCCGTGTGCGGACACGCACCCGGCGGGGCGGCAAGCGTGCGGCTTCCATCGCGCGTGATGCGCAGGGTTGCACCCTGCAGCGCCGCCTCCAGCCAGATTTCGCGCCCCGTCCACGGCGCAAGATGCTCCTGCAAGGGGGTGTAAAGCGCGGGCGGCGGCAGAAAAACGCCGCACGAAAGCGGCGCGGCGTAGGACGGCGTGACGGCGACGGGGCAGGGAAGTGCGGCAACGGCCTCGGCGACGGCCTGTGCGCCGTCGTGCTGAAAATCGAGCAAAATGCCGCTGCAATCCAGCCGTCGGACGGTTTCGTCCAAGACGCGCGCAATTTGCGCCGGATCGTGGCCGGCGATGGGGGTTCGGTCGTTGACAATGAGCAGACTTCCCGCCGGCAGTGCCCGCGGAAGATTGGAAAGACCTGTCGCATACGGCGAAAAATGGCAGGCCATCCATGCCATCGGCATGGAAAAATGCGGATTTTTTTCAAATTCCGCCGCCGTCATGGCACGATACAGCACGAAATCCATGGACAAATCGCTCCTTGTGTGCTATAATACTGCCATACTATATGAAAGAATGGTCGCGTGTATGTCTTTTTCCCTGTTGCCGCGGTTCGTGACGGACAAGCTGACGGATATCACCCCGCAATTTTTGGAAAACAATCAGATCGAACTGCTGATGCTGGATTTCGACAATACTATCGTGCCGTATACGACCAGTGTTCCCACGGAGCGGACAGTAAGCTGGCTACGGGAAATGGCGGCATCGAATGTCCGAATCTGCGTGGTGTCCAATTCCCAAAAGCCCCGCGTGCGCGTGTTTTGCGAGCAGTACGGCATCGCCTGCATCACCCATGCGAAAAAGCCATTTTCCAAGGGGATCGCGCAATGCCTCGCGGAATTTGACGTGCCGCCGTGCCGCGCCGCGCTGGTCGGCGACCAGATCTTCACCGATACCCTCGGCGGCAACTGCGTCGGCGTGACGACGTTTCTCGTCAAGGCCATTCACAATCATAATTTCTGGCTGAAAGCACGGCACGTGCTGGAAATGCCATTTATACTTCTTGCAAGAAACAGGAGGATGCACGAATGAAAAATCTGGACAAATATCGTTCCATGCTCGGCGGCGAGGTCGATGCGCTGCTGCTGACTTCCCGCTACAGCCGCCATTATGCGGCGGAATTTGACATCGCCGAGGGCGTTGCCGTCGTGTCGAAAAACGGCTGCCGCTACTTTACCGACGGCCGCTACATCGAGTCGGCCTGTGCGGGGCTGAAAGGCTTTGAGGTGCTGGAGATCAATCGCGACAACAGTTACAGCGCGCGATTGAATGCCGCGATCGCCGATTTCGGCATCCAAACACTGGGCTTCGAGCAGCAGTATATGACCGTCGACGAGTTCAACACCTATGCCGAAAAGCTCAATGCCAAGCTCGTGCCGTACAGCGACGCAATCAACCGCTGGCGCGACGTGAAAGAGGAGTGGGAGCTTGACCTCATGCGCAAGGCGCAGCAGATCACCGACCGCGCCTTTTCCGAAGTTCTGCCGCGCATCAAAGTCGGCATGACGGAGCTGGAAGTGCAGGCGGAGCTGATTTATTGTATGTACAAAAACGGCGCGCAGGGACTGTCGTTCGACCCGATCGTGGTTTCCGGCCCGAACACCAGCATGCCGCACGGCGTGGCGGGTGAGCGCAAGCTACAGGCGGGCGACTTTGTCACCATGGACTTCGGCGTGATCTATCACGGCTACTGCTCCGATATGACCCGCACCGTTGCCATGGGCTATGCCACCGAGGAAATGCAGAAGGTGTACAACACCGTCCTGCAGGCACAGCTTGCGGGCTTGGCCGTTTCCAAGGCGGGCGTCATCGGTCGCGACGTGGACGGCGCGGCACGCGACGTGATCGCGCAGGCGGGATACGGCGACTATTTCACACATAGCTACGGCCACGGCCTCGGCTTGGAGGTACACGAAAGCCCCAGCCCCAGCCCGCGCAACGATCAGCCCATCCCGGCCGGCGCGGTTTGCTCGGCGGAACCCGGCATCTATTTGCCCGGAAAATTCGGCGTTCGCATCGAGGATTGCTGCATTTACCTGCCCGACGGGCACGAAAATCTGGCACACAGCAGCAAAAATCTGATTATTCTCTGAAAATAAGTCATTTCCCTCTTGCAAAATGAAGAATTTTAGGTTAGAATAAACCAGTTAAAGAAGAACACACCAAATTTTAGGAGGATCATACAATGATTTCTGCAGGCGAAATTAGAAACGGCATTACGTTCGAAATGGACGGCAAGGTGATGCAGGTCATCGAGTTCCAGCACGTCAAGCCCGGTAAGGGCGCGGCGTTCGTCCGTGTAAAGATGAGAAATGTCATCACCGGCGGCGTGACCGAAACGTCGCTCAACCCCTCTGCAAAATTCCCCACCGCTTTCATCGAGAGAAAGAAGATGGAATACTCGTACAACGACGGCGAGCTGTACTACTTCATGGATCAGGAGACCTATGAGCTTGAGCCGCTCAACGGCGACGTGCTTGACGACAGCTTCAAGTTCGTCAAAGAGAATGACATCTGCACCGTTATGAGCTATAAGGGCAAGGTCTTCGGCGTGGAAGTCCCGAACTTCGTCGATCTGGTTGTTACGGCCACCGACCCCGGTTTTGCCGGCAACACTGCCACCAATACCCTCAAGCCCGCCACGGTCGAGACCGGCGCGGACGTGAAGGTGCCCCTGTTCATCAACGAGGGAGATAAGATCCAGATCGACACCCGTACCGGCGAATATCTGGGTCGTTCCAAGGCCTGAGTCATACGTTTAGACAATCGCGAGGAGGAGCAGCCATGACTGTTTATGAAAAGTCCGCATATCTCAAGGGCCTGATGGATGGCCTGAAGCTGAATACCGAGTCCGACGAGGGAAAAATGATCGCGGCGATCGTTGACCTGCTGGGCGACGTGACGAAGCGTCTGAAAGACGTGGAGGACACCACCATCGCTATTTCCGACGAGCTGGACGAGATCGAAGAAGATCTCGACGCTATCGAGGACTTCATCATGGACGATGAGGACGACGATTACGACGATTTTGACGACGACTTCGATGACGAGGACGAGGGTTACGAAGACGACGAGGACGACGAGGACGACGACGAGGACTTCGACTTCGGCGACGAGGATGCCACCGTTTACGAGGTGGAGTGCCCCGCCTGCGGCAATGTCATCAACTTCGACGAAGAAACGCTGGAGCAGGGCAGCATTGTCTGCGACAATTGCGGCGAAAATCTGGAGTTTGTCGACGAGGAAGACGAGGAAGACGAGGCGTAATCAAAATAAATGCCGCAGCTTTTTTGCTGCGGCATTTTTGAAAGGTGCATCATGATGAAACATAGAGAAATTTTTCGCACGATAAAATTCGCGCTGTTCTCCGCGTCGGCGGGCATCATCCAGATGGGCAGCTTTGCGCTGATGAACGAGCTGCTGCATTGGCAGTATTGGCTGTCGTACCTGATCGCGCTGGTGCTGTCGGTGCTGTGGAACTTCACGTTCAACCGTAGATACACGTTCAAATCGACGGAAAACCTTGCCCGCGCGATGATTCTGGTGGCGGTGTATTATTGTGCGTTTACGCCGCTGTCGACGTGGTTGGAACACATTCTGGCGGGAAATCTCGGCTGGAACGAGTATTTGGTTACGGCGATCAACATGGTCATAAATCTCGTGACGGAGTTTTTGTATCAGCGTTTCGTTGTCTACCGCAACAGCGTCGATACCAACGAACTGGCGAAGAAATAAGACTCGTCATTGCCCATGGAATTCAGATGGAGAATCCAATTTAGAAAACGGATTCCCGAGGCGGATACGAACCTTTATGACAAATCGAAGAGGCCGCGACAGCGGCCTCTTTTTTACATGAAAAACAATCTCGTGCTCAGGGCGGCCATGAAAAAGCCGGTGAAATCGGCGAGCAGTGCCGCGGGGATGCAGTAGCGCGTCTTTTTGATCCCGGCCGCGCCGAAATAGACGGAAATGGTGTAAAACGTCGTTTCCGTTGAGCCGAGCATGACGGCGACGGTGCGGCCGACAGGGGAGTTGACGCCGTGCGCGGCCATCAGGTCTGCGCCGACGGCCAGCGCCGCACTGCCGCTGATGGGGCGGATGAGCACCAGCATGGCCGTTTCCGGCGGTATGCCGAAAAAGCGAAAAATCGGCGCAAAAAACGCGGCGAGAACGTCAATCGCCCCGCTTTGGCGGAGCATGGTGACCGCCGTGAGCAGCAAAACCAGCGTCGGCACGATGGATATAAGCAGCTTCAGCCCCTCGCGCCCGCCGTCGAGCAGCAGATCGTAAGCGTTTTCTTTTTTACGCAGTGCAAGCGTGCAGACGGCCAACAGCAGGAGCGGAACAAGGTAATCCGTCATTTGCGCCACAGCTTTCCGAACAGGGCGGCGGCCAGCAGCCCCACGGATGCCGAGCACAGGGATGTGACCCAGACCGCGGGAAGAATGTCGAATGGGGTCGCGCATCCGAGACTTGCCCGAATGGCGGCGACGTTGGCGGGGATGAGCTGGATGGAGGCGGTGTTGAGCACGATCAGGCGGCACATTTCGTGCGAGGCCGTGTCGTTGTATGTACCGTTTTTCATCAGGCGCACCGCGCGAATGCCCATGGGCGTGGCGGCGTTGCCGAGGCCGAGAAAATTGGCGCAGACATTGCCGGATATTGCGCCGGCGAGCGCGACGTCGGATTTTGCGGAGGGGAACAGCGCGTGCAGCAGCGGCCGCAGAAAGCGCGACAGTGCCGCCGTCAGGCCGATTTTCTCCATCACGCGCCCGACCCCCGTCCATAGGCACAGTGATCCGCCGAGCGAAACGGCGAGCGTGATGCCGGCTTGCGCGCCTTGTGTGACGGCGGCGGAAAGCGCACCGCCGTTGCCGAGCAGCAGCGCGAAAACGACGGAAATCAGGACAAGCCCCGTAAAAATCCAACTCATGACCATGCCGATCCCTCCTGTGGACAGCCTATGGCGCAAAAACCTAAAATATGCTCATGGCGGACGACCGATCAAACGGAGATTTCGCACCGAAAAGGGATGCGAAATCTCCGATTTTGCTTTTTACGGCGCATGGGTTGACAAATGGGGAAGCGGAGGATATAAAAGGAAACGTTCGTTGCGGAACAAATATTTTATAACAGTATTTTCCGCTCCTTCCGCACGCATAACGGAGGAGCGTGTTTACCATCGGTTCGGAAAAGAAAGGATAAGACTATGAAAGCGTTAAAAACCATCCGAAAAATTTCAAAATTTGCGATGATCATGAGTAAGTTCGTTCGCATTTGCTGCATCGTTGGCCTGTGCGGCTGCGGTGCCGGCGCATTTTTGTGCGCGGGGGAACTGATCGTCGCAAAACTGTCGGGAACCTATTTCCGTCGCGAGCTGGAGGCGGGCACGCCGTTCCCACACGACGGCGCGCTGGAACTGCGGATGCTCGGCGTGCACACGATCTGGATTCCGATCGTCGCGATGGTCTGCGCAAGGGTCGCGCAGACCATCCTCGCCAAGACCATGGAAAGCGTGCAGAGCGTTTCTCTGAGCAACGGCCTGAAAGAAAAACGCATCCATCGGCATGACCGATGGATGCGTTTATACGTGGATTGGAAATTAGCCCTCGAAATCGTTCTCGCTGACTTCGGCTTCTTCTTCGGCGTCGCAGGCGTCGCACTCGTTGCACTCGCACTCGTCGCAGTCGCACTCGCAGGTGCACTCGCCGTTTTCGTTGCACTCGCAATCGGCGCAGGCACAATCGTCGCAGCAGGAGCAGCGGTTGATAAGTTTCTTCGCCCATGCAACGATCTTGTCGCCATAGGTGGCAGCGACATAGACGATTCCGGCAACGGCGGCCAGACCAACAACGACGGACGCGATGATTTTAAAAGCTTTCATGATAATGACCTCCTGATTTAAGTATTTTTTCTGAGTCCAGTATACCCAAAAAGCAGAGAAAATGCAACAGGTATTTTTGAAATTTACAAAAAATTATAAATATCCGTACATCCCGCGGATGCTGACTTCTCCTGAGGTGACGGCGTCTTTCGTGCCGTCCGCGTAGGTTACGAGAAGCGACCCGTCTGCGCCGATGCCGTAGGCGTGCGCGTCACGCACCATGTCGCCGCGCACGATGCGAATATCCTGCCCGACGGTGATGCAGCGTGCGGTGAATTCCTCGATGAGCCGTGCGCGGTCGGTCAAAAGCCGCGCGTCCATGTGTGACAGACGGTCGATCAGGGCGGCGGCCAGCGCGAGCCTGTCCGACTTGCCCCCAACAAGCGCAAGCGACGTTGCCATCGTGCGCAATTCGGCTGGCAGATCGGCTTGCGCATGGTTGCAATTGATCCCGATTCCGACGATCGCAAATTCCGTCATGTGTGTGGCGGGATCGGTGCTCAGCTCGGTCAGAATGCCGCCGAGCTTTTGCTTACCGATGACGAGGTCGTTCGTCCATTTCAGCCCGATTTCGATCCCGGCGGCCTCGGCCACGGCTTCGGCCGCGGCAACGCCCGCGGCGCAGGTCAGGTGCATGAGCTGCTGCGCCGCGCAGTGCGGGCGCAAAATGACGGACAGATACAGCCCCTTTTCGACGGGGGAAAAGAACGAACGGCCAAGCCGTCCGCGTCCGCCGCTTTGCGTATCGGCGAGGACGACGGTGCCGCCCGGCGCACCTTGCCGGGCCAAGGCTTTGGCATAGGTGTTGGTGGAGTCGACATACGGAAGATGTATGATTTGCTGCCCCCAAGGATGTCCCGGGGGCAGCAGAGCGCGAATGGTTTGAACGATCTCAGTCGATGTCATCTACGATTTCCTCGGGCGGCGTGTCCAGCGTTTCGGGGTGCGCCATGATGCGCTTGACGTGCTTGAAAAACGATGCGTAGTAGAACCCGTCGACAATGCGCTCGTCGACGTTAACCTTCAGATCGACATATTTTTTCTGGACGAGCGTGCCGTCTTCCAGCAGGTGCGTTTCCTTGCGCTTGCAGCCGAATGCACAGAACACGGGCATATTGCCCAGATTGTACAGATGGTGATATACGGGCTGGATGCCGAGCGAGCCCATGGACGTGAAATAGACCGACGCATGGAAGGGGCTGATTTCCAGCAGGAATTTCGGAAGCAGACCAAAATAATCGAGCAGTTTGATTAGCCAGACCACGAATTTCAGGAAAATCCCGGGAACCATGGACAGCAGACCTGCCGTGTTGTCCACGCCGGAGTCGAGCGGGGTGCCCTTGACTTCGTCCACGGCGGCTTGGAACTTCCGATAGACGTCCTGCGCCGTGTCGCGGCGGTTCAGGTGAAGCTTGATGACGGTGTCGGGCGCGTCGGCGGTCATTTCTTTTTTCACCGTCATGCAGAACTGAATGTCCTCGCCGTGTGTGTAGATTTTCTGGCCGGAGATGAAACGGTTGAGTGCGGGGAATTTGCACATTCCGCGGCAGTAGGCGGTCAGAATCACGTGCACGATGCCGAAATTGGACAGACCCTCGCGGCGCTTCTGGCGTATGTAGCGGTCGACGTTCGTGATCTCGAACGAGTCCTCGAAGAAGATGTTGGACTCACAGCGGTGCACCATCAGGTAGGGCGTGACCTGCGAAATGGCGGGCATGGAGCGGATGCGCCGTCCGTCGGGACGGTCGCCCCACGTGGGATGGTATTCTCCGGCGGGGGAGATGCGCAGACCCAGCGTACCGAAAATCAGACCCGCGAACAGGAGAATGTCCGGCTGTGCCGTTTCCGTGCAGAGCATATTCAGGCCGCTTGCGCGGTTGGCGTAAATACTCAGGCAAAGCCCGGACAGGAAAATCACGAGCAGGAACCACGGACGGCGCACGTGCCCGGAGGAAATGATGGTGTACAGCACACTGCACAGGAGCAGTACGGCGCAGTACAGAATCAGAATCAGGTGGTTGTCGCCGATGAACAGGTGTGGCATACACGCGTAGTCGATGCACATCAGCCAGACGGGAATGGCGGTCTTGTAAAAGCGCTCTTTGCCGTCGAGCAGGACGATCAGCAGGTACAGGGCAATTGCGATGACGGGAATGACGACCTGCGTCAGCGTGCTTTCAAACCGCTGCGTACAGCCGAAGACGATACGCGATACGGCCGAAGCGGTCAGGCACAGCGCCATTAGCCAAGTCAGCACGCTTTTGCGGCTCAGAAAATAGTGTACTCTTTTTTCCATAACATACTCTCCGTTTCCGTTTTTGAATCAGAATGGTTACAATGCGCGCCGCATCGCGGCGATGAAATCCGGGGTCGTTCCGCAGCAGCCGCCGAGCAGTTGCGCGCCGGCTTGTCTACATTGCACGCCGATCGCGGCAAATTCTTCCGCCTGCATGGGATAATGCGCGAGGCCGTCCGCTTCGATCGTGGGATTTCCCGCATTGGGCTTGCACAGCAGCGGCAGACGCGTGAAGCGTCGCAGGCGCGCGACCAGTGCGGGCGTGAAGGCATCGACGGCGACGCAGTTGAATCCGAGCGCGGCCGCACCCGCTTTTTCCAGCTCGGCAAAAACAGGGCCGACATCCATGCCGGAAAACAGCGAACCGTCGCCGTGCATGGTGAAGCTGAGCATCACCGTGTCGGCATTTTCCAGCGCCGCGGCGGTCAGCACGGCCTCGGCTTCCTGCGGATACAGGAGCGTTTCGGCAATGAGCAGATCGGCACCGCCGTCGACCAATCCGCGGATCTGGCGGCGATAATTCTCCACCAGAAGGTCGAAATTGCGCTCGTCCCAGCTATCGCAGACGGCGGCCATGGTGGAAATGTCGCCCGCGATCAGACATTGCGGTGCGGCGGAGCGGCTCAGGTGCACCAGCGCCTCGTTGATATGCTCGGTCTGCTTGTCCAGCCCGACTTTTTGCAGTGCCAGAGGCTGCGCCTGAAAGGTCGGGGCGTAGATAATGTCGCTGCCCGATGCGGCATATGCCCGCTGGAGCGCGACGAGCGGCTCGGGATTTTGGAGAATCCATTCCTCCGCACAGCAGCCTGCGCGCATCCCGGCGCGCAAGAGGTTGGAACCGGTCGCGCCGTCGAGAAGCAGGAATCCTGCGGCCGTTTTTTCGTGAAATTGATGTTTCGTCAGCATATTGCCCTCCTAGGTTGCACTTTATTATAGCGCATAAAACAGAAAAATGCAAGAAATATTGACGATTGTTCGAGAACATGATATAATAACCCAAAAATGAAAAGGAGATGTTTCCTATGAAAAAAACCGTCCTGCGGGAATATGCCCGCCTGATCGCCCGCACGGGTCTGAACATCCAAAAAGGTCAGGATGTGCTGATCTACGCCGATCTTGACCAGCCCGAGTTCGTGAAAATGGTGGTAGAGGAGTGCTACAAGGCCAAGGCACGCCACGTCACCGTCACATGGGACTATCTGCCGCTCTCGCGCGTGCACAATCGCTATCAGTCCGTCAAGACGATGGCGGAGGTTCCCGAATGGGTGAAGGCACGTCAGGAATATTGGTGCGAAACGCTGCCGTGCCGCTTGTTCATCGAGTCGTCCGACCCCGATGGCATGAAGGGCATGAACATGGAAAAAGAGGCCAAGGCCAGACAGATCTCCTACCCGATCCTCAAGCCGTATATCGACCGTCGTGACGGCCGCCAGCAGTGGTGCATCGCCGCCGTGCCCGGTGCGGCGTGGGCGAAGAAGGTTTTCCCCGGTGTGCGCACGAGCGTTGCCGTTGAAAAACTTTGGGAGGCGATCCTCGATGCCGCCCGCGTGACCGACGACGCAATCGGCGCGTGGGACGCGCACAACGCCGACATTCACGCCCGCTGCAAATATCTCAACGGATTCGACATCGCCAAGCTGCACTACACGGCTGCCAACGGCACCGATCTGACCGTCGGCATGATCCCCGAGGCGCAGTTCTGCGGCGCACGCGAAGTTTCCAGACGGGGAATTGCCTTCAATCCCAATATCCCGACGGAAGAATGCTTCATTTCTCCCATGCGCGGTCAGGCGGACGGTATCGTCTACGCGACCAAGCCCCTGAGCTACAACGGCCAGTTGATCGACGGCTTCTTCATGCGCTTTGAAAACGGCAAGGTGGTCGAATCCGGCGCGGAAAAGGGCGCGGACATTCTCAAGACCATGCTTTCCATGGACGAGGGCGCGTCGTATTTGGGCGAATGCGCGCTCGTGCCGCAGTACAGCCCCATCTGCGAAAGCGGTATTCTTTATTATAATACGCTTTTCGACGAAAACGCCGCCTGCCATCTGGCCGTCGGATGCGGTTTTGCCGACACCATCAAGGGCTATCAGGAAAAGACGCTGGAGGAATGTCAGGCAATGGGCGTCAACGATTCGATGATCCATGTCGATTTCATGATCGGCTGCGACAGCATGAACATCGACGGCATCTGCACGGACGGCTCGATCGTTCCGATTTTCCGCAACGGCAACTGGGCGTTTTGAGGAACGGTCATGACAGAGCGGGAAAAACAGCACAGTGGGGACATTTATGATCCGGCTGACCCGGAAGTGACCCGGTTGCAGCTCGAGTGCATGGAAAAGCTCTACGACTACAACCGGACCCGCCCCGGCGAGGGGGAGCGGCGCTTTGCAATGCTCAAGCAGATGTTCGCCGAAATCGGAGAAGGCTGCTATATTGAGCCGCCTTTTCATTCCAATTTTGGGGGTCATCATGTCCATTTCGGAAAGTGGGTCTATGCCAATTATAACCTGACACTGGTGGATGATACCCACATCTATGTGGGGGAATATACCATGTTTGGCCCCAACGTGGTGCTGGCAACGGCAGGCCATCCCATCAATGCGGAGCTGCGCGGCAAGGGATTGCAATACAATATGCCGATTCGCATTGGCCGCAACTGCTGGCTGGGGGCAGGGGTCATCGTTATGCCCGGTGTGACCATAGGGGATAATGCGGTCATCGGCGCAGGCAGCATCGTCACCAAGGACATCCCCTCTGATGTGGTGGCGGCGGGGAATCCTTGCAAGGTGTTGCGGCCTGTGGGTGAGCACGACCGGCAATATTATTTTAAGGATAGAAAAATCGATCCTGCGTTATTGGGATAACTTTTTTTCAAAAAACCGAAAAAAATGCTTGCATTTCCCGCGGAAGTATGATAATATATCCGAGCGATTGAAATTGCTGGGGCAATTATGCCCTTTTATTTGATGAGAAAGAGGTGAACAAAATGAAGGAAGGTATCCATCCTAAGTACGAACAGACCACGATTCGTTGTGCTTGTGGTAATGTTTTTGAAACCGGTTCCACGAAGAAAGACATTCGTGTTGAAATCTGCTCCAAGTGCCACCCTTTCTATACCGGCAAGCAGAAGCTGGTTGACACCGGTGGACGTGTCGATCGTTTCAACAAGCGTTTCGGTCTGAAGTAAGGAAACAAAATCCGTACTGCCTTGCGGCGGTGCGGATTTTTTCGTTTGGGTCGACTTGACGGCAGGGGAAAACTGTGCTAAAATACCCATGTTCGCCGCTGTGGTGGAACAGGCAGACACAAGGGACTTAAAATCCCTCGCCCT
>CAYSYK010000024.1:0-22284 GCA_964435375.1 uncultured Oscillospiraceae bacterium | reverse complement strand
CGTTAAAACTCCTGTTTTTACCTAACAAAAACAAGGGTTCTTTGACAGACTGAAAAATAAAAGGCCGCTCGTCGGCCTTTTATTTTTTGCTAAGGGGGGCGCAATGCGCTCACGGCAAGCGGCGGTAGCCGAAGTGCGGGCATTTTCGGGAAAGGGCGATTTGCGCTTGCGCCGCTGCAAAATGGCGGAGGAGGGACGAACTTTTTGCCGCGTCCTGTGCAAAACACGCGTAAGCAGGCATCTTTCCACTTGTAAAAGGCGGAAAAATGTGCTAAACTAACCTAGTTACAGACACAAACGCAATTTGGAGGCGCTTATGCATAGTCCGCACTAGAATGCCTGTGTGCTTGCAGAAAAACAATCATACGGGAGGAATATTATGTCAACCTTACAGGAAGAAATCAGCCGCCGTCGGACATTTGCGATCATTTCGCACCCCGACGCCGGTAAAACGACCTTGACGGAGAAATTTTTGCTTTACGGCGGCGCGATCGCGCAGGCCGGTGTCGTCAAGGGAAAGAAAAATGCCCGTGCCGCGACCTCTGACTGGATGGAGATCGAAAAGCAGCGCGGCATTTCCGTCACGTCCTCGGTCATGCAGTTTCAATACGGCGGCTGCTGTATCAACATCCTCGATACGCCCGGCCATCAGGATTTTTCCGAGGATACCTATCGCACGCTGATGGCAGCCGATGCGGCCGTCATGGTCATCGACGGCGCAAAAGGCGTCGAACCGCAGACACGAAAGCTGTTCAAAGTCTGCGCCATGCGCCACATCCCGATCTTTACCTTTATCAACAAGATGGATCGGGAGGCGAAAGACCCGTTCGACCTGCTTGACGAGGTCGAGCGCGAGCTGGGCATCGAAACCTATGCGATGAACTGGCCGATCGGCTCGGGAAAGGACTTTCTGGGCGTGTACGACCGTCAGGAGAGCAAGCTGCTGTTTTTCTCGGGCGTGTCGGGCAAAAACCGCGCACATATGGAAACGGTCGACCTGTACGACGGGCGCGTCGCGTCCTTGCTCGACAGTGAGGCAAAGCATCAGAAACTGATCGACGACGTGGAGCTGCTCTCGGCCGGCCGGGAACTGGAGCTGCAGGAGGTGCGCGACGGAAAGCTCTCGCCCGTGTTCTTCGGCTCGGCGCTGACCAATTTCGGCGTGGAACCGTTTTTGGAGAATTTCCTGAAAATGACGCCGCCGCCGCTGGCGCGCATGGCCGATTGCGGACGAATCGACCCGTTTTCGCCCGATTTTTCCGCGTTCGTTTTCAAAATTCAGGCCAATATGAACAAGGCGCACCGCGACCGCCTGGCATTTATGCGCATTGTTTCGGGAAAGTTCCAGCGCGATACGGAATATTATCATATGCAGGGCAAGCGGAAAATGCGCCTGTCGCAGCCGCAGCAGTTGATGGCGGCCGAGCGCGAGATCGTCGAAGAGGCATATGCCGGAGACGTTATCGGCGTGTTCGACCCGGGTATTTTCTCCATCGGTGACACGATCACCGTTCCCGCGAAAAAATTCCTCTATTCCGGCATCCCGACCTTTGCGCCCGAGCATTTCTGCCGCGTGTCGGCCAAGGACTCGATGAAGCGCAAGCAGTTCGTCAAGGGCACGGAACAGATCGCGCAGGAGGGCGCCATTCAGATTTTCAAAGTGCCCAATTCCGGCATGGAGGAGGTCATCGTCGGCGTCGTCGGTACACTGCAATTTGACGTGTTTGAATACCGCATGAAGAGCGAATACGGTGTGGATCTGCGTATGGAAACGCTGCCTTACGAGGAAATCCGCCGCATCGAAGCCTATCCCGGTGACCTCGGCGACCTCAATCTCGGCTCGGACGCGGAGCTTCTGGAGGATTATCACGGCAACAATCTGCTGGTTTTCTCCAGCTTCTGGGCGATTGACTTTACCTGCCGCCGCAACCCGGGGTTGCAGGTGGCGGAAATCGTGGTGGAAGAAGGCTGAGCGGCGTATGGAGGAGCAATTTTCCAGAAGCGGCCTACTGTTCGGCGAGGAGGCCATGCAGCGCTTGCATAACGCGCGCGTTGCCGTGTTCGGGATCGGCGGTGTCGGCGGCTACGCGGCCGAGGCGTTGGTGCGCGGCGGGATCGGCGCGATCGACCTGATCGACCACGACACGGTCAGCGTCACGAATATCAACCGTCAGCTTCTGGCGACGCATTCGACGGTGGGGCAGAGGAAAGTGGACGTGGCCAAGCAACGGTTGCTCGATGTCAACCCACGGTTGCACATCTGCGTGCATCCCGTTTTCTTCACGCCCGAAACGGCAGACGCGTTCGATTTTTCGCAGTACGATTACGTCGTCGATGCCATCGACACCGTGACGGGCAAGCTCTGCCTCGCCGAGCGCGCATTTGCCGTCGGCACGCCCATCATCAGTTGCATGGGCGCGGGCAACAAGCTGGATGCGACGGCATTTCGCGTGGCGGACGTTTCCAAAACAAGCGTCTGCCCGCTGGCGCGCGTCATGCGAAAAGAGCTGAAAAAACGCGGCATTTCCCACATGAAAGTCGTCTATTCGCAGGAAGAGGCGCGCACGCCCGTCGGCGCGGAGGAGGAAGCCGCCGCGCTCGGCAAGCGGCAGATCCCGGGCAGCACATCCTACATTCCCGGCATTGCGGGGCTGATTCTGGCCGCCGAGGTCATTCGCGACCTTACGCATTGCCGATAACGGTCGTCCCCGCGGCGACCGATCGGGTCACGAAGGCGTTGCCGCCGATGGTTGCGCCCTTTCCGATGACCGTTTCGCCGCCCAAAATGGACGCACTTGCATAGATCGTCACCCCGTCTTCAATGGTGGGGTGGCGTTTTTTCCCGCGTAGGCTCTGCCCGCCGCGCGTGGATAGCGCGCCGAGCGTCACGCCCTGATACAGCTTGACGCCTGTGCCGATCACGGTCGTTTCGCCGATGACGACGCCCGTGCCGTGGTCGATGAAAAAGGCGGGGCCGATGGACGCGCCGGGGTGGATGTCGATGCCTGTGCGGCTGTGCGCAATCTCGGCCAGCAGACGCGGCAAAACGGGTGTGCCCAAGGCGTGCAGATCGTGCGCGATACGATGCACGGTGATGGCCTGAAAACCGGGATAGGCGGCGATGATCTCCGCTTCGCTGCTTGCCGCGGGGTCGCCGACGAGAAATGCCTGAAGATCCTGCTGCAGCAGGTCGCGGATGCGCGGAATGTCGCGCAAAAACGTGTCGGAAATACGGTGACATTCGTCCGCGTCAGCGTTCAGCAGGGGAAGCAGCAACGCTTCCAGACGGAAATACACCTCGGAAACCAGCATGGAAACATAGCTTTCCGAGCTGCCGCCGTGTTCGTCCCGATAAAATCCGGGGAAGAGCAAAATGCGCAGTTTTTCGAGCAGTTCTTCCGCCGCGGCCATGGTCGGCCGCCCGACGGGGACGGTCGTGTCGATCATGCGGCCACGCTGATAGTCCTGCAGCAAAAGTTGTGTGATTTGTGTCAATTCCGGCATAAAAATCATCCTTTCCGGAGGGAATTATGGAGTTTGAGAATCTGATCGGCGCAACGCCGATTTATCGGGCGGGGGAGAACCTCTACCTGAAAACAGAATACACCAATGTGACCGGCTCTGTCAAGGACAGAACGGCGCTGGAACTGATTTTGGACGCGGAGCGTCGAGGCGTACTGCGGGCGGGCGGCACCGTGATCGAGCCGACGTCGGGCAATACCGGCGTCTCACTGGCCGCGATCGCGGCGCAGCGCGGCTACGGCTGCATTCTCGTCATGCCGCGGCATATGAGCACGGAGCGACGGCGGCTGATGCGCGCCTACGGGGCGCAGATCGTGCTGACGGAGGGCGGCATGCGCGATGCGGTGGCGCAGGCAAAATCGCTCGTTGCGCGAACGCCGGGGGCATATATGCCCAATCAGTTCGAAAATCCTGCCAATCCCATGGCGCATTACCGCACGACCGGCCCGGAAATTTGGGCGGCGTTGCACGAGGTGGATTTTCTGGTCGCGGGCGTCGGGACGGGCGGCACGATCAGCGGCGTAGGACGGTTTTTGAAAGAGCGCAATGCCGCGCTGTGCGTTGTGGCGGTCGAGCCGGCGGAAAGTCCGCTTTTGAGCGGCGGCACGGCGGGTAGGCACGGCATCGAGGGCATCGGCGCGGACTTCATCCCGAAAGTGCTGGATGTGGCATTGCTCGACCGCGTGGAGACGGTGACGCAGGCGCAGGCCGTGGCGGGCACGCGTGCTCTGGCGCGGCAGGGGATACTGGTGGGCGTGTCGTCCGGCGCGGCGTACCACGCGGCGAAAAAAATCGCCGCGGAAAATCCGGGGCGAAAGGTCGTGGCGATTTTGCCTGACTCGGGCGACCGATATCTGTCGACTGCCTTATTTTATGACGAAACGGACTGAAATGTGCGGGAAAAGTAACGGGCGGAGAGAATCTCCACCCGTTACTTATTTGCAATATCGTTGATGATCTGGATGACGTGTTCGGTTTGCGCGGGTGTTAGTTTTTCCAGCGCGGCCAGTAATTCGTTCGTCTTTTGCGGGGTTGCACCGGTACCGAAAAATTCCTGCGGTGTGATTCCGAAATATTCACAGATATAAAGAAAACCTGTGAAAGAGGGGAGCGTGCGCTTATTTTCGATTTTGTTGATGTAGCTTTCGCTTTGCCCGAGAGACAGACTCATATCTCGAGCGGAAACACCTTTTTGAAACCGTAGTTCCGTCAAACGGCCGTAAAACCATTCGATATAATCCATATCGGCACCTCCTGTTTGCCTATATTATAAATCCACCACCAGTCAAAAATGAGGAAAATAAAGATATAAATTTGCCGACAAACGGAAAATAAGGATATATAATCATAAATAGCAGGGAAGGTAATTCCCTAAAAAATAGGAGGTGGATCAATGGATGCGTTTTTACTTTCGCAGGAAATAGAACGCAGACTCATTCACTTTGGCTATGCTGTCCCAGTCAATTGTGGCGCAATCGCTGACAATCCCACAGAAGCGATCGAGACCATTTTTGAATGGCTGAGTGCAATATCTCGGTTGAGGAGTACAACATGTACATAGGAGACTATGCGTGGGGCAGAGCAAGACTGGAAGGAGTAATGGACGATCCCGTAAATATGGATCGAATTGAGCTGTTACTTAGCAACCTCGAAACGTGGAACAGACGCTATCATGAAAGAATGAGATAAAGGAGAGATTAAAATGAAGAGAGTAGTTGTAATGATTTTGGTGTTGGCACTGTGTTTGCCTCTGTGTGCTTGCAGGGGAGAAAGTAGTATTGGTGAAAAGCATGATGACAAAATTACTACTTCCGGTGCAGCAGTAAGGGCGGCACAAAACAGTAGGGAGGTCCAAAATAAAATTGCATCCATTTATAATTTTAAGTTTTACGGTTTGGATTGGGGTACCTGCACGGCAGAGTGGCGACAGACGCTTGAATGCTGGGTAGTGACACTGAACGGAAGCATATATGGATATAAGGACGATCAGAAAACATAGTATAAGCGCACTGGATTTACAAGAGATGTGTGGGTTTCCAAAAGTGGAGGAATAAAAAAGGCTTAAAATCGCATAAAAACAGCGTTGCCAATCGGCAACGCTGTTTTTGCATTTCTTAGTATTCGATCGGTTTGACGTGCCAGATCTCGTCGGCGTACTGACGGATGGTGCGGTCGGAGGAGAACTTCGCGCCGGAGGCGATGTTCACCAGACATTTGCGGCCGAACGCCAGACGGTCGGCGTAATCGCGGTTGGCTTTCAGCTTGGCCTCGATATACGTCAGATAATCCCAGAGGATATAGTAGTGGTCGGGTCTGTGCCAGCTTGCGCCGTCCAAAATGGCGTGGAACAGCTCTTTCTGCTGATCGTCCGTGGGGACGGTGCCGTCGACCAAGGTGTCCAGCGCGCGGCGGACGTGACGGTCGCGGTCGTAGATGACGCGCGGGCAATAGGCATCCTTGCCGGAGTTGATCTCTTCCACGGTCGCACCGAAGATATACTCGTTTTCGATGCCCGCTTCCTTGGCGATCTCGACGTTCGCGCCGTCGAGCGTGCCGAGCGTCACCGCGCCGTTGAGCATCAGCTTCATGTTGCCCGTGCCGGAGGCTTCCGTGCCGGCGGGGGAGATCTGCTCGGAAATGTCGGCCGCGGGAATGATATGCTCTGCGTAGGAGCAGTTATAGTTCTGCACGAAGACGACTTTCATCTTGTCGGCCACGGCGGGGTCGTTGTTGACCATGCGCGCGATGCGGTTGATATAGCGGATGATGGCTTTCGCACGGGCGTAGCCGGGCGCGGATTTTGCGCCGAAAATGAATGCCGTCGGCTGGAAATCGGGCAGCTCGCCGTCTTTCAGGCGGAAGTAGATATCCACGATGGACAGCGCGTTCATAAGCTGGCGCTTATACTCGTGCAGACGCTTGACCTGCACGTCAAAGACGAAGTCGGGGTTCAGGCGAATGCCCTCATGCCGATAGATGACCTCGCAAAGCTGCTCCTTTTTCTGCCGTTTGACGGCGTTGAACTGGCGCACGAGGTCATTGTCGATCATGGGCTTGAGCTTTGCAAGCTGGTCGAGATCGGTCAGGAAATCGCCACCGATGCGATACTTGATAAGCTGTGTCAACTCGGGGTTGCACAGACCCATCCAGCGGCGCGGGGTCACGCCGTTCGTTTTGTTCTGGAAACGATCGGGGAAGGTGGCGTACCAATCCTTGAAGCAGTCATCTTTCAAAATCTGGCTGTGGATCTCAGCCACACCGTTGACATAGCTGCCCACATAAATGCTCAGATTTGCCATGTGCGCGGCATTATTTTTGATGATGAACAGGCCGGGACGCTCCGATTTCAGCTTCGCGTCAATGCGGCGGATGATGTCGACGATGTCGGGCACGACGCTGCCCAGAAGTTCCAGATCCCACTTTTCCAGTGCCTCGCTCATGACGGTGTGGTTGGTGTAGGAGAAGGTCTTTTGCGCGATGTCGAAGCTCTGGTCGAAATCCATGCCCTCGACCATCAGCAGACGGATCAGCTCGGGGATGGACATGGCGGGGTGGGTGTCGTTGAGCTGCACGGCGTAGAAGTCGGCAAAATGCGTCAGGTCGCTGCCGTGCACTTTCTTATAATTGCGCAGGACATCCTGCAGGGAAGCGGAGGAGAGCACATACTGCTGCTTGATGCGCAGGCGCTTGCCCTCCCACGTGGAGTCGTTGGGGTACAGGACGCGGGTGATGTCCTCGGCCTTGTTTTTCTGCGCCAAGGCGCGCATATAGTCCTGATCGTTGAAGGCGTTGAAATCAAGCTCTTCCTCGGCCTCGCACTGCCACAGGCGCAGCGTGCCGATGTTTTTCGTGCCGTAGCCGATGACGGGCACGTCATAGGGGACGGCCAGCACGGTATGGTCGGGGAAGCGAACCTTTACGGTGTGGTTGTAGCGGCGGTAAGACCACGGATCGCCGAATTTCGTCCAATCGTCGGCCGCTTCGCACTGCGAGCCGTTCGCGTCAAAGCTCTGCTTGAACAGGCCGAAGCGATAGCGCAGGCCGTAGCCGGACAGAGGAATGTTGCAGGTGACGGCACTGTCGAGGAAACAGGCGGCCAGACGACCCAGACCGCCGTTGCCCAGCGCGGCGTCTTCGATCTCTTCCAGACAGGCCAAATCCACGCCCTGATCGGCGAAAAGCTGCTTCATCTCGTTGAGAATGCCGAGATTGTAGAGGTTGGAGTAGACCAGACGGCCGATGAGATATTCGGCGGAGATATAGTAGGCCTTTCTCTGGTGCATACGGGTGTGCTTGCTGTAGTTCCAGTTGTCGGAAATGGCCATCATGACGGCCTGACCCAGCGCCTCGTGCAGTTCCTGCGGTGTTGCGTCTTTCAGGGCGACGTCGTAGGTGTATTTCAGTTGCGCTTCCGTATACTTGAGAATGTTCAGACAATTATAATTCATGGTTTAATTCCTCACTTTGCTCATTTTTCACAGCGGCCGTACATCTGCGCCAGACGGCGGATTTTTTGTGCAAGCTCGGCCGTGAACACGCCGTCTTCGGCGCGCCAAGTCCAGTTGGCATCGGTGGTCGTTCCGGGAAAGTTCATGCGCGCCTCGCCGCCCAGATCGAGATAATCCTGCATCTGCACGACGCAAAGATCGGACACGGAGCTCATGGCCGTGCGGATGGTGCCCCAAGTATAGCCCTCGTCGTCGGTCAGCGCCATATAGTCGCGGGCGTAGGCCACGGCATCGGCGGGCGCGGTTTCAAACCATTGGCGCATGGTCATATTGTCGTGCGTGCCGGTGTAGCAGACGGAATTGACGGGGTAGGTGTGCGGCAGGTATTCCGACGGTTCGCGGGAGTCGAATGCAAATTCGAGCACCTTCATGCCGGGCAGACCGCTCTCGGCCAGCATATTCAGCACGGCGGGCGTGAGGAATCCGAGGTCTTCCGCGATTAGGTTGACCTGCGGCAGGGCATTTTGCACGGCGCGGACGAATGCGGTGTCCGGCCCTTTGACCCAGCGGCCGTTGCGGGCGGTCGCGTCGCCGTAGGGAACTGCCCAGTAGCTTTCAAAGCCGCGGAAATGGTCGAAGCGGATGGTGTCGTATTTTTTTGCGGCCTCGCGCAGGCGGTTGATCCACCATGCGTAGCCGTTTTTCGCCATGACGTCCCAGCGATACAGGGGATTGCCCCACAACTGGCCGTCCGCGCTGAACGCATCGGGCGGACAACCGGCCACGGCGGTCGGCGTGAGGGAAGCGTCAAGCTGGAACAGCTCCGGACTTGACCAGACCTCCACGGAATCGAGCGGGACATAGATCGGCACGTCGCCGATGATGTGCACGCCGTGCGCGTGCGCATAGCTGCGTAGAGCCGTCCACTGGCGGTCGAACAGATATTGCACGAAATTGTAGAAACGAATTTCGTCCTCCAATTCCCGACGCACGGTCCAAAGTGTATCCGGGTCGCGGAATTTCAGCTTGTCGTCCCATGAGAACCACGGTGCGCCCTGATAGCGATCTTTCAGCGCCATGAACAGCGAGAAATCGGCCAGCCAGTGCGCGTTTTCGTTGCAGAAACGGTCAAATTCCGCATTGCCCGCAAAACGATGATAGGCAAGACGCAGAACTTTTAAACGGTTTTCGTACTGAATACCGAAATTTACTTTCGTGTCGCGGTCGCACCAGTGGATGCCGTCGAGTTCGTTCTGACGGAGCAGACCCTCTTCGACCAGAAGCTGCAGGTCAATCATGTAATGGTTTCCCGCGAAAGTGGAGCAGGACTGGTACGGAGAGTCGCCGTAGCCGGTGGGGGTCAGAGGCAAAAGCTGCCAGCATTTCTGGCCGGCAGCCTCCAGAAAATCAACAAAAAGAAACGCTTCTTTGCCGAGCGTACCGATGCCGTAGCGACCGGGCAGAGAAGTGATGTGCATCAAAATGCCGCTTTCACGCATAGAAAAACTCCTTTGGAAAAAGGTTTCGGATATGAAACAGGATATGATCGTGACGGAAGGACTGTTCCTGATAGGCGGACAGCCCACAATCACTCACCTTAAAGAATATCCTGATTTTTCGCTTTTGTCAAGAAAAACAGGGCACGGGCGCAAATTTTGTTGTTTCGTGCAAATATAGACCGAGAAATGTCGTAAAATTTTGCACTTTTCCGCAAGAAAATTCCCGACTTTGCAGTTGCAAAGCCGGGAATTTTGCAATCAGAACTGCCAACAGACGCCGTCGGCGTTAAAATTTGTGGAAACGTTATCATCTGCCGAAATGACGGCTGTGTCACTGCCCAGATAGACGACTGTGGCGGAAAGGGTAGTCGGCAGTTTCACGCACACGACGCGCCGTGTATCGAGCGTGACGCACAGCGTGTCTCCACTGCGCAGGGAAAGTGACTTTTTCGTGGCGACGGCGGAAAAATCACGGCAGTGCGTCAGCTCGTTCGTCATGCCGCGCGCGGGCATGATCGCGAGAATTTCGCCGCCCGTATACGTGTAACCTTGCTCGGTGTCGATGGCCGAGTTGCCGGCGGAGTCGGTCAGGATCACGGCCTTGCCGCCCGAGAAAACGATGCCCTGATAGGCGGTGCGGCTGTTGGCGTCCAGACCGTCGCCGCCGCAGTTGACATAGAGCGTGCCGCCGGAAATGTCAATGGCCGTGCCGGAGGTCACCGTGCCGTTGATGCCGTCGTCGGAGGCAATGACGGAAATGTCCCCGCCGCATATGACGACCTGCGCTGCTTCCAGCCCTTCGTAGCTTTTTGTGACGGTGATGCTGCCGCCGTTGACGGTCAGGAGCGTGTCTGCGTGGATGGCATCGTCGTTGGAGCACAGTGTCAGCGTGCCGCCGTCGATCGTGATGTGGCCGAGGGAGGTTTCGCCGTTTTCCAAGGCGTTGCCGCCGTCGGCGTGGAGGCAATCGTCATAGGCGTAGATCAGCAGGTCGCCGCCGCGGATGACGATCTCGTTTGCGGCTTTCAAGCCTTTGGCGGATTGGTCGATTTTGTCCGTGTTGCCGTCCATGCCTCCGGGACCGCCGCCCATGCCACCCGGGCCGCCATCGCCCGGTCGACCGCCGCCCATGCCGCCGTCGGGACGGCCAAAGCGCGCGACAGGCGGCTGTACAGCGCCATTGGGATCACCCATATCGGGCGGCGTCGGTTGATTGCCGCCGAAGCCTTGGTCAATGCCGACGCAATAGGAAGAATAGGAATAAGTGTAGATCGTAAGCTGCGTCGCTTGCTCGTTGACAAGGATGTCATGCGCCGCGTCGATGCCGTCGCAGGCGGCGTAAATCGTGATATTGCCACCGTTGACGGTCACGTCGCCGCGCTGTTTTCCTTTGGCGGAAAGGTCGGAATTTTTGGTTTTGATGCCGTCGCCCTGCGTGGCGATCAGCGTCAGCGTGCCGCTGTCGACGGTGACGCTGTCGTTGCCTTTCAGGGCATTGTCAACGCAACTGACCAGCAGGGTAAGATTTTTTACGTCAAGATCGTCTTTCGTGTGAATGCCGTTGTTGTGCTCGGAGATGACCGTCAGCTCGCCCTTGCCGCACAGTGCCAGATCGACATCGGCGTGGATGGCGGCGGCATAGCGCGTTTTGTCGTCGGCAACCGCCTCGCGCTTGTCGTAGACATAGTTTTTGAACGCTTTTTTCGCGACGAGGGATACTTTGTCACCACTGCGGATGTCGATGGGGTTGCCGTCGTCGCACACGAGGGAAAAGCCCTGCAATTCCAGCTCGAATTTGCAATCGTCGCCCGTGTCGATGACGATACTGCCGCGCAGCGTCCCGGACAGGGCGTACACGGAATCCTCGGCGATTTCGGTGAAGGTCAGCACGTTGCCGTCGAGACGATAGCAGCCCGCCGTGCCGGAAACGCAAGAGACGGTCACGTCGGTGCTTTCACCGTCAAACAGCCCGTCGTAGGCGCCCACGTCATCAAGCGAGCCGCCGAAGGCCGTGCCGCCGTCGGGCGCTGGCGTCTGCGTGTCGTCCGGCTTCGGCCGACAGCCGCACAGCATACCGAGCGTCAGGCAAAGCAAAAGAAAAATGCAAAGGAATCGCTTCATAAAAACGCCTCCGCTCAAAGCTCCGTGCCGACGATTTCCTGCGGGGAAATGCTGATTTCAAGGTTTCCGTTGCGGCAGCGGAGCATATCGATCATTTCTTTTTCCGCGGAAAGGTCACGGACGGTGATGTGGTAAGTCAGGCGGAACATACTGCCCATGTTCGTCGTTTTGACACGCACGAGGGTATGCGAAAGGGTGTAGCGCTCGAAAATATCGTCGAACGCGCCCGTGTAATTCAGATCCTCCGGGATGGTGACGGACAGCACGCGATCGGTGTCTGCGGCCTTGCGCTCGCCGAAATCGAGCAGATTGTACAGCAAAAATGCGCCACACATCACGAGCGTGAACACGACGGCGTAGGCAATGTAACCCATGCCGACGATCAGCCCCGCGCCCATGGCCAGAAACAGCGTGCAGATCTCTTTCGCCGTGCCCGGGGCACTGCGAAAGCGCACCAAGCTGAACGCACCCGCCACGGCAACGCCCGTGCCGACGTTTCCGTTGACGAGCATGATGACGACGCACACGACCGCGGGTAGCAGTGCCAGCGTCACGACGAAACTGCGCGTGTAGCGCGTCCGATAGCGATAGGCGCAGGCCATGACCAGCCCGAGCACCAGAGAAACGCCCAAGCAGATGAGGAAATTCGCCGGGGAGATCACGGCGACAGCGTCGGAGTCAAACAATCCTTTGAAAATACGATCCATGTTAAACGGTCTCCTTTGTAGCGTGTTGGTTTGATTGCGGGAAAATCAGCTCCCGATAAGCCGTTCCGTATTTGGAATACGAGGTTTTGAAAATCTTCTCGCGGGAGAGCAGGTGCACCATCCACAGCGGAATGCCGCCGGTGCATTTGATTTCCATAAGCACCGTGCCGCGCGGCAACAGCGGCGTGCCGCCGACGGGAGAGCAGAGGCACAGGTCGTCACGGCGGCAGAGAATGTTGTCGTCAAAGGTGACGCGGAAATCCGAGCCGTCGCGGCTGTAATATGCTTCGCGTTCATACGACAGGAAAACGCTTGGACGAACGCACCCGTAAAAACGGAGGAAATAGGCGATCTCGTCGGGGATCTGGCCTTGCACGGGCGGCGCCGTTTGTTCGCCGAGCCATGCCGTTGCCTGCGTCTGCGGCAGGCAGACGCGGCGTTTGTAAACGACGTCGTCGTATTTCTTTTTCAGCTCCACAAAGACGGGGGAGTCCGCCTGCGCCCGTGAATAAGATCGAATGCGCAGTTTTTCTTTGTATACGGGCTTTTCGATGGAACGGCGGATGAGCAGATGGTCGGGCGTGTCGTAGTAAATGTTGCGGATGGTGCTCCTGCCGTATTGGTCGAGATGCATATACGGCTGCATCGCGGCAAGCAGGGTCTGCTTCTGCGCGTCGGTCAGCAGGTATTTCAGCTCATATCGTCGGAAAACGGTTTGCGGTGGCATGGTATCCCTCCCAGCGTCGGATGTGGTTTTTATTATAACGGAAATTATTGAAAAAGAATTGAAATGCGGAAAAATGTCGGCCATTTTTCGACAGAATCAGTGCGTCCGCGACAGGAAATACATTTTTCAACAAAAATTGAATTTCACTTGAAGTTGAGTTGCAACTGCTTTGCTATACTCCCAGCGTCTATCAATGCATCGTTACGACGGTAACGGGAAGTAAGGAGAGCAGAATATGCAGACAAATTATGCGTCGATCGACGGCAACGCCTATGCGCGGATGCTCGTCGGAGCGGCGGCCTCCCTTGCGGCACATGCGGAGGAACTGAACGCACTGAATGTATTTCCGGTATCCGACGGGGACACCGGGAGCAATATGCTAAAAACCGTCGAGGGCGGTCTGCGCGCGTCGGAAACGGTCACGGACGGCCACATCGGCCGCCTGACACAGGCGTTTGCGCGCGGCGCGCTTCTGGCCGCGAGAGGAAATTCCGGCGTGATCCTTTCGCAGATCTTCGCCGGCATCGCCGAGACGCTGGACACATTGCAAACCGCGGACGCGGCGCAGCTTGCGCGCGCCTACGAAAACGGAATCGACAAAGCGTATGCGGTCGTCCGGAACCCGACGGAGGGAACGATCTTAACGGTATTTCGCGAAAGCACGCGCGAGGCGGCGCAGGCCGTGACGCAAACGTCCGCGGTGGCCGACTTTTTCCGACTCCATGTCGAAAGCGCGCGCTCTTCGCTGCAACGCACGCCGTCGTTGCTTCCCGTACTGCGGGAGGCGGGCGTGGTGGATTCCGGCGCGGCGGGGTATGTATACATCGCCGAGGGAATGTACCGCGTGCTGACCGGCGACACGGTTAGCTATGACCGCCCGCATACCGCCGCGCAGGAGGAGCCGGACATCGACCGCTTCACGCGCGACAGCGTGCTCACGTTCGGCTATTGCACGGAATTTTTGCTCCGCCTGACGACCGATCGGGTCGACCCCGATACGTTCCGCTTGGAGCGCGTCTTGGCCGTGCTGGAGGAACTCGACGGGCAGAGCGTGGTCGCCTATCAGCAGGGCGACGTGGTCAAGGTCCATGTCCACACCTTCCGCCCCGGCGACGTGCTGTCACGGATGCAGCAGTTCGGCGAGTTTTTGACCATCAAAATTGAAAATATGGCACTCGGCCATTCCGAGCGCATTGCGGAAAAGAAAAATACGCGCAATTTCTCCGTGGTTGCCGTCGCCTCCGGCGACGGGCTGGATGCGCTGTTCACGCAGATGGGTGCCGACCGCGTCATTCGCGGCGGGCAGACGGACAATCCGTCCATCGAGGCGTTTCTCGACGCGTTTCGCGCGTGCGACGGCGCGGACATCATCGTCCTGCCGAATCACAAGAACATTTTGCTGGCGGCGCAACAGGCGGCGCAGCTTTACCGCGAGGCAAGCGTGCACGTGCTGGAGACGACGAGCATGATGCAGGGCTACAGCGCCCTGTCCGTCATCACGCCGGGCATTACCGATATGCACGCGCTGCTGGAAGGCGCGCGCCGCGCGGCGCAGAGCGTGGCCGACGGCGCGGTGACGCGTGCGGTGCGGGATGCCACGCTGGGCGACGTGTGCGTGCACTGCGGCGATTATATCGCCATCAGCGGCGGGCAGATCGTGGCCGTGGCGGACAGCGCGGAACAGGCGGCCATGGATATGCTGGAAAAATTCGATACCGACCTTGCGGAGATCGTGACCGTCTTTGTCGGCGCGGGGGTATCCGATGCGCGCCGCGCGGCACTGACCGCGCAAATCGAGCGGCAGTATGATATGTGCCGCGTTGCCGTCTACGAGGGCGGACAGGACGTCTACGATTATCTGATCGGGCTGGAATAAGGAGGAAACAGCGATGAAAATTGCGATTGATACCAAAGGCGGCGACAACGGCGCCGTCACGATGATTCGCGGCGCGGCACTTGCGCTGGAAAAATTTCCGACGCTGGAGGTCGTGCTGGTGGGCGACGCGGATGTGATCGAGCGCGAATGCCTGCGGCTGAATATGCCCATGCAGCGCGTGGAAATTCAGGACGCGCCCGCGGAAATCACCAATTACGACGATGCGGCCGATGCCCTGTTTCACAAGCAGGACTCGTCCATGCTGACGGCACTGAAATTGGCGGGCAGGGAGGACGTTTTCGGCCTGCTCAGCGCGGGCAACACGGCAGTGCTGCTCACGGGTGCGATGCGCTTTCTCTCCGGGGCGCAGCGGGTGCGCCCGGCCATGGCGGCGGTACTGCCGAATCAGAGCGGCGGGTTTACCTGCCTTGTCGACACGGGCGCGACCGTCGATTGCACGGCGGATATGCTGCACCATTTCGCAAAGCTCGGCACGGCGTTCATGAAAGATATGTACGCCATCGCGTCGCCGCGTGTGGGACTGCTGTCCAACGGCGCGGAGCCGACCAAGGGCAATCGGCTGGTCAAGCAGGCGCATGAACTGCTGGCCGCGGATGAAAATCTGAACTTTATCGGCAATGTGGAGGGCAATACCGCCCTGTCCGGCGTGTGCGACGTGCTCGTGTGCGACGGATTTGCCGGAAATCAGGTGCTGAAGGTGACGGAGGGCACGGCGACGCGCATCATAACCGACATCATGCGCTATGCCCACCGCAACGAAAGCCGCGAAATTCAGGCGCTCGGCGCGCACCTGATGGGCATTTACGACATCGGGTCGCTGGGCGGCGGCATCATTCTGGGCGTGGAAAAGCCCGTCATCAAGCTACGCGGCAACGCGACGGAGCAGGCGATCGTCAGTACGTCGGAGATGCTGGTAAATCTGTCGCAGAACAAGGCCGTGTTCGATCGGGAACGAAACAAAGTGTAAGGAGAGAATCGTTATGTCAAAAATCAAGATCATGTGCACGTCGACCGGCTGCATCGAATATGCGCCGGAGCGCTACCGCGCGCTCGACATCGACATCATCCGTATTCATGTGTTTTTGAACGGAAAGGAATACCGCGAAGGGCTGGATCTGGATCCCGTCTGGTTTTACGAGCAGCTCGAAACCATCGAAGATCCGAAAAATCATCTTCCGTCGACCGCAATGCCCGACACGGAGGATATCCGCGCGGCGTTTGAAAAGGCCATTGCCGACGGCTATGACGAGGCGATGGTGTTCGTGCTGTCGTCCGCGCTGGGCGGCACGTACAACAAGATCTGCCTGATCGCGCGCGAGTATGAACAGCGCCTGAAAATCCACGTGATCGACACGAAGATCACCTGCTTCGGCGAAGGCCTGCTGGCCGTCAAGGCGGCGGAATTTGCACAAAAGGGTATGTCCTCGCAGGACATCCTGCGCGAGATCCGGTGGATGATGGGGCGTCAGGTGTTCATGGGCGTGGACGGAAAGCTGGATTACCTGATTTACAACGGCCGTCTGAAAGGCGGCAAGGCATTCATGGGACAGATGCTCAACATCTGCCCGGTGGTGCATTTCTCGCACGACGGTGAGATCGTCCCGCTCGAGAGCGTGCGCACGCCGAAAAAAGCATTGGCGCGCACCTGCGAACTGCTGCGCGAGATCATCGGCGATCGTGACCCGAAGGATTATCTGCTGTGGCACATTTATACGGGGCCGTCCCTGCTGGAAACGCTCAAGGGCATCGAAGGCCGCTACGGCATTCAGACCAACCACGAATCGGTGATCATGTCCCCGGTCAGCGGCGCGCATAACGGCCCATGGCTGGCCGGCTATGGTCTGGCGTTCCTGCGTCGGGAGGATGAACCGCTGGAGGATTGATATGCTGCAGGTAAGAGAGGTGCGTACCGTACGCGACAGGCGGGAATTTCTGGAATTTCCGCTGCGGCTGTATCGCGCGTGTCCGTATTTCGTGCCGCCGCTGTATGCCGACGAGAAAAAACTGCTCGCGTCGGGCGGCTGCACGGAAAATGCGAAGGCCGTATTTTATCTGGCATGGCGCGACGGTAAGGTCGTCGGGCGCATTCAGGGCCTGATCGAATCGCAGTACAATCGCGTGCACGGCGTTTGCTATGCCCGCTTTACTCGCTTTGACTGCATCGACGATGTGTCGGTCGCGCGGGCGCTGTTTGCGGCGGTGGAGCAATGGGCAGCGGCGCATGGCATGAACCGACTGTGCGGCCCGCTGGGCTATAACGATCTGGATCGGGAAGGACTGCTGGTGGACGGCTTTGCGGAAAATTCCACCTTTGAGGAGCAATATAATTACGAATATTATCCGCGGCTTCTGGAAACGCTCGGCTTCCGCGCGGACGCGGATTGGGTGGAGTATTCGCTGTCCATGCCGAGCGCGCGCAACGAAATGCTCCGTCGGGTCGCCGAGCGCGCCATGCAGCTCAACAAGCTGCACATTGCATCCACCGAGATGTCCAAAAAGAAATACATCGAAAAATACCGCGACGGATTTTTCGACTGTCTGGATGTGTGCTATCGCGATCTGTACGGCACGGTCGCGCTGAGCCGACAGGCGCAGGATGCACTTATCGCGCAGTTTCTGATGATCGTCAACAAAAAGTATCTGATCTTCATCTGCGATGAAAACGAGCGCGTCGTCGCGTTCGGCCTGTGTTTTCCCGCCATCGGCGATGCACTGAAAAAAAGCGGCGGCCGCCTGACACCGTGCGCGTTGCGGCGCGTCCTGCGCGCCGTCAAAAAGCCGGAGGTGATCGACCTCGGGCTGGTGGCCGTTCGGCCGGAATATCAAAAATGCGGGGTCAATGCGGTGATTCTAAATGCCCTGCTGGACATTCTGGAGGAGGGGACGGTGCGCCGATGCGAGACCAACCTGAATCTGGAGAGCAATACGGCGGTGCGCGCGCAGTGGAAATATTTCGACGCGCGTCAGCATAAGCGCCGCAGGAGTTATATCAAGGAAATCGGAGGAGAATCATGCTCGAACGACTGAAATCCATTTTATCCAAGGTGCTTCCCGAGGTGGATATGTCCGCCGTGACGGAGCAAACACGCCTGATCGACGATCTGGGATTCGATTCGCTGGCCATGCTGATGCTGGCCATGGAGATCGAGGACGCATTCGGGTTCCGATTCGAAGAATTTGTCAAATTCGAAACGGTCGGCGACGTTTGCGCTTATCTGGAAAATCGTACATAAGAAATTTCCCCGGTTGTCGCGAGGCAATCGGGGAAATTCGTTTTGGCAAAAGGGGCGTGCCCACCTCGTCATTCCGAGGCGGCGTAGTCGCCGTGGGAATCCGTCCCCTCAAACATTCGGGAAGGAGAACGGATTGTGAAACCGGTCTGCGACCGGCTTCACAATGACAGATTTTTGACTATTTTTTCTCGCGGCGTTTTTTGTTTCTGCGGTGCGGGATCAGAAGCAGCAGTGCCGCCGCGACGACTGCGATTGCGACATACATCACGTAAAGCGGATCCAGACGGTCGATCGTTTGCTCGACATTCGTCAGCTTTGCGATTGCGCGTACCTGCTTGTCCCCGCATTGGACGCAGATCTGCGTTTCCTGTCCTTCCTCCGTCAGGGTGGGGGCGACCGTCTGCTTCCAGTTGCCGTAGGTATGCTTGCCGGTAGGCTCGACATAGGAATCGGTATAGCTGTGCTTGCACAGGGTACAGGTGTAGGTCGTGTAGCCCTGCTTGGCGCAGGTCGGTGCGACGGTTTTGGATTCGTAGGTATGCGTGCAGGTGCCGGGGTCGACGGTACGCGAGGCGGAGGTGGGGGTGGTCAGTGTGTCGGGAATCTCCTGCCCGAACAGCAGCCATGCATACTCGGGATAGTCGATAAAGACGTTGCGATTGCCCTGAATCAACTCGGTGGCATCGTTTCTGCCCATTTCCCACGTGTCGACGGGGTCGTCAGCGCACCATTGCAGCAAGGTTTCCAGACTTTCAATGACGCGAACGCCGTCATTTTGGTTGTCATTTTTGTTATCGGAGGTGTCCACCTGCGGATCGTCGATGTCCATGAACAGATTGGGCTGCTCCCAGCGACACCAGACATACAGCAGAATGCGGGCGACATCCCCCTTGACGTGATCGGGGATTTCGCAGCGCTGGTCACTGCCCTTGTTGCCCTTGGTATACAAATAGAAGATGACGTTGCCGTTATACGTCGGGGTGGTGATTTTGTCTTGCGGATATACATCCTTGACATTGCCGAGAATGTAGTCGTTGCGGGTCGAGTTTACCGTGACGATTTCCGGACGAAGATGATGCAGGTCGCAACCGCCGTTCTTCTTATGGAAAGAAGCGTGCTTTTTCGGCCAGACGTGTTCACGGGAAATGTCGTTGTAGGCGACGGAGCCGTTCAGCTCGCCACTGTAGAACATACCATAGGTTTCCGTGTTGCCGTCGATGGCATCGGAATAGGGATATTCTTTCTTCAGATCGGTGTAGGTAACGCTTTGGGTCATGGTGCTTTCCATCAGATCGTGCAGGGCGGAAAAAAGCGCATTGTCCGTCTCCAGACAACTTGATGTACCGCCGTCCAACTGTGACAGAATGTCCCATGTGTAGCGGTCGGCATAGTAGGAAAGGGCCTGATCGCTCAGAGAGGTACAGGCATCGCCGCGCGTGCCGGTATTTGCGGTGCGGGTTCCGGTCTGCGCGGTTGCGGGGAGGGGAGAAAGCGTTGCCGACAGCACGAGCACGACGGCCAGAAACAAGGGCGCGAGGCGTTTGAATAACCGGTTCATGAGAAATCTCCTTTTTTTGTTTGTGGGAGGGGCAAGCGTGTGTCAGGCTTGCTTTTTGACCTGTTTCATCGAAAGGCTGATGCGGTGACGCTGTTCGTCGACGGACAGCACGACCACCTTGACCACGTCGCCGACCTTCAGCACCTCGCTCGGGTGACGCAACCGACGGTTGCTCACCTCGGAAATATGCACGAGGCCGTCCTGATGGACACCGATGTCCACGAACACGCCGAAGTCGATGACGTTGCGCACCGTGCCCGTCAGCTCCATGCCGGGGATGAGGTCTTTCATTTCCAGAACGTCCTTGCGCAAAACGGGGGCGGGCAGCTCGTCACGCGGGTCGCGTCCGGGTTTGGCAAGCTCCTTGGCAATGTCGACAAGTGTCATTTCGCCCGCGCCGCAGACTTGCGCGGCCGCGGCTGTGCCGTAGGCTTCCAGACGGGCGGGCAGGGCGGACAGATCGTCGCTGCCCAGCAATTTCAGCAGTTCCTTGGCGGCGGCGTAGGATTCCGGATGCACGCCGGTATTGTCCAGCACTTCCTTACTCTCGGGGATGCGCAGGAAGCCCGCGCTCTGCTGGAATGCTTTCGCGCCCAGCTTCGGCACTTTTTTCAGTTGACTACGGGCGGTGAACGCACCGTTTTCTTCGCGATAGGCGACGATGTTGCCCGCGGTCGTGGCGTTCAGGCCGGAAACCTGCAAAAGCAGGCTCTTGGAGGCGGTGTTCACATCCACGCCGACGGCGTTGACGCAGTCTTCCACGACCGCGCCCAGCGCGCCGTCCAGCTCCTTTTGCGGGCAATCGTGCTGATACTGGCCGACGCCGATGGCCTTGGGGTCGATTTTGACCAATTCCGCCAGCGGGTCTTGCAGCCGTCTGGCGATGGATACGGCGGAACGCAGATTGACGTCGTAATCGGGGAATTCCTCGGCCGCGAGGGGAGAGGCGGAATAGACCGACGCACCGGCCTCGTTGACGATGGCGTAGGCGGCGTTGGGGAAGGATTTCAGCATTTCCACGGCCATGGCCTCCGTTTCGCGCGAGGCCGTGCCGTTGCCGATGGCAATGTGGCTGACGCCCCATTTGCGCATGAGGCGCGAAAGAATTTCGATGGCTTCCTGCTTTTTGCGCTCGCTGAAGGTCGGGTAGACGACCGTAGTATCGAGCACCTTGCCCGTCGCGTCCACAACGGCGACTTTGCAGCCGTTGCGGTATCCGGGGTCAAGTCCCATGGTGACGAAGCCCTTGACGGGCGGCTGCATCAGCAGCGGCTTCAGATTCAACGCAAAATTGTGGATCGCGCCGGAATAGGCATGCTCGGAAAGGTCGGCGCGCGTTTCGCGCTGCACGGAGGGGAAGATCAGACGCTCAAAAGAATCCTCCGCGGCGGCCTTGACGAATTGCGACACATAGGCGGTGGGCTTGAGCGCCGCGCGGCAGACCACGGCCGCACCCTCATTTCCGGGGAGCGCAACGGTCACTTTCAGCTTTTCTTCCTTTTCGCCGCGGTTGATGGCCAAAATCTGATGATCCATCAGGCGGCTGACGGGCGCGGAAAAATCGTAGTACAGCCGATAGACCGAGTCCTCTTCGGGATCGACGGCTTTCGTGACCAGCGTTCCTTTGCGGGCAATCAGCGCACGCAGGGATTTGCGGATGGCCGGATCGTCGGACAGATCTTCGGCAATGATGTCGTTCGCGCCGGCGAGGGCTTCTTCGACGGTGTTGACGCCCTTTTCTTCGTTTACATAATCCTGCGCCAGCACGGCGGGGTCACTGCCGTCCTGCGCGAAAATGGCCTGCGCCAGCGGTTCGAGCCCTTTTTCGCGGGCGATGGAGCCGCGCGTGCGGCGTTTTTGCTTGTAAGGACGATAGAGGTCTTCCACCTCCGCCAGCGTGGCGGCGGCATCGATGGCTGCGGAAAGCTCCTGCGTCAGTTTTCCCTGCGATTCGATGGAGGACTTGACCTCGTCGCGGCGCGCTTGCAAATTGCGCAGATAGGTCAGACGCGTTTCCAGCGTGCGCAGGACGGTGTCGTCCATCGCGCCGTGCATTTCCTTGCGGTAACGGGCGATGAAGGGGATGGTGTTGCCCTCGTCAAGCAGGGCGATGACGTTTTCAATGTATTGCAGCTTCTGCCCAAGCTCCTCGGACAAAAGTTCGGCAATGGTTGGCATAATGGGGTCGCTCCTTTTCCTGTTTTCAAAGATAAGTATAACATGAATCGCGCAAAGGTGCAACTAGAAATGCCGCCCGCGACGCGAATTTTCGGACGTTGCGGAAAAAAGAAAGATGATGGCTTGACAAATCGAAAAAAAGTAGTATAATCTTACCGTAACCCATGGGCCCGTAGCGCAGCTGGGAGCGCATTACATTCGCATTGTAGGGGTCGGGAGTTCGAATCTCCTCGGGTCCACCAAAAAAATCACCACCCGTCAGGGTGGTGATTTTTTTGGTATGGCATTTGGCGAGGAGATTCGAACATTAATATGCAACAGCCCGGGGGGCTGTTGCACCAGTCTGTCAAAGAACCCTTGTTTTTGTTAGGTAAAAACAGGAGTTTTAACGTAT
>CAYSYK010000023.1:0-22853 GCA_964435375.1 uncultured Oscillospiraceae bacterium | reverse complement strand
TGTCGGTCTGGTACTCAACGTGAGCGGTGTTGATCGTGATACCACGAGCCTTCTCTTCGGGAGCCTTATCGATGGAAGCGTAGTCCTCGAAATCAGCGTAGCCCTTCAGGGACAGGTACTTGGTGATCGCAGCGGTCAGAGTGGTCTTGCCGTGGTCAACGTGGCCGATCGTACCAATGTTGACATGGGGCTTGCTTCTTTCAAACTTTTGCTTTGCCATTGGAAATATCCTCCTATAGTGAATATTGTTTTTTAATGACTTGTTTCGCGTGCTTTTCACACATCGTAGCTATCATACTACAAAATGCGAAGAAACACAAGAGAAATTTTTTGAATTTTTATCCCTTTGTGCGCGCTTTGACGATTTCTTCCGTCAGCGACTTGGGCAATTCGGTGTTGTGGCTGGGCTCCATGGAATAGTTACCGCGGCCTTGCGTCTTGGAACGCAGGTCGGTGGCGTAACCAAACATCTGCGACAGCGGCACATTGGCATCGATCTGGACGGCACCGGTACGGGTGATCTGTCCGAGAATGTTGCCGCGGCGAGCCGTGATGTCGCCGATAACCGTGCCCATGTATTCGTCGGGAACGGTGACGGAAACTTTCATGATCGGCTCGAGGATGACGGGGTTGGCCTTCCGGCAGGCTTCCTTGAACGCCATGGAACCGGCGATCTTAAATGCCATTTCGGAGGAGTCGACCTCGTGATAAGAACCGTCGAACAGGGTGACTTTCACATCCACCACGGGGTAGCCTGCCAGCACGCCGGCCTGCATTGCGCCCTGAATACCGGCGTCGACCGCGGGAATGTATTCCTTCGGGATCGAACCGCCGACGGTGGCGTTGATGAACTCGTAGCCCTTACCCGGCTCGTTGGGCTCAACGGTGATCTTAACGTGACCGTACTGACCCTTACCGCCGGACTGACGGGCATACTTGGTGTCCTGATCGACTTTCTTGCGGATGGTTTCCTTGTAGGCGACCTGCGGTGCGCCGACATTCGCCTCGACCTTAAACTCCCGCAGCAGGCGATCGACGATGATCTCCAGATGGAGCTCGCCCATGCCGGCGATGATCGTCTGACCGGTTTCCTGATCGGTGTAGGTGCGGAACGTGGGATCCTCTTCCGCCAGTTTGCTCAGCGCGATACCCATTTTTTCCTGACCGGCCTTGGTTTTCGGCTCGATGGCAACGGAAATAACGGGCTCGGGGAAGACCATGGACTCAAGAATGATGGGGTGGTTTTCGTCGCACAGCGTATCGCCGGTGGTGGTGTTCTTCACGCCGACCACGGCACCGATGTCACCTGCGTAGATCACATCGATGTCCTCACGGTGATTGGAGTGCATCTGCAAAATACGACCCATACGCTCTTTCGTGCCCTTGGTGCAGTTGAGCACGCTTGCGCCCTTTTCCAGAGTGCCGGAATAGACGCGGAAATAGCACAGCTTACCGACATAGGGGTCGGTCGCGATTTTGAATGCCAGTGCGGAGAACGGAGCGTCATCGGACGCGGGGCGGAAATCTTCCTCCTCCGTTTCGGGGTTGATGCCCTTAATGCCCTTCTTGTCCAGCGGGCTGGGCATATAGTCGACCACGGCATCCAGAACTTCCTGCACGCCCTTGTTCTTGTAGGACGTACCGCAAACGACGGGAACCATCTCATTGTTGATGGTGGCCTTGCGGATGCAGGCTTTGATCATATCAACGGGTACTTCCTCGCCCTCGAGATACATCATGGCGATGTCATCGTCGAAGCTGGAAACGGCATCCATCAGCTTTTCGTGGTACTCATTGGCCAGATCGACCATATCCTCGGGGATTTCTTCCTCACGGACATCCAGACCCTTATCATCATAGAAAACATTGGCTTTCATGGTGACGAGGTCGATGTTGCCCTTGAAGAATGCCTCGCTTCCGATGGGGAGCTGGATGGGAACCGCGTTGCACTTCAGGCGTTCGTCGATCATATTCAGGACACGGAAGAAATCCGCACCGAGAATATCCATCTTGTTGACGTAGATCATGCGGGGGACCTTGTACTCGTCGGCCTGACGCCAGACGGTCTCGGTCTGGGGCTCAACGCCGCCCTTTGCGCACAGAACGGTGACAGCGCCGTCCAGAACGCGCAGAGAACGCTCGACTTCCACCGTAAAGTCAACGTGGCCCGGGGTGTCGATGATATTCAGGCGGCAGCCCTTCCAGAAACAGGTGGTTGCAGCGGAAGTGATGGTGATACCACGCTCCTGCTCCTGCGCCATCCAGTCCATTGTGGCGGTACCGTCGTGCGTTTCGCCGATTTTGTAGTTCTTACCGGTGTAAAACAAGATACGCTCGGTCGTTGTGGTTTTGCCGGCATCGATGTGTGCCATGATGCCGAAGTTTCTGGTGTTAGCCAGAGAATACTGTCTAGCCATTGCGATGTGTCTCCTCTATTACCAGCGGAAATGGGCGAATGCCTTGTTCGCATCGGCCATCTTGTGAACGTCTTCACGCTTCTTGACAGCGTTACCGGTGCCGTTGGCAGCGTCGATGAGCTCGGCGGCCAAACGCTCTTTCATGGTGTTCTCGCTGCGGGCGCGGCTGTAGTTGGTGAGCCACCGCAGACCCAGTGTCTGACGGCGCTCGGCACGGACTTCGATCGGGACCTGATAGGTCGCACCACCGACGCGGCGTGCTTTCAGCTCCACGACAGGCATGATATTTTCCATAGCCTGCTGGAACACTTCCAGACCGTTCTTACCGGTCTTGTTTTCGACGATCTCAAATGCGCCGTAAACAACCTTCTGCGCTACGCCCTTCTTGCCGTCGAGCATGACGCTGTTGACCAGTTTGGTAACCAGAACGGAATTATACTGAGGATCGGGCAGAACCTCTCTCTTGGGAACATTACCTCTTCTGGGCACTTTGCTTCCCTCCTTCATAAAATAATGATTTCATCGGTACTCGAAAGTAATACCTTCGTTGTGCCTGGCCAGAGGTTTTTATACAATATATAAAAACGCTGTGGCAAGGCTTTGCCTTGCGAATCGGCGTGGAAAAATTTCAAATTGTTGGGGAAAGAAGATTACTTCTTCTTTGCGGCCTTCGGACGCTTTGCACCGTACTTGGAACGGGACTGCATACGGTTCTGCACGCCCTGCGTATCCAGTGTACCACGGATGATGTGATAACGGACACCGGGAAGGTCCTTAACACGTCCGCCACGGATCAGAACGACGGAGTGCTCCTGCAGATTGTGGCCGACACCGGGGATATAAGCGGAAACTTCCATACCGTTGGTCAGACGCACACGGGCGATCTTACGCAGAGCGGAGTTCGGCTTCTTCGGGGTGGTGGTACGAACGGCAGTACATACGCCGCGCTTCTGGGGAGAGGGCAGATTGGTAGCCTTGTTCTCAAGGGTGTTCAGGCCTCTCTGCAAAGCGGGAGCAGTGGACTTGTAGGTAACCTGCTGACGGCCATGCTTCACGAGCTGGTTAAAAGTAGGCATTTGTTTTCTCCTTTCTTGAAATCTCGCTGTTACGCGGAGTATATTCCTCGGATTTCTCCGTAAGAATCGGTCAGTCCGCCACGGCCGCAGCCGAAGCGCCCACTTCGATCCCGCAGCTTCGGCCAAGCTCGTCCATCGTAGCGACCCAAGTGCAGGGAATGTGGAGGCAATCACACGTCGCGCGGATCGGGTCGGTGATTGCGGGGTCGGCGTTTCTCGCCAGAAAAACCGCATGAACGATGCCCTTGCTCAGTGCTTTGCGGATTTGTTTCGTGCCGACGATCAGGCGGCAATTTTCCGATTCGCCGCAATGGGCGATCTTAGCATCTTTTTTAGTGTCCATACAAAATCATATTATACGCATTTTCTCGGAAAAGTCAACAAAAATTATCGTAAAAATTTGTATGAATGCAAAAATCTTCCGTTTTCCCCCGCTCCCGCCCCGAAAACCGCGCAAAAAGCCAACGCAACCGCCCTCCGTGCAGAGGTCGGTTGCGTTTTCGGATTTTACGTGTATTCTTTCGGGCGCACTTCCAGATGGTATTCGACGATGCCGGCGTCGCCGTTTTCGATGGAAATAGCGTAGTGCATATCCACCGTTCCGCCGTCAGCGCCGATTTTCGCCTCGATCATCTGCGCGCAGACGGTCATCATCAGCGCGCCGAATTCCATTTCATAGAGCGATTCGTGCGGCACGCCCTGACGGAAAATCATTTTCGAGCGCAATTTTCCCGTGCGCTCCAGCGTCAGCGTCCCCGGTTCCAGACGGAACGTCGTCGTCACGCCGGTCAGCCCCGTCAGCTCGCTTTCTTCATAACAAATGTCCCAGCCGCCGTCGCGCGCCTCGAGCGTGCCGTCGGTCACGAGTTCGATGACCTCCGGCTTCTGGCCGGGATAATACTGCGTCCCGCGAATGGAGAGCACCACTTCCCTTTTCATGCTTCCGCCTCCATCGCAAGTTCGATCAACCTGTCAAGTAACTGCGTGTACGGCACGCCACTGGCCTCAAACAGCTTCGGATACATCGAAATGGAGGTAAAGCCCGGGAGCGTGTTGATCTCATTGAACACGACCTCGCCGCTTTCCGTCACGAAAAAGTCCACGCGGCTCAGGCCGCGGCAACCCAACGCCGCATAGATCTTCACGGCGCTGTCGCGTACCCGTTCGGCGACCCCCTCGTCAATGCGGGCGGGGATATAGGCGACGGACGTGTCCGTGATGTATTTTGCATCGTAATCGTAAAACTCCGCGCCCGCATCGATTTCACCGCAGATCGACGCAATCGGGCTGTGGTTGCCCATGACGGCGACCTCGACCTCTTTGCCGCGGATAAATTCCTCGACGAGGATTTTTTCGTCAAATTCCGCCGCGGCGCGCAGTGCCGCCTGCAACGACACACTGTCGGTCGCCTTGGACACGCCCACGGACGAGCCTGTTCCCGCGGGTTTCACGAACATCGGGAACGAGAATCGCCGCTGCAAATTTGCCAGCACATCCTCCGCGCGGCGGTAAACGTCCTCACGGCACACCGCCTCCCAATCCGCCTGCCGCTGCTCGATGCGATCGACCACGAGCTTGGTCAGGCTCTTATCCATGGACACGGCCGACGCTGCCACGCCCGGCCCGACGCACGGGATGCCCGCCAGTTGCAGCAGGCCCTGAATCGCGCCGTCCTCGCCGTTTTCGCCGTGCAGCACGGGGAAAACAACATCCAGAGAAATCGCCTGCACACCGTCCGACGTGAAACGCAAAAGTCCCTGCCCGCGCGCGGGAGAAATGGCCACGGGACAGTTTTTTTCATGGGTTTCCCATTCGCCGCCCGGCAGCAACGCATACTCCGCGCTGTCAAAATGCAGCCAGCGGCCGTCGCGGGTGATGCCGATGGGATAGACGGTATATTTTTCCGTATCGAGATGATTCAGCACGGATTGCGCCGAACGCAGAGAAACCGCGTGCTCCGGGCTGATGCCGCCGAATAAAACGGCAACGTTTTGTTTTTTCACTGAGAAAATGCCTCCGTTTCTCGCCGTGCGTTACTTCAAAAGTGCCTCGCCGGCGCGATAGATGTCCCCCGCACCGATGGTCAGAATGATGTCATTCGGGCGGGCAATTTGCTTGAGATAGGCCGTCACCTGCGGCAGCGTTTCGCAGTAGACGCTGCCCGGGATATGCGCTTGCAGGTCGCGTGAGGAAATGCCGATGGTGTTTCGCTCCCGCGCCGCATAAATTTCCGCCAGAATCACCACGTCCGCCTTGCGCAGTTCGCGCACGAAATCGTCGAACAGTGCCTTGGTGCGCGTGTAGGTGTGCGGCTGGAATGCCACCACCAGACGGCGGTCGGTCGTCGCACGCACGGCCGCCAGCGTCGCCGCAAGTTCGCCCGGATGGTGCGCATAATCATCGTAAATGTCCGCGCCGTGAAAATTGCCGCGGTATTGCATACGCCGCGCCGCACCGTGAAAATCCTTCAGACTTTGCGCTGCGACCGCGCCGTCAATGCCCAAAATCCACGCCGCACCCATTGCCGCCAAAGCGTTGAGCATATTGTGCTTGCCGATCACGCTCAGCTCCAGCCGGCAGTAAAATACGCCGTCGCACTCCACGTCCATCTGCCGCCAATCCGACGACGGCGCAACACCGCGCACACGGTTGCCCTGCGCCAGACCGAAGCTGACATAGTCCATCCCCGCCAATGCCTGACGGGTGTTTTCGTCGTCGCCGTTGGCCAAGATCTGCCCCGACGAGAGCGCGGCGAATTGACGGAACGAGTGCCGGATCTGCGCAATATCCTGAAAATAGTCCAGATGGTCGGCCTCGATGTTCAGAATGATCGCCAGCGTCGGAGAAAAATTCAGGAACGAATCGCAGTATTCGCAGCTTTCCAGCAAAATCGTGTCCCCCGCGCCGACGCGATGCCCCGCACCCAGTAGTGGCAGATTTCCGCCGATCATGACCGTCGGGTCTTTTTCCGCCGCCATGAGCACGTGCGTAAGCATGGAGGTTGTCGTCGTTTTTCCGTGCGTACCGGCGACGCAGACCGCATTGCGATACTTCTGCATGATCACGCCCCACGCCTGTGCGCGTTCGAACACGGGGATGCCCGCCGCGCGGGCGGCGGCGATCTCGGGATTGTCGTTGTGCGCGGCGGCGGTGCGGATGATGCAGCACGCGCCCTCGATATTCTCGGCACGATGGCCGATCTGCACACGAATGCCGCCGGCAATCAGCTCATCCGTCGAAACGGACGCGTTCATGTCCGAACCGGTCACGAGCAGACCCATTCCCTGCAGCACCAGACCCAGCGGACGCATGGACACGCCGCCGATCCCGACCAGATGCACGTGGTTTCCCGGGCGAATATATTGTTTTAAGGTTTCGACCGCATGATTCATGATGCCACCGTCCTTGTCGTTTGAATTTCCGATGCTTTATTATACAACATACGTGCCTTATTTACAACCGAAATCTTCACAAAAATATCCCGGGCATTCGAAAATACCCGGGAAAAACTCATTCGGCGACCAGCGCGTTCTGCTGGCAATAGCGGATGATGCCGCGGCGCGTCACGATGCCGATGAACGCGTCTTTATCGTCCACCACGGGGACGAAATTCTGATACGTCGCACGCTCGATCAGCTCGCGCATGGTGGTTGTGACCCGAACGGGAACATTGTCCCTGCTGCGGTGGATTTCCATGATGCGGCGCGCCTCGGCCTGCCGTATATCCATGTAGCAATCGTTTTTCAGCGCCCAGAGCAGGTCGCCCTCGGTCAGCGTGCCGCGGTATTCGCCGCGGCGATTTAGGATGGGAAGCGCGGCGAAGCTGACCTGCTCCATTTTTTCCAATGCCTGACGGACGGTGAAATCATCGTATAAATACTGACACATGGCTTTCGGTGTCAAAAAAAACAAAATATTGTTCATGCGTTCTCCTTTACTGCGGCAGTGCTTGCCCGCCTGCCCTGCACACCCATTATAGCACAAACACGCACGGAAAACATGAAAAAATGTTGTAGGAACAGCCCTTTTCTTGCCAAATTTTCCGCGCGTTCTTTGTGCACTTTGCCGAACTCTACCGTCGGTAGACCGCAAGGCGCCCCGCTTTCGGTGGACTCTACCGCCCGAAAGGGGTACACTGGTGTCAGCAAAAGCAAAGGAGCGACCCCCAATTATGGCAAAACGCATTAAACTATCCGACCGCCGCCTGCCAAACTACACCCGCGGCGAAGAAATCATGAACATGGTCACGCACATCGTCGGCGGTGGACTCGGTGTCCTCGCGCTGGTGCTGTGCGTGGTCAAAGCTTCGCTGCACGGCGACGCGATCGACGTTGTCGGCGCGGCGATCTACGGTGTGAGCATGATCTGCCTGTACACGATGTCCAGCGTCTATCACGGCTTGCTGCCCGGCACGGGCAAAAAGGTCATGCAGGTGCTCGACCACTGCACGATCTATTTTTTAATTGCGGGCACATATAGCGTCATCGCGCTTTCCGCCCTGCGCGCGCAATGTGCGGCAATCGGCTGGGGCATTTTCGCCTTCCAGTGGGCGGCAACCGCTCTGTGCGTCACACTGACGGCCATTGATTTAAAGAAATACAACGTTTTTTCGATGATCTGCTATCTTTTCATGGGTTGGTGCATCGTTTTCTTCCTGTCGCAAACCGTGGCCGCCCTGACGAAGGCGGGATTTGCGTGGCTGCTGGCAGGCGGCGTGGCGTACAGCGTCGGCGCAGTGCTCTACGGCATCGGCGCGAAAAAGCGGTGGATGCACTCGGTTTTTCACATTTTCGTCGTGCTCGGCAGTATCCTGCAATTCGTGTGCATCCTGTTTTACGCCCTCTGATTCCCCGCCCCGCGTGCCCCCATATGTCATTCCGAGCGAGCGGTAGCGAGTCGAGGGATCTACGCACTTACGGAAATGCATAATGCATAGTGAAAAATGCAAAATTTTCGTCCGCTTATACCGCACTTTCCACGATGTCATTGCGAGGCGCGCAGCGCCTTGGCAATCCGTGTCCCATCCCGCGCCACATATTGTAAAAGGAGCCGCCCCGAGGGGCGGCTCCAAAAACATGAAGAAAGAAATTATGCGAATGTAATCACGATCTTAGAAATCAGCACACGCTTATTGAAATCGATCTGCACTGTGTCCGTCAGCTCGGACAGTTCAAAAGTCAAGCACTCGCAGGCGGAATTGCTCGCCTCTTGTTCGCTTGAGCCATTGACCGAAACCTTGTCTCCGGCTTTCCACGCATGGCAATAAATTTCAACTTTGGCAACCTGAGTTCCTTCCGCATACTCAAGGATCAGCTGACCCTTTGCGCTGCTGGAGCCCGTTTTCAGATAGCCATTTTCCTGAGGATACGGGCCGCTTGTGCCATTATTACCGGCAAAAATCTTTGTGCCGCTAACTTTGATCAGGCCTGTGTCGGAGGCAGCGGCCATAAACGCAGCCTTGATTTCATCATCGGTCATCGCGTTGTAGTTTCCGGTCTGCGCAACCTGCAGGTCTTTGAAGTCATAAGTAATGCTCGTACCAGTGGGAGCCTCAATTTCGCCGCCTTCATTTCCGTCGTCACCGCCTTCGTTGCCGCCCTCTTCCGGAGCAGCAATCGTGAAGGTGTAGATCGAGGAATCGCTCGTGGCATACTTGGAGTAGACGGTCAAATAGCCGTTATAGACCTCAAGATACTGCGCAAACGTTTCGCCTTCGCTGTTTGTATAGGTTGCAGTAGCGCACTTGACAAAGTAGCCGCCATCGGTCTGTTCCAGATAGAACTTCGTATGCTCGCTCTCTTCTGCAACGAACTTTACGTCGGTGCCGTTTGCGAACAAATATTTTCCGCTATCCGTAACATACGACACCGTGCCGTCAGCATTGTTTCTGACCGCCAGCTTCACCGCATTGGCAACATTCGAAGAAAGGACAAGCTCGATCTTCGTAACGCCGTTCTTATTGGTGTAGGAATATTCCTCATCGGTCACATATTTGCCGTTGTTGGAAATGACGACTTTGTCGGACTTGCTCGGAATCGCTTCTTCCTTGGTGTTGCCGCAGACGGTGCAGGTGTAGGTTTTCACGCCCTCGGCATCGGCGGTCGGCTCGGTCGTCACAGTGCCTTCGTTCCAGCTATGCTCGGCCATCGCGATCTCTTCGCCATCGGCGATTTTCTGATTGCAGACCTTGCAGTAGGTGTCGCCGGTGTAGCCCTTTGCGGTGCAGCTCGCCTCGACGGCGTTCTTCAGCTCGGTCTCACCGTGTCCGAGGGTGGAAATCTGTGCGCCGTCTTCGATCTTCGCATCGCAAGCCTTGCAGTACTTGTCGCCGGTGTAGCCGGCCTCGGTGCAGGTCGCGGCCTTGTCGTCTCTGATTTCGGTCTCGACGTGGCCGGTCGCATCGGTGTAGGTGTCTTTGTAGCTGTTGCCGCACTTGCTGCAGGTGTGGGTGGTGTAGCCCTGTTCGGTGCAGGTGGGAGCGGTCACTTCCTCGCCATACGCATGGTCGCACAGATCGGACATGGACTCGTCGCAGTTGTCGCACTTGCCGTCGTCATTGTCATCCTTGTGACCCAGCGCGGGCACTTCGTTGGTGATCTTCTTGTCGCCGCAGGCGGAGCAGACGGAGGTGGTGTAGCCACCGGCCTCACAGGTAGGCGCGGTCACGGTGTCGACGTAGGCATGTCCCTTTGCGCCGATCGTTTCCTGCTTGACGGTGATCTCGCCGCAGACGGAGCACTTCTTGCCTTCGGTCAGGCCGTCGGCAAGGCAGGTAGCCTCTTTGCCGGGGATAGCTTCCTCGGTGTGGGGCTTGCGGGCAACTTCTTCCTGCTTGACGATGATCTCGCCGCAGGCGGAGCACTTCTTGCCTTCGGTCAGGCCGGTCTCGCTGCAGGTAGCCTCTTTCGCAGGAATGACTTCCTCGGCGTGCTCGTGCGCAGCGATGTCGGACGATTTCACCAAGTAGGCGATGCACTGGCCGGACTGGCTGATGAAGTAGGTGCTGGAGGTGCTGATGGTATCATAGGAGGCGTATGTGCCGAAATAGAAGGTGTTCTCTTTCAGTTTGCAGGTGAAGATGCCATAGGTCTCATCCCAGACATAGGTAGCGGTCGGCTCGGTCGTCAGCTTGGGGCTGCTCTTGGTGCCGTCACGCTCGACGGTGTCGATGTAGGTCTTGGTCTCACCGTCCATGAAGTACATACGGTAGCCGCCCGTCACTTTTTCGACGTAGATTTCCACGGCCTCGTCGGGATTCTCGGTGGTCGCCAGGAATGCGCCGGAGCTGGCCATCTTGCCGTTGAAGTACAGGGTCTTTTTCAGGGTGACCTGCTCCATGGAGAACTTGTACGCCGTGCCCTCGACGGGAGCGCCGCCCTCGCTGGGCTTAACAACGGGCTCATCGGGCTCATCGGGCTCGATGGTCACTTCGTTCATGAATCCGTCAACCGTCGCCAGACGTGCGGGGAACTGAGAAATGTCGACGTTCGCGTCGGTAATGTAGGATGTTTCGGAGGGGCTGATGGTGGTATACGTATTGTAGCAGCCCAGATACCAATCCTTCCCAACGACGTGCGTGACGAAGGTCTTATAGTTTGCGTTCCAAGTGTAAACGCAGGTAGGTGCATCGACCAGCTTGACATTGACCTTGTCTTCCGCGTCGGTGCGGGGCACGATGTCGATATAGGTCTTGGCTTCGCCGTTGAGGAAGTACAGGTGGTAGCCGCCGTCAACCGCTTCGATGTGGATATTGACCGCCTCGGCGGGGTTGGTGGTAGTGGCCAGATAGTAGCCGCTCATCTTGCCGGTGAAGTACAGGTTCTTCTTCACGGTTGCCTCGTTCTGTGCAACGTGGAGCTTATAAACGGAATCCTTATCGGGCGTTGCGGCATCCTCGGGCACGATGCTCACGGTCGCCAGACGTGCGGGGAACTGAGAAATGTCGACATTCGCGTCGGTGATGTAAGAGGTCTCGGAGGGGCTGATGGTCGTGTATGTGTTGTAGCAGCCCAGATACCAATCCTTCTCAACAACGTGCGTGACGAAAGTCTTGTAGGTTTCGTTCCAAGTGTAAACGCAGGTAGGTGCATCGACCAGCTTGACATTGACCTTGCCTTCCGCGTCGGCGCGGGGCACGATGTCGATATAGGTCTTGGCGCCGTCCTTCGTGAAATACAGGTGGTAGCCGCCTTCAACGGCCTCGACCGTCACGTCAACCGCCTCGAAGGGGTTCTCGGTGGTGGCCAGATAGTAGCCGCTCATTTCGCCCGTGAAGTAGAGCGTCTTCTTCACGGTCGCCTCGTTCTGCGCGACGGTCAGCTTGTAAGCATTGCCGTCCTCGGGCTTATCGGCGATCACGGTGCCGGAAGCCTTCTTCGCAGGGATCAAACGGGTGAAAGTGGAGGTAAGGGTGTCGCCGTTTGCATCCGAGATGGTCGCGGTCAGCGTGAAGGAGTATGCCTCGGGCAATTCCTCGAAGGAAACGGAGATATACTTATTATCCGCGGTAGGACTCAGCGTGACGTGCTCGGAGTCCGTCGTCCAAGAAACGTTGAAAGACACGCCGTCGATTTTCACGACATTAACGACGTTGAACGCACGGATTGCTTCCGTTCCGTTCCAGCTTTCACAAATTGCGTCCAGATATTCTTGGGCTGCTTTCAGCGTTGTGTTTTCGTCCCCGTTACACGCGGAGAACAGGCACAACGCCATTGCGAGGATCAACACAATAGAAAAAATCTTTTTCATGTTAAGCTCCTTTATTTATTGGATGGTGATATCCTTTTCGGAGAACACCTTGATTTGGTACTTACCGTCGTAATAATCCACGATGCCCTTGACGCTGATGGTTTTCCCCATGTAGGCATCGGCTTTGACGAGATTGCCCGCCTCATCATACAGCACGATCGTGCGCACATCGACGCCGGCACCGTCAACAGAGCAGTTGAGCGTGAATGCGCCCTTGGAGGAGCTGTCTTCCTTGGACGTGGTATACGAATCCACCACGACAAGGTTCTTCATCTCCACGGTCGTACCCGCCAGCATGGACGCGTAGGAAACGGTCTGCTTGATCGGCTCGCCGTCTTCGCCCTCGATTTCGATTTCCATCGTGTCGTTGGCAAAGCGTTTCGGATCGATCTCGGCATAAGCGGCCGTGCCCTCGCCGATTTTCTGGATGTTGCCGGGGTCGTTGGGTTTCATGGCGCGATAGGTCAGGCCGGAGACCTGCCACGAGCCGTTGTATTCGCTCACGGAGCCGACGATGCGAACCTCATTGCCGACACTCAGGATTTCCAGTGCCTCTCCCGTAAGAGAGAAGCCGTAGTAAACATAAATGCCGTAGTACATTTCGGTTTCTTCGTCGTAGCTTTCGACGTAGACGCCGTTATTATTGTTGCACGTCACGACGCCGGTGAACGCGACCTTCTTGGAATTATAGGATGCGATGTTCTGACGCAGGCCCCTCAGGTCGAGCTCGACCGCCGAACCGTAATAGAAGTTGGGGTCGTTCTTGCCGGAATAGACGTGCAGCTTGAGCTTTTGTGCCTGATACAGCGCGCTGAGCGCGATGTCGCCATAGATGTTGTTACCGGTTTTCGAGCCGGCCGCCAGACCGTTCTGCAGAATTTCCACATTCAGGTTACGATAGTCGGCATCTTCGGACGTCTTGTACCAGACCCAAGTCAGGTAACGGCCGCCGGTGGAGTCGAGTTCCCATTTCGACGAATCGGACTCCAGCACGATGGAAACGGCACTTTTCAGCTTTGTTTCTGTGAATTTGGAAGCGGTTTCGCCCCATGCCTCGATCTTGCCGGTGGACTCGGGCGTGTCGATCGCGAGGAAACGCGCCTTCAGAATACCGCCGGAAATCTCGCTTGTGGGCACGTTGAAATGCACCGTGTCACCGTCGACAAAGTTGTAGATGGCGGTCCAAGCATCTTTGGTGTTACCCGCGCCGTCCGTCAGCGTATATTTCTCGTTTTTCAGCACGATCTTCGCAGTGGAGCTGTCCATATTCAGCTTCAGCTCGGAGACATAGTCCACCTCGACGAGGTTTTCGCCGGTGGAGTCGGTCGGCTGCGCGGGTTGGCAGCCGATCAACAGCACGGCGGTCAGGCAAAGTGCCAGACACAGCGATAAAAACTTACGCATACGCATCATTTCTTCTTACATTCTTTGATCGCGTCTTCGAAGATCTGATCGATCAGAGCGTCGATCGCGCTCTCGTCTGCGGTTGCAGTCTGCACGAAGGCGGCCTGAATCAGGTTGCCGACGGCGTCACGCGCGTTGGCGGAACCGTTGAATGCGGGAGAAACATAGTAAGCATTGGCCTGCTCCAAGCAAACCTTAGCGGACAGGTAGCTGATATAGTCGCCGCCGTCGGCCTTTTCCATGTTCTTCTTGTACAGCTCGTTGTCCGCAACGGACTTCAGAACGGGCACGTAACCGGAAGCGTTGGAGAATTCGGCTTGGAATTCGACGCAGGTGGTCAGATATTTCACGAACAACCAAGAAGCGATGACTTCCTGATCGTTCTCGCTCTTGAAGATACAAACGCTCGGGCCCTGAGAGATGACCTTCGGATTCTCGGGGTCAACCTGAGGAATGGAAGTAATGCCGACATCGAACGGATACGCGCCGTTGACCTTCTCGGGTCTCTGGTGGGTTGCGCCCGCGGAAGAACCGATGGACATATAGCTGCGGGTCACTTCGCCGGTTTGCTCATTCTTTTCGCCGAGGAACATACCGGAGGTGTATGCGCCGTAGATCTCCTGCGTGTTGACGTAGCCCTTCTTGTACCACTCGCAGAATCTCTTGACGAATGCCTTGTTGGCATCGTTATTGAAGGTGAAGTGCTCGCCGGTGGCGCTGGTGTAATCGGTGCCGTACTGCTCGCACATGGTGATGAACCAGTTGGCCTCGGAGTCATAGCCCAGAGGCGTGCACTCTTTGTCGATTTCCTTGATTCTTGCGCACAGCTCTTCCATCTCGTCCCACGTGGTCGGGGGGGTCAGGCCGTTGGCGTCAAAGAAGGTCTTGTTGTAGTACAGAACTTCGGTGGACTTGGAGAAAGGCATGGTGTACATCAGGTCGTCGCCGAATGCCTTGCCTTCGTTGTAGTAGCCGGGGATGAAGTCGTCGATCTGCTCCTGCGTCAGGCCGAGGATTTCCTTCGTGCCGTCGGCGCGGGTGACTTCGATTTCGCTGGCGATCAGGTCATCGAGCGTCACGACGGATTTCGCGATGTTGTACAGCGCGACGTGGTCGGGATAGCAGTACGCGATGTTCGGCTGGTCGCCGACGGTCAGTTCGGTCTTGATCTGGTCACGGACGTCATCGTAGCCGCCGACCTTCGTCCATTCGACATGGATGTTCGGATACAGCGTGTTGAATTCCGCAATGTAGAGGTCCAGAACGTCGGACAGGTTGGAACCCATGGTGTGATAGAACTTGATGGTGACTTCGCTGCCATCATAGCCGCCCTCGGGGATGACGAAGTTGCCCGAGAAAAGCTTGCCGGGGTCTTTGCCGTTGCATCCGCTCATTGCCAGCAGGCCGATGAGCATGCAGACCAACAAAAGTGCGCTGATGATTTTTTTCTTCATGTTGTACTTCCTTCCTCAGAAATAGAATTATGTTAAAGCCCGGAAGAGGCTTTTAACCGGGATTATCCCTTGATACCACTGCGGCTGACGCCCTTCATGATATACTTACGCAGGAACACGAACACCATAAACAGCGGCGCGGAGACCACGACGACCGCCGCCATCTGCACGGGGTATTCGACGTCGCCCGTGGTGGTGGTGAAGGCGTTTCTCAGGCCGTTGGTGACCATGGCGTGCGCGTCGTCGTTCGCGACCAGACGCGGCCAGACGTAGCTGTTCCATGCGCCCATCATTTTCAGAATGGTGATGGAGATCAGCGTCGGCAGTGCCAGCGGGATCATAACTTTCCAAAGATATTTCAGGTCGCCGCAACCGTCCACCTTGGCCGCCAGATACAATTCATTGGGGATCTGCATGAAGTTCTGACGCAGCAGGTAAATGTAGAACACGGACACCAGAAACGGCACGATCAATGCGGTAAAGGTGCCTTTCCACTGCAGGTTACTGACGGTGGCGTAGTTGGTGATGGTGAACAATTCGCCGGGGATCATCATCGTCGCGAGCATCGCGCCGAACATGGCATCTCTGCCCTTGAACTCCAGACGCGCGAAGGCAAATGCGCTCAGCACGGTCACGACCAGCGACAGCAGCGTCGAAACGATGCCGACGTACGCCGTGTTCAGGAACAAGCGGCCGAGGTTTGCCTTGGAAAATGCGGAAACGTAGTTGTACTTGATGATTTCAAACGCTTCGTTCATCGTTTGCAATCTCAGGCTTTCCGGCCAGAGGGTCGGAATGTTGCGACGATATTCGGCTAGGGTCTTCATGGAGGAGATGATCATCCAATAGAACGGGAACAGGACGATCAGCGCCATCGCGATCAAAAACACGTACACACCGATCTTCACGCCGACGGCGAGAACGCGCTGCTGCGCCGAAACCGTCTGGAGGTTTTTTTCCTGCATCACAATGCCGGTTTTTTTCTTTGCCATGCGGTAACCTCCTTAATAATGTGTCAGCTTTTTGCTGACCCAGTTGTTGAACAGCGTCACGACCAGAATGATCGCGAACAGCACCAGCGCGGCCGCGCCGGCGACACCGTAGCTCGTATCGGGCAGGATGTCATAAATGTAGCCGACGAAGGTGTTGAGTCTGCCTTGCAGGCCGACCGGGCCCATTTTTTCGCCGAAGATACCGACGATGCTGGAATATTCCTTAAATCCGCCGATAAAGCCGGTGATGATAACGTAGACAAGCATCGGAGACAGCAGCGGGACGGTGATGCGGGTCAGCACTCTCCAGCGGGGGGTGCCGTCGACCTTGGCCGCCTCGTAATACTGCTTGTCGATGCTCTGCAGGCCGCCGAGCAGGACGAGGATCTTGAACGGCAGGGCGTTCCACACGATGTAGATCACCATGACCGCGATATTGGCCGCGTAGGACGAGCCGGCGTTGATCCAGTTGATCGGGTCGCCGCCAAACGTCATAATGACGTTGTTGATGATGCCCCAGCTTTTTGCGGTCGTTCCGTCGGGACTCAGGCCGATGATGTTGAACATGGCCGCAAACACCATGCCGATGGCGATGGAGTTGGTCACGTAGGGCAGGAAGAAGATGGTCTGCAACGCGCGCTGCAGGGGCTTGATGGAGTTGAGCGCGACCGCGATCAGCAGTGCCAGCGCGGTGGACAGCGGAACGGTCAGGAACGTCAGGAGCATGGTATTGGTCAGACAGTTTCTGAAGTCGCTGTAGGTAAGCACCGTCAGGAAGTTGTTGAGATTGATCTTATACGGCTCGGTACGCCAGATGGCTTCGAGCGCATTGTAATCTTCCAACAGAGAAAGTCGGACGGTATTGATGATCGGCCAAACCGTAAATACCAGCATCAGTACGATCGCGGGTGACAGATACAGCCAAGCCTTCCATTGTTGTTTACTGTCTACCATAATTATTTCTCCTCGAAGCGGATTCTTTCCTCGGTCTCCTTGTCGAAGATGAACACCTTGTGCTCCTTCAGATTGAAGCGGACACAGGGGTTTGCGGTATCGACCTTGTAGTCCGAGTTGATGATCGAACGGATCAACGGATTGCACGATGCCTCGTTCGTGGAAACGACGCTGGAGTCACGTCCCATGACTTCCACGCTGCTGAGTTTGCAGCACAAAGCGCCGTCTTCGGCGGGGACAAAGCCTTCCGGACGGATACCCACATATACTTCGCAATCGGCAACGCCCGGAACGTCCAGAACGGCGTCCGCGCCGATATAGAGCTTGCCCGCCTTGACCGTGCCGTTAAACACGTTGATCGGGGGCGTGCCCAAGAATTTGGCAACAAAGAGGTTGGCAGGGTCATCGTAGACCTTCTGCGGCGCACCGACCTGCTGCACGACGCCGAGCTTCATAACGACGATCTCGTCGGAAATGGACATGGCCTCTTCCTGATCGTGCGTGACGAAAATGGTGGTGATGCCGGTCTCTCTCTGGATGCGGCGGATTTCTTCACGGGTCTGCAATCTCAGACGCGCATCGAGGTTGGACAGCGGCTCGTCGAGCAGGAGCACGCGCGGCATTTTGACCAGCGCACGGGCGATGGCCACGCGCTGCTGCTGGCCGCCGGACATTTCGCTGGGCTTGCGGTTCATCAGGTCTTCGATCTGAACCAGACGGGCTGCGCTTTCCGCGCGCTCGAGCATTTCTTCCTTGCTCAGCTTGTCCGCGCCTTTCAGGTTTTGCAGAGGGAACAGGATATTCTGCTTGACGGTCATGTGCGGATAGAGGGCATAGTTCTGGAAAACCAAGCCGATGCCTCTCGCCTCCGTCGGCATATCGGTCACATCGTCCTCGCCGAAGAAGATCTTACCGCTGGTGGGCTTCTGCAAGCCGCTGATCATGTACAGCGTGGTGGATTTGCCGCAGCCCGAGGGGCCGAGCAGGCCGATGAGCTTACCGTCGGGGATCTCATAGGTGAAATCGTTAACGGCAACGACCTCGCTGTTTGACTTTTTGTCCCGGCTGGGAAACGCCTTTGTCAAATTCTGCAAAACAACTTTCATACAATTCCCTTCCTATATAAAAATTTTTCGTTTTCTTTGGCTAAAGGATTGCAGTTTTCCTTAATACTCTTTCCTTGCCGCTTCCTGCGCACTGACCTGCTTGAGATAATCCAGACGCGCCTGCGGAGAATCGAAGATGCGCTGGCTGGCCATATCCACCGCGACGGTGCAGGCCATCATGTCATGCAGCAATGCATGTGTGCGGGTTGCAACGAGTAATATCACCTGCGTCAGCAGGATAAGCCCGATAATCAGGGTCCCGGTCAAGCCGGCAAAGCCGAAGAGAATCATGATCACGATCAGCACGGGGATCATGGTCTCGACCGTGTATTTTCCGAGGACGGTGCGCACGACCATCATAAACGGCGTCACTTTCACGCCGTCGACGCGCACGAGCGCGATGCCGAACGCTTTTTTTCCGAGTGTCTGGCCGTTGCCGAACAGCAGCGGCACGAGCAGCTCCAGCAGAAGATGCCCCAGCAGGACGGAAACCGACGCGATCACCAGTGTCAGGTTCATAAGCAGGGAGTACACGCGCATGAGGTCTTCGTCTTTGCCCATCGCTTCTATCGCGGCATCGTATTTTTCCTGCTGCGCCGCGTCGTATTCCTCGCGCGGCTTGTTCAGGTCAATGTCGAACTGCTCGCCGTATTTGTCGTAAAAGCCCATATACTCGTCGGCATATCCGTCGTATCCGAGCACGGCGGAGAGCGTCAGCGCCAGCAGCACGATCAGGCACACCAGCAGAATCATGTCAAAGGTGCCCGCAGAGATGCGCTTGAGTAAATTGGCCTTCTGTAGTTCGTCGTTCAATGGGATCGCCTCCGTGGGGTTCGGCCACAACATTCCTATGGCAGTATAACCGATTATAGCACATCATGCCGCAAAAATCTACCGCTTATTGCAATATCTTTGGTATATTTTTTATTTTTGTACATTTTCCCGAATTTTCGCCATCCAAGCGCACGGAATTTGCAACGTCCCGCGGCCGATGCCCAGCTCGATATCCGGTTTATTCCTGCCGTGATAGTCGCTTCCTCCGCTATAGAGCAGGCCGAAATCGTCGGCCATGGCGCGCGCCGCGGCGGTCGTCGCCTCGTCGTAGGTGGAGTAGCGGATCTCCATGCCCCGCAGGCCCCATTGCTTCGCCTGTGTCAGGAAAATGCGCAGGCGTTCCTCCTGCAAATTCAGGTACGGATGCGCCAGCACGGACACCGCGCCCAGATCGTGTATGATCCCCAGCATTTCCTGCGGGGTGTATCTCTGCGGCGGCGTGTAATAGCCGCAACTTTCCCGAAGCAGATGCGTAAACGCCTCTTTTACCGACGCGGTATAGCCCTGCGCGGTCAGCTCCGCACCGATCAGGGCGCGATTGACCTGCCCTTCCGGCGTGGCGGCTTTGATTTTATCGTAGCTGATGGCATATCCCGCACGATTGAGCCGCCGCACCAGTTCGACGTTGCTCTGTTCCTTGCGGCGATGGTACTGCTCCATCAGCTCCGTCACCTGCGCGAAATATTCACGGCGGAGGTACAATGCCAGTATGTGCAGTTCCGTGCCTTCATAGTCCGTCGAAAATTCCACGCCGGGAATCGCCTCGACGCGGCTGTGCTCCCCTGCCGCCAAAAAATCCGGCAATCCCGCCACGGTGTTGTGATCGGTCAGGGCGATTGCCGCCAATCCGATGTGGGCGGCCTTGTCCAGTAGCTGTGCGGGCGTGTCCGTCCCGTCGGAAAACACCGAATGCGTGTGCAGATCGCAAAAAAGTTCCATGTGCGCCGTACCTCCGTTTTCTTACATTATATTATAAAGGACGACCTGCGAAAAATCAATCCGAAAAAGCGCCAAAATCGGAGGCATCCGCCACGGGATGTCTCCGATTTTTTCATTTCTGATATTCAAATTCAAAGTCGTAAATATCCACGGTATCGCCGTCTTGGATGCCCATTTCCTCCAAACGGGCAAACAGGCCGCTTTTGCGCAGAAGAACGTCGAAATGGTTCAGCGCCTCGTAATCGTCGAAGTCGATGTTCTGCACCAGTTTTTCCAGCCACGCACCCGTTATGACCCACGTGCTGCCCAGATGCTCGATCTGCATATCGGTCGGATCGGCGACCTCGTCGGTGCTTTCGACATATTCCGGCTCGTAAATGGTCACGGGCGGCAGTGTGCTCAGCTTCTGCGCGACCACGCGCATCAGTTGCCGCGTGCCCTGCGTCGTTCCGGCGGAAATTTCGTACAGCTCGCACCCGGCCGCTTCCACGACACTGCGCAGACGCGCCAGATTGTCGGACGTGGGGTCGAGCAGATCGGTCTTATTCGCCGCCACGATCATCGGGCGGTTACTCAAATCGACGGAATAGCTGTGCAGTTCGTCGCAGATGGCATCGAAATCCTCCACCGGGTCGCGTCCCTCGCTGCCGGAAACGTCCACCACGTGAACGAGCAGACGGCAACGGTCGATATGGCGCAGGAAATCATGTCCCAGTCCCGCGCCTTCCGCCGCGCCCTCGATAATACCGGGGATGTCCGCCATGACGAACGACACGCCCTCCTCGACATAGATCACGCCGAGGTTGGGAAACAGGGTGGTGAAATGGTAGTTCGCGATCTTGGGGCGGGCGTTGGACGTGACGCTCAGGAGCGTGGACTTGCCCACATTGGGGAAACCGACCAGACCGACGTCGGCCAGCAGTTTCAGCTCCAGCACGATATCGCGCTCCTGCCCTTTCGTGCCGACCTTGGCAAAGCGCGGGATCTGGCGTGTCGGCGTGGCGAAATGGGCATTGCCCCAGCCGCCGCGGCCGCCCTTGGCGATGACAAAATCCGCGTCCGTGGACATATCCACGATGATCTGATTGGTCTCGGCATCGCGAACGACCGTCCCGCGCGGCACTTCGATGATCAGCGGCTCGCCTTTTTTGCCGCTCATATTGCGGCCGCGGCCGTTTTCGCCGGGCTGCGCGGCATACTTGCGCTTATAGCGAAAATCCAGCAGTGTCGTCATATGGTCGGTCACGCGCAATATGACACTGCCGCCGTGTCCGCCGTCGCCGCCATCCGGACCGCCGGCGTTGATATATTTTTCCCGATGGAACGCAACGGCACCGTCGCCGCCTTTTCCGCCGATGACGGTAATGCGCACTTTATCTACGAACATAAGATCATCTCCCATAAAATAGACGGTTTGAACGGTCAGAAACGGGTGCGCCTTTCGCGCCCGCTTCTCGCCGCACAAATTTTAGAAAAAGGGCTGTCGCAGGTAGTTTGCAACAGCCCTCGGTACTTATGCGTGCCTTACTGCTCCGTGTGGACAGAGCACTGACGGCGATCCTTGCCCAAACGCTCGAAACGGACGGTACCGTCCACCAGCGCAAACAGGGTATCGTCGCTGCCGATGCCGACATTGACACCGGGATGGATATGCGTGCCTCTCTGGCGAACCAGAATGTTGCCGGCCAGAACGTACTGACCGTCTGCACGCTTCACGCCCAGACGCTTCGCCTTGGAATCACGGCCGTTCTTGGTCGAACCGCCGCCCTTATGGTGAGCGAAGAACTGAATGCTAATCTTCAGCATGGTGTTACACCTCCAAAACTTCGATATAATCAGGATAGTCTTCCCGCAGAGAGATCAGCGTGAGCATCATGCCCGAAAGCACGGCCTGCACGGCATCTTCTTCCTCGCAGGAAGCCGGGAGCGTCAAAGTGATGCGCGCATCTTCCTCTTTGACGCGGGTTTTGGCCTTTGCACCGCAAACATCATTGATGGTTGCCTCGGCCATGGTAACGACAGCGGAGATGGCGGCGCAGACAATGTCGGAGCCGGCCTCGGCGTATCCGCTGTGCCTGGAAACGGAGAATCCGGTGATTCTGTCGTTCTCGGTAAAAAATTCGCATTTTGTCATACTTGATTACAGGACGACCTTGGTGATTTCCACCTTGGTGTAGGGCTGGCGATGACCGATGTGCTTCTTCTGGCCCTTCTTCGCCTTGTAGCGGATGATGTCCAGCTTCTTGCCCTTGCCGTTCTTGACGACCTTGGCCTCAACCGTTGCACCCTCTACCACGGGAGCACCGATGACGCTGTTCTCGCCGTCGAGCACTGCCAGAACCTGATCGAACTTGACGGTAGATTCCTGCTCGGCGTTCAGCTTCTCCACGAAGATGACGTCGCCCTCGGCAACGGTGTACTGCTTACCGCCGGTAACGATGATTGCTTTCATTTTCTTGTTTCACCTACTTCATTTTTGTAGTCTCGCTCGGAAGGCGCGGCGTGTTTTGGGCGCGCCGACTTAAAGCCCCTTTGATGCGGCTGTCCTATTTTAGCATTCGAAACGTCGGAAGTCAAGTGCTTTTTTTCAAAAATATCCCGTTTTTCGAATTTTTCCCCGAAACGGTTGCATATGACCGTTTTTCTGTGTATACTAACGGCAAATCCATTGCAAACGGAGGAGTTTTTATGCCCTGTGACCACAATTGCGCCGCCTGCGGCGGATGCTGCAAAAACGCCGGAGAGATCGAACTGACCGCGGCGGAGCTGGAAATTCTGGAAGAATTGGGGCAATTTGCCTTTTTGCCCATCGCGCGGACGGCCGACGACCCTGCCCCGCTCTATCCCGACGGCGAAACGCACACCCCGCAGGAGTACACCCTTCTGCTTCAGGTTCTGGAGAAAAAAGGGCTGATTTCTCTGGATTTCG
>CAYSYK010000022.1:0-24869 GCA_964435375.1 uncultured Oscillospiraceae bacterium | reverse complement strand
CGCGAGGGAGCCGGTAAATCGACCTGTTATATTCGACTGAAGTGAGGGCATAATCGTCTTACCCTTAAATATTTCGAAATTCAAGGGAAAGAAAGCGCGTATAAAAAGAACCGGTTGCTGCTTGGATGAGCCAAGTAGTAACCGGTTCTTATAATTCAGATTAGTCTAACATAACTCTTATTCTTTTAATCATTTTTTAGAACATCCGTTAAGATCTTGGATATCGTTTTGGCATCCCCTCACCACATTTTCCATATTTTAATTTAGCATCCTAAGGACTGCGTTTTAACAATTATTGATCTCGCGTGAAGGGGCTACAGTGCCCGGTGTGCGCTCAGAGAGCAGTTCTTCCCGGATGCAATGATTTGGCAACAACCGATCCAGAGTTATCTCTTGAGTGGGACTACGAGAAAAATAAACGATGGACACCGCAAACAATATCCAGAAACTCTATGTATCCGGTTTGGTGGCGGGCCGATTGCAGTCACACATGGAAAGCTAAAGTATGTGACCGGGCAGTCGATGAAGCCGGGTGTATATACTGTGAGAGTGATTTTAAGAAGAGTCTGCCGCAATTGCTCGTTATGCTGTATGCGAAGCGAAGCAATATAAAATATTTCTTGGATGATGAAGAAGTAATCGGAATTCCGCTGGATGCCTATCTCCCGGAAATAAAGACGGCATTTGTTTTCCCATACAGGGGAACGAATCGCGAGGAAGGAGAACTTCAGATTCTGCAGCATTTGTGCGAGAAACGCGGGATCAGATTCGAGAGGATAGACTTCAAGGATTCGGTGGAGCTCTGCATCGCAATCAAACAAGCTTTTTCAAAAGCGCACATATACATACATTCAGAACCGGAAGAGGATATAGCCGTTACAAGAGAGCGGTTTATGACATGGCGGAAAAGATCCCATAAATAGCAAAAGGAACTGCAGCGGTGCAGTTCCTTTTTATTTGGTCCTTGTATTGCCAAGTGTATTATTAGCATATATATTGGAGTAATCTGCAAAACCGGAGAGATATGAAATTGTTGCAAGGTCTTGAATTTTCAAATTCCTTCGCATATAATATATGTGTTGGCAAGAAAGGAAACGGTTGATCTGGAGGTTTCTCCACATTCTCCATTTTTTCTCCGGAGAGCCTATAAGCAATATGAAGTAATGTGAAATAATACACGCCCCTTCGTTTATTGTGATTTAAGTGGAGTTAAATGTGGCGCAATTCGCCTAAGTGTGGAATAAGACGATTCAGTCAGGGCTTTCCCAACAATGAAACCTTTGGACTGAGAGAAACCTGCTTTTCAAATCGCAACTGCCCACTCGCGGTATGATCGCGGGTGGGCTTTTCCGTGCGTCGTGTTTTTCCCGTTGACGCGGGCGGAAAAAGGGACTATAATGGGTAACCGAAGGATTGCCGAAGGCGGGCAGGGGGTGCAACATGAAAAGGAAATGCGACAAATCGCTGCGCTGGGTGCGGCTGGACAATGCGGCCAAAATTTACCCTGCGGCGGTACGCAAAAATTGGAGCAACGTTTTCCGCCAGTCGGTCACACTGACCGAGGATGTGGACGTGGACGTGCTCAAGTCCGCCTTGGAGGTCACGGTCAAGCGCTTTCCGTCGATCGCGGCGCGTCTGCGCAAGGGCGTTTTCTGGTACTATTTGCAGCAGGTGGAGCGTGCGCCGGAGATCCGGCCGGAATACGCCTACCCGCTGGTGTTCATGAGCAAGGAGGAAATGCGCCGCTGTGCGCTGCGCGTGATCGTCTATCGGAACCGAATCGCGACCGAATTTTTCCATTCCCTGACCGACGGCACGGGCGCGCTGATTTTCCTGAAAACGCTGACGGCCGAATATTTACAGCAGAAATACGGCCTGTCCGTTCCGAATGAAAACGGCGTTCTGGATCGTCGCGAAGCGCCGAAGCCCGAGGAATTGGAGGATTGCTTCCCGAAAAACGCGGGAAGCGTCGCGGCCGGTCGGCGGGACACGAACGCGTGGCATATGTACGGCGAGCCGATGAAAGACGGATTTTTGAATCTGACCTGTTTTGAGATCCCGCTCAGCGCTGCGCTGGAGGCGGCACACCGTTATCACGTGACGCTGACCGTGTTCATGAGCGCGGTGATGATGCAGGCACTGCTGAATTTGCAGAACGAGAAAAACCCGACCGTTCGGCGGCAAAAGCCGATCAAGCTGCTCATCCCGCTCAATTTGCGCAACCTCTTTCCGTGCAACACCCTGCGAAATTTCGCCATGTACATCACGCCCGAGGTCGACCCGCGGCTGGGCACGTACACCTTTGAGGAAATCTGCGCCGTCATCTATCACAAAATGGGCGCGGAGATCACGCCCAAGCACATGAGCAGCGTGATCGCGACCAACGTCAACGACGAGCGCAGTCCGCTCGTGCGCCTCATTCCGCTCCCACTGAAAAACGCCGTGATGAAAGCGATTTTCGACAGCGTGGGCGAGAAAAAGTCCTGCCTGACGCTGTCGAATTTGGGGCGCGTGACCGTGCCCGCGCAGATGCAGCCGTACATCCGCCGCTTTGATTTCATCCTCGGGGCGCAGGCGGCCGCGCCGTACAACTGCGGAATGCTCTCCTATGGGGACAGCGTGTACATCAATTTTATCCGCGATACGAAAAGCCCGGAGCTGGAGCGGCACTTTTTCGCCGTTTTGCAGCAGCAGGGGCTGACGGCAACCGTCCAGAGCAACCGAAATTGGGAGGGGGAAGCAAAATGTACTGTGTAAAATGCGGTGTCCGATTGGCCGATACCGAGAAAAAATGCCCGCTGTGTGAAACGGCGGTCTATCATCCGCAGATCACGCAAGGGGAGCAGGAGCCGCTGTATCCCGTCGGGAAAATGCCGAAAGCGCGCCACGGTGCACGCGGTCTGAACGGCGCGGTGATCATTCTGTTCCTGATTCCGCTGTTTTTGAGCCTGTTTGCCGATATGCAGCTTGACGGCACGATCGATTGGTTCGGATTCGTCGGCGGGGGATTGGCGCTGGTGTATGTGCTCGTCGCGTTGCCGATGTGGTTTCACACGCCCAATCCCGTGATTTTCGTGCCCTGCGATTTCGCGGCCTTGGCACTGTATCTGTTGTATATCGACCTTGCGATGCAGGGCGGATGGTTCCTGAGCTTTGCGTTTCCGATGGTCGGCGCGCTTTGCCTGATTACGACCGCCGTCGTGACGCTGTGGCGATATTTGCGAAAAGGCAAGCTCTATGTCCTTGGCGGTGCATTCATGGCGTTGGGCGGCGCGGCAGTGCTGATGGAATTTCTGCTGAGCAGGACGTTCCACGTGGCGCTGATCGGCTGGTCTGCGTATCCGCTGATTGGCCTGCTGGCCGTCGGTGGACTGCTGATTTATCTGGCGATCAACGACGCCGCCCGCGAAATGATGGAGCGCAAGCTGTTTTTCTGACACCGAGCACGGGAAAAGCCTGAGCGCAAGCAACTTTTCCGATATCAAACGGGAGGCACAGCCTCCCGTTTTTGCGTACTGCGCACCATGGCTCTCCCTCTGGGAGAGCTGTCAAAAATCTTCGATTTTTGACTGAGAGGGGAACAGTGAACCCTCTCCGTCAGGCCGTTCGGCCTGACACCTCTCCCAAAGGGAGAGGCTATGTCATTGCGAGGCGCATCGCGCCGTGGCAATCCGTATCCCATCCCGCGCCGTGCGCGTAAGCCTTCCCCTTTGGGGAAGGTGTCGCCGCCGCAGGCGGTGACGGATGAGGTTCGCGCTGCAGGCGCACAACCTGACCATTTCATCGTTGCGCCGCACCTGCGAAAAATATGCCGTTTTCCGAATAATTTTCCCCACAGAAAAAGGAAATAAGCCCCAAAAAATAAATTGTAAACGTTTTAACGGTTTTTCTTGACAGATTGGGCGACGTCCGATATAATAGCCGTGTGAGAGGCTCTGCGAAGCAGAGCTTTTTGTAACGATAACACGATGGAGGAACATTATGAAGAAAAGACTGATAGCGTTGATGCTGCTGCTGTGCATGCTGCTGACGGCCTGCGTTCCCGCTGACCCGACCGCAAGCGCCGATCAGACCACGACCTCCGCGCCGATCACCTATCCGGAGATCCCGGCCGCGAGCGAGCCGTCCATTCAAATTCACTATGTCCGCACCAGCGACAGTGCTTACGATGCATGGAACCTGTGGCTGTGGGAAAAGGGCGGTGCAGGCAAAGCCTTCCAATTCAACTACCGCGATGCATTCGGTGCGGTTGCGGTCTATGCGTTGAAAGACCTCGGCACCGACGTTGTGTCCAATTCGCTGGGCTTCATCGTCCGAAAAGGGGAGTGGGCCAAGAAAGACATCGAGTCCGACCGCTTCATTGATTTCTCCGGTCTGGTTCTCGACGAGGACAACTACTATCACGTTTATTTGAAAGAGGGAGACGAGAAGATTTATATGGATGCGAATTTGACGGCCATTCCTGCCATTACCTCCGCCTTTTTCAGCAATTTCAAGATGATTTATGCCAACGCGACCGCCGAGGTCTGCAAAATCGCCCTGTACGAAAACGGCAAGAAAATCGCCGAATCCGACGTTTCGAACCTCATGGGCGGAAGAATCAACTTCCCCAAGGATGCGACCTTTGATTTCGGCAACGCGTACGAGGTCGAGCTGACCTTCACGCAGGACGGCTCGGTATTGCGTCAGGCCGTCAGTGTCAGCAAGCTTTACGCTTCCAAGGATTTCGATAATTCCTATTATTACGGCGGCGAGCTTGGCGCGCTGTACACGAAAGAGGCCACCGAGTTTAAGGTATGGTCGCCCGTGTCTTACAAGATCGTGCTCAACATCTACGAAAAGGGCAACGGCGGCGCAGCGCTCGAGAGCGTGGAAATGACCCGAGGCGACAAGGGCGTTTTCTCCGCCAAGCTGGAGGGCGACTATGCCGGAAAGTACTATACATACACCGTTACGAACGCAAGCAACCCCAACGGCACCGAGATCGTTGACCCCTACGCCAAGAGCGCCGGCCTCAACGGCAAGCGCGGCATGATTGTCGACTTCTCGCAGACCAACCCCGAGGGCTGGGAGAGCGTCAAGCCCATCGCCTACGACCGCAAGGAGCTGGTCGTCTGGGAAACCCACGTGGCCGACGTGACCTCCTCGAGCACATGGGGCGGCACGAAGCAGTGGAGCAAGAAATTCCTCGGCATGATCGAGTCCGGCACAACCTACACGAAAGACGGCGTGACCGTTTCTACCGGCTTTGACCATATCAAGGAGCTGGGCGTCAACGCCGTGCAGCTCGTCCCGATCTTCGATCAGGACAATGACGAGTCCGCCGTGAAATACAACTGGGGTTACAACCCGCTCAACTACAACGTCCTCGAAGGTGCCTATTCCACCGACGCGACCGACGGTTACGTCCGTATCCGCGAGTTCAAGCAGCTCGTGCAGGCGTTCAACGGCGCGGGGATCAACATCATCATGGACGTGGTGTACAATCATGTTTCCTCCGCGAACGGCTCGAATTTCGACGTTCTGATGCCCGGCTACTACTTCCGCTACAATAGCGACGGTTCGCTGTCCAACGGTTCCGGTTGCGGCAACGAAACGGCCAGCGAAAACTCCATGATGCGCAAATTCATCACCGACTCCGTTTGCTTCTGGGCAGAGGAGTATAAGCTCGGCGGCTTCCGTTTCGACCTGATGGGTGTGCACGATGTGCAGACCATGAACGAACTGGCCGAGGCACTCAAGGGGATCAATGAAAACATCGTCGTCTACGGCGAGCCGTGGGAAGGCGGCACGAGCGCACTGCCCACCGATAAGCAGGCCGATCAGGCGAACGTTTCTCAGCTCGTAGGCGTCGGCGCGTTCAACGACGTCATGCGCGACGCACTGATCAAAGGCGGCCTGAACAGCGCAAGCGCGACCGGCTGGGTCACCAACAGCAACAAGGTCAACGACAACGACATCGCCGCGATCCTCAACGGCTTGCAGGGCAAGACGAACGATTCCATCACAGACCCGAACCACACGCTCAACTACGTGACCTGCCACGATAACTTCACGCTCTATGACCGTATCGAGGCCGCGGGCGTCAAGGACGCGGACACCATCGCCAAGATGGCCGTGCTGGCTAATGCCGTCGTCATGACCTCCAACGGCACGTCGTTTATGCTGGCGGGCGAAGAATTTCTGCGCACCAAGGGCGGCGACCATAACTCCTATCAAAGCTCCTATCGCGTCAACGAGCTCAACTACGGCCTGAAGATCAAGTACCTCGATGTGTTCAAGACCTATCAGAGCCTGATCGCGTTCAAAAAAGACACGCAGAGCCTGCATCTGGAAAAAAACCAAATGTCCGCCTATTCGGTAAAGAAGCTGGCGGGCGGTTCGGCGATCGAGATCACGTTCACGGAAAACAGCCGCGAATACAAGATCATCCACGCCAACGGCACGCTCGGCAGCCTGACGGTCGATTTTGCCGGCTACGAGCAGGTGCTCGATACGCTTGGTAGCGCAAATCTGAGCGCACAGACCGCCATCAGCCCCTATCAGACCATCATCGCCTACCGCGAGAAATAATCGTCACGGCCTGCCGCACCGCGGCAGGCCGTTTGCTGATCAAAAGCATCCCCGTGTCATCCCGAGCGAGCGGTAGCGAGCCGAGGGATCTACGCACCCACGGAAATGCATAATGCATAGTGAAAAGTGAAAAACTCCATGTCATTGCGAGGCGCGAAGCGCCGTGGCAAACCGCCCCCTGCCTTCCCCTTTGGGGACGGTTTGCCCCCATTTTCCGAATTTTCGGCGGAAAATTTACGCCGGCGTATAGATTTTTCCCGCGGCGCGTGCTATAATAACTGCATATCTTCCCACAAACAAAGAAAGGTCGCAGATTTTATGACAAAAATTGACATTTACTCCGGCTTTTTGGGCGCCGGAAAAACCACACTCATCAAGAAAATGATTCAGCAGGCCTATTGCGGCGAAAAACTTGTGCTGATCGAAAATGAATTCGGCGAAATCGGTATCGACGGCGGTTTCTTGCAGGATGCCGGGATCAACATTACGGAAATGAACTCCGGCTGCATCTGCTGTTCGCTCGTCGGCGACTTCGGCAAGGCATTGCATCAGGTCATCGAACAGTACCATCCCGATCGCATCGTCATCGAGCCGTCGGGCGTCGGCAAGCTGTCCGACGTGGTCGCCGCCGTGGAAAAGGTGCTCGAGCACGGCGTGGAACTGGGGCACACGGTCGCCGTCGCGGATGCGGGCAAAGTGAAACTGTATATGAAAAACTTCGGCGAGTTCTACAATAACCAGATCGAAACTGCCGCGACCATCATCCTCTCCCGCACCGATTCGATCGCACAGGCGAAACTCGATGCCGCCGTCGCGCTCCTGCGCGAGCACAATGCCGACGCGACCATCGTCGTCACGCCGTGGGACGAGCTGACCGGCAAGCAACTGCTCGAGGCCATGGAAGGCTCCGAGTCCGTCGCGCATACGCTGGAAGAAATGAAGCACGACCACCACTGCTGCCACCATCACCACGACGAGGATGAAGACGAGCACGACCACCACTGCTGCCATCATCACCATGACGAGGATGAAGACGAGCACGACCACCACTGCTGCCACCATCATCACGACGAGGATGAGCACGAGCACGAGCACGACGAGCACTGCACCTGCGGCTGCCACGATCACGAGCACCATCATCACGCCGACGAAGTGTTTACCTCTTGGGGCGTGGAAACGGCGCACAAGTTCACCGTCGACGGCATCCAAGCCATGCTCAAGGCGCTCGACAGCGGAAAGTTCGGCATCATCCTGCGCGCCAAGGGCATCGTCGCCTGCGCGGACGGCGGATGGATTCATTTCGACTACGTGCCCGAGGAAGAAAACGTCCGTATGGGCAGCGCGGGCGTGATCGGCAAGCTGTGTGTGATCGGCTCGAAATTGGACGAGCACGCGATCGCCGAACTGTTTGGGGTGTAAGCTATGACGGAAATTCCCGTATATGCCTTTACGGGCTTTCTTGAGTCCGGAAAAACGAAATTCATTCAGGAAACGCTGGAAGACGAGCGTTTCAACAGCGGCGAGCGGACGTTGCTTCTGGTTTTTGAGGAGGGCGAGGAGGAATACGATTTTTCCGCCTATCCGAACAAAAACGTCTATCTTGAGGTGCTCGATCAGCGCACGGTGACGACCAAGCAGCTTCAGGCACTGGTAAAGCAGTATCGCCCCGAGCGCGTCGTTGCCGAGCTTAACGGCATGGAGTTGGTGGGCGACCTGTATACGCGCTTCCCGATCGAGTGGATTGTCGCGCAGGAGGTCATGTTCGCCGATTCTACGACGATCATGCACTACAATGCCAATATGCGTAACCTCGTGATGGACAAGCTGATGGGCGCGCAGATGGTGATTTTCAACCGCGTTGCCCCGGGCACGGACACCATGCCCCTGCACAAGTTGGCGCGCGCGGCAAACCGCCGCGTCGACATCATGTACGACTATACGGACGGGACAACGGCGGTCGACGACGTGCAAGACCCGCTCCCGTTCGACATCAACGCCCCGATCATCGAAATCAAGGACGAGGATTACGCCCTGTGGTATCGCGACGTGACCGAGGAGCCGACGAAATACGACGGAAAAACCGTCTGTTTCAAAGCGCAGGCCGCACTTTTGCGGCGCGAGAAGAAGGGCGTGTTCGCGCCCGGACGGTTCGTGATGACCTGCTGTGCGGAGGATATCCAGTTCCTCGGCATTCCGTGCTATTATCCCGAGCCGATCGAATCGCGCGCATGGTACACCGTGACGGCGAAGATCGCCGCGCAAAAGCACACCCTTTACCACGGCGAAGTCGGCCCGGTGCTGACGGCGATTTCCGTTGTACCGGCGCAACCGGCACAGCCCGACGTTTCAACATTCTGAAAAAGCACCCTCGCTCACGCGGGGGTGCTTTTTTGTTCTAAGTGCTGCTTTTGCGCGTCATTATGAGCGCCAGCGCGACCGCGAGCACGCCGCCCGTCAGTTTCCCGACGAGCATGGCCGGCAGCATATCCGGGGCAAATCCCGCGGTGAAGCCGAGATGGTCGCCCAGCACGAACGCCGCGGAAACGGAAAACGCGATGTTCACGACCTTTCCGCGCGCATCCATGTCCTTGACCATGCCGAATGTCGCGATGGAATTGGCAAGCGTGGCAACCAGACCCGCCGCGGCGGTCTCGTTGATGCCAAGCGCCTTTCCCAGCCGCGCCAGCGGCCTGCCGAGCAGCCGCGTTACGACGAAAACGAACGGGAACGCTCCGGCCAGCACCACGGCGATCACGCCGACGGTTTCCACGCCCTCGGCGATGGGAGCCATGCCGGGAATGACGGCAAATCCCGTCAGATTTTCCACCACGGCCGCGCCCAGTCCGACCGTGATGATGCCCGTGACGAGCTTGCCAAAGACGGCAAACCCTTTGATGAGCGCATTTTCCGCCCAGCGAAGTGCCAGCGCGATGGCTACCGCGATCACGAGGATCGGCACGATGTTACGCGCGACCATGGCGACGGGAAATCCCGCGACAAGTCCGCCGACGAAAATCCCGAACGGGATGGTCACGACCCCACACAGCACGCCTTTTGCCAGCGCGGGACGATCCTCGGGGCGCAAAACGCCCAGCGCGATCGGGATCGTGAACACGACGGTCGCGCCCATCATCGAGCCGGTCAGAACGCCGCCGAGCATGGCCGCCTGCACGTCGTCGGTCATGGCCAGCGCGAGCGCGCCGCCGCCCATGTCGCACGCGAGTAGTGTCCCGGCGAACATGGCAGGGTCCGCGCCGAGAAATGCGTACACCGGGACGACCACAGGCTTCAGAACGTTGGCCAGAACGGGCGCGAGGCAGATCACGCCGACCATGGCCAGCGCAAGCGCACCCATCGACGCGATGCCCTCTTCAAAGCGCGCGCCGAGGCCGAAACGGTTGCCCAGCAGGCGATCAAGCGCGCCCAGCGCGGCAAAAACCGCCATGATGCGGATGACAATATCGTATACGGACATTATGCGCTTTCCCGATCGTGGCGGTCGACGATGGCGACGACCACGGCGTCAATGGGTGCGTCCATGCAGTATTTGGCCGCCGTTTGCCCGGTCACAAGCAGAACATGGTCGCCCGTTCCCGCGCCGACCTGATCGGCGGCGACCAGCTCGCCAAGCTCCGTGCGGATGACCAAAAATGTGTGCCCCGACAGGCACGCGGCCTTGCGCGTCGCCCAGATCGCGCCGGTTACGGTTCCGATTTTCATGCATTTCCCTCCAGAATTTCCTTCGCCAGAGGTGTGAGCACCATGTCGGCCGTCGCGATTTCTCCGCGGCGGCGCATGAGCCGTGCTTCCTCGGCAGTGATGAGATGGCGGCGGTTGCCGTCGGTAAACAGCACGCCCCAGTTTTTCAGTTCCCGTTGCGCGGTGGCGCAGGAGGCGGCCAAGGCGCGATTTTTCGGGACGTGCGGCAAGCCGGGCGTATAGAGATACACGCTTTTGCCCTCCGCCAGTGCCTGCAGGACGCGCTCGTCGCGCGCGGCAAGCAGCTCGCCCAGCGTCATCGACCCGATCACGACCGTGTCATACGGTGGCTGTTGTACGAATTCAAAGGGCAGGGGAGGCGCTTGCCCGATCAGCAGAGCACGCTTCATACAATGATCCTCCCCAAATCACCGCCGCGCATGGCGCAGGCATTTGCCTCGTCAAAATCGAGATGTGCCGCAGTCGCGTAGTCCGCGCTGACGCGTACGATCACCGCGTCAAAAATCGTGGGACGCTCGGTGAAGGCTTGCAGCTTGACGCACTGCTTGTCGCGCACGCCGAATCGCGCCGCGTCGGCGGATGTCAGATGCACGTGCCGTTGCGCGACGATCACACCCTCGCGCAGGGCAATGCGCCCGCGGTCGCTTTCGAGGATGATGCCGGGGCTTTGCCGCGTGTCGCCGGAAAGACGGATGGGCGCGTCAATGCCGAGCGTGCGGCAATCGGTCAGCGACAGCTCCACCTGCGCGCTCTTGCGCGGCGGGCCGAGCACGGCCACATTGTCAAATCGCCCTTTCGGCCCGATGACACGCACGCGCTGTTCGGCCAGATACTGCCCCGGCTGTGACAGCGGCCGTTTTTCGGTCAGATCGGAGCCGAAAAGTGTGTGACATTGCGCAGCCGTCAGGTGCACATGGCGGCCGGAGGCCTCCAGCGGCACGAAAATCTGCGCCATGACGGCATCAGTCAGTGCGCTTATTCGTTCGTGTTCCATGGTTCGCTCCTTTGCTGTGCTTTGCATCGGATCATCAGAAGATACAGCATGCTGCTTATGCGATTGAGCAACATCACGATGTCCGTGCGCGTGCAACCGCCGGTTGCGTCCGCAAAAGCGCGTACGGCGGCAAGCTCTGCCTCTCGCGCAGCGCAGCGGGCGCGGTTGAGGCGCAAAACGGCCTCACCGTCGGTGTATGCGGGCATGAAATGCGGTTGGCCGTAATACTCCTGCGGGCAGTGCGATTGCACACGTTGCTGCTCGGGCGTCAGGCCGCACAGACGGTCGAGCACGGCAGGCTCTTCCATGACCTCCCAACGCAGAATGTTTCTCGCCAGTGTCAGAATTTCTTCGACCTGCGCGCACATCCGACTGTCAACCACAGGTTGCGCCAGCAAAAGTTCTGCCTGCAGCGTGTCCATTGCGCCGCGAAATGCGATGATCGGTGCGGCTTTCGGTACGAGCAGGTTGCCGCGCAGATGGGTCAGATGTTCCGGCTTTTGCGCAAGATGTGTGCCGTCCTCAAGAACATAGTCGCGGATCTTCGCTTCGGAGGCCGGCAGAATTTCGATTTTCTGCGCACGAAGCCAATCGCGCGCAGAGGGCGTCAGCGTGTCGCGCTCCCCGAGGAAGAAGACACGCTTTCCATCCCGATTGCGAATGTTCGCCCGAACGGCGTCCTCCGTATAGAGCATTTATTGCTCGCCCGCGGACGAATGCGTCCGTCCCTTGGGCAAAATCGCATCCACCTCCGTGTGCGGCCGCGCGATGACGTGCACGGAGATCAGCTCGCCGACTTTTTCCGCCGCGGCCGCGCCCGCATCCGTTGCGGCCTTGACCGCGCCGACGTCCCCGCGCACCATGACGGTGACGAGTCCGCCGCCGACGTGCTCCTTGCCGACAAGCTGTACGTTTGCCGATTTGACCATGGCATCGGCCGCCTCAATCGCGCCGATCAGACCCTTTGTTTCGATCATTCCCAGAGAATTGGTGTCCATAACAGTACTTCCTTTCAAATTGAGTGGTTATTCAGCCGCTGTAAAATGCGTGCGGTGAGCGCTTCAAGCAGTGCCGCGTCCACCGCGGCGGGCGGCTCGTGCGCCGCCTGATCCCATGCGACGCGGCGGATGTTGATGAGGTCGAGCGGCGAGATGTTATTCGACGAGCTGCTGCCGCCGACCGCGCCGCACCCGAGCGTAAGGGCAGGGAAGAGCGCCGTCGTTGCGCCGATCCCACCCAGCGCGGCGGGCGTATTGACCAGAAAACGGGAAACGGGAATGCGCCGCGCAAATTTTTCGACGACGGCACGATCCTCCGCGTGCATGGCAAAGGTGTGCCCCGCACCCTCGTGCGTCAGCACTTCGACCGCCTTTTCCAAAACCGCGTCCTCCGTGTCCATCACGAAAAAGGCGAGCACCGGACACAGTTTTTCCATGGAATACGGGCGCGTCGGCCCCGCCTCCTGCTCCCGCGCGACGAGCACCTTTGTCCCGCTCGGTACGGGAAATCCTGCCTTTTCGGCAAGCTGTTCGGCCGTCCGCCCGACAATTTCCGGATTCAGCGCACCCGACGGCCGAAACAGCAGCCGCGCCAGCTTGCCCGCCTCTTCAGTCGACAGAAAATAAAATCCGAGCTGTGCGCCGATCTCGCGCACCTGCGCTTCCATCCCCGTTTCGACGATGATGCTTTGCTCGGAGGCGCAGACCGTGCCGTTGTCAAAGGTTTTTGAGCGTGCGATACACGCCAGCGCTTTGTGCACGTCCGCGCTGTGATGGATATACGCAGGCCCGTTTCCCGCGCCGACGCCGATGGCGGGCTTCCCCGAGCAATAGGCGGCCTTGACCATGCCCGGCCCGCCCGTGGCCAGAATCAGGCGCACGCGCTCGTTTTGCATCAGCTCCTGACAGCCCGCCATGGATGCGATGCGCAGGCATCCGATCGTCCCCTCTGGTGCACCGGCATCGCGTGCGGCGTCGGTGACGATCCGTGCCGCCTCCAGCGAACAGCGCATCGCTTTCGGATGCGGGGAAAAGACGATGGCGTTTCCGGATTTGACGGCGATAAGTGCCTTATAGCAGATCGTCGAGGTCGGATTCGTACTCGGCACGATGGCCGCAATGACCCCGACGGGCACGCCGATTTCCCACAGGCGGCGTTCGTTATCCTCGCGCAGAATCCCGACGGTTTTCATCTCGCGGATGGCGGCAAACACCCGCTCGGAGGCAAAACGATTTTTCTCGGTTTTGTCGGCGACGTTGCCGAATCCCGTTTCTTCGACGGCCATTTGCGCAAGATGCGCCGCCTCGGCGGAAAATCGCTCGGCAATACGTCGACAGACGGCGTTGAGCTTTTCCTGCGGAAAGGTTTGCAGAATCTTTTGCGCCGCCTCCGCCTGCGCACAAAGTTGCCGCGCCTCCTGACGGGCGGCAAGATCACGATCCAATTCCATAAAGTTTCACTCCTTCTTGGGCATTTGTGCGACCTGCCCGACGGCCTGTTCAAACGCCGCACAGGCGGCGGCACAGGCACTTTGTGTGCCGCTGAGCAATCCACCGCCGAAATTCGTTTCGCTCGGCGGGGCATAAAAGCGGCACAGCGTGACGTCGGCGGCTTTCAGTGCGGCATCCAGCCCCACGATGCTCTCCAGCGGCGGCGCGATCAGGTATGCCAGTGCCGACCCGACCGCAACGTTTGCCTCCGCCGCCAGAAACGCACCGCAGCTACTGACCGTGTGCGCAAGGCACGGTACGCCGCGATCTTCGAATCCAACGTGCTGCAGCGCGGCCAACGCGGCCTGCATCCCACTGCGTGCGGCATCGGGCGTCGCGGCGCACAAAATGCCGATGACCTCTCCGGCGAAAGGCGTGGAGGCGTTCGCCGCGCCGCCGTAGAAACTGCGCGTATAGCTGACGGAAACGTCGGCGGCCTTGGTCGCCTCGTCGAGCGCGATGAAGGTGGCGTCGTCACTGTCGGTCGTCAGAAGTGCCAGACAGTGACATCCTTCTTTGACATGAAGCTGCTTGCATAGCGCACTTGCGGCGTTGGGGATATAGCGCACGGCCAGAACGTTTACGCGAATCATGGCCGTTCCTCCGTGTGCAGGCCGACACCCGATACCTTTTTTGCCAGAATTTTTTCGATCAGCTCGGCGGCGTATGCACCGGCCTCGACCGCGGGCGTGCCCTGCGCGTGAATGTTGGAAATGACGGTGCGTGCCGACTCGGATACCCCCGTGTGCGGACGGTAGGTGAGGTAGACGGACATGCTCTTGTCCGTGACCAGCCCAGGCCGCTCGCCGATGAGAACGCACACCAGCTCGCACCCCGTAATGTCGCCGACGGCATCTCCCGCGCCGACGCGGCAGTACTTGACGAAAATCGCCTTGCCGGTGGCAATGCCGCGGGCTTTCAGCCCGTCGCGGATGGCCGCAAGACAGTCGATGGCGTTGGCGCGGATGGCCGCGCCCGACAGTCCGTCGCCGACGACGAATTGCACCCGCGGCGGCGTGTTGATGACACCCTTGATGGCGGCGGCATTGTGCTCGTCGAAGCAGCGGCCGAGGTCGGGGCGGGTGAGATATTCGTCCTTGCTTTGACAGCGCGTCTGCGTCGGAAGCAGGTCGTGCATTTTTGCAAAATCCGCGTCAAGCTCCGTCCACACGGCATCCTGCGCGGCGGCATGGTCGGCGCGGAAGCGCAGTAGCGTCAGCGTTTTGTAGCGCGCGCCAGCCTTGCCGACACCCAGCCGCGCGGGCGTTTTGCGTTTCATTTGGCGAAATTTGTCGCCGTTGCACGGCGCATCCACGAGATACAGCTCGCGCAGATCCAATTGCGTGATATCCGGTACGAAATCGCCCGGCGCAAACTGCGTTTTTTCCGGCTCGGGCGGCAGTTGCGTGGGCTTGTAATCGGCGGCCTTGACCGCCGGCTCGTTTTCAAGCTCCGACAGAATTTGCGAAACGAGTGCGGAAAGTTCTGCCTTGTTCATGCGTATTCCTCCTTTACCACAGCAGTGACGAGCCGTCGCCGGCCTTGGCGGTCAGGCGGCCGTTTTCCACGAAGCCCATCTTCTCCAGCCAGCGCTGAAATTCCGGGATGGCCGTTTTGCCCGTAATCTCGCGCAGGGCGGCGGTTTCGCGGAATCCCGTGGTTTGATAGTTGAGCATGATGTCGTCGCCGTGGGGGATCCCCATAAAATAGTTGCATCCGGCCATCGTTAACAGCGACGCAAGATTTTCGATGTCGTTCTGGTCGGCTTTCATGTGGTTGGTGTAGCAGCAGTCACAACCCATCGGGATACCGCTGAGCTTGCCCATGAAATGATCCTCCAGCCCTGCGCGCGTGACCTGCCGCGCGTCGTACAGGTATTCCGGGCCGATAAATCCGACGACCGTGTTGACCAGAAACGGATGGAAATGCTTGGCAAAACCGTAGCAGCGCGCCTCCATGGTGAGCTGATCGGCATCGTGATGGGCATTGGAGGACAGCTCCGAGCCTTGCCCGGTTTCAAAATAGAGCACGTTCGGCCCCTGCGCCGTGCCTTCGTGCAGGAGCAGGTCACGCGCCTCGGCGATCGTGGCGGCGGAAAATCCGAATGCCTCGTTTCCTTTCTGCGAGCCGGCGATGGATTGGAAAATCAGGTCGCACGGCGCACCGCCGCGCACGGCCTTCATCTGCGCGGTCACGTGCGCCAGCACGCAGATTTGCGTGGGAATTTCCCAATGTTCGCGAATTTCGGCAAAGCGGCGTAGAATTTTGCCGACCTGCTCCGGCGAATCGGTGACGGGATTGAGGCCGATGACCGCGTCGCCCGCACCGAACGAAAGTCCCTCCAGCACCGACGCAGTGATCCCCTCGGGGTCGTCGGTGGTGTGGTTCGGTTGCAGGCGGCACGAGAGCGTGCCGGGCAGGCCGATGGTGGTGTTGCAATGTGCGGTGACGGTGATTTTTCGTGCGGCGTATATCAGATCGAGGTTGCTCATGAGCTTCGTGACGGCGGCAACCATCTCCGATGTCAGGCCGCGACTGACGCGGCGGATGTCCTCGCCCGTCGTTTTTTCCGAGAGGATCCATTCGCGCAGATCGGATACCGTCCAGCCGCTGATGCGGCGATAGACGGGCAGATTCAGGTCATCCTGAATGATGCGCGTCACTTCGTCCTGCTCATAGGCAACGACGGGATTTTCCCGCAGGTCATGCAGCGTCAGCGCCGACAGCACGACCTTCGCGGCAATGCGCTCCTGCGCCGATTGTGCGGCAAGCCCCGCCAGCGCGTCGCCGCTTTTTTGCTCGTTGGCTTTCGCCATCACGTCTTTTATGTCTCGGAAAATGTAGGTTTTTCCGAGCAGGGTCGTTTGTAATTTCATGCTTCACTTCTCCAAAATCAGCGTTTTGATGACCACGGGCAGTGCGTCGCCGACGGGCGCACCGATGTCGAGATAGGCGTTTTGCGGCACGGCAACGCGGTCGATGCATAAAATGGGCGTGTCGGGCGGCAGACGCAGATACAGCGCATGCCCGAGTGCCTTGGCCATGTCCGCCTGAACGGCCAGCAGTACCGCGCCGCGGAAGTCGATTTTCGCAATCTCGTCTGCAAGGCGTGCAACGAGCGCATAGTGCGCTGCGCGATAGCCCGGAAGTGCCAGAACGGGTGGTGCGTCCGCCGCGTGCATCCGGCGCGAGACCTCCTCGGCAAAAGGCGCGTCCTGTTCGTCGGCACGCAGGGAAACAACGGGCAAATTTTTCAACGGAAATGCAATGTTGTGAAAAAAGACGGTACTGCCCGACAGTTGCGTACTGTGACAGCCCGCGCCGATGACCGTCGCGCGGATTGCGTGCTCGGCCGAACGGTGGGGGAGTGCAAACAGGCGGCTGCGCGTTATCGACGCGGCAAGCATCGGGCCGATGTCGCCGAAAACGAAGGGGGCATGGTGCGTATGCAGGCATTCGGCCACGCCCCCGGAAAGCGATACCACGTCGATGTGTTGCGGCGGTTGCCACGGAGCACCGGCCTCCGCCGTCCAAAACTGCGCAAGCGCGTCGTCCGCGCGGCAAAGCCCCGCGGCGGCCTCCAGTGCGTGCACCAATCGGTCGCAGAAAGTTTCCACGGCGGAAAGCGGCGGCGTTTGGCCGACCGCGTAGGGAAAATGCGACGCGGCGACGGGGGAGCGGTAGGTCAGACGGCCTTGTTCGTCGAATTTCAACAGCCGTCCGCCGACATTTAGACAGCCCGTGCGTTCGATTTGTCCGTCGCGTATGAGCGCAAGGTTGCTCGTTCCGCCGCCGATGTCCATGTGCAGGACGCAAACGCCCTGCGTTTCGGAATAACGATCCGCGCCCGCGCCGCGCGCGGCAAGGACACTTTCCAGATGCGGCCCCGCCGTGGCGACGACGAAATCGCCCGCAAATTCGCTCATCTGCTCCAGAACGATGCGCGCGTTTTCCTTGCGGCTTGTTTCGCCCGTGATGATGATTGCGCCCGTGTCCACTTGCGCACGTTCGATGCCCGCATCACGGTATGCCGCCTCGACCAAGGCGCGGATTTTCGCGCCGTCGACCAGATCCGTCCCGCACAGGGGCGTGAAATGCACGGGACTCTGGTAGAGAATTTCCCGCTCGGAAATTTCCATCTCCGGCACGGCAAATGCCGAACTTTTGTTTCGGACGGTCAGGCGCGAAAAAATGAGCTGTGTGGTCGTCGTGCCGACATCCAGCCCGACGGACAGTAGCGTATTATCCACGGCCGCCGACCTCCGTGAGAATCCGACGCACGGCCTCGCCCGTCGGCGTGATCGGGTTGGCCTGACAGCAGGTGTCTGCCAGCACGGCTTGCACGAGCGCGGGCAACTTCTGCTGCACCGCAGCGGGCGAGATTCCGGCCTGCGCGAGCGTGTCCGGCAACCGCAGGTTGCGCCGCAACTGCAAAACGGCCGCGTTCAGGGCGCGCATGGCAACCGTGTCGCTCCCACCGGACAGACCGAGTCGCCGTGCAAGTGCGCCGTAGCGCCCGCAACCGTCGGTTGCGTTATAGGCCATGACGGCGGGCAGAACAATGGCGTTGAGCCGCCCGTGTGCGACGTGAAATTCGCCGCCGAGCGCATGGCTGAGCGCATGGCACAGTCCCAGACCGGCACTCGAAAAGGCGATGCCCGCCGCGGTCGCGGCCTCATGAAGCTCCTGCCGCACGCCAAGCTCGCCGCGCTCCGAGCGCGGAAGCAGGCGAAAGCCGCTTTCCAGCGCACGGACGGCCATCGCATCGCTCAGCGCGTTTGCGCCGCGCGCGACCCACGCCTCCATCGCGTGACTGACGAGATCAAACCCGCTGTCTGCAACCGACGCCGCGGGCAGCGTTTCGAGCAACGCGCTGTCCAAAATCGCCACGTCCGGTCGCAGACGCGCATCCACCAGCGGATGCTTTACGCCCTCGTGCGTCAGAACGGCGAAATCCGTCACTTCCGACCCCGAGCCGGAGGTCGTCGGAACGGCCACCAGCGTCGGCGTGCATTCGGAGAAATACACCATCGCCTTTGCGCAGTCGATGGCACTGCCGCCGCCCAGCGCGACGACGGCATCCGGCTGAAATTTCCGCACTTCTGCCGCACCGTGCGCTGCCAAGGTGACGCTCGGGTCGGGCGTTACGTCGGAAAAAATCCGATATTGCGTGCATTTTGCCGCACGGCAAAGCGTTTCGGCCATGCCGTTTTTCGCGAAAAAGGGGTCGCAGACCAGAAACAGCCGCCGTATGTCTAAACGCTCCAGCGCACCGATCGAACCGACGCCGCTGATGATGTTCGTTTTACAGGAAAAATTTTTCATCGTCCCACCTCGCACCTAGTGTTTCCGAAAGAACGGATTTCATGTACAAAATATGAAAAAACGGCGCGAAATTGGCTTGACCATTTGCGCCGAATGCGGTATGATAAAGAAAACGGAGATCGGAGGGAGCGTATGGCGAAATTTTTACACAGCAGAGCGGGCACACTGGCATCCGACGAGATCCTCGACCAGAATATCCTTACGCCGACTCATCTTCGCAGCCTCATCGCGGGCGATTTCTGCTTGGAATGCATGGGCGACGATTTCCTTTTGTTGCACGAAAAAGGCATTTTCTTGCTCAGGCAGTGCCATGCCAACGGCGTGGTCAGCGGGGAAGCGGACAAGCCGCAATGGGTCGACCGCAACTACCTCGGCGAAGGTACGGACTTTCCCAATCCCATCCCCGCGTGCCGCCGCGGCATTGAAAAGCTGATTCGTATCCTGAAGCTCCCACCCGAGCATTTCCGCGCCTGCGTGGTTTTCGATGTGCAGTGCGAGTTGCGGCAGGTTCCGTCGGATATTCCGCGGTTCGATTTTCTGCGTGTCGATCAGCTTGAGGACTTTTTTGCGCAGCTATTTCCGCGCCTTTCGGTGCGCTATAGCCATACCCAGCTCGACGCGTTGCACGATATTTTCTTGCTCGTGTCCGCGCAGGAATGACGCAATGAAAGAACGGAGGTGGCGCGCTTGCGCATTTTGGGCATCGACCCGGGCTACGGGATCACGGGCTTCGGCCTGATCGAGGCCAATCGCACGGAAAACAGGCTCCTGACCTGCGGTGCGATCACCACGCCGCCCGGAATGGATTTTTCCGCGCGTCTGGAAATCATTTATAACGATATGTGCGATCTTTTGCGTCAGGCAAAACCGGACGCGGTTGCCATCGAAGAACTCTTTTTCGGCCAGAACGTGACGACGGGTATCGGTGTCGCGCAGGCGCGCGGCGTGGTGCTTTTGGCCATCCGTCAGGCGGGTTTGGAAGTAACGTCGTACAAGCCTATGCAGGTCAAGCTGTCCTTGGTCGGCTACGGCAACGCCACGAAGCGGCAGATGATGGAGATGACCAAGCGCCTGCTCCATCTTAACGCCATGCCCAAGCCGGACGATGCCGCCGATGCCATCGCCATCGCCCTGTGCCATGCCCGCTCGGCGACCTCGTTGCTGTCGAGCGTGTAATTTCGGAGGTTTTTATGATTTATTATCTCAGCGGCACGGTTGCCGTGCTGGAACCGAATCTGGCCGTGATCGATTGCGGCGGCGTGGGCTATGCCTGCCGCGTAACGGCCTTCACGGCCGCCCAACTCAAGCTCGGCCAAGGCGCAAAGCTCTTTGTCACCGAGTCCGTTCGCGAAGATGCCTACGACCTGTTCGGATTTGAGAGCAGGGAAGAGCAGCGCTGTTTTGAAATGCTCACGGCGGTCAGCGGTGTCGGCCCGAAAGCCGCACTTGCGATCTTGTCCGCGGGCGGACCGCAGAATTTCACCCTCGCCGTCATGACGGGCGACGAAAAGCTCCTCACGGCTGCGCCCGGTGTCGGCAAAAAGCTGGCACAGCGCATCATCCTCGAACTGAAAGACAAAATCGGCGGCGGTGGCGCGGAGCTGGATTTCTCCGGTGCAAAACCCGTCGCGCAGCCCGCGCAGAGCAACCATGCCGCGCTGGCCAATGCGGCTTTGCAGGAGCTGGGCTATTCCACGTCCGAAATTGCCACCGCGCTCAAAGGCGTCGATCCCAATGCCTCCACCGAGGAAATGGTGCGCTACGCCCTGCGCGCTATGGTGATGAAAGCCTGATATGCACCGCCCCACGCGAACCCCCAACCGCCTTGCGGCGTTTGATTACAGCACCCCCGGTGCTTATTTTATTACGATCTGCGCCAAAGACCGCAGATGCATCTTCGGCAAAATCGCAGGGGGCGGCACCCTCAACGCCCCAAATGTGCAATTATCGCATTACGGCAAAATCGTGCGCCGATAGATTACCGCAGGATCTGGCAATACATCGACACCAACCCTGCACGCTGGCAGGAAGATTGTTTTTACGAGAAACCCCGTGGAGGTTAGAAATGAGTTTAGAATTTTCCGAGCAACTGGATACCCCCCTGATTTCGCCCACCTTCGTGCCGCAGGACGCGGCGGAGATCGGCCTGCGCCCGAAACGTCTGGCCGACTATACCGGTCAGGAAAAAGCGAAGGAAAATCTGTCCGTCTATATCGAGGCGGCCAGAATGCGCGGTGAGAGTTTGGATCACACCCTGCTCTATGGCCCTCCCGGCTTGGGCAAAACGACGCTTGCGGGCGTAATTGCCAACGAAATGGGGGTCAATATCCGCATCACTTCCGGCCCTGCCATCGAAAAGCCCGGCGACTTGGCCGCCCTTCTGACCAACTTAAACCCCGGTGACATTCTGTTCATCGACGAAATTCACCGCCTTAACCGCGTGGTCGAGGAAATTCTCTACCCCGCGATGGAGGATTTTGCCATCGACATCATCGTCGGCAAAGGGCCCAGTGCCAATTCCATCCGCCTCGACCTGCCAAAATTCACCCTCATCGGCGCGACGACCCGCGCAGGCCAGCTCTCCGCACCCTTGCGCGACCGTTTCGGCGTTTCCCTGCGGCTGGAGCTGTACACGCCAGAGGAACTGGCGCGCATCGTTACGCGCTCGGCCACCATTCTGGGAATGCACATCGACCCGCAGGGCGCGGCGGAGATCGCCTCGCGCAGCCGCGGCACGCCGCGAATTGCCAACCGCTTCCTGCGCCGCGTGCGCGATTTTGCGCAGATCATGTGCGACGGCGTGATCACAAAAGAAGCAGCCGACCTTGCGCTGAGCCGCTTGGAGGTCGACCATCTCGGTCTGGATTCGATCGATCGGCGTATGCTCACCGCCATCATCCGCAACTACGGCGGCGGCCCGGTCGGACTGGAAACGCTGGCGGCGACCATCGGCGAGGAGGCGGTCACGCTGGAAGACGTGTACGAGCCGTACCTGATGCAGCTCGGCTTTTTGACCCGCACGCCGCGCGGCCGCTGTGTCACGCCGCTGGCGTATCAGCACCTGCATATCCCGTACGATGGGCAGACGCAGTTCGATGTTTGACATATTTGCAGAAATATCCAAAAGAAATCTGAATTTTTGTATGAAAAATGTAGATTTCCGATTGACAAATTGGAATTCTATGGTATAATGCAAACGTGGCATTGCCATAAAATTTTCACAGACTCCGGGTTCCAACCGGTTATTTTCGCGGTGGTTTTCACGGGGCAAACAACCGAAAAGAGGTAAAAACAATGTACGAAGACAAGAATTTGGTTTGCAAAGAGTGCGGCAATGAGTTCGTGTTCACCGCCGGTGAGCAGGCTTTCTACGCTGAGCGCGGCTTCCAGAACGCTCCCCAGCGCTGCAAGGCATGCCGTGACGCCCGCAAGAACGCTACCCGCGGCCCCCGTGAGTTCTTCACCGCCACCTGCGCCCGTTGCGGCGGAGAGGCAAAGGTTCCTTTCGAGCCGAAGTCCGATCGTCCCGTGTACTGCAGCGAGTGCTTCGCTCAGATGCGCAACGAGGGTTAATCAGCCAACAAAAATACCGAGGATGTTCGCATCCTCGGTATTTTTTGTTGCAGAAAAATCCTGTCATTGCGAAACCGGTCGGCAAACCGGTTGTGGCAATCCGCGTCCTCTATATCGGAAAACGGATTTCTACGGTGCGAAGGATCTTTCATCCTCGGTATTTTTTGTTGCATAAGTGCCGTAATTGTGCTATACTCATCCAAAACGGAGGTGCACAATGAAAAAGAAAATTCGCTTGTTGTTTGCCGTGCTGCTGGTCGTTGTGATGACGTTCAGCGGCTGCGGTTCTTTCTGGAATTTGTTCGGCAATACGCTCGTTTCCTATGATCGGATGGAATATGTCCATCCCGATATGGAGGCGTTTCAGTCCGCACTGGACGAGAGCCTTGCCGATGCATTGGCCTTGACGGATATCGACGAGTTGGTCGATTCGGTTTTCGCGTTCTACGCGGTTTACGATGACTTTTTCACCAATATGAATCTGGCGTTCATTCACTACAGTGCCGACCTGACAGACCTTTACTGGGAAAAAGAATATGCCTACTGCGCCGAGCAGAGCGCGACCGCTGAGGCAGGCTTGGACGCGCTGTATCGCAATCTGGCAAAATCGCCTCTGCGCGAAACGCTGGAAACGGAGGAATACTTCGGTGCGGATTATTTCGACAGCTATGACGGCGAAAGCCTGTACGACGAGCATTTTCTCTCTCTGCTGACGCAGGAGGCACAATTGCAATCGCAGTATCAGATCATCAACGGCGAGGCCGCCGCGTCGGAATACTATTCCGACGCATATTTCTCCCAATACGGCAGCCGCATGGCGCAGGTGTTTCTGGAGCTGGTGCAGTTGCGCCAGCAGATCGCGGATTACGCAGGGTATGACAGCTATGTCGAATTTGCCTATGATTTTTATCACGTGCGCGATTACACGCCCGAACAGGCCACGGCATATCTGGCCGATATCCGCGCGGAGCTTGTGCCGCTGTACCGCAGTCTTGACGAATCATTCTATGGCGCGCTCGACCTGAACTACTGCTCGCAATCGCAGATGCTCGCCTATGCCCGTTCCGTGACGAAAAAGATGGGCGGCGTCATTTCGCAGGCGTTTTCCGCCATGGAAAATGCGGGCGTGTACGACATTACATACAGCGAAAACAAGTATAATACGTCCTTCGAGGTCTATTTGCCTTCCTATGCAACGCCCTATGTTTTCGTCTGCCCGACCGGCACGCAGTACGACAAGCTGACGCTTGTGCACGAGTTCGGCCACTTCTGCTGTGATTATGTAAACTACGGCGGCGCGAATCAGAGTGTGGATGTTTCCGAAATTTTTTCACAGGCGATGGAATACCTGAGCCTGTGTTACGGCAACAACACCGATGCCCTCGCGACGCTGAAAATGGCCGATTGCCTGAGCATTTACATCGAACAGGCAGCTTATTCCAGCTTTGAGCATCAGGTATACGCCCTGACGGACGAAGAATTGACACTTGAGGGCATCGAATCGCTCTATGCCGATATTCTGCAGGCTTACGGCATGGACGGCGAGGGGAGAGACAGCCGCGAATACGTCTGCGTGACGCATTTCTATGAAAGCCCGCTCTACGTCGTCAGTTACGTACTGAGTAACGACGTTGCCTTGCAGATCTACGAGTGTGAGCGTCAGGAATCGGGCAAGGGTTTGGAATGTTATGTAAACGGCATGACCATTGCTCAGCCGTACCTGCTGGCATTTCTGGAAGAGGCGGGATTGGAAAGCCCCTTCACCCCCGGCCGCCTCTCTCAGGTCAAGCAAATCCTGCAACAGTACATACGGAAAAGTTGAAAAGGGAAAGCGGAAATTGAATAATGCATAATTCATAATGAAAAATGCAAAATTTCCGCCGTTCTCTGTAGGGACGATCATCGCCCGCCCGCCTGTCACCATTCGCACCGTACTACCCACTTTGTCATCCCGAGGGATCTACGCACTTACGGAAATGCAAAATGCATGGTGAAAAGTGAAAAAACTCCATGTCATTGCGAGGTGCGAAGCGCCGTGGCAATCCGTACCCCGCGCCTGTGGCGTAGCTCCCCCAGTGGGGGAGCTGGCCGAAATCTCCGATTTCGGCCTGAGAGGGGGAAATTCATAATATATAATTATAATTTGAAATCTAAAAATTTATAGGTGGTTATACCACCTCGTAGGGATTTAATAA
>CAYSYK010000021.1:0-26561 GCA_964435375.1 uncultured Oscillospiraceae bacterium | reverse complement strand
CTTTAACAAAACGGCAGGAGCCGACTCCTGCCCAAAGGAGGCTGGCTATGGAAAACATTTATGAACACATCGCCACGCGCACGGGCGGCAACATTTACATCGGTGTCGTCGGGCCGGTGCGCACCGGGAAATCCACCCTCGTCAAGCGCATCATGGAACAGCTCGTCATTCCCAATGTGGAAGACCCCTATCGCCGCGAACGCGCCCGCGATGAACTGCCGCAAAGCGGCTCGGGACGCACGATCATGACCTCCGAGCCGAAATTCGTCCCGGAGGAGGCCGTTGAAATTTCCCCCGACGGCACGACCCGCCTGCGCATTCGCATGATCGACTCCGTCGGCTATATGGTCACGGGTGCGGTCGGCGCGACGGAGGATGGCGTGCCGCGCATGGTCACGACCCCGTGGTACGACCACGAAATCCCCATGACGGAGGCCGCCGAACTGGGCACAAAAAAGGTCATGGAAGAACACGCCTCCATCGGGCTGGTCGTCACCACGGACGGCACGATCACGGACATTGCGCGCGCCGATTACGAGGATGCGGAAAGCCGCGCCATCACGGATATGCAGGCCACGGGAAAGCCGTATCTCGTCATCATCAACAGCCGCGACCCGCAAGGCGCGGCCGCGACACAGTTGCAGGCCGAACTTTTGCAAAAATTCGGTGTTCACGCAGCCGTTGCCGATTGTCAGGCATTGACCGTTTCAGATATTCAGGCGCTTTTCCGTCAGCTTCTGTATGCGTTCCCGCTCGGCGCACTTTGTATCCATCTCCCGCGCTGGCTCGACGCACTGGACGACGCCGACCCGATCAAATCCGCGCTCTATCGCGGATTTCTGGAGTGCGCACAGCAAATTCACACGCTCGAGGACACACAGGGCGCGCTTTCCGCGCTGACGGCGCTGGAAAACGTGCAGGACGTTTCCGTGCGCAGCATGGATTTGGGCAACGGGACTGTCGTGTGCAGCGTCATCCTGCCCGAAAAGCTGTTTTACGACATCCTCAGCGCGAAAACCGGCGTGCCGATTGAAAACGACGCGCAGCTGCTGACGACGCTCGCGGATCTGGCCGCCATCAAGCGGGAATACGCCAAGGTCGCCGATGCGCTCTCGGCCGTTCGTGCAACGGGATACGGTGTCGTCATGCCGAGCGCGGAGGAAATGACCCTGCAAACGCCCGAAATTTTGCGCAAAGGCAGCGCCTACGGCGTGAAGCTGAAAGCGGGCGCGCCATCGATTCACATGATACGCGTCGACATCGCGACGGAGATCAGCCCCATGGTCGGCAGTGAACAGCAGAGTGCCGACCTGATCGGCTATCTGACCGACGAGGACCCGGAAAAGCTCTGGCAGAGCAACATTTTCGGGAAATCCGTCTACGAGCTGATTCAGGAGGGACTGAGCGCCAAGCTGCTGCAACTGCCCGAAGAAGTGCGCGGCAAATTCCGCGGCACGCTGCAGCGCATCGTCAACGAGGGCGCACAGGGACTTGTCTGCCTGATCTTGTGACGCGCACGCGGCGGCGACACCTTCCCAAAAGGGGAAGGCCGGGGGCGCGGATTGCCACGGTGCTTCGCGCCTCGCAATGACATAGTGGGGAGTGCGATGCAAACGGGCGATCAATGATCGCCCCTACAGAGAACGGTGGATATTTTACATTTTTCATTATAAACTATGCATTGCTTTTCCCCTCTCAGGCCGAAATCGCGATTTATAAAAAACAGCGCAGGTGCATTCCTGCGCTGTTTTTTCAATCTTCGATGCGGCGGATGTTCGCGCCGAGTGCGGTCAACTTTTCCACGAGGTTTTCGTAACCGCGTTCGATATAGTGGATGTTTTCTACCCGCGTCGTGCCGTCCGCGACGAGGCCGGCGATGACCAGTGCCGCGCCCGCGCGCAAATCACGTGCCACGACCGTACTGCCTTTGAGCTTTTCACGGCCGTTGATGGTGGCTGTCTTTCCGTTGATCTCAATTTTCGCGCCCATGCTTTCCAGCTCCGTGCAATAGCCGAAGAAACGCGTTTCGTACACACTTTCGGTCAGGCGGCTGATGCCGTCGGCAAGGGTCATGCACACGCAGATCTGTGCCTGCATATCCGTCGGGAAACCGGGATAGGGGCGGGTCTTGACGGTGGTTGCATAGAGGCGCTGATTGTTGGAAATGCGGATGGCATCGTCAAATTCTTCGATCTCCGCGCCCATTTCCTCCAGCTTGATGGTGATACACTCCATATGCTTGGGGATGACGTTTTTCACCAGCACGTCGCCGCCGGTCAGCACCGCCGCGGCCATATACGTGCCCGCCTCGATCTGGTCGGGAATGATGGCATACGTGCCGCCGCGCAGGCGGTCGACACCGCGGATCTTCACCGTATCCGTACCTGCGCCCATGACGTTTGCGCCCATGGTGTTGAGGTAGTTGGCAAGGTCGACGATGTGCGGTTCTTTTGCCGCATTTTCGATCACGGTCATGCCCGGAAGCAGCACCGCGGCCATCATAATATTGGCCGTCGCACCGACGGAGGCCATATCAAGGCTCACGCGGCCACCCTGCAGGCCATTGTCTCCGGGGTGCATTTCCACGTACTTTTCCGTCTCTTCCACGCGTGCGCCAAGCGCACGGAAACCCTTGATATGCTGGTCAATCGGGCGGGTGGCAAAGCTGCATCCGCCGGGCAGCGCGACATGGCATTGCCCGCGGCGGCCGAGCAGCGCGCCCATCAGATAATAACTTGCGCGCATTTTCTTGACCAGAGAAATTTCCGGCTCGATATCGTGCACGACCGTGCTGTCGATTTCCACGACACCCGGCTCGGGATGGGAAATTTTCGCGCCCAGTCCCGCCAGAATCGCAAGCAGAATACGGACATCACTGATGTCCGGAACGTTTTCAATGCGGGAAACGCCATCGACCAGCAAGGATGCCGGAATGATGGCAACGGCGGCGTTCTTCGCGCCGCTGATGGTGACCTCACCGCGCAGTGGGGTACCGCCGACAATTTCATATCTCGCCAAGGGTGACTCACTCCCCGTCTACAAACTATTCACAGATGTCTTACGGTTAAACTATATCACAAGTCCGAAGTTATGTAAAGTATTATTTCCAATTTTATCCGCGATAATCCGTATTATCTGCGCAGGCCCTTGGGGTAGTGATTTTTTATGATTTGGCCGTCGCCCTTGCCCCAGCCGATGCCGTATCCGTCCACCTGCACCTGCATCCAGCCTTTTTGTGTGCCGGGCAGGGTCTCGCCGTGCAAATAGCGACGAATTTCGTCGCTGTCGGCCGAATAACGGACGCTGCGCGCGCAGTGGTCACACCACAGCGCCAGCGCGTGCGCTGGCACAAAGCGGCCGTTTTTCAACGCGCCCAGCTCCAATCCGGGACGAAGCACGCGCAAGCCGTGCAACGGCGGCAGCAACGTCGGCGACCAATAAACGCTCTCGCCGAACACGGTCGCCTTTCCTTCCGGCAGGGCGATGCCCAGTTCGCGGGCAAATTCGAGCCATCCGCTCGGCAGTTTTTCTCCGGCACCGGCCGCGCCCTGCGGCAACTCTGCGCCGTCTTTGCGCAAGACGGCCAGAAAATGCCCCTCTCCGAGCAGTTTGTGCGGCCAGAGGCGGTACGAGCCGTTTTCGCCGGGCACAAACCACGGCGCCTGCGTTTTTTCCGGCGAAAATTCGGGGTGTTTTTTCAGAAATTCGGCAACGGTCTGCTCATTTTCCTCCGGTGAGAACGTGCACGTGGAATACACCAGTCGGCCGCCCGCGCGCAACAAAACGGCCGCCGACTCCAAAATCTCCGCCTGACGGCGCGCGCACATCTGCACCGTTTCCACGCTCCAGTCGGTGACGGCGGCCTCCTCCTTGCGGAACATTCCCTCGCCGGAGCACGGCGCATCGACCAGCACACGATCGAAAAATCCGGGCAGTTTTTTCGCCAGATTTTCGGGCCTTTCGTTGGTCACGAGGGCGTTGGCAATGCCGAGCCGCTCGATATTTCGCGACAAAATCTTCGCACGGGTCGGGTGGATCTCGTTGCACAGCAGCATCCCCTGCCCCTGCAAATAGCCCGCGATCTGCGTCGATTTTCCGCCCGGTGCGGCGCACAGGTCGCACACGCGCTCCCCGGGGCGCACCGCCAGCATGGCGACCGGCGCCATGGCACTGGCCTCCTGCATGTAGTATACGCCGGCTTCGTGATATGGGTGCAAGCCCGGCCGTGCCTGCGGGTCGTAATAAAATCCGTTCGGCTCCCACGGAACCTGCTCGCGCACGAACGGCAATGCCGGGCGCTCCCCTTTCAGCGGATGAAAGCGCAGTGCCACCGCCCGCGGGCGTTCCAAGCTCTGCAAAAACGCCTCGTATTCGGCGCCAAGTTGATTTTTCATTCGTTCGGCAAACGCCTCCGGCAGCATGATTCGCGCCTCCTCATCTCCAAGTTGCACTCATTATAGCACAGCTTGCGCGCCGTTTCCATAGCAATCTGTCGGATTTCTTCGATTTTTGCATTTTATGTCGCGCGGTGATTGACTTTTTGCGAATTTTGTGGGATAATGTTCAGGTTAAATGCAAACACAAACCGTCGAAAGAGAGGTTTTTATCCATGATGCAATCCAGAACGCATACCTGCGGCGAACTCCGCCTTGCCGATGCAGGCAAGAACGTGACCATCGTCGGCTGGTTGGAAAACGTGCGCGAAGTCGGTGCGAACTTTGCTTTCTGCGTCCTGCGCGATTTCTACGGCACCACGCAGGTCGTCATTGAAAACGAAGAAATGATGCGCATCGTCAAGCCCATCAACAAAGAGTCCACCATTTCCGTCACCGGCGTGGTGCGCGAGCGCGAGAGCAAGAATGCCAAAATTCCCACCGGTGAAATCGAAGTCGTCCCGAGCGAGATCAAGGTGCTGGGCAAATGCCGCCACAATCAGCTTCCCTTTGAGATCAACAAGAGCCGCGATGCCGACGAGAATACCCGCCTGAAATATCGCTATCTCGACCTGCGCAATCCCGCAGTCAAGTCCAATATCATCCTGCGCTGTCAAACCGTGGCGGAAATCCGCCGCCTGATGACGGAAAAGGGCTTCTTGGAGATCACGACCCCCATCCTGACCGCCTCCTCCCCCGAGGGCGCGCGCGACTATCTCGTCCCCGCCCGCAACCATCCCGGCAAGTTCTACGCTCTGCCGCAGGCACCGCAGCAGTTCAAGCAACTGTTGATGACCTCCGGCTTTGACCGTTATTTCCAGATCGCGCCCTGCTTCCGCGACGAAGACGCCCGCGCGGACCGCACGCCGGGCGAATTCTATCAGCTCGACATGGAAATGGCATTCGCCACGCAGGACGATGTGCTCACCACGCTGGAAGAAGTGATGGTTCCCCTGTTCACGAAGCTGGGCAAGTACGACCGCGTTTCCCCCGCGCCGTTCCGTCGCATTGCGTTCAACGAGGCTATGGAGCGCTACGGCTCGGACAAGCCCGACCTGCGTATCGACCTTGAAGTGCAGGACGTTTCCGACGTCGTGCAGGGCTGCGGTTTCGGCCCGTTCGAGGGTGCGACCGTCAAGGCCGTCGTGGTGCATGATTTCACGCAGGCGCGTAAATGGATCGACAAGCTGCTTGTCGACGTGGAAGTGCAGACCGGCAACAAAGCCTGCTGGGTCAAGGTGGACGAAAACGGCGAGCTGACCGGCGGTATCTCCAAATTCTTGGGTGAATGCAAGGCCGCGTTCGTTGAAAAGCTCGGCCTGAAGCCGGGCAGCTTCGTGTGCATGGCCGCCGGCAAGAAAGCCGCCGCACAGAAAACCGCGGGCGTCATCCGCACGATGCTGGGCAAGCGCGTCCCCGGCCATTTCGACGAGGAGCAGTATGCATTCTGCTGGATTGTCGACTTCCCCATGTATGAGATCGGCGAAGAATCCGGCGCGCTGGAATTCTGCCACAATCCGTTCTCCATGCCGCAGGGCGGTCTGGAAGTGCTGGAAAAGGCCGAGGGCAACATCGACGAACTGCTGAAAATCAACGCCGACCAGTACGACATGGTCTGCAACGGCTACGAAACCGCCTCCGGCGCGGTGCGCAACCACGACCCCGAGATCATGGTCAAAGCCTTTGAGATGGTCGGTCTGGGCGAGGACGATGTCAAGGCCAAGTTCCCCGCAATGTACAACGCGTTCACCTACGGCGCGCCCCCGCACGCGGGTGCAGCCCCCGGCATCGACCGCATCGTCATGATTTTGAGCGGCGAAGAATCCATCCGCGAGATCATCACCTTCCCCATGAACAAAAACGCGCAGGATCTGATGATGGACGCACCGACGACCGTTTCGCAGAAGCAGCTCGACGACGTGCATATCCTCATCAACGAAAGCCACCTGAACTAAAGCACAGCCGCAGATGCAAAACGCATCTGCGGCTGTTTCTTCGTCTTGGCGCACCCGTCGAGAAGAAATGGATAATAAAACGTGTAAAATGAAAAATGATGGCCGTAGGGCAGGGCTTGCTCCCGCCGCTTGTCATCTTGCGCACCGTACGTACCATTATGTCATTGCGAGGCGCGGCCGGTGAATGCGGGGTGTGGATGTGGCGCAGGATTAGAGCGATGCTCACCGGGGACGACCCGTGCTCATATACTGGCTTATACGCCGTTGCCGCGCAGCTCGATGATTTGGTCGCGCAGCAGTGCGGCGTATTCGTATTCCATCATCTTTGCCGCCTCTTTCATCTGCTTTTCCAGACGAGCGATCTCTTTTTCCTTCTCGGCACGCGTCAGCTTGATACCGTTGCGTCCGCGGCGTTCGGCCGTCTCGGAGGAGATCTCGATCAGGTCGCGCACCGACTTGACGATGGTTTTCGGCACGATGCCATGCGCCTCGTTGTACGCGCTCTGGATATTCCGGCGGCGCTGTGTTTCGTCCAATGCCGCGCGCATGGCCTGCGTCACATGGTCGGCATACATGATGACCTGCCCGTCGGCATTTCGTGCCGCGCGGCCGATGGTCTGGATGAGGCTCGTTTCACTGCGCAAAAAGCCTTCCTTGTCCGCATCCAGTATGGCCACCAAGCTGACCTCGGGCAAGTCCAAGCCCTCACGCAACAGGTTGATGCCGATCAGTACGTCGAACTTCGCCATGCGCAGGTCGCGTAAAATTTCCATGCGCTCCATCGCGCCGATGTCCGAATGCATATAGCGCACGCGGATGCCCGCTTTTTGCAGGTAGACGGAAAGATCTTCCGCCATTTTCTTCGTCAGCGTCGTCACGAGCACGCGCTCGTTGCGCGCGACGCGCGCATTGATCTGCCCGATGAGATGGTCGATCTGTCCGTCGATGGGATGCACCTGCACCACGGGGTCAAGCAGACCCGTCGGGCGGATGACCTGCTCGACGATCTGCCCCGAACGCGTGCGTTCATACTGCGCGGGCGTGGCCGACACATAGATCACCTGATTGATTTTTTCGTCAAATTCCTCGAACGTCAGCGGGCGGTTGTCATACGCAGACGGGAGTCGGAACCCGTAGTTGACAAGCGAATCCTTGCGGCTTCGGTCGCCGGCATACATCGCGCGCGTCTGCGGCAGGGTCACGTGGCTTTCGTCGACGATCATCAGAAAATCATCGGGGAAATAGTCCAACAGCGTCGTCGGCGGTGTGCCGGGCGCGCGTCCCTGAATGACGCGCGAATAATTCTCGATGCCGTTGCAGAAGCCGATCTCGGTCATCATTTCCAGATCGTAGGCCGTCCGCTGGGCAATGCGCTGTGCCTCGATGAGCTTGTTTTCCGCGCGGAATTTTTCGACCTGTGCGTCGCATTCCGTGCGGATGTCGCGCATGGCGCGCTCCAATTTTTCCCGTGAGGCCACATAGTGACTGGCCGGGTAGATCGCCACATGGTCGACATATCGCTCGGTCATGCCGGAAACGGCATTGATCTCCGAGATCCGATCGACCTCGTCGCCGAAAAACTCCACGCGGATGGCACGCCCCGACCAATAGGCGGGGTAAATTTCCAACGTGTCGCCGCGCAGGCGGAATTTGTTTCGGGAAAAATCAATGTCGTTGCGCTCATAGCGAATTTCGGTCAGCTTTTGCAGGACGGAATCGAGCGGATAGGTGTTGCCGACGCGCAGGGAGATGACCATGCTCTTGTAGTCGATAGGGTCACCCAAGCCGTACAGGCAGCTAACGGACGACACCACGATCACGTCCCGCCGCTCGAACAGAGCCGCGGTCGCGCTGTGGCGCAGGCGGTCGATCTCCTCGTTGACCGATGCGTCTTTTTCGATATAGGTATCCGTGTGGGCGATGTACGCCTCCGGCTGATAGTAGTCGTAATACGAAATGAAGTATTCCACGGCATTGTTCGGGAAAAATTCGCGAAATTCCGCGCATAGCTGCGCCGCCAGCGTCTTGTTGTGTGCCAGAACGAGCGTCGGGCGGTTGACCTTTTCGATCACGGACGCCATCGTAAACGTCTTGCCCGAGCCGGTCACGCCGAGCAACGTCTGCTCGCGCAGGCCCCAATCGACGCCGTTTGCCAGCTTTTCGATGGCCTGCGGCTGGTCGCCGGAAGGACGGTATTCCGAAATCAGTTGAAATTTGTCCATACGCGCTCCTTACAAAAACTGCGTTGCCTCGCCCGGCCTGTAAAATCCCGACTGCGCCATGGAAACATAGTCGTCATCGGCAATCACCAGATGATCGAATAGCACCACCTCCACCGTGGCCAATGCCGCGGCCAATCGGCGGGTCGTGAGCACGTCCTCCTTGGACGGCAGGGCAACGCCGCTCGGATGATTGTGCGCCAGCACGACGGTGGATGCCTTTTCCGCCAGCGCGATCTCCACCACGGTGCGCGGAGAAATGACGGCGGAGTTGAGTTCCCCTTCCCCGACCTCACGGCAACAGATGACGTTGCAATTGGCATTCAGGCACAGCAGGAACACGGTCTCCGTCTGTCTGCCGATGAAATAGGGCAGCAGATAGCGGCCGCAATCCTCCGTATCGCGAATCTGAATCCCTTTCCGCGCGCTGTCGACCTGATAATAGCGTCCCGCCTCCTTGACCAGATGCAAAAAAGTCGCCGCATTTTCGCCCACTCCGGGCACTTTCTGCAATTCGGCGACGGATGCATCCATCACGCGCGACACGGAGCCGAAGCGGTCGATCAGGTGATGTGCCATCTCGTTGGTATCTTTCCGAGGCACGGCAAAAAACAGGAGCAGCTCCAGCACCTGAATCGGATCGAAATTATCCAGCCCCTCCGTACGGAAGCGCTGCAGCATTCTCTGACGGTGTCCATCATGAATTGACATTCTTTTCCCTCTTTCCGCGGATTTCACTTGCGTTTTTCAAAAAATTTGTTAAAATGGTGGTATGGGCGAATTTTGTCGAATGCGCCCGGGGTATTTTGCGATTTTTTGTGCATCCTATGCCAAAGGAGGTGGAACATGGAAACACAGAATTCTGCGATTCCCACACTGGATCTTCTCCTGCGTCCCGCGTTTTGCGCGACCGACGGGAAAATCACACAAATCAACCAACCCGCCGCCGCACTCGGGCTGTGCGTGGGGGATGAAATAGCGCCGCTGCTGATCACCGGTGCGGCGGAATACGCCGCGCTTCGGGAAGGGTGCCTGTGCCTGACGCTGTGCGTCGGCGGCCGAAAATCGGAAGCAATCGTTCTCCCCGCGGAGCAAGGGCATTTGTTCGCTCTGGAGCAGGACACCGCGCACGCGCAGCTACACGCACTTTCTCTGGCCGCCGGCGAACTGCGCGACCCGCTGACGGGTATGCTCTGCTCGGCAGGGCGGCTGATCGACGAGAATGCCCCGCGCGAACAGCTTGCGCAGTTCAATCGCCGTATGCACCAGATTCTGCGTGTCGTCAGCAATATGTCCGATGCCGTGTATTACTGCGAATCGTCGGGCGGACGGATGGAAACCGTGCAACTATGCGCGTTTCTCGATGACCTCCTGAGCAAGGCAAGCGACCAGTTGTCTGCTGCCGGCTTGCATCTGCGCTATACACTGCCGAACACCGCCGTATACACCTTGATCGACCCGGAGAAACTGGAACGGGCAATCTACAATCTGATTTCAAACGCCGCGAAAAATACCATGCCGGGCGGCGATATCACGGTCAGGCTGACACAGAAAGACCGTCTCTATTTTTCCGTTACGGACGGCGGCCTCGTCGACGGCCATCCGGCGCAGGCCGATGCCTACACCCGCTATCTGCGCACGCCCGCCGTTACCGACGGTGCGGACGGAATCGGCCTTGGCATGGTGCTGATCCGCGCCACCGCCGCATTGCACGGCGGAACCGTGCTGATCGATCATCCCGATGCGCGCGGAACACGCGTGACCATGACGCTGGAACTGCGCCATGCAAAGGCGGCGCAGGTGCGCTCGCCCATCCTCTACCCGGACTACGCCGGAGAACGCGACCACTGCCTGCAGGAGCTGGCAGACGTTCTGCCCGCCGACCTGTATGCCGACGAAAAAGTCTTCTGATGCACCCGGCCATGCGCCGGGTGCTTTTATTTCAGGTAACGCTTCAGGTATTGTCCCGTGGCGCTTGCTTCCACGCACGCCACTTCTTCGGGCGTACCGCTTGCAATCACATAGCCGCCTTCGTCGCCGCCCTCCGGGCCGAGATCGATGATATGGTCGGCCGTTTTGATCACGTCGAGATTGTGCTCGATGACCAGAACCGTATTGCCCGCGTCGACCAAGGTCTGCAATACTTCCAGCAGCTTGTGGACATCCGCGGCATGCAGTCCCGTCGTCGGCTCGTCAAGGATATAGATCGTGCGTCCGGTCGAAACGCGGGCAAGCTCCGTAGCCAGCTTGACGCGCTGTGCCTCGCCGCCGGAGAGCGTGGTGCTGGACTGCCCCAGCTTCACGTAGCCGAGGCCGACATCCACGAGCGTCTGCGCCTTGCGGCGCAGTTTCGGCAGATTTTCAAAGAAATCCACCGCCTCCTCTGCCGTCATATCCAGCACCTGCGCGATGTTTTTCCCCTTGTACTGTACCTCCAGCGTTTCGCGGTTGTAGCGCGCGCCTTTGCACACCTCGCACGGGACGTAAACGTCCGCCAGAAAATGCATTTCAATCTTCACGAGGCCGTCGCCGCAGCACGCTTCGCATCGGCCGCCTTTGACGTTGAAGGAAAATCTTCCGGGGCCGTATCCACGCATTTTCGCGTCCGCCGTGGAGGCGAACAGGTCGCGAATGTCGTTGAACAGGCCGCAATAGGTCGCGGGATTGGAGCGCGGCGTGCGGCCGATGGGGCTCTGGTCAATGTCGATGACCTTGTCGAGGTATTGCATTCCCTCCACCGCCACGCACGTGCCCGGACGGGTGCGTGCATGGTTGAGCTTGGCGAGCAGTGTTTTGTTCAGCACTTCGCCGACCAAGCTGGATTTTCCCGAGCCGGACACGCCCGTCACGCACGTCAGCGTGCCGAGCGGAACGGAAACGTCGATATTTTTCAGGTTGTTCTCCGTCGCACCGCGCACGGTAAGCATTTGCCCGTTCCCCTGCCGACGATGCGTCGGGACGGGGATTTTTTTCGCGCCCGACAAATACTGCCCCGTGACGGAGTTCGGGCAATCGAGAATCTCCTGTAAGTTGCCCGCCGCCACAATCTCGCCGCCGTGACAGCCCGCGCCCGGGCCGACATCGACGATGAAATCCGCCGCGCGCATGGTATCTTCGTCGTGTTCGACGACGATCAGCGTATTCCCGACATCGCGCAGATGCTTGAGCGTTTCGAGCAGCTTGTCGTTGTCGCGCTGGTGCAGGCCGATCGACGGCTCATCGAGAATATACAGCACGCCCATCAGCGACGAGCCGATCTGCGTCGCCAGACGGATGCGCTGGCTTTCGCCACCGGAGAGCGTGCCCGAGGCACGCGAAAGCGTCAGATACCCAAGTCCGACATCCTTGAGAAATTGCAGGCGGGCACGAATTTCGCGCAAAATCTGCGCGGCGATCGTGGCCATATTTCCCTGCAAATGCAATCCGTCGACAAATTCCAGCGCGGCATTGACACTCTTGCGGCAAAACTCCATGATCCCGATGCCGCCCACCGTCACCGCCCGCGCGATTTCCGACAGACGGTCGCCGCCGCACTGCGGACACGGCGCGGTGGACATACATTCTTCCAGCTCTTTTCGCGCCGCATCGGACTGCGTTTCGCGATAACGGCGGGAAACGTTGTTCATAATGCCCTCAAAGGGCTGCTCCAGCACACCCATGCCGTTGCCGCGGTTGTAGCTCATACGCAGCTTTTCGCCGCGCGTGCCGTAGAGGATGACGTCCAACGCCTCGGCCGACAGGGTGCTGACCGGGTCGGTCAGCGAGAAATGGTATTTTTTCGCCAACGCCTCAAAATACATCCGAAAAATGGAGTCCGTCCGCGCGCTCTGCCATCCCGAGGCGTGAATGGCACCGTCGAAAATCGACTTGGAACGGTCGGGGATGACAAGATCTTCGTCCGCGATCAGTTGAAATCCGAGTCCCGTGCAGGTCGGGCACGCGCCGCTCGGATTGTTGAACGAGAACATCCGCGGCTCCAGCTCCGCCAGACTGACCCCACAATCGTCGCAGGCATAATTCTGGGAAAAGGTCAATTCCTGCCCGCTATCCGGCATTTCCACGGTCACGAGACCGCCCGAATGGGCACAGGCCGTTTCGATCGAATCGGTCAGGCGGCGGCGCAGGCCGTCTTTGAGCACCAAGCGATCGACCACAAGCTCGACCGTGTGCTTTTTGTTTTTTTCGCAGGAGATGCTTTCCGCCAGATCGTACGAAATGCCGTCGACGCGCACGCGGGCAAAGCCCTGCTTGCGTGCATCGTCAAACACCTTCTGATGTTCTCCCTTTTTGCCGCGCACCACCGGGGAAAGGATCAGAAACCGCGTCCCCTGCCCCAATGACTCAACCCGATCGACGATCTGGTCGATGGTCTGGCGGGAAATCTCCTTCCCGCATTTCGGGCAGTGCGGAATGCCGACACGCGCCCAAAGCAGGCGCAGGTAATCGTAAATTTCCGTCACCGTTCCGACCGTGGAGCGGGGATTTTTGGAGGTCGTTTTCTGGTCGATGGAGATTGCCGGCGAAAGCCCGTCAATGGAATCGACATCCGGCTTGTCCATCTGGCCGAGAAACTGCCGCGCATAGGACGACAAGCTCTCGACATAGCGGCGCTGCCCCTCGGCGTAGATGGTATCGAACGCCAAGCTGGATTTTCCCGAGCCTGACAGACCCGTGAACACCACCAGCTTGTCGCGCGGGATGCTCAGATCCACATTTTTCAGATTATTTTCACGCGCACCGCGAATGATGATTTTATCGTTCATGCTCTGTGCTCCTATTTCTTTTCTTGACAAACAATTATACCACACTTACGGCCACTTCACAAGTATTTTTCACGCGGAAATTTCCGCGTCGGCGGTTTTTCGGCTGCCTCGTCATTTTCATCAGGAACGGGCATGAAAATAATGCGTTTTTTCGTGGAAATCATTGTTGCTTTTTTCATGCGTGCAGTGGTATAATGAAAAGGATGGGATTTCCCCACAGAAAAAGAATAATCAGTGAGGTATTGAGATGCACGCCTACGACAACATCAAGATTTTCACAGGCAACTCCAACCCCGACTTCGCCGCCACCGTCTGCAAACAGCTTTGGCTGCCCATGGGAAAAAGCTCCGTGAAATCCTTCGCCGACGGAGAAGCCTCCATTACATTGGAAGAAACCGTCCGCGAAGCCGACGTGTTCCTGATTCAGTCCACCTGCAAGCCCGTCAACGATAATCTGATGGAGTTGCTGGTCATGATCGACGCTTGCCGCCGCGCCTCCGCCGGCCGCATCACCGCCGTCATTCCCTATTTCGGCTACGCCCGTCAGGATCGCAAGGCCAAAAGCCGCGACCCCATCTCTGCTAAGCTGGTTGCCAATATGCTGACCGCCGCAGGTGCCAACCGCATTCTGACCATGGATCTGCACGCGGCGCAGATTCAGGGCTTTTTCGACATTCCGCTCGATCACCTGCTCGGTGCACCGACCTTTGTCGATTATTTTCTGAACAAATTCCCCGAGGACAAATTCGACCATGAGAATTTCGTGGTCGTTTCGCCGGATGTCGGCTCCGTCGGCCGCGCGCGCACGTTTGCCGGCAAGGTGCATATGGGTCTGGCCATCGTAGATAAGCGCCGTCCCAAAGCCAATGTTTCCGAGGTCATGAACGTCATCGGTGACGTAAAGGGCAAGACCTGCATTCTCTACGACGATCTGGTGGACACCGCAGGCTCGCTGTGCAACGCCGCCAAGGCGCTCGTCGAGATCGGCGGCGCGAAAGAGGTTTACGCCTGTGCAACCCACGGCGTGCTCTCCGGCCCCGCGTTTGAACGCCTGAACGAAAGCGTCATCAAAGAGCTGGTTCTGCTCAATACCATCCCATGCCCCGCCGACTGTCCCTCGGATAAGCTGAAATATTTGGATGTTGCGTCCGTTTTCGCCCGCGCCATCGAGCACATTCACGGCGGCACGTCCATCGCCGACCTGTTTTGAGCCATGTTTGGAAAAACAAACGAAACGTGGCTGATCGTCGGTCTGGGCAACCCCGGGCGGGAATATGAAAAAACACGCCACAACGCCGGTTTCCGCGCGCTGGACGCTTTGGCAAGTGCCCTCAACTGCCGCATCGACAAGGCAAAATTTCAGGGGCTTTACGGTCAATGCGAATACAACGGCCGCAAGCTGTTTCTGCTCAAGCCGCTGACATTCATGAACGCCTCCGGCCGCAGCGTACTGCAAATGAGCGCATTCTACCGCATTCCACCGCAGCGCATCATCGTCCTGTTTGACGATATTTCCCTCGTGCCCGGCAATCTGCGCATCCGCAAAGACGGTTCGGCCGGCGGGCACAACGGCATCAAGTCCATCATCGCCGAGCTGGGTAGTCAGGATTTTCCACGCGTCAAGATCGGCGTCGGCGCGAAGCCGTATCCCGAGCAGGACTTGGCCGACTGGGTGCTCTCCGCTTTCTCCGCGCAGGAGGAAAAGGTGCTCGCGCCCACATTTGAACGCGCCGCGCAGGCCGCACTCGCCGTCGTGGAGCTTGGCATCGCGGAAGCGTCCAACCGCTACACCGGCATTCGCTGACACATCGTTACGATCACGGAAAGGGGGTATTTTCCCCCTTTCCGCATTGCCCTTTTCCGGCATTTGGGGAGGAATCACATGAACCGACTGATTCATGCCATGCATGATCTGAAAGAATATCCGATCGCCCTGCAACAGTTGGCAGACGGCGCAAGCGTCGCCTTCACCGGCATCGGCCAGATCAACCGCAGTCATCTTATCGCGGCACTGCGAACCGATCTGCCGCATCCGATCGTCGTGATCTGTCAGGACGACATCGCCGCCAGACGCTTGCAGGACGAACTGTGCGCGTTTCTCGGCACCCGTGCGCCCATTTTGCCCGGGCGCGAGCTGACGCTGTACGACAGTGCCGTCGTGTCCCGCGCATGGGAGCAAAAGCGCCTGCGACAGCTCTACGAGCTGTCGCTCGGGCAGGTTCCGCTGCAAATTTTCACTTGGGACGCGCTGTCGCAGCGCACCATGCCCCGCGCCGTCCTGCACGGTGCGGCATTTGCCCTTGAAGTGGGCAAGGAATATCCGATCGAACACATCCTTGAAAAGCTCGTGCACGGCGGCTACAGCCGCTGTGCCATGGTCGAAGGCCCGGGACAATTTGCCCTGCGCGGCGGCATTCTCGACATTTTTTCGCCCGCCGCGGATCGCCCGTTCCGCTGTGAATTCTTCGGTGACGAGCTGGACACCATGGGCTATTTCAACCCCGATACCCAGCGCCGCACGGAAAATGTTGACCGCGTCGTCATCCTGCCAGTCGGCGAAACCCAGCCGCGCCTCCATCCGGGCGGCTTGGCAGGTCTATGCGACGATCTGCGCCACCTGATCGCCCGCCAGCGTCGCCGCAAAACGCCCAACGAGGCGCTCATCCAGACGCTCGAGCGCGATCTGGAAAAGTACGAAAACGACCTGAGCAATCCCGCCTCCGATCGCTATATGGCGCTGATTTATCCCGAGGCAGCCACGGCCATGGATTACCTCCCCGCCGACGCCGTCGTCGTGCTGTGCGATCAGGGAAATCTGCACCGCAGTGCGCGAAATCGCACGGAGGGAATGGGCCTTCAGCTCGACGGCCTGCTGCAGGGCGGCCTGCTCGTCGGCGAGCTGTGCGACTTTGTCTGCCAATGGGAGGATTTTTGCCGTCTGCTGCGTGATCGGCCACTCGTGTATCTCGACGCGTTTTCCGGCGCGTCCTACCCCGAAGAAAATCGACCGCGCACGCTGCTGCCCATCGTCGCCAAGCAGCTCCCGGGCTATGCCGGCAACCCCGACACCGTCGTTTCCGACCTGACGCATTACCGCAAGCTCTCTTTCCGCACGCTGGTGCTCTGCGGCACCGCACGGCGCGCCGAACAGCTCCGCGACATTCTGGAAAATCGCGGACTTCCCGTCAGCGTCTGCGTCCCGCTGTCGGCCATGCCGATCGACGGGCAGATCATCCTAACCGACGGAACGCTCCCCTTCGGCATGGAATATCCCGATGCCCGTCTGGCCGTGCTGACGGAGGGGCAGCTCGTCTCCGCGACCGCGCCGCGGCGCAAGGCCGCGCCGAAATCCGCGACGAACCGTCAGAAACTCAATTCTTTCACCGATCTGTCGCCCGGGGATCTGGTCGTACACGAAAACTACGGCATCGGCCGATTCGTCGCCATGGAGCAGATCCGCGTCGACGGCGCGGTCAAAGACTATGTCAAAATCGCCTATCAAGGCTCGGATACCCTCTTTGTCCCCGCCACGCAGCTTGACATGGTCAGCAAATACATCGGCTCCGGCGGCGAGGACGGCAACGTGCGCCTCAACCGCATCGGCACGGACACATGGCAAAAAACCAAGGCCAAGGCGCGCAAGGCCGCCAAGGACATGGCGGGCGAACTCATTCGGCTCTATGCCGCGCGCAAGCGACAGGAGGGCTTCGCCTTCGCCGCGGACACGCCGTGGCAGCAGGAATTTGAGGACAATTTCCCCTACCCGGAAACCGACGACCAACTGCGCTGCATTGCCGAGATCAAGGCCGACATGGAGTCCCCCGTCCCGATGGATCGCCTGCTGTGCGGCGACGTCGGCTTCGGAAAGACGGAGGTCGCCCTGCGGGCGGTCATGAAAGCCGTCATGGACAGCAAGCAGGTCGCCATTCTCGTGCCGACGACGGTGCTCGCGCAACAGCATTATCAGACCGCCGTGTCCCGCTTCCGCGGATTTCCCGTGAACATCGACGTGCTCAGCCGCTTCCGCACCGCCGCAGAGCAGGCGCGAACATTGCAAAATCTCCGTGCGGGCACGGTCGACCTCGTCATCGGCACGCACAAGCTGCTGCAAAAAAGCGTGCAGTTCAAAAATCTGGGACTTTTGATCGTCGACGAGGAGCAACGCTTCGGTGTCAGCCACAAGGAACGCCTGAAAGAGCTTTCCCGCGGGGTCGACGTGCTCACGCTTTCGGCCACGCCCATCCCACGCACACTGAACATGGCGTTGTCCGGCATCCGCGATATGTCCACCATCGAACAGCCCCCCTCCGACCGCTATCCCGTGCAGACCTTCGTCATCGAGCACAGTAACGCCATCGTCGACGATGCCATTCGCCGCGAGATCGAGCGCGGCGGGCAGGTCTATTATCTGCACAATCGCGTAGAGACCATCGACCAGTGCGCCTCCGCGCTGAAAAAACGCATTCCCGGACTGAGCATTGCCGTCGCGCACGGAAAAATGAGCGAGGAGGCGCTCAGCGATGTCATGCAATCCATGGCCGACGGTGACATTCAGGTGCTCGTCTGCACCACCATCATCGAAACCGGCTTGGACATTCCGAACGTCAACACGCTCATCATCGAAAACGCCGATCGTTTCGGCCTGTCGCAGCTCCACCAGTTGCGCGGACGCGTCGGCCGCTCAACGCGCCACGCCTACGCCTATTTCACCTACAAGCCCGACAAATCCCTGACCGAGGTCGCCGAAAAGCGCCTGTCCGCCATCCGCGATTTCGCCGAGTTCGGCTCCGGCTTCAAGATCGCCATGCGCGATCTGGAGATTCGCGGCGCAGGCAATCTGCTGGGCGCGGAGCAATCCGGCCACATGGTCAGCGTGGGCTACGATATGTATCTGAAACTGCTCGACGAGGCCGTTCTGGAAGAACGCGGCGAGGCACCGCAGGTGCCCGATTGCACCGCCGACCTGAACGTCACGGCGAACGTCTCGCAGGATTATGTAAACCGTGGTGAGGAGCGCATGGATCTCTATCGCCGCATGGCCGCCATCCGCACACAGCAGGATGCCGACGATCTGCTCGACGAGGTAGTCGACCGCTACGGCGAGCCGCCGAAGGGCGTGCTGAACCTGATTGACATTGCGCTCCTGCGCGCCGACGCGAAGCAATGCGGCATTTGCGACATTCGCCAGAAAGGAACGGATGTTTTGCTGACGTTCCACGCCATGGATTTTGAAACCGTCAGCGCCGTCTGCGCCGATGACGATTACAAAAATCGTCTGTTCTTCGTCGCCGCCGCGAAAACGCCCACCGTGCGCCTGAAACTGCACGGCGCGACGGACAGCCTGCGCCAAACGCGCGCGCTCATCACGCGCATTCGGCAGTGCAAAGCGGCCAATTGAGCGGTATCACGGACACGCAAATATTTTTCTTGAAATCGCACGAAAAATGTGGTATAATAACGCGTAATTTCAGGGCGCGCAATCGTTTGCCCCGAAATTGCCCAAATCATACAGAAATAGCGCGCGTCTGCAATTGCGACGTGCGCAGGGGATGCTATGAAAAAGAAACTGAACGGATACTATAATTATACCGTAATTTTGACCTATCTGGGTATGCTGTGCGGTTTTGCGGGAATCGCCTTCGTGCTCGACGGGATGTACCGTCAGGCCCTTTTGTGCCTGATGTTTGCCGGCTTCTGCGATATGTTCGACGGCGCAGTCGCCGCCACCCGCACCCGAACCGACAGTGAAAAGCGCTTCGGCATTCAGATCGACTCCCTGAGCGACCTGATCTGCTTCGGCGTGCTGCCCGCATTGATCGTCTATGCGCTGTGCGAGCGCACCGTCGTCGGCCTGCTCGTCGGCGGGCTGTATGCGCTGTGCGCGCTGATTCGTCTGGCCTATTTCAACGTTATGGAGGAAGATCGTCAGGCGCAGGAAACCGGTCGCCGCACCGCCTATCAGGGTCTGCCCGTGACCTCGTCGGCCGTGCTCGTGCCGATTTTGTATCTGGTCAGCCTGTGGATCGCGCGCGGGCGCTCCATTCTTCTGCTGTTCTGCGCGGGCATCATCGCGCTGGCGTTCATTCTACCCTTCCGCGTCCGCAAGCCGCACGCGCTCGGCAAACTCCTCCTTCTCATTCTTGGCACGGCGGAGCTGGTTCTGCTGTTGCTGAACATCGGGCCGCGCGTATGAGTGACGAAACACGTTCCGTCCGATTTTTGTATCACACCCGTGTCGGACGTTTTTGTCTGAAAGTGCTCTCGCAGCCGTGGTTTTCCAAAACCGCCGCGACCTTTCTCAACTCTCCCCTATCGCGCCCGTTCGTCCGCTCGTACACCAAGCGGCACAACGTGGATATGCAGGATTTTTCGCAGCAGAAATTCCGCTCGTTCAACGATTTCTTCACCCGCCGGCGTGAAGACCCCGACACCGATACCACCCCCGGGCACCTGATCAGCCCCTGCGACGCATATCTGTCGGTCTATCCCATCCGGGACGACAGCGTTTATACCGTCAAGCACGTGCAATATCGGCTGGAGCAACTTCTGGAAAATGCCGACCTTGCCAAGCGGTACGCCGGCGGCACCTGTCTGATCTTCCGTCTGTCGCCGCAGCATTACCATCGCTATTGCTACGCCTGCGACGGCGTGCCCGAGCAGCAGACGCGCATCCGCGGCAAGCTGCACTGCGTGCGGCCGATCGCCTACACCTCCATGCCCGTGTTCGCGCAGAACAGCCGCGAATACACCGTCATCCACTCCGCGATTTTCGGCGACGTTACGCAGATGGAAGTCGGCGCGCTGCTGGTCGGAAAAATCCGAAACCATCCGACGGGCGGCTTTGTCCGTCAGGGAGCCGAAAAGGGCTATTTTGAGTTTGGCGGCTCGACCGTCATTCTCCTGCTGGAAAAAGACCGCGTGCAGCTCGACGAAGCGTATCTTACCCATCCGTCGCGGGAAAAAGACGTCCGCAAGGGCACCAAGATCGGCGAATGGACGACAGAGAAATGCGCGTCGCTCGCACACTGATTTCCTTTCGATCGTTTTTTCCTTTTTCTTTCTTTTTCTCTTTTACCCCCGAAACGCCATACCCTCCCCCGGGTATGGCGTTTCCCTTTGCCCATAAAATAACTGTCGGAGCCGCGCTCCCGCCCGTCTCCGACAGTTTGTTTGAAATTATGCGAGGTAGATGGCCTTGCAGGCGAGCATGGTGCAGTAGCAGTCGAGCTTGGAAACCAGCTCGTACGGCGCGTGCATGCTCAGCACGGGAACGCCGGCGTCGACCGTGACGATGTTGCGGTTTGCCATGTACGCGGCAACCGTTCCGCCGCCGCCCTGATCGACCTTGCCCAAAGTCGCGATCTGCCAGATGACGTTGCTGTCGTCAAAGGTCTTGCGGATGTGGCACATGGCCTCTGCGGATGCGTCGGACGCGCCGCCCTTGCCGCGCGAACCGGTGTATTTGCAAATGGCCACTCCGTAGTTGAGCTTGGAATTGTTGCGCTTGTCGCAGGTTTCCGGCCAGTTGGGGTCATAGGCGTTGGAAACGTCGGCAGACAGGCAGAACGAATTGGCGAAACAATCCTCCAGCTTGACCCCCTGCGCGTCGCACAGGCCGCCGACGAAATGCTCGAAGAATTGACTCTGCATACCGGAAACGCCGACCGAACCGATCTCTTCCTTGTCCGCCAGAATGCACACGGCGGTTTTGCGCGGCGTGTCGATGTTGAGGATGGCCTCCAGCTCGGCATATACGCAGACGCGGTCGTCATGGCCGTATGCGGCGATGAGGCTGCGATCGAGGCCGACCTCGCGGCACGGGCCTGCGGGGACGACGTTCAGCTCGGCGGAGAGGAAATCCGACTCGACGATGCCGTACTTTTCATTGAGCAGTTTCATAATGTTCAGCTTGACGAGATCGGCACCCTCGCCCTCGATCGGCTCCGTGCCGAAAATGACGTTGAGCTGTTCGCCCGCGATGACCTGTGCGGCGGTTTTCTGCATCTGGTCGCCTGCCAGATGGATCAGCAGGTCGGAAATCATCAGAACCGGCTCGGACGGGTCTTCGCCGATGGTCACGCTGACGGTGCGGCCGTCTTTCGTGCAGATGACGCCGTGCAATGCCAGCGGCAGGGTCGGCCACTGATATTTTTTGATGCCGCCGTAATAGTGCGTTTTCAGATAGGCGATCTCGCTGTCCTCATACAACGGATTGGGCTTGATGTCCATGCGCGGAGAGTCCTCGTGCGCGGCGCAGATATTCGCGCCGTTTGCCAGCGACTCGGTGCCGATGACGGCCAAGGCAATAGCCTTGCCACGGTTGTTGTAATAAATTTTATCGCCGGGTTTTGCCTCCATGCCGGGAACGTAAGGACGGAACCCGTGCTTTTCGGCTTCCGCAACCGCCCATGCGGTAGATTCGCGTTCGGTCTTTGCCGCGTCCATAAAGGCCATGTAGCGCTTGCAATATGCCTCCATTTCGGCTCTTTCCTCGGCGCTGATGCGGGCATAGCCGTTCTTCGGAGCGGCCAGCAGGCTCTCGCGCAGTTCGTCTGTCGTCATAAGAATGTACCTCCGTTTAAGATTCTGATGGGGTTTCCACGTTCATTATACAGTTTTGGCGAAAAAAAGCAAGGCATTTTGCGTGAAATTCCGCTTTTGTTCCGTCATTTTCCAGCACGGCATCGCAAATTTTGCGGAAATACGCCTGCGACGGCTGGGCGTCGATGCGCATTTGGGCATAGTCGCGTGAAATGTCCTCGCGCTGCATCAATCGCGCGACGCGTACCGACTCGGGCGCGCAGACGGCGACCGTCAGGTCGCAAAGCGCGGCCAATCCGCTTTCAAACAGCGCAATCGCGTCGATGGCGGCCAAGCCCTCGTGCGCGGAAAGTCGGCGCACGACTTCGTTTTTGACGGCAGTGTGAGTAATTTTATTCAAATCATTTCGGGCATTCTCGTCCGAAAAAATGAGATTTCCTAACTTTTTTCGCTGCAACACGCCATTTTCCACCGTTCCGGAGAAACGGCGTTCGATGGCCGCAAGCAGGGCTTGATCGGTGCGCAGGAGGTCGTGATAGATCACGTCGCAATCCAATACCAAGCCGCCCAATTCGCGCACGGCCTGCAATGCCGTCGTTTTTCCGCAGCCCGTGCCGCCCGTAATGCCGACGATCATACTTCCGCCTCCGCGTCGATGATGTGGAACGCCGCGGCCTTTTTCAGGCGGTTTTGCACCGCGTAGGCAACGCCGCCGCCCACGGGACAGCGGGCGTAAACGCGGCCGACAGCGGGGTCATCCAGCACGCGCAGGGCGGCAAACAGCCCTGCCGAGAGCGTGCCGACATCGTCCTCGCGGCCATAGGCAAGCGGCGCACAATCGGCATAGAGCGGCAGTTCCTCTTCGAAACACAGCACGCGGTCGTTCGGCGCGATGTGGCGATGGATATAGGCGGCGGCCTTTTCACGGCTTCCGGAAACGATGACGACCTCGCACTGCGGGGCATAGTGCTTGTACTTCATGCCCGGTGCTTTGACGACGGCATCTTTGTCGATCTGCGCGGTGACGGCCTTGTCCACCACCAGATCGCCCAGCACCTGAATCAGTTGCTCCGGTGTGATCCCGCCGGGACGCAGCAGGCGCGGGTGCGCCTCCGTCAAGTCCACGATTGTGCTTTCCACGCCGACGCGACAGGCTCCGCCGTCCACCACGGCGGCGATTTTGCCGTCGTGATCGTGCAGAACGTGCTGTGCCGTGGTCGTGGAGGGTTTGCCGGAAATGTTGGCACTGGGCGCGGCGATCGGCACGCCGGACAGGCGGATGATCTGCCGCGTCACGGCATTGTCGGGACAGCGGATGGCGACGGTGGACAGCCCGCCCGTCGTGCGGTGCGGAACGATCGGCTTGGCCTGCAAAACGATCGTCAGCGGCCCCGGCCAAAATTTCTCGGCCAAGTCCCATGCGCTTGTGGGAATGTCATGGCAGAATTTTTCCATGTCCGCGGCCTCGGCCACGTGCAAAATCAGCGGATTGTCCTGCGGGCGGCCTTTGGCCTCGAATATGCGGGCAACGGCCTGCTCGTCCAGACCGTTCGCGCCCAGACCGTAGACCGTTTCGGTGGGAATGGCGACCAACTCCCCCTTTTGTATGAGTTGCGCGGCGATAAGCGGAGTCTTTTCATCCGCCGCAGGCAAATACAGGGTATTCATAATAACACCTCAAAATGCAGTTTGGGCAGTTGCTTGCCGCAACTGCCCAAAGCGATGATCTGAACTTACACAATGGGCTGGTTGGCCGCCTCGATGATCTTGATGAATTTCTCGGGCACGAGGGATGCGCCGCCGATCAGGCCGCCGTCGATATCCGGCTGTGCCAGCAACTCATAGGCATTCTTGTCGTTCATCGAACCGCCGTAGAGGATGGAGATGGCGCGGGCGTGCTTGGACGAGTACAGCTTGCGCACGACGGAGCGGATCAGCTCGCACACTTCCTCGGCCTGCTCGGGCGTGGCGGTGCGACCGGTGCCGATGGCCCAGATGGGCTCGTAGGCGATGATGACCTTGCGGATTTTATCCTCGGGCACACCTGCCAGACCCATTTTGATCTGCATGGTGATGTGCTCGGCGGTGATGCCGGCCTCGCGCTGCTCCAGCGTTTCGCCACAGCACATAATGGGGATCAGTCCCGCATCCAGTGCGGCCAGAACCTTGGCGTTGACATCCTTGTCGGTCTCGCCGTACATTTCGCGGCGCTCGGAGTGGCCGATGATGACGTATTTGCAGCCCGCATCGGTCAGCATGGCGCTCGACAGCTCGCCGGTGAATGCGCCGGAGGCGTTGGCGTTCATGTTCTCTGCACCGATGCCGACGCGCGTCTCACGCATGGAGCGGACGGCGGCGGGGATGCAGACGGCGGGGACGCACAGCGCGACGTCGCACCAGCGACCCTTGGGCAGCATTGCCTTCAGTGCGGTCATGAATTCTTTCGTCTCGGAGGGGGTCTTGTTCATTTTCCAGTTGCCCGCGATGACGGTCTTACGATATTTTCTGTTCATGATTTGGTTCTCTCCTTTTATGGTGCATCGTCATGACGATGGTTTTAACGAATCGGGGTTTACTTATCCTGCAGGCAGGCGATACCGGGAAGTTCCAGACCCTCCAAGAATTCCAGAGAGGCGCCGCCGCCGGTGGAAATGTGGGTAATCTTGTCGGCAAAGCCGAGCTGCTCGCAGGCAGCGGCACTGTCGCCACCGCCGACGATGGTCACGGCATCGGAATCGGCCAGTGCCTGCGCAACGGCGATCGTGCCCTTGCACAGAACGGGGTTTTCAAACACGCCCATCGGACCGTTCCAGACGACGGTCTTGGCGGCCTTTGCGGCCTCGGCGAACTGCGCCTGCGCCTTTTCGCCGATATCCAGGCCCATTTTGTCGGCGGGGATGGCATCGGAGGCGACGGTCTGCACGGCGATGTCGGCGTCAATGGGAGACGGGAAACCGTCTGCAACGACCGTATCGACGGGCAACAGCAGCTTCACGCCCTTGGCCTCGGCCTTGGCCAGCATTTCCTTGCAGTAGTCGAGCTTTTCGTTGTCGACCAGAGATTTGCCGACGGCGTAGCCCTGTGCGGCGAGGAAAGTAAAGGCCATGCCACCGCCGATGATGAGCGTATCGACCTTTTCGATGAGGTTATTGATGACGTTGAGCTTGTCGGAGACCTTCGCGCCGCCCAGAATGGCGACGAACGGACGCTCGGGATTGGCCAGTGCCTTGCCCATGATGGAAACTTCCTTCTGCACCAGATAGCCGGAAACGGCGGGCAGATAGTCGGCCACGCCGGCGGTGGAGGAATGGGCACGGTGCGCAGTGCCGAATGCATCGTTGACGAAAATGTCGGCCATGGAGGCCAGCTCCTTGCTCAGCTCGGGATCATTCTTGGTTTCACCCTTCATGTAGCGGGTGTTTTCCAGCAGCATGACCTGACCGGCTTCCAGCGCGGCGGCCTTGGCCTTGGCATCGTCGCCCGCGACGTCGGCGGCCATGATAACGTTCTGGCCAAGCAGCTCGCTGAGGCGATCGGCCACGATCTTCAGGCTCAGCTCGGGCTTCCATTCGCCCTTGGGCTTGCCCATGTGCGAGCAGACAATGACCTTGGCATTGTGCGCGATCAGATAGCGGATGGTGGGCAGAGCGGCAACGATGCGCTTATCGGAAGTGATTTTGCCGTCTTTCGTGGGGACGTTGAAATCGCAGCGGCACAGCACGCGCTTGCCGGAAACGTCAATGTCTTCGATGGATTTTTTGTTGTAGTTCATAGTATGTATCCTCCGTTTATCGTTTCATTTTTCCATAGTCCTGCAAGGTGGGGAAAGATTGCTGGCGCAGGGCTTCAAACACCGTAACCGCGACGGCGTTGCTCAAATTCAGACTGCGAGCTTCCGCACGCATGGGGATCCGGATGCATTGCTCGCGATGCGTCTCCAGAAAATCCTCGGGCAGTCCCTTGGTCTCTTTGCCGAAAAACAGGTAGCATCCGTCGGCAAATTCGGCCTCTGTGTAACAGCGGGGAGCTTTGGTGGAAAGGCACCACATTTGCCGCACGTCGTTCCGGGCGAAGAAATCCGCAAGGCTTTCATAGTCGCGCACTTCCACGAGGTTCCAGTAATCCAGACCCGCCCGTCGGACGGCTTTCTCGGAAATATCGAACCCCAGCGGCCGCACGAGGTGCAGGCGGCAACCGGTCGCGGCGCAGGTGCGGGCGATGTTGCCGCAGTTTTGGGGAATCTCCGGCTCCACAAGAACAATATTCAGCAAGGCGTTCACATCCCATCTCCGGGAAATGCCCGGCAGTCGTCCCTTATTGTAAGTCAAAACACGCAGAAAATCAATGAAAAAATTGAAAATTTATAACTTTTTATAAAAATTATATTGTGGCGACCTGCGCGCGGATTTTTTTGTTCAAAATGTAAAGAAATATGACGGATGTATGAAAAAAACGAAAAAATGGAATCGTTTTCCTCGTGAAATCGGCGTGAAATCGGAAAGTTGAAAAAAATAAATATTGTGCTTGACAAACCGCGAATTATCCGATATAATAACGAGGCTGATTTCGGCAGAGTGCCGAATTTTCGGCGGATTTGGCGGCGTAACTCAGTTGGTAGAGTACCCGGTTCATACCCGGTCTGTCACCTGT
>CAYSYK010000020.1:0-29691 GCA_964435375.1 uncultured Oscillospiraceae bacterium | reverse complement strand
TCAAAGGAGAATGAGATAAAATGAAATTAGGTATCGTGGGGCTGCCGAATGTGGGCAAGTCCACTCTGTTCAATGCCATCACCAATGCCGGCGTTCCGGCCGACAACTATGCGTTTTGCACCATCGACCCGAATGTGGGTGTGGTGTCCGTGCCGGATGAGCGGCTGAACTGGCTGTCGGACTTCTATCAGCCGAAAAAAACGACGCCCGCCGTCATCGAATTTGTCGACATCGCGGGACTGGTCAAGGGAGCGAGCAAGGGCGAGGGCTTGGGCAACAAGTTCCTGTCCAACATCCGCACGACCGATGCCATCGTCCATGTCGTTCGGTGCTTTGAAGACGGAAACGTCACCCATGTCGAGGGCAGCACCGACCCGCTGCGCGACATCGACATCATCAATCTGGAGCTTGTGATGGCGGACATCGAAATGGTCGAACGCCGCATCGACAAGGCGCAGAAGGCCATGAAAGGCGGCGACAAGAAGTTCGCCCACGAGGTCGAGCTGTTCACGGCACTTTTGCAGCACCTCAACGAAGGCAAACTTGCCCGCACCTTTACGGACGATGCCGAAGACCTTGCCCTGATTGCGACTTCCGATCTGCTGACGCTGAAAAAGACGATTTATGTCGCGAATCTGTCCGAAAACGAGATCAACGTGCCACAAAGCAATCGCCATTACATGGCGGTCAAGACGCTGGCCAATGCCGAGGGCAGCCAGTGCCTGCCCATCTGCGCCAAGCTCGAGGCGGATATTGCCGAGCTGGACGATCCCGAGGAAAAGGCCATGTTCATGGAAGAGCTGGGCGTGAAAGAATCCGGCCTCGATCGCCTGATCAAAAGCTCCTACGCGCTGCTCGGCCTGATTTCGTTCCTGACCGCGGGCAGCGACGAATGCCGCGCATGGACGATCAAAAACGGCACGAAAGCGCCGCAGGCCGCGGGCAAGATCCACACCGATTTCGAGCGCGGCTTCATCCGCGCGGAGGTCATTGCCTTTGACGACCTGAAAGCACTGGGCACGATGGCAAACGCCAAGGCGCAGGGCAAGGTGCGCTCCGAGGGCAAGGAATACGTGATGAAGGACGGCGACATCGTCAACTTCCTCTTCAACGTCTAAGGGGGTCAACATGAAACCGTTTCTGGGCATTGATTGCACACGGGACAAGGAAAACGAGGACTTCAACGGGAACGAATTTCGGGTCGCGGAGGTGTCGCCTGCGCTGTGGCAGGAATTTGAAAAGGCCGAAGAGGAAACCGACGAAGTCGTGCAAAAGTCGAAGCTGCCGCTTGCGCTTCGCATCATCGAATACGTATGCGGTCTTGCGGGGATCTCGATCATCGCGGGACTGATCGAATCGTGGGGTGAGGTCTCGTGGGCGCAGGCGTATCAAAACGCCGCGGCACTTTTCTACATCGGCCCGGCCTGCCTGCTGATTTGGTTGGCGCTGTTCCTCCTCGGGCTGCACAGGGAAAAGTCGACGCTGACCGACGAGAGCAGCACACGGAAACTTTCGCGCCGCGACGGTCTTTGCCGCGCGATCTACACCGATCTCGGCATTCCCGACGACGCGCAGACGGTCGACGTGCTGATGTTCCGATACAAGGAAAAAGACGGCGAGATCAAAATTTACACCACGCCGGCACAGATCAACACCTGCTTCAATCTCGAATCCAAGCTCTACGTCGACGAGGAAAATTTCTACATTGCCGATCTGGAGGGGAAGTACGCATTCCCACGCGCGTCCGTGCGCACATTGCGCGAAGTCAAAAAACGCATTTCGTTCCCGAGCTGGAACAAGGAAGAGCCGTTCAATCAGGGAATTTACAAGCCGTACAAGCTCACAGCCAACAATTACGGCGTGATTTTCTGCAAGTCGTATATCATTCTGGAGCTGGAGCACAACGGCGAGATCTGGGGGATTTATTTCCCGGCCTATGAGAAGCCCGCTCTGGAAAAAATTCTGAAATAAGCAACAGACCCCGATAGGTGGCGTCGGCGGGCAATCGGGCGATCCGATTGCCCGCAAATTTTTTTGAAAATACCGTCATATTTGCGGGCAAAATCGTTAGGTAAAGGATGAGGGACGAAATCGGGAAGGGGGACACCCATGGATGACGAAAAAATCGTGCTTCTGCTCTGGAATCGGGCGGAAAATGCCATAGAGGCGCTGCAAAGCAGATTCGGAAAATTGATTTACGGAATCTGCTATCGCATTCTGCGCCATCGGCAAGATGCGCAGGAGTGCGTCAACGACACGTATCTGGCACTGTGGAATGCCATCCCGCCGACGCGTCCCGACCCGCTGACACCCTATGTCTGCCGCACGGGGCGCAACGTCGCCCTCAATCGCCTGCGCGCGGACAGCGCGGCCAAGCGTGACGCGCCGTACTGCCTGTCCATCGACGAACTGGCCGAGGCCATTCCCGATACCTGCATGGAACAATGCGTGACGGCCAAAGCGCTGGGCATGGCCATCGACGATTTTCTCGCGCGGCAAAATCGGGAAAATCGCGTTCTGTTCGTGCGGCGATACTGGTTCGGCGACAGCGTGGGCGAAGCGGCAAAGGCGTTGGGCATCTCGGCCAACACTGCCTCCGCACGGCTGATGCGTATGCGGCAAAAACTCAAAGACGAACTGACAGAAAGGGGACTTTTCGATGACGGAAGATCGCAGGGAAAAAGTGATACAGGCGCTTGACGAGGTGCGCGACGCGCACATCGATGAAGCGGCCGCGCCGAAAAAAGCCAAAAAACGTTGGATTTTTCGCATTGCTGCCGCCGCGGCGGCGATCGCGCTGACACTCGGCGTGGTGGTGCATACGGCGACCATTTCCGCGACGGCGGTGAGCCTGCCCGGGGAAAACCGCAGGAGCTATGATCCGGAAACACTGCGCACGCGCGTGCAGACGCTCTCGACTTTTTTCGCGGACGGCTCGGCGCAATTTTTGGCCGCGGACGAAAATTCCGTGTGGTCGCCGCTTAATGCCTTCCTCGGGCTTGCGATGACTGCGGAGCTGACGCAAGGGGAGAGCCGCGCGCAAATTCTCGATCTGCTCGGCGTGCAGGACATCGACGCGCTGCGCACCTGTGCCTCCGATCTGTGGGAGGGCGTGCACCGCGACAACGGAAAGGAAATCTGCGTGGCGGCAAATTCCCTCTGGCTGAACGACGCGCTGGACTATAAGCAAAGCGCGATGGACAATCTGGCGTATCATTACTATGCCTCCGTCTACAAGGGGGAAATGGGCAGCGCGCGCATGAACGGCGACATCGGCAAATGGCTGGACAAAAACACGGGCGGAATGCTGACGAAATACACGCGGAAGATCGATTTGCCAGAAACGACGGCGCTGGCACTGTACTCGACGCTGTATGTGCGCGGCACATGGCAGTACGAATTTTCCAAGTCGAACAACACGAGCGGCGTGTTCCACGGCCCCGACGGCGATACGACCGCGACCTATATGAAGCAGAAAACCGCGCTCTATTACTGCTGGCACGACAATTTCAGCGCGGTCTGCTTCCCGCTGAAAAACGGCCGCGACATGTGGTTCATCCTGCCCGACGAGGGGACGCAGATCTCGGATGTGCTGGCCGACGGAACGTATATGCAACTGTTTGGCGGACAGTGGGAGACGGGGGAACATTATCTTGTCAACCTGTCCGTGCCGAAATTTGACATTTCCGACAGCCTCGACCTGAAAGACGGGCTGAAAGAACTGGGCGTGACGGATATTTTCGAGGAAAACAAAGCCGATTTTTCTGCGATCACCGATACGGGCGTGAACATCACGAATGTCAACCAGAGGTTGCGCGTGATGATCGACGAGGAGGGCGTGAAAGCGGCGACGTATATCGAAATTCCGGGCGCGATGTCTGCGCAACCGCCGGAGGAAATCGTCGATTTCGTGCTGGACAGACCATTTATGTTTGTGCTTACGAGTAGCGATGTGCCCCTGCTTGTCGGCACGGTCAATCAACCTTAAATCATGCGGCGGCGGTCGAAACATCGACCGCCGCCGCGTCTTTGTTACATGGCCTCCACAGCCAGACCCTTGAACGAGCGCCGTGCGCGCACGGCAATGTAGTTGCGGGGGATGGGGACGGTGGTTGCGCCCAGACGGACGGGCGCGTAGACCTGCCCGTCGATGCGATAGCCGACCGTGCCGCTGTCCATATCGCGGTCGAGGATCATGACCGTGTAGTTCCGCAGAACCTGAAATTCGTCAATTACGTGTGCAATCATTGTGTGCCCTCCGTTCGTTTTCTTTCTGACAACAGTATAGCACAAGAAAACAGAAAAGTCGACAATTATTTTTTGAGAAACCGAAAGAGTCAAGAAAACGCGACTCTTTCGTGCGCCGCACCACGCTCCATGCCATTGCGAGGCGGACACCGCCCGCCGTGGCAATCCGTTCCCCGCGCCGTGCGCGTGGCTCCCCCTTTGGGGGAGCTGGCCGAAATCTCCGATTTCGGCCTGAGAGGGGGAAGGGAAGAGAAAAGAGAAGAGCGAAGAGAGAAAAGTGAAAAGAACATCGACGTAGGGCGGGGGCTTGCTCCCGCCACTTGTTCCCACACGTGCCGCACTACCCACGTTTGTCATTGCGAGGCGGGCACCGCCCGCCGTGGCAATCCGTTCCCCGCGCGCCTGCGGCGCGACCTCATCCGTCACCGCCGTTGGCGGTGACACCTTCCCCAAAGGGGAAAGCAGGAAATAGAAAAAATCCACCGGGGCGGCCGGTGGATTTCGTCATTTCAATGCGTTTTCCGCTTGCGTCCGATACGATTCGACCACATGGGCGGGGGAGAGGATGGACATCTCGCCCGCGAACTGGAAAATCCAGCCCCAGAACACAGGGCTGAGACGCACGCGAACCGTGGCGACACAGCGATTGCCGACGGGGATCATTTTCGTGTCCTCGCCGAATCGGTCGTAGACCGCGCCGATGAGCGCGCGGTCAAATTCCAGCACGACGTCGGTCTGCTCGCCGCCGTACATCTTGAACGCCTGCTCGGTGTATTCGCCGACCTGCGCGCGCAGTTCGACGGCGCGCTCGCCGCACGGCTCGTCGAGCACTTCCACGCTGTCCATGCGGTCGACGCGATAGTTGGAGGTGCTGTCGTGCCGCGAACTGTAGCACGTCAGGTAGTAATTATCCTCGTTGAAAACCAGCGCGATCGGCTCGACCACGTAGCGGTGCCCTTCACGACGGTAGACGCGCCGGGCATTTTCGTCCAGATCGAAATAGCGGAACAGGATTTTTTTCTGCGCGAGAATGGCCTGCTCCAGCCGATCGACATTGTAAAAAATATGTTCGTTGCTGTGCTTGCGGGTGTTGAACGCGACCATGCCGCGCGTCAGCACTTCGGCGCGATGCGTTCCGGCCAGCGCGGCCAGTTTGACGATCAGCTCGTCCGATTTTTTCTCGGTGATGAAGCTCGATGCGTGCACGGCATCGATCAGGATCTTCAGCTCCGGCACGCTGAAACTACGATCTTCGACGTAATATCCCTTTTCGTGCCCGACCATGGTGGACATGACCTCGTAGCCCAGCTCGTTGAGCAGGGCGATGTCCTGACTGACGGTGCGGCGGTCGCACGGAATGTCCGCCGCGGTCAGCGCGGTCAAAATGGCCTGCGTGGTCATGGGGTGCTCGTCGTCCGTATTCTGGCGCAGCAGCTCCAGCAGCTTGAGCAGCTTGATTTTTCTCACATTGTCCCGTTTCATGGCGTTCCTCCCGCGTTTTTCTCCATTCTAGCATGAAAACCGTCGCTTTGCAAGCGAAAAAAGTCCGCATTTGCGGACTTTTCAGCCGAGCAGATGAAAATGGCGGCGTTCCGTCCGAATAAATCCCTCACGCTGCAACTGACCGATGACGGTGGACATGGCACTGCGCTCCACGCCCAGATAATCGGCCAGCGCCTGACGGTCGTAGGGGATGGTGAAATCGTTGCTGTCGTGTAGCTTGGCCTCGGAGAGTAGATACGCCATGACCTTTTCGCGTGTCGTGCGCTTGGACAGAATTTCGATTTTCTGGCTGAGGCGCAGGTTGCTCTGCGCGACGCTCAGCAGGAGATTGCGGACCATCTGATTGTGAAAGGCGCAGGCGTTTCGGCAGATGGTAAGGATGTGGCTGCAATCGATGAGCATGACCTGACTGTCCGCCGCGGCGACCATGCTGACGGGCAGCGCATCCACACAGGCGCAGGCAAAGCCCTCGCCGAACAGCTCGCCCGGGAGCGCGACGGAAAGAATGGAGCGGTTGCCCAGATAATCGTCCTGCACCGTATGCACCGCTCCGCTGAGCACAATGCCGACGGCGGAGGCTTGCTGCCCTTCGCTCAGCAGGGCGGCATTTTTGCGCACGGAAACCACGCGCGCACCGAAGCAGTGCAGCATTTTGCCGTAATTTTCGCGCCCGACCTGCGCAAAGAGCGCACAGCGGTCGAGAATTTCATAATATTTCTCCATAATCTGCCACCTTTTGTTTGATTTCCAACATACTTTCCGTGCTCAGTATAGTATAATATCCACAGAAAGTCAACAGAAAAAGGAGTGCAGACTATGTTTATTTCGGAAGATATTCGTTATGTGGGCGTGAATGACCACGAGGTTGACCTGTTTGAGGGGCAGTATGTCGTGCCCAACGGCATGGCGTACAATTCCTACGTCATTCTTGATGAGAAAATCGCGGTCATGGATACCGTGGACGCACATTTCTGCCATCCGTGGCTCGATCAGATTCACAATGTTCTGGCCGGCAGAGAGCCAACCTATCTGGTCATTCAGCACATGGAAATGGATCACGCGGCTAACATCGTCCATTTCATGAAGGCATATCCGAACGCCACGATCGTGTCCTCGGCCAAGGCGTTTGCGATGATGCGCAATTTCTTCGGCACGGCGTTTGAAGACCGTCGCATCGTCGTCGGCGAGGGCGACACGCTGTCGCTGGGCAAGCATACGCTGGCGTTCGTCAATGCGCCGATGGTGCACTGGCCGGAGGTCATCGTGACCTATGATACGTGCGACAAGGTGCTTTTCGCCGCGGACGGATTCGGCAAATTCGGCGCGCTGGATGTGGAAGAACCGTGGGACGATGAGGCGCGGCGGTATTTCATCGGCATCGTGGGCAAATACGGCGCACAGGTGCAGAATTTGCTGAAAAAGGCCGCGACGCTGGACATTCGGACGATTTGCCCCCTGCACGGCCCCGTGCTGACGGAAAATCTCGGCCATTACCTGAGCCTGTACAATACGTGGTCGTCCTACGACGTGGAGAGTGACGGCATCGTCATTGCCTATACGAGCGTGTACGGAAACACCGCAAAGGCGGTGCAGCTTTTGGCCGAAGACCTGCGCGGCAAGGGTTGCCCGAAGGTGGTCGTGCACGATCTGGCGCGCTGCGACATGGCCACGGCCATCAGCGATGCGTTCCGCTACGGGAAGCTCGTTCTGGCGACGACGACCTATAATGCCGATGTGTTCCCGCCCATGCACGCGTTCCTGCACGGCCTGACGGAGCGCAATTTCCGCAACCGCACGGTCGCGCTCATCGAGAACGGCTCGTGGGCGCCGCAGGCGGCAAAGGTCATGCGCGAGATGCTCTCCAAATCGCGCAACCTGAAATGGACGGACACGACGGTGCGCATTGACTCCGCGCTCAACGAGCGCAGCAGCGCGCAGCTTGCGGCACTGGCCGACGAGCTGTGCCGCGATTACATCGCGCACAACCCCGATATGGCGAACAAAAACGATCTGTCCGCGCTGTTCAACATCGGCTACGGCCTGTATGTCGTGACCTCGAACGACGGGCGCCGCGACAACGGCCTGATCGTCAACACCGTTACACAGGTGACGAATACGCCCAACCGCGTGGCGGTATGCATCAACAAGGAAAATTATTCGCACCATGTGATCCGTCAGACGGGCGTTCTGAACGTCAACTGCCTGTCGACGGAGGCGCCGTTTGATCTGTTCCGCAATTTCGGCTTCCAAAGCGGCCGCAATGTGGACAAATTCGCGGGACAGGAGGTTTTGCGCTCGGATAACGGACTGGTATTCCTGCCGCGCTACATCAATTCGTTCCTGAGCCTGCGCGTGGAGCAGTATGTGGACATGAACACGCACGGAATGTTCATTTGCTCGGTCACGGAGGCGAGAGTGATCTCCGACGTGGAGACCATGAGCTATACCTATTATCAGAATCACGTTAAGCCCCAACCGCAGACGGAAGGGAAAAAGGGCTACGTGTGCAAGGTGTGTGGATGGGTCTATGAGGGTGATACGTTGCCGCAGGACATCGTCTGCCCCCTGTGCAAGCACGGCGCGGCGGATTTTGAACCGATCGAATAAATATTTTTGCAATTGCCACGGCACGCATCTGCCGTGGCAATTCGTTTTTGCCGCACCTACCCGTATGTCATCCTGAGCGAGCGGCAGCGAGCCGAGGGAACTACGCAGTTGCGGAAATGAAAAATGCATGGTGAAAAGTGAAGAGTAAAAGAACAAAGACGTAGGCGGGGACAAAAAACACGGCGGGGGCAAAGGCCGTCCGCCGTGTGGTTTTTGGAAAGGCGCGTCACAGTTCGGAAAAACCGTAGCTGTTGACAAGCGCGTCAATTTTTTGACCTGCCTTGCAGAACGGGCATTCACTGTAGCTGTAGCTGGCGTAGTCCGGCAGGTCGTTGACGGAGTAAATGGAACGAACGGGGTAGCCGTCGATCTCATCCACGGCGCGATAGACGGCGGCAACGCCGGCGACCTGCCCACCGTAATAATTGATGGCCTCAATGCTGCGCCGCGCGGTGAAGCCCGTGGAAACGGAGGCCATCAGCACCAGAACGTGCTTGCCGCGAATCATGGGCACAATATTGTCGCGGAAAATCATCTGGGAGCTGTTGCTGTATTCCGGCTCGACAACGTAGATGGTTTGGTGCGCGTTGATGGTGTAAAATCCGCTTTTGGTCAGCTCGTCGGCGACGAATGCGCCGAGCACGGATGTTCCGTCCAGACAGAGGATGGTGTCAACCGGCGTATCGTTGCGGAACTGGGACACCAACTGGTATGCGCTGGCTTTTGCCTCACTGACACGGGTTTTGTGGTAGGTGATGTCAATGTAATAGTTGATGTGGCTGTGGTTCGTGGCGAAATGGCCGCGTGCAATGCGCAGAGGCACATTGCCCTTGCGATGCTGGATGTGTGTCAGTTGAATCATATGCGCTCCTCCTTATAATAAAAAATGCGTTTTTCCGCCGGTCGAAGTAAGCGCTTAACCGGCTGTGAAAAACGCTTTTTTTCATTATACAACGAAAAGCGCTTTGTTTGCAAGGGGGAAACGTCCGTTCTTTCCGCTAAAAATCACGGGGAAGATTTGTGCAAGATGCGAAATCAACGGCTGCGCTCGCGCAGCATGGGCGCAAAATGCAGGAATTCGCGACGGACCGGCTCGCACATTTGCGTCAGCGCGATGGTGTGCGCCTCGTCGATGGATACCCACTTGGCATCGGCGGTTTCGCCGGGCTGCAGGACGATCTGCGCAAGCGGCATCCGACGCAAGAGAAAATAGTGGTCGAAAAAGAAATGGTCGGACTGCGTGGTTTCGACAAATTCAAATTCTTCCTCCGCGGCGGAAATGCCCGTTTCCTCGAACAGTTCCCGTCGAACGGCCTGCCGGCTGGTTTCACCGGCCTGCGCCGCGCCGCCGGAATTTTCCCATGTGCCGGCGTAGCTTTTTTCGGGTGCGCGCTGCGTCAACAGGACGTTGCCGCGGCCGTCGTAGACCCAGACGCAGACGACCAGACCGTATTCGCCTTCGTCAAAGCGATCGCCGCGCGGACGGCGGCGGCCGGTCGGCCTGCGCGCGGCATCGTATACATCATTCCATTCCATAGGCGTGCCTCACCGTGATCGCGCGCAAAAAATAGGGGAGCGGGCGGGGAAATATGCCCCTGAATTTTGCCGCGACCGAAAATTTTGTATGAAGTGCAAAAAAACCGAGGAAAAACCTCGGTAAAAATCACAAAAAACCATTGACAAACAAAAACACCTATGTTATAATGAACCTCCATAGTGTGTTATTATGCCCAAATGTAGCCATTCTTATCACGTAAGCATCATAACATAGAATGGGGCGGCTGTCAAGACGGAAAATGCACAAAGTGACAACCGCGCCGCGCGTATTATTTTATCCGACACACAATTCCGGCTTATGCCGAAAGAAAGGCTGTGATGAACCTTATGGAAATGGTCAGGGACATGATGTTCGGCAAGACCATGCGTAAAACCTACGCAAAGCACAAGGAGATCCTCGAGATCCCCAATATGCTCAAAATCCAGAAAGACTCCTACCAGTGGTTCCTCGATACGGGACTGCGGGAGGTATTCCGGGATGTGGGCACCATTACGGACTTCTCCGGGAAACTGGAGCTGAGCTTCTTGGATTACTCCATGGAGGACAAGCCCAAGTACACCATCGAGGAGTGCAAAGAGCGCGACGCGACCTATGCAAAGCCCATTAAGGTGCGTGTCCGCCTGCGCAATACCGAGACGGAGGAAATCAAGGAACAGGAAATCTTTATGGGAGATTTCCCCATCATGACCAACGGCGGCACGTTCGTGATCAACGGCGCCGAGCGCGTCATCGTTTCTCAGATCGTCCGCAGCCCCGGTATGTACTACGGCCACGAGGTCGACAAGGCCGACCAGCACACCTACACCGCGACGGTCATTCCGTACCGCGGCGCATGGCTGGAATACGAAACGGATAACATGGACGTGTTCTATGTCCGTATCGACAAAAACCGTAAACTGCCCATCACGTCGCTCATCCGCGCGCTGGGCGTCAATACCGACGAGCAGATCAAGGCCATGTTCGGCGAGGATCCGCGCATTCTGGCTACGCTGGAAAAAGACACCTGCAAGACCAGAGAGGAATCCCTGCTGGAGATTTACCGCCGTCTGCGCCCGGGCGAGCCGCCCACGGTCGAGACCGCAATTGCCCATCTGGAGGGCTTGCTGTTCGACGCGCATCGCTATGATGTCAGCAAGGTCGGCCGCTACAAATTCAACAAGAAGATGGAAATCGCCGTCCGTCTGTCCGGCCGCGAAGCGGCCGAGCCGATCGCCGACCCCATGACCGGCGAAATTCTGGTCATGCCCGGCGAGCTGATCACCCGCGACAAAGCGTGGGAGCTGTCGGCAAAGGGTGTCAACGAGGCGACCGTCCGCATGGGCGACCACAACGTCAAGATTTTTGCCAACGATATGGTCGATATGGCCAACTTCGTGGACTTTGACCCGAAGTGCTACGGTGTGACGGAGAAGGTGCGCTTCAGCGTTCTCAAGGAAATGCTGGCCACCGAGCATATCGACTGGGAAGAGGCCATTGCCGAGCGGATCGACGATCTGATCCCCAAGCACATCATCACGGACGATATCATGGCCTCCATTAACTACCTCAACTGCGTGGCCGAGGGCATCGGTACGCCGGACGACATCGACCATCTGGGTAACCGTCGCCTGCGCTGTGTCGGCGAACTGCTGCAAAACCAGTTCCGCATCGGCTTCAGCCGTCTCGATCGCGTCATCCGCGAGCGCATGACCGTGCAGGATCTGGATACGGTTACGCCGCAGAGCCTGATTAACATCCGTCCCGTGACGGCGGTCATCAAAGAATTTTTCGGTTCTTCGCCGCTGTCGCAGTTCATGGATCAGAACAACCCCTTGGCCGAGCTGACGCACAAGCGCCGTCTGTCTGCGCTTGGCCCCGGCGGTTTGAGCCGTGAGCGCGCCTCGCTGGACGTGCGTGATATTCACTATACGCACTATGGCCGTATGTGCCCGATCGAGACCCCCGAAGGCCCGAACATCGGCCTGATCAACTATCTGGCAACCTTTGCCCGTATCAACGAGTACGGTTTCGTTGAAGCACCTTATCGGAAAGTGGACAAGGCCACCGGCTTTGTCACCGACGAGGTCGAATATATGACCGCCGATGTGGAAGACGCTTACTACATCGGTCAGGGCAACGAGCCTCTGGACGCAAATGGCTGTCTGGCAAATGCCCGTATCACCTGCCGTCACCGCAATGAGATCATTGAGGTCGACCGCGAAGTGATCGACTATATCGACGTTTCCCCGAGAATGATGATCTCCATCGCGACTTCGTTCATTCCCTTCCTGCAAAACGACGATGCGAACCGTGCCCTGATGGGCGCGAACATGCAGCGTCAGGCCGTGCCTCTGCTGACGACCGAGCCGCCCATCGTGGCGACCGGCATTGAGCATAAGGCCGCCGTGGACTCCGAGGTCTGCGTCAAGGCGGAGAAGCCCGGCCGTGTTTCCGCGGTTTCCGCCGACTCCATTACCGTTGTCTACGACGACGGCGAGGTCAAGACCTATCATCTGACGAAGTTCGCCCGCTCCAACGCAGGCACCTGCATCAACCAGCGTCCCATCGTGGTCGAGGGCGAGCGTGTGGACACCGAGCAGATCATTGCCGACGGCCCGTCCTGTTCCGGCGGCGAGGTCGCACTGGGCAAAAACGTGCTCATCGGCTTCGTCAACTGGGAAGGTTACAACTACGAGGACGCCATTTTGCTCAACGAGCGTCTGGTGCGCGAGGACGTGTTCACCTCTATCCACATCGAGGAGCACGAGACCGAAGCGCGTGACACCAAGCTCGGACCCGAAGAAATCACCCGTGACATTCCCAACGTCGGCGAAGACACGCTGAAAGATCTGGACGAGAACGGCATCATCCGCATCGGCGCGGAAGTCCGTTCCGGCGATTATCTGGTCGGTAAGGTCACGCCCAAGGGCGAGACGGAGCTGACCCCCGAAGAGCGCCTGCTGCGCGCCATCTTCGGCGAAAAGGCGAGAGAAGTGCGCGATACGTCGCTGAAAGTTCCGCACGGCGAGAGCGGTATTGTCGTGGACGTCAAGGTATTCACCAGAGAAAATTCCGACGAGCTGGCTCCCGGCGTGACCAAGTCCGTCCGCGTCTACATCGCACAGAAGAGAAAAATCTCCGTGGGCGATAAGATGGCCGGCCGTCACGGTAACAAGGGCGTCGTTTCCCGCGTTCTGCCCGAAGAGGATATGCCTTTCCTGCCCGACGGCACGCCGCTGGACGTCGTGTTGAACCCGCTGGGCGTTCCGTCGCGTATGAACATCGGACAGGTGCTGGAAGTCCATCTGGGCTACGCCGCGAAGGCACTCGGCTGGCACGTGGCGACCCCCGTGTTCGACGGTGCAAACGAGAAAGACATCCGCGATACGCTGAAACTGGCCGGCCTGCGTGAGGACGGCAAGACCATCCTCTACGACGGTCGTACCGGTGAGCCGTTCGACAACCCCGTTACCGTCGGTTATCCCTACTACCTGAAGCTGCACCATCTGGTCGACGATAAGATCCATGCCCGTTCTACCGGCCCCTACGCCCTCGTTACCCAGCAGCCTCTGGGCGGCAAGGCGCAGTTCGGCGGCCAGCGTTTCGGCGAAATGGAAGTCTGGGCGCTGGAGGCATACGGCGCGGCATACACCCTGCAGGAGATCCTGACGGTCAAGTCCGACGACGTGGCCGGCCGTGTCAAGACCTACGAGGCCATCGTCAAAGGCTCGAACATCCCCACGCCCGGCGTTCCCGAATCGTTCAAGGTTCTGGTCAAGGAACTGCAGGCACTGTGTCTGGATGTGCGCGTTCTGGATGAAAACGGCAACGAGATCGAGCTGAAGGACGACGAGGACGATGACGATATCGTCTACACGCCCGACAACGGAAACGACCTTGTTCTGGGCAACACCAATGAGGTGCTTGATGCCGGCTTCGTCATTGACGAGGACAGCCCGGAGGATATTATGGACGTGTTCGGCGGCATGGAAGATGACACCGACGCTTATGAAGATTAAGGAGGCGTGACTATGGCAGATGCCACCTTTGAAGCCATTAAAATTGGCATTGCATCCCCGGAGATGATCCGGGCGTGGTCGTACGGCGAGGTCAAAAAGCCGGAGACCATCAACTACCGCACCCTCAAGCCGGAACGCGACGGCCTGTACTGCGAGCGGATCTTCGGACCGACGAAGGACTGGGAATGTCACTGCGGCAAATATAAGAAAATCAAGTATAAGGGCAAAATCTGCGACCGCTGCGGCGTGGAAGTCACGCGCGCCAAGGTGCGCCGTGAGCGCATGGGTCACATCGAGCTGGCCGCGCCGTGCAGCCACATCTGGTATTTCAAGGGCATTCCGTCGAGAATTGGCCTGATTCTCGATGTCAGCCCCAAGGTTCTGGAAAAAGTGCTGTATTTTGCCGCCTATATCGTCACCGACCCCGGCGACGCGCCTCTGGCACTCAATCAGGTGCTGTCCGAGAAAGAATATCGGGATATGCGCGAAAAATACGAGGACGATTTCAAGGCCGGCATGGGCGCGGAAGCGGTCAAAGAGCTGCTGGAGCAGATCGACCTCGATCAGCTCTCCGAGCAGCTTCGTGACGAGCTGAAAACCGCCTCGTCTCAGAAAAAACTGCGCATCGTCAAGCGGCTGGAGGTTGTGGAGGCTTTCCGCGAGTCCGGAAACAAGCCGAGCTGGATGATTATGGACGTTCTGCCCGTCATCCCGCCGGATATTCGCCCGATGATCCAGCTTGACGGCGGCCGCTTTGCGACGTCCGACCTCAATGACCTGTATCGTCGTGTCATCAACCGCAACAACCGCCTGAAGCGTCTGATTCAGCTCAATGCGCCCGACATCATCGTGCGCAACGAGAAACGTATGCTGCAGGAGGCCGTCGATGCCCTGATCGATAACGGCCGCCGTGGCCGTGCCGTCACGGGTGCGAACAACCGCGCGCTCAAATCCCTGTCTGATATGCTCAAGGGCAAGCAGGGACGTTTCCGCCAGAACCTGTTGGGTAAGCGTGTCGACTACTCCGGCCGTAGCGTTATCGTCGTCGGCCCGGAGCTGAAGCTGTATCAGTGCGGCGTGCCGAAGGAAATGGCCATCGAGCTATTCCGTCCGTTCGTCATGAAAAAGCTGGTGTCCGACGGTCTGGCCAACAATATCAAATCCGCCAAGAAGATGATCGACAAGGGCAAGGCCGAGGTCTGGGACGCGCTGGACGATGTCATCAAAGACCGTCCCGTCTTCCTCAACCGTGCACCTACGCTGCACCGTCTGGGTATTCAGGCCTTTGAGCCGGTGCTGGTGGAAGGCCGCGCGCTGAAGCTGCACCCGCTGTGTTGTACCGCCTTCAACGCCGACTTCGACGGCGACCAGATGGCCATTCACGTGCCGCTGTCCGCCGAGGCGCAGGCCGAGGCGAGAATGCTGATGCTTTCCGCCAACAACCTGTTGCGTCCGCAGGACGGCAAGCCCGTCACCGTTCCGACGCAGGATATGATTCTGGGTGCTTACTACCTGACCTATACGCGTCTGGGCAAGGCCGAAAAGGGTGCGGAGACTGTCTTCGTCACCGACAGCGGTGATACCGGCCTGCCGGTCAACACCATCGTCGATGCCGACGAGTTCGTGGCCGCGAACAAGCAGGCGAAGCTCAACGGCACCGCACCGGCGAAATTCCGCCCCGTTCACAATTATTCCAGCGAAGACGAGGCGCGTGCCGCCTACGCCGACGGCGCAATCGGCCTGCACGCACCCATCACCGTCCGCAAGGAGGATCCGCACGGCATATTGCCCGTGCGTATCATCAACGCGACCGTCGGCCGCCTGATCTACAACGAGCCGATCCCGCAGGATCTGGGCTATGTGGACAGAACCGTCCCCGGCCATGAGCAGGATCTGGAAGTCGACTTCCTCGTCGGCAAAAAGCAGCTCGGCAAGATCATCGACCGCTGCATCGCCCGCCACGGCTTCACCACCGCGACGGAAATGCTGGACAAAATCAAATCCTTGGGCTACAAATACGCCACCAAGGGCGCCATCTCCATCTCCATTGCGGACATGGTCGTGCCCGAAAAGAAATATGAGCTGGTCAAAGAGGCCGAAAAGAAGGTCGTCGAGATCGAGCAGTATTACCGTCAGGGCTTCGTGACCAACGACGAGCGTTACCGTCTGGTCGTCCAGCAGTGGGAAAAGACGACTGCGGACGTGACCGACGCGCTGCAAGGCTGTCTGGACGAGTTCAACCCCATCTATATGATGGCCGATTCCGGCGCGCGTGGTAGTATGGGTCAGATCCGTCAGTTGGGCGGTATGCGTGGCCTGATGGCCGATACCGCAGGCCGCACCATCGAGATCCCCGTTAAGGCGAACTTCCGCGAGGGCCTGAGTGTTCTGGAATACTTCATTTCCTCCAGAGGCGCGCGTAAGGGCATGACCGATACCGCACTGCGTACCGCGGACTCCGGCTACCTGACGCGTCGTATGGTCGACGTTTCTCAGGACGTGATCATCCGCCAGCACGATTGCGGCACGACCAACGGCATTTGGGTCGGCGCGGTGTACGACAAGAACGGCGACGTGGTCGATTCGTTCGGCAACCGCATCCGCGGCCGTTACCCGGTCAACGATGTCGTGCATCCCGTCACGGGCGAGCTGCTGCATTCCAAGAGCGTCATGATGATGCCGGAAGATGCGCCCAAATTCGAGGCGGCCGGTATCAATAAGATCTATATCCGCACCGTGCTCGGCTGCCGCGCGAGAAGCGGTGTCTGCGCAAGATGCTACGGTATGAACTTGGCGACCTCCAAGGAAGTCGATCTGGGCGAAGCGGTCGGTATCATCGCTGCGCAGTCCATCGGCGAACCCGGTACCCAGCTTACCATGCGTACCTTCCACTCCGGCGGCGTCGCGGGCGACGATATCACACAGGGTCTTCCCAGAGTTGAAGAACTGTTCGAGTCCCGCCGTCCCAAGAAGATGGCGCAGATCTCCGAGATCACGGGCGTGGTCAACATCGACGATACGCACCGCACCGCGCTGCGTAACATCACGGTCGTTGCCGACGACGGCGAGGTCAAGGAATACCATGTGCCGTACTCCGTCGGCCTGAAAGTCCAGCAGGGCAAGGTCGTGCAGCGCGGCGAACCGATCACCGACGGCGCGCTCTACCCGCAGGATGTCCTGCGTATTTCCGGCGTGGAAGCCGTTCAGGATTATCTGGTGCAGTCCGTGCAGGCGGTGTACCGCCAGCAGGGCGTTGAGATCAACGACAAGCACATCGAGGTCATCATCCGTCAGATGATGCGCAAGGTGAAAGTCGACGATCCGGGAGACAGCGCGCTCCTGACCGGGACGGTCATCGACGCGATGGAACTGGAAGATGCCAATGCGGCCGTTCAGGCGCGCATCGACGCAGGGGAAGAGGGCTTGCGCAAGGCGGAAGCTTCGACCATGCTGCTGGGTATCACCAAAGCCTCTTTGGCGACCGATTCGTTCCTGTCCGCCGCCTCTTTCCAAGAGACCACCAAGGTGCTGACCGATGCCGCGATCAAGGGCAAGGTCGATCACCTGGTCGGCTTGAAGGAGAACGTCATCATCGGCAAGCTGATTCCCGCAGGTTCCGGCCTGATGGCATATCGCGATTTCCATTTGGAGAAGTGCCCGCCCTCTACGGTGCCGGAATATCCGACAGAGGAAGAGGACATGGGTGAAGAACCGAGCGAAGAGCCGATCGAGAGCGAAGAATAAAAACAGGCGCGCACCGCAACCGCGGTGCGCGCTTCGCTGTTTAAAGAGAGAAGAGTAGAATGGGGGCTTGCTCCCGCCGAGCATTCCCCTTTGGGGAAGGTGTCGCCGCCAACGGCGGCGACGGATGAGGGGTAGGCTTCTCCTCAAGGAGAAGCCAAGCGGGCGACCGTCGGTCGCCCGCTTGGAAAATTTTAAGTTAGCCGTTGAGGGCTTGCAAGGATTGGAAAACGGCGGAATTTGTCCGATCGAGCGTCAGCGGGCTGACGGAAATGTAATGCCCGACCAGCGTGGCATCCGTGTCCAGCTCCATCGTGCCCGATGCGCGGAAAACGTCGACCCCGCAGGGCATGAACATATCGCCCTCGATCGTGTACGCGTCGGAATAATACATACCGCCCTGATGCGTGATGCGGAAACCGACGGGATTGTCGGGGATGTTGATATTATACAGGTCGCACACGTCCATCAGGCGGTTGCGGCGGATGTAGGCATAGATTTCGTCCAGATGGGAAACGGCGTTGGAATAGTAGGCGGGGGAGGTGGAGAGCGCGACGGCGGGAATGCCCAGCGCCTTTGCCTCGAAAATCGCGCCCACCGTGCCGGAATAGATGGTATCCTGACCGATGTTCAGCCCGCGGTTGATGCCGGAGATCACGAGATCAAATTTCATCTTCATGCCCAGCACCGCAACGCGCACGCAGTCGGCCGGGGTCGAATCGACCGCATAGGCGGGAATGTCAGGCGCGAAGTCGACTTTTTTCACCGAAAACGCCTTGTGAATTTCGATGCCGTGACTTTTTCCGCTCTGTTCGTATGCGGGGGCAAAGACGGTGACGTCGCCAAGCCGCTGTGCCCAGCGGGCGAGCGGGAGCAGACCGGCGGCGTGAATGCCGTCGTCATTTGTAATCAGAATTTTCATAGCCAATTTTCGTGCGTCTCCTTATAGTTTTTCACGACGGCGTCCGCCTCGTTCAGAAGCAGGCGCATTTCTTTTTTTGCAAGCAGGGTCGCGCCGCTGGCCTGCGCATGGCCGCCGCCGCGGTAGTGCTCGGCAACGGTGTTGATGGCGACGAAGCGCGAACGCAGACGGACGCGAATTTTGTCGTCCTCGAGCGAGTCGATGAATGCAATCCAGCACAGGCAGCCCTTGATGTCGGCCAAGGCGCTGACACAGTTGCTGGCCGCCTCGGAGGAAAGGCCGAATTTTTCGATGGTTGCACGGTCGATATACACGTGCGCCACGCCGTTTTCGGTGATTTTCATTTTTTTCAGGACGTGCGCCTTGAATTTCAGCTCGTCGAAATCTTTCAGTTGCAGATGGGCGTACATCAGCTCCGTGTCGAAGCCGACATCCAGCAGCAGCCCCGCCAGACGCAATGTTTCGCCCGTGACGGAGGAGAATTGGAAGCGGCCGGAGTCGGTGACCATGCCGATGTACAGATACAGCGCGGCGTTGCTGTCGATTTTCAGCTCGTCACGGAAGGTTTCGTAGAATTTCACGACCATTTCGCAGACAGAGGAGCGTCCCGGTTCGACCCACGACAGGTCGCCGTAGGGTACGACCTCGATGTGGTGGTCGATTTTGATCAATTCGCGACACAGGGCGTATTTTTTATTGTAAATGCGGTCGGGCGTGGCGGTGTCCAGCACGATGCCCAGCGCATTTTGATACACATCGTCGGCGACCTCGGCATCTTCCGCGCCCATAAATTCCAGATAGTCGCTGTGATCGTCGTTGATGAGATAGATTTTTTTCTCGGGGAAGGACAGACGCAAAATGTCCCGCAGACCCATGGTCGCGCCCTTGCAGTCGCCGTCGGGGCGGAAATGGCGGAAGAGCATGACGGTGTCATACTGCTTGATTTTTTCCAGAATTTGTGCTTTGATATCCATATCATTCTCCAATCAGATCGTCCAGATCATGCAGCATTTGCATGGCAATTTCGCGGGATGCAACGGTTGCGCCGCTGGCCTTGGCGTGGCCGCCGCCGCCGTATTTCACGGCGATGGGGTTGATATTGTAGGCCGAGGAGCGCAGTTCGCACAAAACGCCGCTCTCCGTTTCGGTGAAATTCACCCAAATATCCACGCCGCGAATGTCGGACATGGTGCCTACCATGCCGCGGGAGATGCTGAAGGTGTCAGCACCCAGCGCGGCCATTTCTTCTTTGGTGGTGTAAATGTAGGCCACATTGTTCTCGGTGAGCCGGATTTTCAGAATAAACTTGGCTTTTAGCCGGATCTTTGCAAAGTCATCGGAGTAGAGGCTGCGGTAAATGTCGTTGGTGGAAAATTCCTGCTCCATGAGGAAAGCGGCCATCTGGTGGGTCTGGCTGGTGGTGGAATCGTAACGGAAACGGCCGGAGTCGGTGACCATGCCGGTGTAGAGGGCTTTGGCAGCGGTGGGAGTCAGCATCAGGCCGCATTCTTTGGCGAACGCGGCAATCAGCCCGCAGCAGCTTTCAAAACGCGTATCGGTTACTTCTACGTCGCAGATGGTTTCCACGAAAATGTGGTGATCCATTCGGGCGGTGCGAGCGGCGGTGGTGTAGCGGTCGTCGCTGATGAGCTTTTTTGCCGAGGTATCCAGCACGATGGCGAGCGCATTGTCATAAACGCCGTCGTCGATCACATCCATCACGCTGTCCTCCACAAAATCGTATCGACCGGCGTTGTCGCCTACCATATAGACGGTTTTGCCGGGGAAGTTGCGTGTGATGATGTGTTTCAGGCCGACCTGAGAGCCGATGGCGTCGCCGTCGGGGGAGGCGTGACGATGAATGATGATGGTGTCAAAATTCTTGATTTCCTGTAAAATCGCTTCAAACATATGCGTTTCCTCTTTCCTGTCTGTTCCGTACACGGATATTTCATTTTATCATAAATGCGGCATATTTGCAAATGGTTTTTCGACGGAAACGGAAAAACGTCGCGCAAGCGTTAATGTCCACACACCAGAGACAAGTGTTTGGCAAAATTTACGGCATAAAAAGGAGGAAATCCCGAAAAATTGTGCATTATGCATAAGAAAAAAAGGAATAATCGGCAACAATGTCCATCTTGCAAAATAAGACCGTATCTGCTATAATGTCTGTTGGTGGGGTACACCCACAAGAATTAGGATTATAGGAAGAATTTCATAAAGGAGACTTTGTCAAATGAATGCTTATGTAGAGCGCGTAATCGAATACGTGAAGAGAAAGCACGCAGATGAGCCCGAGTTCTGCCAGACCGTGGAAGAGGTTTTTACCTCCATTTCTCCCGTCATCGACGCTCACCCCGAGTATGAGAAAGCCGATCTGCTGACGCGCATGGTCGAGCCGGAGCGGATGTTCACTTTCCGCGTCGTCTGGTGCGACGATGCCGGCCGGTGGCACACCAACATCGGCTACCGCTGCCAGTTCAACGGCGCGATCGGACCGTACAAGGGTGGCCTGCGTTTCCAAGCGAACGTCACCCCCAGCGTTATCAAGTTCTTGGGCTTTGAGCAGACCTTCAAGAACTCTCTGACCGGTCTGCCCATGGGCGGCGGTAAGGGCGGTTCCGACTTCGATCCCGCCGGCAAGTCCGACGCGGAAGTCATGCGTTTCTGCCAGAGCTTCATGACCGCGCTGTATCGTTATATCGGACCCGACTGCGACGTTCCCGCCGGTGATATGGGCGTGGGCGGCCGTGAGATCGGCTACCTGTACGGCCAGTACCGCCGCCTGAAGGGCGTGTGGGAAAATGGTGTCCTGACCGGCAAGGGCTTTACCTACGGCGGTTCTTTGATCCGTCCCGAGGCGACCGGTTTCGGCGCTGTTTACTACCTGCAGGAAGTTCTCAAGCACGAGAACGACACCATCGAGGGCAAGAAGATCGCTATTTCCGGCTACGGCAACGTTGGCTGGGGCATCATGAAGAAGGCTGCCGAGCTGGGTGCTAAGGTCACTTACTTCGCCGGCCCCGACGGCTACATCCACGATCCCGATGGCGTTACCGGCGACAAGCTGAACTTCATCCTGGAGATGCGTGCCAAGGATCCCATGCACTGCAAGCCCTATGCTGACAAGTACGGCGTTGAGTTCGTTCCCGGTGAGAAGTGCTGGGGCGTGAAGGACGTTGACGTTTACATGCCTGCTGCTACTCAGAACGATGTCCGCATGGAGTCTGCTGAGAAGATCGCCGCTTCCGGTGTTAAGTACTACATCGAAGTTGCCAATATGCCCACCACGAACGACGCGCTGGACTACCTGCGTAAGCAGAAGCACATGATCGTCGCGCCTTCTAAGGCTGTCAACGCCGGTGGCGTTGCTGTTTCCGGCCTCGAAATGAGCCAGAACTCCGAGCGCCTCGTGTGGACTGCCGAGGAAGTGGACGAGAAGCTCAAGGGCATCATGAAGGTCATTCACGCCATGTCCGTGGAAGCCGCCGAGGAGTACGGTCTGGGCTACGATCTGGTCGCAGGCGCGAACATCGCCGGTTTCAAGAAGGTTGCTACCGCTATGATGGAGCAGGGCGCTTTCTAAGATATCCCTTACATACTAGGAGCCGACCCGTTTGGGTCGGCTCTTTGACACACGAAAGGGGAGAAGCCAATAGGCTTCTCCCTTTGTTATTTACTTCAGACCCATTTCTTCCTTGACTTCCTTGAAGCAACGAACGGCAAAGTCGATGTCTTCCTTGGTATGTCCGGCGGAGATCTGGGTACGGATCCGGTCCTTGCCCTTGGGCACCACCGGGTAGCAGAAGGCAACTACATACACGCCCTTCTCCAGCATCCGGCGGGAGAACTCGTGGGCGACCTTGGGATCGTACAGCATCACAGGTACGATGGGGTGCTCACCGGGCAACAGGTCAAAGCCCAGCTTTTCCATTTCGGCACGGAAGTAACGAGCGTTTTCGTGGACTTTATCGCGCAGGGCAGTGGACTGCTCCAGCAGTTCAATGGTGCGGATGGTGGCAGCACAGATGGCAGGTGCCACGGTGTTGGAGAACAGGTAGGGGCGGCTGCGCTGGCGCAGCAGGTCAACGATGGGCTGACGGGCAGCGGTATAGCCGCCGGAAGCACCGCCCAATGCTTTGCCGAAGGTACCGGTGATGATGTCCACTCTGTCCATCACGCCGCAGTATTCGGGCGTGCCGCGGCCGTGCTCGCCCATGAAGCCAACAGCGTGACTGTCGTCCACCATGACGAGCGCGTCAAATTCGTCTGCCAGATCGCAGATGCCCTGCAGGTTCGCGATGTAACCGTCCATGGAGAACACACCGTCGGTGGCAATGAGGATCTTTTTGCAGCCGCTGTTGCGGGCATCTACCAGACACTCCCGCAGAGCTTCCATATTGTTGTTCTTATAGCGATAGCGCTTGGCTTTGCACAGGCGAACGCCGTCGATGATGGAGGCGTGGTTCAGTTCGTCGGAAATGACGGCGTCCTCAGCCCCCAGCAGGGTCTCGAACAGACCGCCGTTGGCATCAAAACAGGAGGAATACAAAATGGCATCATCCATGCCTACGAACTTGGAGATTTTGGCTTCCAGATCTTTGTGGATAGCTTGCGTGCCGCAGATAAAGCGGACGGAGGACAGGCCAAAGCCCCATTTGTCGTAGCTTTCTTTGGCGGCCTCGATCAGTTCCGGATGGGTGGAAAGACCCAGATAGTTATTGGCGCAGAAATTGACCACACCGGGCTTGGCGGTGGTGTCGATGCGGGAATACTGGGGGGTAGTGATGATGCGCTCTTCGCGCCATGTGCCGGCCTCGCGGATGGCATCCAGCTCGGCGCTAATGGCAGTGATTGCGGATTTCATTTGGTTTCCTCCTTTTTTGTCCAATCGAGCACGACCTTGCCGGATTTGCCGCTGAGCATGGCATCGAATCCCTTTTGGAACTCGGTGTAGTGGAAGCGGTGGGTGATGACGGGGGTCATGTCCAGACCGCCCTGCACCATGTAGCTCATCTGGTGCCAGTTGTCCATCTTGCGGCCGTAAATGCCCTGCAAGGTCAAGCCCTTGCCGATGATGTAGTTCATGTCGACGTTGACGGGCTTGTTGCCCAGCCCGAGAAGGCTGATTTTGCCGCCCGTGCGCATGACCGAGAGCATTTGGTTGAACGCGTGGCCGTTGCCGCTCATTTCCAGACCGACGTCAAAGCCTTCGACGATGCTCAGCCGCTGCATGACGTCCTCCAACTTTTCGACGCCCGTGTTGACGGCGGCATCCACGCCCATTTTCCGCGCCAGATCGAGCCGATAGTCGTTCAGATCGGTGATGACCACGCGGCGCGCGCCGGCGTATTTGCAGATGCCCGCGGCCATGATGCCGATGGGACCTGCGCCCGTGATGAGTACGTCCTCGCCGACCAAGTCCCACATCAGGGCGGTGTGCGTGGCGTTGCCGAATGCGTCGAAGAAGGAGACGACCTCCTCGTCCAGACTTTCGTCGATGGCGATGACATTGTGCGCGGGGATGACCAGATATTCGGCAAACGCGCCGTCGCGGTCAACGCCGACACCGACGGTGTCTTTGCACCACTGGATGTTGCCGTTGTGGCAGTTGCGGCAGTGGCCGCAGGTGATATGTCCCTCGCCGCTGACGCGCTGGCCGACACGGAAGCCGGTAACGCCGTCGCCCAATGCGGCGATCTCACCGACGTATTCGTGGCCGATGATCATGGGCGTCTTGATGTGTTGCTGGGCAAAAGGATCCCAATTGTAAATATGGACATCCGTCCCGCAGATCGCGGTCTTGTGCACCTTGATCAGCACTTCACCGGGGCCTGCCACGGGGACGGGCATTTTCATCAGGGTCAGACCGACACCGGCCTCGGTTTTGACAAGGGCATCCATCATCTGTTGGGGCATGAAAAAACTCCTTTTCTGTGTTTGTTTCATCCACCATTATAACGCCAAAAACGGCGCGGCGCAACAAGTATTTTCTGTGCGAAATCAACAAAAAAGGTCACCTGCTTTTGGCAGGTGACCTTTGCGCGTTTACAGTTCGATATCCATTTTCGCGATGACGGCGGCACAGCGCGGGCACAATCCCTCGGCGTTGGCTTGCAGGGAGTGCATCCAGCAGCGCGGGCACTTTTCGCCCTTGGCCTCGGACACGCCGATGGTAACGCCGCCGAAGTTCGTGCCGACACCGACCTCCGCACCGTCCTCCGGGTCGGCCCAATCCACAGCGGAGACGATGAACAGCTCGGCCAGATTCATGCCGGCGGTGGCGGACTCCAGCGCGTCGTGGCGGCTGAGCGTCACGCGAGCTTCCAGCGCCTTGCCGATGCGCTTGTCGGCGCGCGCCTTTTCCAGAATGCCGTTGACATCCTGACGCAGGGGGATCAGATAATTGTCCCAGCGTGCCATGGCGGTCTCATCGAGCATATAAGCGCCGAAATCATCGGGCATCCGGTTGAGCAGGATGTTGCGTGTATCGTCGGAAGCGGCGTGCGGCATGGCCTGCCAGATTTCATCGCAGGTGAAGGCCAGAATCGGGGCGAAAATTTTCGCCATGGCATCGACGATCAGATACAGTGCCGTTTGCGCGGAGCGGCGGCGCAGGCCGGTGGCTTCCTCGCAGTACAGGCGGTCTTTGATGATGTCCAGATAGAAGCTGGACAGGTCGACCACGCAGAAATCGTTGATCAGGTGGGTGACGATGTGGAACTCATAGCCGTTGTAGGCCTTCTTGCAGGCTTTGACCAGCGCATCAAGCTTGGTCAGTGCCCATTTGTCCAGCTCTTCCAGATTTTCGGGGGCAACCATATCGGCGTTGGGGTCGAAATCGGCCAGATTGCCCAGACAGTAGCGCGCGGTGTTGCGGAATTTCAGGTAGTTCTGAGCGATCTGCTTGAAAATCTCCTTGGAGCAGCGCACGTCGGCATGGTAATCCGAGGAGGCCGCCCACAGGCGGATGATGTCCGCGCCGAAGTCCTTGATGAGGTCGGCGGGGTCGACACCGTTGCCCAGACTCTTGTGCATGGCGCGTCCCTGACCGTCCACCGTCCAGCCGTGCGTCAGCACCTGCTTGAACGGTGCACCCTTGTCCAGCGCGCCGACGCTCGTCAGCAGGGAGGACTGGAACCAACCGCGGTACTGGTCGGCACCTTCCAGATAGACATCGGCCGGCCACAGCTCGGGCGTGCGGTGCATCAAAGACGCGTAATGCGTCGAACCGGAGTCGAACCAGCAGTCGAGCGTGTCTTTCTCCTTGCCGAAGGTCTTGCCGCCGCAGTGCGGGCAGGCGAAGCCCTCGGGAACAAGCTCCATGGCATCCTTTTCAAACCAGATATTCGAGCCGTGCTCGTCGAACAGGGCGGAAATTTTGGCGATGGATTCGGGCGTGGAAACGGGCTTGCCGCACTGCTCGCAGTAGAACACGGGAATCGGCAGACCCCAACGGCGTTGACGGGAAATGCACCAGTCGGCGCGCTCGCGAATCATGCCGGTCATGCGATCTTCGCCCCATGCGGGATACCACTGCACGTTTTCGATGGCGGCAATGGCCTGATCTTTGAACGATTCGACCGAGCAGAACCACTGCGGCGTGGCACGGAAGATGACGGGCTTCTTGCAGCGGTCGTGGTGCGGATAGGAGTGGACGATGTGCTCGGAGGCGAACAGCGCGCCGCTTTGCTGCATATCGGCCAGAATGACGGGGTTGGACTCCTCGGTTTTCAGTCCCTGATATTTGCCCGCGTAGTCGGTGTGGCGGCCGTAATCGTCCACGGGAACGACCAGATCCATGCCGTAGCGCATACAGGTCTGATAGTCGTCCGCGCCAAAACCGGGCGCGGTATGGACACAGCCCGTGCCGGAGTCCATGGTAACATACTCGGCGTTGACAAGACGGGAGGTCTTGTCGAGGAAGGGGTGCTGCGCCAGCATATTTTCAAAGAACGCACCGGGGAAATGCGCCAGAATTTCGTAGGTTTCAAAGCCGCCCATATGCATGGTCTTTTCGGCCAGTGCCTCGGCCATGATATAGGTCTCGCCGTTTTCTGCTTTGGCCAGCACGTAGCTTTCGCGCGGATGCAGGCAGACGGCCATGTTGCCGGGCAGTGTCCAGATGGTCGTCGTCCAGATGACGAAGTAGGTCTTGGACAGGTCGAATTGAGTCAGCTTGCCCAGATCGTCTTTCATGGCGAATTTCACGTAGACGGACGTGCAGGGATCGTCCTGATATTCGATGTCCGCCTCGGCCACGGCGGTGGCGCAGTAGGGGCACCACGTCACGGGCTTCAGACCCTTGTAGATGAAGCCCTTGTCGAACATCCGGCCGAAAACCTTCACTTCCTGCGCCTCGAAATGCTTATCCATTGTGCGATACGGATGCGCCCAGTCGGCCACGACCCCCAACCGCTTGAAGCCGCCCATTTGCTTTTGGATGAAATCCTCGGCAAATTCGGCACAGGCATCGCGGAACTCGGTGACGGACATATCCTTGTTGAGCTTGCGCTTGGAATTTTCAATGGCACGCTCGATGGGCAGACCGTGGTTGTCCCAGCCGGGGACATAGGGCGTGTAGAAGCCCATCATGGCGTGGCTGCGGACGATAAAGTCCTTGAGCGTCTTGTTCAACGCGTGACCCATGTGGATGAAGCCGTTGGAGAAGGGAGGGCCGTCGTGCAGGATGAAGGGGGGCAGGTCTTTGTTCTTTTCCAGCATGGCGTTGTAAAGATCGAGCTGCTCCCATTTTTCCAGCATACCCGGCTCGCGCGCGGGCAGACCCGCCTTCATGGGAAAGTCGGTTTTCGGGGTGATGATGGTATTTTTGTATTCCATTGGGGTGTTCCTCCGTTAAAAATATCTGTATAAAAAAGCCTCTGTCTCCAAAGCAAGAGACAAAGGCTTGTTACCTCTGCGGTACCACTCTCGTTCCGCCTTGCGGCGGCACTCGTTGACGCGTTATCGGGCGAACCCGGTGCAGCCTACACGCCTTTCGGTTTCGGTGCACGGCTCGGAGGGGATAAAAACAGCTTCCGTTTACTGCCTTGCACCGTCCGGCAGCTCTCTGAAAACGGGGGAGAAGTTTTCGCGTCCTCGTCGTAGCAATGGGAATATTTACGGGGCGACCTTCATGTCGGAATCGTCGCTTTCGCCGATCATGATGGCCAGATTGTGCGCGATCTCGTCGGCCAGTGCGCCGGTTTTTGCCTCGGCGGCATTGGGGTCGAACAGGCGATTGCGTGTGTGGCGGGGGGTGGTGGGGCGGTTGGCCTCTTTGATGGACTCCAACTGGTCGATGCAGTTGTTGAGCTGCAATTGCAGCTCGCTGATGCGCGATGCCGCGATCCGACGTGCGTCTTCCACACGCGCCTCTTCCTCGGAGATGATCTGCGAGGCGTTTTTTGCGTTTTCCGCCGCGGCATGGTTGGCCTCTTGCAGCATTTGCGCGCATTTTTCCTCGGCCTCGCGCACCATTTTGTCGCAGGTTTTCTGGGCGTTGAGCATGGCCTCTTTCATATCGGCCTCGTTCGCCCGATATTCCTCCAGTTTGGTCACGAGCACGCGCATTTTGCTTTTGAGCAGGGCGTTTTCCTTGTACAGCGTGATATAGTCCTGTGTCAGCGGGTCGAGAAAATCGTCCACGGCCTGCATATCATAGCCGCCGAAGGTGGCCTTTTTGAAGGAGACTTCTTCAATTTGCTGTGGTGTGAACATATAGCCGCCTCCTCATCGGGTCATTACAGGTAGCTCCCCGTCTCGGACGAGATGCCGCCCAAGTCGCCCGCCACGTCCATATTGTGCGGGCAGAACAGGTAGGTATCCGCGGCGATTTTTTTGACGCTTCCGTCGAGCGCGTAGGAGCAGCCCGTCAGAAAGTCGATCACGCGGCGCGCGATGCTCCTGTCCAGATTTTCCAGATTCACGATGACCGCCTTACGCTCGCGCAGATCGTCGGCGACCTTGACGGCATCACCGAAGCTGATGGGGCGAAACAGCACGACGCCGGGCTTGTTGGAGCCGGTATTGAGCACTTTGCCGTTGAACTGCGGCTCCTCGGGCTGCGCGACGGGGGTACGGTCGGGCGTTTTGCGGCGAGGCGTGCTTGCGCTCGCGTCGGAGAACAGGTCATCGTCGTCGAAATCGTCGTATTCGTCATCCGCATAAGGCTGCGTGAATTTTTTTACATTGTCCCAAAAGCTCATGTTCCGTCCTCCTTAGTCGGATGCATCCGCGATGGATGCGCATAGTCGCGTGCGCCAAAGATGGCAGTCCCGATTCGGATCATGGTACTGCCGCAGGCGATGGCGTCCGCAAAATCGTCGGACATTCCCATGGACAGAATTTCCATGGATACATTATCGTATTTTTTTGCCGCAATGTCAACAGAAAGGTTGCGAATTTCCGTAAAAAATTTATGGTTGCCGTCCGGGATGCGGCAAATCGGGGGGATTGCCATCAGGCCGCGGATGCGAACATGGGCATACGCGCCCGCTTTTTCCAGCAGGGGAGACAGCTCGCACGGGGAAAAACCGGATTTGCTCTGCTCCTGCCCGATGTTGATTTCCAGCAGAATCTCCTGCACGAGGCCGCGCTTTTGTGCCTCGGCATTGATGGCGGCGAGCAGACGCTCGGAGTCGACGCTGTGGATCAGCCGCACGTTCCCGACGACGGACTTGACCTTATTGGTCTGCAAATGGCCGATGAAATCGACCTGCGCGCCGCAGTAGGCGTTGGCCGCGTGCTTTTCGAGCAGCTCTTGCACCTTGTTTTCCCCACAGCAGGCAATGCCCGCGGCGATTGCCTGACGGACACGGTCGGCGTCGTTCATTTTGGTCGCGGCGCAGAGGGTGATTTCGGACGGGTCACGTCCGACGGCGCGTGCGGCGGATGCGATCTGCGATTGCACCAGCGCGACATTTTCGGCAATGGACATAGAATTTCCTCGTTTCTGTATGGTGGGATAGCCAAAGGGCGACGGAAACCGTCGCCCTCTGCACTCAAACGTTACCGACTGCGGCCTTGAGCGGCTTCATGGGCGCGAGCGTGGAGATGGCGTGCTTGTAGATCATTTGCTGCTTGCCATCGGACACCAGCACCACCACAAA
>CAYSYK010000019.1:2706-29790 GCA_964435375.1 uncultured Oscillospiraceae bacterium | reverse complement strand
TGTTGATTGCACCTCCTTTTGGTCTTTTGGCCCCCGGTCGCGCCGGGAGCAAGGAATTGTCCGTATTCACAGACCCAGTTATTTTACGGTAGAATGGACGAAATGTCAAGCATTTTTTTGAAAAAATGCGATTTTTTCGGCCTTATCGGTTGCACAAATCGCGTGCAACCTCCACGATATGCTCGCTGCACAGGCCGAATTGCTTCAGCAGTGCCGCGGCGGGGCCGGAATGGCCGAATTCGTCATTGACGCCGATGCGGCGCACGGGCGTGGGCAACTTTTCGCTCAGCAGGCTGCAGACGGCCTCGCCCAGACCGCCGATGATGTTATGTTCCTCGCAGGTGATGAGCTTGCCGCATTTTTCTGCGGCTTGCAGCACGAGCGCATCGTCGAGCGGCTTGATGGTGGCCATGTTGATGACCATCGCGGAAATGCCCTGCTCGGCCAGTGCCTGCGCGGCGACCAGTGCCTCGTAGACCATCAGACCGTTGGCAATGACGGCCACATCACAGCCGTCACGCAGAATTTCGCCCTTGCCGATTTCAAAGCGGAAATCCTCGCCGTGAACGACGGGCACGGCGGCGCGTCCGAAACGCATATACACGGGGCCTTTGTGCAGGTAAGCGGCGCGTACCATGGCCTTGGCCTCCACATCGTCGGCCGGGGACATGACGACCATGCCCGGAATGGTGCGCATGAGCGCGAAATCTTCACAGCACTGGTGGCTTGCGCCATCCTCGCCGACGGAAATGCCGCCGTGCGTCGCGCCGATTTTGACGTTCAGGTGCGGATAGCCGATGGAGTTGCGCACCTGCTCGAATGCACGCCCTGCGGCGAACATGGCAAAACTGCTGGCAAAGGGGACGAGGCCGGTCGCGGCCATGCCCGCGGCGGCGCAGATCATATTCGCCTCGGCGATGCCGAAGTCAAAATGCCGCTCGGGGAAGGCTTTTTGGAAAACGGAGGTCTTGGTTGCACCGGCAAGGTCGGCATCGAGCACGACCAGATCGGAATATTCCTCGCCGAGTTCCTTAAGCGCATTGCCGTAGCTTTCGCGGGTCGCGATTTTCTTGATTTCTGCCATTTATTTGCCCTCCAATTCCGCCAGCGCGGCGCGCAGTTCGCCCATTGCTTGCTCGTATTCGGCATCGTTGGGCGCTTTTCCGTGCCATCCGGCATTGTTTTCCATGAACGACACACCCTTGCCCTTCGTGCTCTTCATCACGATGGCCGTGGGCTGACCTTTCGTGGCGCGTGCGCTGTCCATGGCGGCTTCGATTTGGTCGAAATCATGTGCGTCGATGCACACGACGTGCAGGCCGAAGGCTTGCAGCTTGTCCGCGATGGGGTAGGGGCTCATGACATTGGCAATGTTGCCGTCGATCTGCAGGCCGTTGTTGTCGACGATGATGCACAGATTGTCCAACTTATAGTGCGCGGCGGCCATGCAAGCCTCCCAAACCTGACCCTCCTGAATTTCGCCGTCGCCCAGCAGGGTATAAACACGCGCGGCACTGCCCAGATGCTTCATACCCAGTGCCATGCCGACGGCGACGGAAATGCCCTGCCCGAGCGAGCCGGTGGACATATCCACGCCGGGAACGGTGTTCATATTGGGATGGCCTTGCAGGTACGAGTCGATATGGCGCAGGGTCGGCAGATCTTCGACGGGGAAGAAGCCACGCTGTGCCAGCGCCGCATAAAGGCCGGGAGCGGTATGTCCTTTGCTCAGGACAAAACGGTCGCGCTGCGCCCAGTGGGGATTGGCGGGGTCGACGTTCATTTCGCGGAAATACAGATAGGTAAACAGGTCTGCGGCGGACAGACTGCCGCCGGGGTGGCCGGCTTTCGCGCCATGCACGCTCTCGATCACGCCCATACGCACCTTGCAGGCTGTCTTTTGCAGGTGAAGCTTTTCTGTCTGATTCATATTGCCTCCCGTTACAGCAAAGATGCCGCGGCCGCGTCGCAGATGACGGTCACGTCCGGGTGCAGTTGCAGGATCGATGCGGGAACATGGGGCGTGATCGGCCCGAACAGAGAACGGCGCAGAATGTCGGCCTTGTCCGCTCCCGTGACGAGCAACAGAACCTTGCGCGCGGCCATGACGGTGCCGATGCCCATGGTGTATGCGGCGGTCGGAACTTCGTCGAGCGAGCGGAAGAAACGCTCGTTTGCCTGACGGGTGATCGGCTCGAGTGTGACCTCGTGGGTCATGACGGGGAAGTCCTCGGCCGGCTCATTGAAACCGATGTGACCGTCGTGCCCGAGGCCGAGAAGCTGCAGGTCAACGCCGCCCCATGCTTCGATCTGCTCTTCATAAGCGCGGCACATGGCGGCAACGTCCGTGGTCAGACCGTCGGGGACGATGGTATTTTCCGGGCGGATGCAGATGTGATCGAACAGATTTTCCTGCATGAAATAGCGATAGCTCTGCGGATGCGTTCCGGGCAGCCCCTTGTATTCGTCCAAATTGGCCGAGCGAACGCGGGAAAAATCGATACGGCCGGCATTCGCGCGCGCGATCAGCTCCCGATAGAGGGGGATCGGCGTAGAGCCGGTGGCCAGTCCCAGCAGACAGGCGGGCTTGACGGCGATCAGCGACTCAAACTGATCGGCGGCCAGTTGCGCGACCTGCGCGGGGTCGTTTGCTTTCAGAATACGAATATGCAGCATGAAAATCCTCCTGAGCGAAAAAATAAACAAGTGGGGGCGCGGCGGGATTGCCGAACCCAATACCCATTCATTATAGCAAAAAGCGCGCGCTTTGTCCAGTGAAATATCAAGAAACTGCCGCATTCGGAAATTCCGTTTGACAGCCGCCGTGCAGCCCTCTATAATAAAGGAAATACACAAGGAGTGATGGCATGAAAAAGAAACTGTGGCTGAAAATTTTGCTTGGCATTGTGGCGGCAATTTTGGCGGTGGTGATCGGGCTGGTCGCGTACCTGACCGTGACCGAGTACAGGCCGAGCGAGGTGCAGGACGCGGAATGGATTTACATGCGCGACGACGCGGCGTGGGGGCGGGCGCTGACCGTCTACACGTGGAACATCGGCTACGCCGGGCTGGACGCGAATACCGACTTTTTCATGGATGGCGGCTCGACGGTCAATCCGTCGGAGGACGCCGTGACCGAAAATCTCGCGGCCATTTCCGAGTTTATCGCATCCCGCGAGGCCGACGCATGGCTTTTGCAGGAGATAGACGTCCGCTCGAAACGCACGGGCTACGTCAACGAACTGGAGGCCATCGCCGACGGCTTTGCGGGGAATTATGCCATGGCATACAATTATAAATGCGCCTATGTTCCCATCCCGATTCCTACCATCGGCAAGGTCGAAAGCGGCATCGCGACTTTCGCAAGCGGCCGCATGACGGGCTCGCCGCAGCGTATTGCACTGCCGTGCCCGTTTTCTTGGCCGGTCAGCACGGCAAATCTGAAGCGTTGCCTGCTCGTGACGCGGATGGCCGTGGCGGGGAGCGACAAGGAGGTCGTGCTCGTCAACCTCCATCTGGAGGCGTACGATGACGGCGAGGGAAAAATCGCCCAGACGAATATGCTGATGAACTTCCTGCAAGCCGAGTACGAAAAAGGCAATTATGTCATCGCGGGCGGCGATTTCAATCAGGTGTTCCCCGAAACGCTCGCAACTTTCCCTCTGCGCGAAGACTCGTGGATACCCGGCGTGCTGGAGGAAAGTGCCTTGCCGACGGGATTTTCCTATGCCTTTGACGGAGCGGGCGCGACCTGCCGCCTGCTCAACCGCCCCTATGATGCCGACAGCCAACTCTATGTGCTGGACGGATTCATCGTCTCGCCCAACGTGCGCATCGAGCGGGTACAGACGCAGCGGCTGGACTTTGCCCATTCGGATCATAATCCCGTGCGGCTGGACGTGACGCTGCTGGAAAATTAAAAAATCATCCCCCCGGGGGGCTTGCGCGTGGCGAAAACGGAGGATATAATGCCCATAGAACATACGAGAAGGGGCGTTTTCATGAGAGTTTCCGCCGTAAAAAAACTGGTGTTTACCGCCGTTTGCAGTGCGCTGTGCGTGGTGCTGCCAATGGCGTTCCATGCCGTCCCGAATGCCGGAACGGTGTTCCTGCCCATGCACATTCCCGTGCTTTTGTGCGGGTTGATCTGCGGCTGGCCGTACGGCGGCGTGTGCGGGCTTGTAGGCCCCGCGCTGTCGTCATTGCTTACTTCCATGCCGCCGATGGCCTATTTGCCGTCGATGATGGTCGAATGCGGCGTGTACGGCTTTGTTTCGGGCCTGATAATGAAATACGTCCGCACGAAAAGCACGACGGCCGACCTGTATATCAGCCTGATTTGTGCCATGGTGCTCGGACGCGTCGTGTCGGGTTTTGCCAACAGCCTGATTTTCTCGCCCGGAACCGGCCCGTTTCTGTGGGTCACGACCTCGCTGGTTGCGGGGATACCGGGCATTGTCATCCAGTTGATTCTGATGCCGCTGGTCGTGTTCACGCTGACGCGTGCGCGCGTGCTCCCGCGGCGCTATTGCGCGGAGGTGACCTGTGGATAAGCAGAAAATCGTCGAATTTTTCGACCGCCTCGCGCCGCAGTGGGATGCGGGGATGATCCGCTCCGACGAAATCATCGGAAAAATCCTCGACGGCGCGCAGGTCGCCGCAGGGAAGGACGTTCTGGACGTCGCATGCGGAACGGGCGTGCTGTTTCCCGACTATCTGTCGCGCGGCGTGCGCTCCGTGACGGCGGTGGACATTTCGCCGGAAATGGTGAAAATCGCCGCGGCCAAATACCCGGACGCGCCGATCCGCGTGCTGTGCGGCGACATCGAAAATCTCGCCCTGCCGCAGGAATTCGACTGCATCGTGGTGTATAACGCCTTTCCGCATTTTCCCGATGCGCAGAATTTGATCCGCGTGCTGAGCACCCTGCTTCGCCCGGGCGGAACGCTGACGGTCGCGCACGGTATGAGTCGCGCCGCCATCGACCGCCATCACGAGGGGAGTGCCTCCACCGTTTCCAACGGCCTGATGGACGCACGGGCGCTGGCCGCGATCTTCGCACAGTATCTGGACGTATCCGTCCAAATTTCCGACGATCGGATGTATCAGGTCACGGGAAGAAAATGAAAAAGTTCGCGCCACTCCGTCCGCGGAGTGGCGCTTTTTGTCGCTTCTGACGCGGGAAAAGCGCGCCCGGGTCACTTTTGTGAAAATTGCCAAAAATCAGCAAAAATGCGGCATAAAAACAGATAACTTGCAATTTTCCCGCGGGAAAAACCGCCTTTTTCTCGGAAAAATTGACCGAAATCGGGCGCGCGGCACGGCTGGAAATCATTTCATCTTGAAATTCATGCTGGAATGTGGTAATATTACACTGAATTATTGTTCGATACTACACCATTCTCGTTTTTGGCGAGGAATGGGATGATTTTGCAGAGGGGGACGACCGATGAACGTGTATATCATACTGCTGTGCATCAGCGCGGTATTCAATGCGATTCTGGCGTGGATGCTCGTCTGGGAAGAATGCCGCCATCGCGCAGAGCGCAACGGGGAGGAACCGCCCCGCTTCCGTTTCCGCAAAAGAAAACAGGAAGACGATGTTCCGCTCGTGGAATACGACATTGACGACGACGTCGAATAACGAAGGACGGCATAGCCGAGAGGTGAGGATACGATGGCAGTGAAAAAAATCAAACGCAGACAGTTTGAAAGCTGGGAGGACGCGTTTTACGGCCTGAGCCAGACGGTGCGTCAGGAATCGGCGCGCGTGGCGGCCTATACGCAGGCACTGTTCGTGCAGGCGTGCGCGGCAGGCTTCTGCGCACAGACAAAGCGCGGCGCAGAGCAAATACAGGGCAAAAACGCTGACACGGCTTTCAAATGCGGCATGTATCACCAGTTGGGCAAGGCGCTCGTTCCGCCGGAATATCAGCTCTGGCAGGACGATTTCACCGAGGAGGAAGCGGCCGTATACCGCAAATACACCTCCGACGGCCGCCTGCTTGTGGCCACGTTGCAGGAGCGCGGCGGCGATAAAGAAAAAATGAAAGGCGGCCTGAGCGAATCTCCCACGAAAAACACTGCGTGGCTGATGATGCGTGAGAGCTGCGAGCAGCACATGGAGCGATGGGACGGCTCGGGCTATCCCAACGGCCTGCAGGGCGACCGGATCAGCCCCATCGGGCAGATCGTCGGTCTTGCGCACGAGCTGGACAGACGGTGCAGCTACGTTCGTTCGGAAACGCCGTTTGACGACGCGATGAACGACCTGCTTGCCGAGTCGGGCAAACGCTGGAATCCCGACCTGATCGACGTGCTCAAAGGCGCAAGACCCAAGTGCCGCGCGATTTATCACAAATACATACACTATACCCAAACCCTCCCGACGACCGTCCCGCTGGTGGAGAAGAAAAAAGACCGTCCCATGGGGCTGCAATATCGCCCGATGGTCGCAGACGGCGGCGCGCAGGTGGTTGCATACGAGGCGATCCCGTGGTTTGCAAGCACCGAGGGCAAGACGCGTGAAAGCGCCGAGCAGCTTCAGGCCATGCTCCGCCGCAAAAATCTGACGACAGATGTCAGCTTCTATTTCCTCTATGAGGCGGCCGACGCCGTGCTCCGCATGGAAAACTGCCGCATCAAGCTCGACGGCGTGCTTTTGCAAATGCTGCCCGATTTCTACACCGCCGGCACGCAGTTGCAGCGCCTGATGCAGCTTTTCCGCGACCAGCCGATCCCGAAGGAAAAACTGCTGATGACCATCCCGACCTCACTTCTGGCCGAAACGACAAAAGCCAATCTGGAAATCGTCGAGCGTTACCTGCGCAACGGCATCTGTCTGGTGGCGGATGATTACGACCCGGCAATTTTGCCGATGGAACGCCTGCGCGAGCTTGGCTTCCGCCATGTGCGTCCCGCGCCCGCGCTCTACGGCAAGCCCGAGCTGGCGCTGGAAATGACGCGGATGTATCAGGCGGGATTCGTCCTGCTCGGCGGCGAGGTCGAAAGCAACGAGATTTTGCAATGGCTCGACAAATGCCATGTGCATTGCTCCAGCGGCGCGATCACCGGCCCGGTGGTCAGCGAGGACGAATGGATCCGCGATGCACTGGCGCGTGAAAATGTAACATGAAAGAAAATCTGAAAAACTGCCTCATGGCAGCGGAACAGACACAGGGCAAGGCACAGCGGCGGCTGTTCCCGCGCAAGCGCGCAGGGCAGACACTCACGCGCGAGCAGGTTCGCGCGATCAAAAAAGGCCGCAGGCTGTTAAAATCCGACTTAAAACGGCAGGGCCTGAAGACGAAAGAAGATTTCGAGCTGATGGCGGCCAGTTTCGGCCTCTATTTCGACCCGCCCAAGGCGACCGCATGGTTGCGCTGGCTGTTTTTCGGGCGGGGGCTTGTGGCGCTGTTGATGAGCTTGGGTTTGCTGTTGCTTGCGCTGTTCGCGCTGGCGATCGTGTCGGAAATTCAGGGACATTTCACAATCAATATGTCCACCGACCTGTTCCGCGAGGGCTTCATCCTCAGCGAGACCGCCGATTTTGAAAACCCGACGACGCACCTGTTCTGCACGCCGGCGGAAAAAGTTCCCTGCATTTCCTTTACCAACATCCCCGAGGACGTCGACGGAACGGACGGCCAGCATAATGCCGACTATTTCGCATATACGTTCTATATTCGCAACGAGGGCGATTCCACCGTCGGCTACGAGTGGATGGTGTCGCTCAATTCCGAGAGCAAGAACCTGTCCGCGGCGATGTGGGCGATGATTTTTGAGGACGGAAAAATGCGCTTCTACGCCAAAAGCAACGCAGACGGCGGCGTCGAGCTGCTCCCCGCGGGGGATGCGGTCAACCGCGTCGGATACATCGGCGTGGAGGACATGATGCATCAGTGCGCCGACCCCGATACCCAGTTCGAGCCGATACATACGTCGAGCGCATGGACATACTACCGCCTGCATCCGTTCGCGTTTGAGAGCGATACGGTGGTGGCCAGCGGCGTGCGGTTGCACGTCGCTCCGGGCGAACAGCACAAGTACACCGTCGTGCTATGGCTGGAGGGCGACGACCCCGATTGCACGGACGAGCTGATCGGCGGGCACGCGGGTCTGAACATGGACTTTGCGCTGCTGTCCGAAACGCATGGCGCGGGTGACGAGCAAACGCCTGCCCCGGCCTCGTTCTGGGAAAAGCTGTGGTCGTACCTGCGCTTCTGGGATTGACCCCACGCTCCCGCGATGTCATTGCGAGGTGCGAAGCACCGTGGCAATCCGCCTCGGCTTTCCCGGAGGGGAAGACTCGACGGGAGCAAGCCCCCGCCCTACGATCGGAGCACAACACAAGCTTATATGCACCCCTGCGGCGAGCAGCACTCCGCTGGCCGCGGGTGACATAGTTCCGACGGGAACACAAACACGCAACAACAAGAAAGGATGATTGAGAACAATGGCAATGAAAAAAAGTCGCCGTAAAGGCGACATCAAGTCCAAGCTGGTTGCCGCGATCTGCATGCTGATGGTTTCGTGCATCATGGTCGTGTCCAGCACCTATGCTTGGTTCACTCTGTCAACCGCGCCGGAAGTAACCGGCATCACCACCGCCATCGGTGCAAACGGCAACCTCGAAATGGCCCTGTTGCCCGATAGCGACGGAACGAACGCGATTACGACCGTGGCAGCCGCACTGAACGCAATCAAGAATGCTGACGGTACCGTGCCCGCTGATATCAATCGCACTTGGGGTAACCTTGTTGACCTGAGCAATGCAAGCTACGGCCTGAATAAGATCACCCTGTATCCGTCCAAGCTGTCCTATACGGAGGGCGCGGAAGGTCAAAAAGATAAATTGGGAACAAACTACTTGACCACTCCCAAGTATGGTACGGACGGCCGCCTTTCCGGATTCGGTACATCGGCATTGGCCAAAGCGTATAAACTCGGCGAGTTCGGCGCAGACGGCTTTGGCGTAAGAGCGATCGGCACCTCCTCCGGCATGAGCGGCAAGGAGCAGGCTTACCGGAATGCGCTTGTACAGGCGAACGCCGCGAAGAACAAGGCCATCGGTTCTGCACAAAGCGCAGTTAGCGTGGGCGGAAGCGTGTTGGCGAATGTTGCGGTAAAGCAGGCAATGAATGAGAATCCCAGTTTTACGCAAACGGATATTACAAGCCTCAAAACAACATATGCGGCACTGGAGCGCGCGCTGGACGAGGTTGAAACCGCGCTGAAGCAGTACATCATTGCAGACCTCCTTTCCACTGATGCTTACGACGAGAGTAGCTATGCTGAAGCACTTGGACAGATGGAAGAAAAAACCCCTGCACAGTTGATCGAGGGGATTGACAACCATCCGCTGGCTGCGGCTGTTGCCGAGTTGACTAGCCTGAAAACCGCAGTGGAGGAAGAGATAACCGCTTTGAACAGAATGACCAATGAAAGCTATGCATGGGAAGCCATCAAAAGTCACATCACGAAGTTGGCGGATACGACGCATGCAACGCTCGGTGGATTTGCAATCAATAAGGATCAACTGCTGGAAAATGTGTCGAAGTTGGTGAATAACCCTGTTTTGAAAGTCAATGCGGATGGCGCGGATACGAGTGGATTCTATGTTAGAGTGGCGAATTTCGTTGGACAGTTTACCTCTGACGTTATCATTGAAAAAATCGAGTACAGCGGCATTAAACTTGAAAATTTCCCGGCTACAATCGAAGTCAATCCTACGGCAACTGTAACAGAGGCATATTTGGTTGTCGCAAAGAAAGAGGCGGACACTTATTCTGACGGCGTGTTTAGCGGTGCTGCATCGCAAAGCCTCAGCGACTTCTACGGCTACATCATCGACTTGGCATTCCGCACCAATGCGGCGGACTCCTTCCTGCAGTTGCAGGGAGATGCGGTCGACCGCATTTATCAGGACAAGACGGAAACTTCTTCGACCATGGGCGGCGGCAGCACGATGAGCTTTACGGCGGCCGGCACTACGGAGCAGGACATCGCCACGCTGAAAAAGTTGATGACAAACATCCGCGTGGTGCTGTTCAACCCGGAAAACTCCGAAATTTACGGATATGCCCGTCTGGACATGGAAACCACAGAGCATGTGAAAATCAACGGCAACGAAGTCACCGCGATGCTGGTTATGTGGGATACGACCAATAACAAAGCGGCCGAGTCTCAGAAAATCGTTGAGCTGACGCAGAACAAGGCAGCGGCAGTTTCCGTGCTGGTTTACCTCGACGGCGAAAGCGTGACCAATGCCGATGTGGCGAACACCAACCTGAGCGGCACGATGAACCTCCAGTTCTCCAGCAATGCGGCCCTGACCCCGATGGAATACGGCGACCTGAGAAACGATAGCACCAAACAGCATAAGGTCTACGTGAACAATGCAGAAGTTCCCGGCGTGACCGTTGAGAACGGCGGCGATCTGACGCTGAATCTCGGCGACGTTACTCTGCCCGGCGGCGTGACCCTTGAGGGAGCAACCATCACCGTAAAGGTGAACGGTAGCGTTGTGGACAACGCGTACGATGCGGGCACGAAGACGATCACGCTTAGAAACGTGACCGGCAATGTGGAAATCACTGTTACCCCCGCTAATCCCTGACATACGCGGAAACGCCTTCCCCCGTTTGGGGGAAGGTGTCGCCGCAAGGCGGTGACGGATGCCGCCTCCCGCGGTGCGCGGCTCCCCCAAGGGGGAGCCGGCCGAAATCGCTGATTTTGGTCTGAGAGGGGAAAAACCCTCTCCGTCAGGCCGAACGGCCTGACCTCTCCCCCGGGAGAGGCATGGGCAGCGAGGATTGCCCGCGGAAAAAGCATCCGATCTCGCGCCGCTTGGCCATTCTCTCCGACGCGGAGAGTGCGGCTGCGGAATAACGGGAGCCCTCTCACCCCGCGTCGGAACGGCGCGGACGGAGTGCAGGGGAGGACTCCCGCTGCCGCAGGCGGCACAAAAAACGCACATTTTTCGGAAAGGAGACCGTCGTGCGCAGAATTACAAAATCCAATCACAGCGGTATGAAGCTCGTTGCGTCCTTCTACCTCGTGCTGATCTTGTTTGCACTGATCACGGTAGCCTCCTACACATGGTTTACCATCAGTCGTATCCCCAAGGTCAACGACATGAACCTCTACATCCATTCCGCCCCGCGCATGGAGCTGTCGACCGACCCTGCGTCGGAAAAATGGACGCTCCAGCTCGATATGGAAAAACTGATGCCGGATACCGCGCCGCTGCTTCCGGTCACATGGGTGGACGAAGAACAATGCTTTTATGCGGCGCAATACGGCGCAAACGGCCGTCAGACAGGATGGAAAAAACTGTCCGACGAGGCAAACGCCAACAAAAACGACACAAACGGCTACTATATCAAGCTCACCTTTTATGCCCGCACCGATTTGCCGGTGACGGTGTCACTCTCTCCCGCGGTGGAGGTCGATCAGGGAATCCACGGTTCGGGTACCTATCTGATCGGCACACCCGTCTGGAACGACGAAACCATTTCGCATGACAATGCCGGCCTCGGCGCGGAAATGGCCATGCGCATGGGCATCCGCATCACGCCCGTCGACGGCAACGGCGAACCGACGGGGGATAACAGCGAATTTTTCATCTATGAGCCGAACTGCGACCGCCACATCGACGGCAGTGTCGGCTATCGCACAACGCCCGGAATCAACGGCAAGGAAAGCCTGATCGATGCGGCGCACCTGATCCGACAGAGCAATTCCTGCTGGACGGACACAGACCCGGTCGAACAGGGCGTGGTCGTCAAAGAATTGGGCGATTTTCTGGACAAACCGATCCTGTGCACCCTCGGAAGAAACCAAATGGTGCGCATGGACATCTACATCTGGCTGGAAGGTCAGGATGTGGACTGCACCGCGACCATCGACAATGCGCAGATCATGGCGTGTCTACAATTCGATTCCGACCCGCAGGGCGACTCGGGACTCAAACCACTGGAATAAACCGCATTTTTGCGTTTCATAGATAAACTCTGACAACCTCAGAGCGCTCATAAAAGAAGAAAGAACAGAAGGGGGCCTTTCCTATGAAGGAAAAAACCGAACAAACCATTCCCAATGCGCAGACAGAGCAGGATGTGCAGACGGAAAAACAGGAAAGTCGGGGCAAGCGTATATTGAACACGGTCATCAACGTCGTTCTGGTGGTCGCGATCATTCTTGCGGCGCTTTGCACGTACGTGTCCTATGTTTCCACTTCGGGCGACGGAGCACCCAGCATTCTCGGGATCAGCATTTTTTCGATCCAGACGGACTCCATGTACCCCGCAATGAAACCCGGTGATCTCATTGTCGGCCGTTCCGTCGATACGGAAGATCTGCGCAAGGAGGACATCATCACGTTCTGGACGCTGATCGACGGCAAAAAAGTGCTCAATACGCACCGTATTGTCGGTATTTTCGACGGCGGCGACTACCTGATCTTCGAGACAAAAGGTGACCACAACAGCGCGGTCGACGCATTGACCGTCCGCGATTCTTCCGTCGTGGCGAAGTACACGGGCGTTCGTATTCCGGGCTTGGGCAAGGTGTTCGATTATCTGCAGACCAGTACCGGCTTCTTGCTGGTGGTGGTGATTCCCGTGTTCATCTTCTTCCTGTATCACCTGATTCAGTTCTTCCGCACGCTGTTCGAGTATCAGAACGTCAAAAACCGCATCAAATACGAGCAGGAGCGCGGCCGCACGGAGGATTTGATCGCCGAGCAGCAGGCTTCGCAGGCGGCGACGCGTGCGCAGATCGAGGCCGAACTGCGCGAAAAGCTGAAAGCGGAGATCTTGGCCGACATGGCGCAGCAAGCGCCCCCGTCCGAGCCGCAGCATCCGCAGGAGAACGGCGAAAGCTGACAAAAATACGGCAAACACGCAGCCATGGGTGCGCGTTTGCCGACGCATTAGGAGTGGAGTATGGATAATTTCCTGCGCTATTTTTATCAGGATATCGGGCGCGTGTTCCGCGCGCTGTTGGATATCTTCAGTGCATTCTTTAATTTCCTGAATTATCTGCTGAATTTCCCTATGCGCATGGAGATCATCCAAGCATACGAGGAGGATTTCGGCACGGTGGACTGGATTTTGCTGGCAGTGGCCAATCTTGCGCTGCTGGCGGTGATCGTGCTGCTGATTTGGGGACTCGTGAAGCTGTGCAAGCGGATTTTCCGCTTCCGCGTGTCCGTCAAGGAATACGAGGCACTGCAAAAGCAGGTGCGCACCTTGCAGCGCGACATCCTGCGCGCCAACTATGAAAAAGATAAGCTGCTTTCCATGAAAGTGTCGCAGCTCGGCTCGGACGAGGCCCCCGAAGAACCCGAAGAGCCGAAAGAAGGGGAAGAAACGGAAGAAAAGGCGCTGTTCGTGCCGAGCAGCAACCGCAATACCTTCGATTCTCCCTGTGTTGACCCGACGGAGAGCCGCTTCTTCCGCCTGACCTCGGTGGACAATTACTACAAAACGTCGTATACTCCGCCGCAGTTCGACAATGAAGTCGATCTGCAGACGTTGTGCGAGCGCTTCCGCAAGTACGCCGCCAGCGAGCTGAAACTCTATTACGATATCAATACCATCCGCTTCTTCATCGCGTCGATGGGTACAACGAGAGTCATCATCCTGCAGGGTATTTCCGGTACCGGTAAAACCTCGCTGGCGTATGCGTTCGGCAAGTTTGTCCGGCGCGATACGACGCTCGTTCCTGTGCAGCCGTCGTGGCGTGAACGGACGGAGCTGTACGGCTACTTCAACGAATTTACGAAAAAATATTCCGAAACCGAATTTTTGAAAGCGGTGTACGAGGCCAATTACTATCGCGACCCGCATTTGATCATTCTCGACGAAATGAACATCGCCCGTGTCGAATACTACTTCGCGGAAATGCTCTCCGTTCTGGAAATGCCCAGACAGGAGGAGTGGAAGGTCGACATCGTGACGGCCGTGTGGGACAATGACCCCTGCCTGATCGAGGGCGGCAACGTGCAGATCCCGAACAATATCTGGTTCGTCGGCACGATCAACAACGACGACTCGACCTTCGCCGTGGCCGATAAGGTGTACGACCGTGCCATCCCCATCGACATGGACAGCCGTGCCAACCCGTTTGAATGCGAGCAGACGCCGCCGATTTCCGTTTCGACGGATCATCTGGTGAAGCTGTTTGACGAGGCCAAGCAGGCGTATCCCATTTCGGAGAAGAACCTCGAAAAATTGGAGCAGCTCAACGATTACCTTATCAAGAATTTCCGTCTTGCATTCGGTAACCGTATTAATAAGCAAATTCGCGAATATGTGCCCTGCTTCGTTGCCTGCGGCGGCACGGAGATTGAGGCGATCGACTTTATCGTCGCAAAGAAAGTGCTGCGTAAGTTTGAATCGTTGAGTCTGGGTTTCATGAAAGACGAATTGACCAAGTTCAATACCTATCTGGATAAACTCTTCGGCAAGAATGTGATGACATTCTGCAAGAACTATGTAGAGTATCTGAAGAAAAATAACTGATAAACAGGGGGGCAGAGTATGGCTCAGCAAAAGCCCGACAATCAGAAAAAAACCGCGCTGATTGATCCGATCTATCAAAAATTTTCCAAGAGCGTTATTCGTGCCCTCGGCAGTACGGAGTTTTACAACTATTTCATGGACGCGATCGCCAACGCGAACAATCAGTTCCAGTTCTCCAACCGAAAAGCCATCAAGACGGTCGATCTGGATTGGGTGGACGCAATCGAGGACGGTCTGTCCGCATTCCAGACGGTTATCTCCAACCCGAGAAACATCATTCGCGAGGAAGAGCTGATCGTCAACGTGGCCAATGCGAAAAAGGCGGGCGCGGATGTCGTGCGCCATCTGGCACAGCACGCAAGCCTCGTGGAGGAATTTAACGAGGAGTCCGGCGACGTGCGCCCGAGCCGCCTGATGCAGAAATTCCGCGAGGACAGCGTCGGCGTGTACGAAAACCAGCTTGTTTTCACGACCATGGAAATGGCGCACCAGTTCGTCAAAATTCGCCACGATGCCCTTTTCTCCGCGATGAGCGACGAATTCGGCGCGAAGCTGAAAGTCAGCTCCGACATGGAAAGCGCTACCGAGCAGGTGCATCTGGATATGTTCCTGCACATCAAGGAAATCGAGGGCGCGCTGGAAACGGATGATCGAAACCGCGATGTTTTTGAGCGCATTTCGAGACTCTATCGCGTGCTGAGCGTCTACATGACCAGCCAGTTTGCACAGCAGATGAGCAAGCTCAACCGCATCAAGGGCACGATTACGAAGACAAACGTGCTCAAGCGCAACCCCAGCTATCGCAAAATCATGAATTTGCTGGAATATCTCCGCGGCTACGATGAGATCGGCTACACCATCCGCGTGGTCGAGCAAAATCCGCAAATCAACGAGCAGTTCCAGCGCGATATTTACCACAATATTCTGTTCAATTACCTGATCTTGAAGGGCTATCTGGAAGATGCCTCCGAGCGTCAGGTCCCGACCCCCGTTAAAGAGAAAAAACGCAGCCTGAAGCCGAAATTCATCAAGGAAATCATCGAGGAATTGACGGAGGATTACGACCTGCCCGACGTGGAGATCCGCAAGGTGCTGATCGAGGAGCTGACAAAAGAGCAGCTCATGCACGAGGAGGCGCAGGAGCGCCGCCGTTTGGTCGAGGAGCAGGCACAGCGCAAAAAGGCGGAGCAGGAGCGCATCCGCAAGGAAAAAGAGGCCGAAAAGGAGCGCATCCGCAAGGAAAAAGAGGCCGAGGAAGAGCGTCGCCGTCTGGAGCTGAAGGCCGAAAAAGACCGCCAGCGTCAGATGCGCATGGAGCAGGAGGCCGAAGATCGCCGCAGATTCAAGCTGCTGCGCGCCGAGCTGGATCGGTTCGAGAACAATCTCGCCAAGCAGTTGGAGGCGCGTGAACAGGACGCGGCCAAGAAAGCGGCCGAGCTGGCGGCATTTGAGGCGGAGCAGAAGCGTCAGGCCGAGCAGGAGGCCGCGCACCGCGCGCCGAATGCGCAGGAACAAGCAGCCAAAGAGGCCGAGGAAAAGCGGCGACAGGAGCAGGAGCGCATTGCCCGCCTGACGGCCGAGCTGCAGCGCGAACAGGAAGAAAAAGAGCGTCAGGCATTGCTGCGCAAAGAGGAAGAGCGGATCAAAGCCGAGCAGGAAGAGCGCGAACGGCTTGCACAGGACGCCGCGGACACGGCGGCAACGCAGATCTATTGCGACGAGGTGACGGTTTTCTTGGCCGCACTTGCGCAGAGAATGGAGCTTCGTCAGGCGGAGGTTCAGCGTCTGGCGGAGGAAAAACGCCAATGGGAGGAAGCGAGACTTCGCCGCCGCGCGGAGCGTGCACCTCTGCTGAACACAAAATAATCGACACACGGTGCGGTCGGGAAAGGGGAATGGCGCATGAAGAAAAAAATATCACTCAAGCTGGCCGCCATGACCCTGCTTCTGCTCGTGTCCGTCACGACGGTCGCCGTGGCCTCGTTTGCGTGGCTCTCCCTGTCGGACAATCCGACGGCGAGCGGTATTCAGATCTCGCTCAGCGGCGGAAATACGATTCTGATCGCCCCCGACCTGTCGCAGACGGTGAACGGGACGACACTGCACTACCCCGGAGAATTTTCCGAAACCTTGGATTTCTCGGGCAACGAAAATTACGCCTACCTCAACACGCTGGGCGGATTAAGCCCGGTATCGACCGCGGACGGGCTCCACTGGTTTTTGCCGACCTATTACACGGCGGATGACCCGCTCGTGCAGGCCGGATTTGCCTCGGCCGGCACGCTGTGCCCCGTGCAGGACTTTTTGCACGACGATGCGTTGACCTATGCCAATCAGGCCGCCGAGTCCGAAAACCTTTCGGCGGGGCATTATGTGTATCTGGATTTTTGGGTCGTGTCGCCCGGCGCGGATTATTATCTGCGCATTTCGACCGGCAGCGACAGCGGCAGTTATGTCATCGACCTCCCGCAGATCGTGTCCTCCGACAATGAAAACTTTTCCTACACACTTTCGGACGACGGCGTGACCGGCACGGCGGCCTCCATCCGCATCGGCTTTCTGGCCTCGACGCAGACGGTGACGGACGAATCCATACTCGCGTATCAGCAGACCGCGGCCTATGACAAGCGCTTTGCCTCCCTGCGGGGCGTATACGGTGCGCAGGCGCGGGAAAATGCCAACCGTTTTCTGATTTACGAGCCGAATGCCGACGCCCACCCGAACGGTGCGGCGCAGGACGGCTCATACGTTGCGACCCGCCCCTTGGCATCGGTCGGCGGCGTCGCCACACCGATTTCCGTGCAGGAAAGAACGGCCGCGCAGACGACGAACCGCTGGAAAACGACGAGCGACGGCGGCGACCTGCTCATTCGGCAGGAATTTCAGACCAGACTGTTCCGTCAGAGTGATCAGGAAACGCTGGCGAACAGTTTTTACACAAGCTATCTGCACGTGCTCGGCTCCTACATCAACAAGGGAAAGTTCGTGCGCAACAGCGCCGAGCTTTCGGATACCGTGACGGCGGAATATTTTCAAACACTGGAAAAAGCCAATGCAACACAGGATGTGTACATTGTCGCGCTGGAGCGCAACGTGCCGCAGCGCATTCGGATGTTCGTCTGGATCGAAGGACAGGACATCGACTGGAATCCCGCAAAAGCGGGGGAGCGCTTTGCACTGAGCGTGGAGCTGGCGGGCAGTGATGAGTGAACCTATGGAGAAAAAAGAAGAAAGTAAGCTGCTGCGCGGTGTCAATGTCCTGATCACGCTCGTTCTGATTTTCGCGGTCGCGCTTTGCGTGTACATCGTGTTTCAGCTTATCACCGACGGACAGGCCGGAATCGGCGATTATCGGATGTTCCGCGTGGTGACGGGAAGCATGGAACCGACCATGTCCGTCGGGACGCTGCTGGTGGCAAAATCGGCAGACATCGCCGACATCGGAATCAACGACATCGTCTGTTTCCTCACCTATGATTCGCAGATTTACGGCAGTGTGGTCACACACCGCGTCGTGGATATCGTGCAGGATGCCGGCGGCATTCTGTTGCAAACAAAAGGAGACGCCAATCCGATCGCCGACGTTTATTACGTCAGTCAGGAAAATCTGATCGGAAAGGTGATCTGGTTTACGGGGGAGAGCAGCGTGCTGACATCCGCATTCTCGTTTCTTTCAAATAAATTCGTTTTCTTGGGTTGCATCGTGTTCCCATGCCTGCTGATTGCGGGTCTGGTGCTGCAAAACTGCGTGAAAAACATTCGCGCGGAGCTGGAACGCGAGGAAGAGCAGCAGTCCGAGCAGCCGCAGGCCGATCCCGCGGCCGCGCTGAGCGCGCAGGAATATGAGGAAATGATCGAACGCATTCGCACGGAACTGACAAAAGAGCTGCTGCAAAGCAGCTGCGTGCCCGAAGGAGAACATCATGTTGGAATTTCGGAGGAAAACCAAACCGACACAAGTAAATAATGATGTTTCCGCACAGGCAAAGCCGACACTTCGGCGCATGCGCAAGCGCATCGGATTGCAGGCGTGTATCGCCGTGCTGACCATTGTGCTGACCGTCGTGATCGCCTTCGGCGTGACGGCGGCGTGGTATACCAACGTCGTGCAGTCGGGCGGGCTGATTTTCAAGGTCGAAAAATACGGCGTGAACGTCGACGCGACGCTGTCGGGCAATACCTTCAAGGCACAGCCGGGCGATGAGGGCGTTATCGGTCTGGAGGCGAAAAACAGCGAAAGCGGCATCGTGCGCGTGCGTGTCTCGGTCGGGAAATCGGGCATGGACGAGAGTATGAGAAAACGCCTGTATTTCTTCGTCGACGCGCAAAATCTGCGCTCCGGCGAGACGGTGCAGCGCACCTACCTGACCGAAACGGACGACTACGCCTACACCCTTTTTGCCGGCAACAGCCTGACGCTGACGCAGGAACGGCACAATGCCGCACAACTGAAATGGTGCTGGGTGTACGACGTTCTGGGCTATTACGTCCGCGGACAGGCCGATACGGACGGCAACGTTGCCGTTGCGGAATATCTGCGCCCCATCGAATACGATTACGACCGCGCGACGTTCGGCGCGGACGGTAGATTACTGACCGTCGACGGAACGACGACGGCGGAAGCCTTCCTGACCGATCTTTCCAAGGCCGACGGCTACCCCGGGACGATCGACCTCAGCAAAAAAACGGCCGCGAACTATTATCCCGTAGCCGTTGACGCCAACGGCTACGGCGTGTACGCCTACCTATGCACCTACGACGAGGTGGAGCAGAACACGCGCTACGATACGCAGCTCGGCTCCGGAGAAAATACCGACACCTATACCGCGCGCCTGACCGTGACCGCAGAGCAGGCGGAATATGCCGTGCGCGAGGTCGCGGATGCGCAAACCTTTGCCGATATGATGGCCGACGAATCGGTGCAAATGATCCGCCTGAGGCAAGACATTACCATAGATGATGATATCATGGATATAACGGTCGGTGCGGGGCGCGAAGTGCTGATCGACCTGAACGGCAAGACGCTTACGACCGACCATTATTTTGAAGCATTCAACCTTGAACCGACCGCGTCGCTGTCCGTCATGAACGGCACGATGGCCGGAAATACGGAGCAAAATGCCTTCCGGATGCAAGGCGCGCAGCTCACGCTTGACCATGTGAATTTCTCCGGCTATGAAATCGGCATCTGCATTTGGGATGAAGACGGCGAGGGGAAAGACTCCGTCGTGCGCCTGACCGACTGCGACATAACAACAAGCGGCTGCACCATTCGCATCAACGGCAACGGCACGCTCTCGGAGCAGACGACGCAGCTTTATATCGACGGCTGCACCCTGACGAGCGACAACTACGTGATCACGGGCATCGGTTCGCCCGAGTTCAACGGCACCGACATCCAAATTGCCAACAGTACCCTGACCGTGACGGAGGATTCGATTTATGCGGCGATTTACCACCCGCAGTCGGACAGCACGCTGAACATTTATAACTGCGACCTTACCGCCTACACGGGCATTGCCATCAAAGGCGGCGCAGTGACCATTACCGACTCGCGCATTACGGGTCGCGGCGCCGTTTCGCAAACACCGACATTGAGCGGTAGCGGCTATTCCGATACGGCCGACGCCGTGTATGTCGAAACGTCATACAAATACGACATTTCCCTGACGGTTCGCAATTGTACGCTGACGAGCACCGCAGGAAAAGCACTGCGTGTATTTGAGGAAAATTCCCCGTACGTGACCCTGATCGACGAGGGCAATACGAAAGTAGAGCCGACATAACACACGCGACCCATTCATCGACAAGGAGCAAGCCATGAAACAGAGCAAACCGCATATTTCCCGCTGGCTCCTGCCGATTTTGGCGGCCGTGCTGACGGTTGGATGCCTGACGGCGGCGGTCGGGATCAGCTTCGCCCGCTACCGCCAAGAGCACGAAGCGGGAATCTCCTTTCAGCCCGAAAAAAAGACCGCCGTCTACCTCGGCCGCATGGAAAACGGCCAATTCACCGAACAGAAAAGCACGTGGATCGCGGACGAGGACGGCATGACGCTGTCGTTTGCCGTCAGCAATGCCACGGACGCGGCCACTGCCCCGACGCAGACGCAATATTTGCGCATTTGGCTGAACGTCAGCCCCGGCGCGTGGGAATCGTCCGAGCAAATGCAAATTTCGCTGACGGCGGACGGGAAGACCTACTCGGGCATTGCCGAGCCGATCGTGGAGGGCAGCGCAAACTACACCGCCTTCGGTGCGGGCTGGCTTGTCCGCTTTGCGGACGAGTCGGGCGCGGAACTGCGGCGATGCCTGCGCGGCGGCGAACAGACGATCGCGGAAATGACGCTGCACCTGCAGGGTATTTCCGATACCGGCCTGATTCGGATTCGGGCCGTCGCGGAAACGGATTAGATGCGAAAGGAGCGGACTGTGATGCATCGAAAAACAATTGCATACAGCCTGTTCCTGATTGTCGCCGCGCTGGCGATTTGCTTGGCGTTTTTCCCGGGACGGACGTATGCGCGCTACAATAGCGCCGCCGCGTGGAACACGGTGGCCGACCCAAATCCGGACGAACATTTTTCGTCGGAAAATGCTCCGATTTTGACGGCGACCGACACGCACCTGACTTTGACGACGGTCGACATACCCGATTCCGCGCAGTGCGCGATCGAGCGCCTTGTCGGGCAGAGTTACGAGCCGCTCGGCACCGAAACGCTGCACGTCAGCCGAACGGGGAACAGCCTCACCATTTCCGTCGCGGATGGGCAGCGCCCTCCGGCGGGGACATATTGGCTGGTCTGCACATGGACGGACAATAACACGGCGCAACGCGCGTCTGTGATTTTCTTCATCAACTACTCGGATGTTTGATGGCAGGAGGTAAACACAATGCGAAGCGATACGCAAAAAAGAATTGAACAATACAAAGCGATGCTTCCGGCGGCGAAGGAACGTATTGTGGCGGTGGCGTTGCTGCTGGCAATGTCCGTGGTCATGATGGCGTCGACGTCGTACGCATGGCTGACGCTTTCGCGTGCGCCCGAGGTCAAAGGCATGAACACCACCATCTCCGGCAACGGCAACCTCGAAATCGCACTTGCGGACGGAATCTATGGCGCGACCGCGCGCGCGACGGAAGAGAACGTGAAAGGTGAGGCGTATTTTGCCGGCGGCGCATACAACGGCGGCGCGATCACGAATGTCATCTATGACGGCGTTTACACCGCGACCATAACCTATACGGTGGCGGGCGAAAGCCACACCGACACGGTGGAAAATGTCAAAAACAAGACCGAGTATCAGGTTGGCAATTCTTACAACGGCGGCACGATTACGGCTGTTACCTATGCCGATGTATATGCCGTGGACGTTACCTACGTTCCGGGCGGCACGGAGCTGAAAAAAGAGACTCTGATTACGCAGAACAGACCGCACGAAGTCGGCCAAGGCTACGCTGATGGCATTATTTCCGACGTCACGTACGAACGGTATTACCAAGAAACGATCATCTACGAAAAAGACGGTGTGCAGCAAGAACCTGTCGTGACGAATGTGGGCGGAAAACGCTATACCAACGGCGACGAATACGACGGCGGTATGATCGTGGATGTCTACTATGAGGGAATCAACAGCGTGTCCTTTACCTACAAAAAGGACAACGTGGAGCATACGGTAGTCGAGCAGCAGGTAGCCGGAGAACCATATGGCGTGGACGGTGATTATAACGGCGGAACGATCACATCCGTCGCGTATACGCCGCATTACGAAGCGAGCATTACCTATGTTCCGAGCGGCCGCGAACTCAAAACGCAAGAAAAAAGCGCAGAAAACGAAAAAACCTATCAGGTCGGGGGCATGCTTGACGGCAGTGTTATCACCCATGTCGAAAATTATCGCATTTACACGGCAACTATCGACTATATCGTCGGGCCGGGAGCCTCGATGGTCGGGGATTCTTCCGCATCCATCGGCCAAACGTTGACCGGCGCGAATATCACGTGGGGCAACCTGATCAACCTCTCGGACAATAGCTACGGCTTGGATCGCATCTCCCTGCGTCCTGCCCGCTTAAAGACGAATTATAACCTACAGCAGACTCCGCTCGGCATCGCAAAATACACGAGCGACGGCCGTCTGGAGAATACGACCAGCGAAATCTGCTATTTTGCCAAGTGGGACAACACAAACCAATTCTTTACGGCCAAGGCAGGTGAAGTCGGCTACGGTGTCAGAGCGATCACCTCGGCGACCACCTCCAATATTACGGCAAACGCAACGGCCACCGAGATGATGACGCGCGCGGAAATCGCATACAGTCAGGCGCGTGCGCAGTATCTGGCGATCATCAAAGGCCAGACCTATGTCAATACCGAAGGCCACGAGCAGGTGACCGGCATGGAAGCACTGACCGGCGTGATCGAGCTCTACGTCCAGATAACGGCCGACCAGTTCATCACGAGATTTGCAAACTCTTCTCTTCCCGGCGCAAGTGGCACAACGTCCGGCCGTGAAGACAATTTCAGCGGTCTGGTGACCTATGCCTACCGCCTGATCCTGCAGGTGCAGGATGTGCTGGACAAAGAGGGCGAGGCACTGCTGTATCTGGCGAACTGTCAGGCATATCTGGCTGGCTCCGACAAAACCGAGACCTTTGCAAGTGTCTCCGACCTTCTGGGCCAGTACAAAGCGTGGACGGCCAACAACAAAGTGAGCAACGATTTTGCGAAATACAAGATTCAGCTCGATTCCTTGGAAACCTACCAGAGAGATTACACCAATATCCGCACCGCAGCCAGCCGATTGAAGAATTATGCGGAGCAGTGCGACCCGGAGACTGTTCCGGAGGCAAACCGCCCCAAAATCACATGGAATCAGATCAGCGGTGCCGTTAACCTGCTGGTTAACATCAACGAAACGCAGATCGGCAAGAACGAAGGCGGCACGCATTATGAAATTCGCGAACTGGCAAGTATTTCTTCCAGTGATATGAACAAAATGCTGGATTTCTTGGGAATTATCAATAGCTGCCAGAGCGCATCCACCCCGGCGGATATCATTCTCGGCAACGGTGTCTGGACAAATATCGAGAACAGACTTCCCGCCGAAATGACGCAAATGCTGAAAAACAGCGCAAATGTCGTTCAGGTAAACATTCAAGGAAAAGCAACTGCGGTCATCATTACGGTCAACTTGGGCAAAGCCCCGCTGAACGCAAAACTGCGCACCGAGGCAAAAGCACCGTTTGACTCCGTCAACGATTTCTCGGCCACCGGCGCGAGAGATAACAACGCTTTGCCGACCGACCTCGTCGCAAAAGACACCTACGGCCTCGCCATCGACCTCTGGCTGCGCACCAACGTTTACGGTACGGTGCTGAAGCTCGAGGGAAATCTCGAATGGGCGGACGAACCCGTTTACGGAGTGGATAAAGACGGAAACAGCGTGCTTATCTACATCGTCGAAAAAGGGACGACGGAGGAAGACAGCGGCTATATCGAAGAAGCCTATCAGCTCGGCGACAAATGGTACAGCGCTGCGTCCCATGCGGAACTGGGCGCGGTCGCGGACATGACGGAGGGCTACACGATCACGCAGAAAACGCAGGAAGTGGTCGTGGGCTACGACGGTGTCAACCGCATTTGGGAGGAGTATAAGACCCTTATCGAATCCGGCATGATGCAGGAAAACAACACGACGCAGGGCGCGGGTAGTTGCTATGTATTCTATGCCGACCCGGCCGACACGGGAAATATCCTGAATATGCTCAAGGCGTTCCGAGTTGCATTCATCGACGCGAGCGGCACGTCGCTGGCGACGGGCTTCCTGAACACCGAGCACGCCTTCACATCCGGCGGCAAGACAACGGTTCCGCTCGAACTGATGGACGGCTACGCGTACAAAAACGGCGAAGAGGAATGCTACGGCATCACCGCGCTGGCGAAGGACGAGGCAACTTGGATCACCGCCATCGTGTATCTGGACGGCGAGAACCTTTCCAACGAGGACGTTCTGGCTGTGGGCGAGATCGAAGGCACGCTGAACATCCAGTTCGGCAGCAATATCGACCTGAGCAACATGGACGACACCGAACTGCGCAACAATTATCGCGACATCGAAGCTCGTGTTTCGTCCGGTGAACAGACGAGCAGCAACGCCAACCAGCCCATCCGCTTCGCCTATGACGGCAACGCCAAGCAGGTCACGGTGACGCTGAATGTCGATGGCGACCAGCCGAATAACATCAGTGCATTCTTCGTGCGCGCGGTCGGTGCGAACGGCGGCACGCAGGGAACTTCCGTTCCGTTCACGCGAGACGGCAATATCTGGACGGCGACCTTCGACCTGACCAGCCCCGGCACATACTCGTTGCGCAATTTGATCGTCGACGGCTCGTACTATGCGCTGGACGAATTCCCGACGGTGAAAATCGAAGGACGCGAAATTAAAGACGTTGTCGTCCTGTATTTGAACAAGGGCGTCACCATGACGGCCGCAAACTCGATCACGGCGCAGATTCAGGCGACCGTGGACGACAGCGTTTCCAGACCGCAGAGCGTGCGCGCCGTGTTTGTGAGCGCGTCGGGCGGCATGGTGCAATCTCAGATGTCGTACAATGCGTCGACCGGAAAATGGTGGGGCAATGTCACGTTCAACGAGAGTGGCACCTATACCTTGAAATATCTGTATGTGGACGGCCTCGGTGAAGAATTGGCTCCGTCGCAACAGAGTAGCTATATTCTCTATCTGGGCTTGCGTGCGGATATCTTCTTGGCGGAGGATCCGAAGCCTAGCGAAGCGGGGACCACCGAAGAGGGGACCACCGAAGAGGGGGCGACAAAAAAAGAACCGGAGCCTATCCGTTTCGGCTCTGTCCCCATCAGTTTCGAGTATAAGGGACCGCGCAATATCAACGTTGCGGTGCGCCTGTACGACGACTCCGGCCGAGAAATGACCGACTTGCCGGATGTGACGGTGGTCTATCAAAAGAGCGGCTCGTTGATCGGCGCATATGGCCTGAGCGCGAAATTGACATGGGACAAAAAAGCCATCAACCGAAACGGTGTTTACACGGCGGCTTATGTCGGAAAATTCCAAGTCAATGCCGGCGGCAAGTACGAATTTGACCATATAACCATCAAGCAGGGCGATAACGAGAACACCGTGACCGTCGCCGTCAGTAGACCGACGATTACGGCGCTCGTCCTCGAGCCGCCCGAGTTCAAATCGCTGACGGTTCAAGACTATCAGTTTGCGCCGAAGGGCGATGCCGATGCGCTGGTAACGGTGGAAAACGGTCAGACCGCCTACGTCTGGGCGAAATTCCGCAACGAGGAGAGCAAAACTGAGCACCTCGTGTATTATAGCCGAATCACGACGGACGATACCACGGCGACCTTCACCTTCCCGATACCCACCGAGAACGGCACGCAGGACGGCAAATGGAAGCTGACGGCGCTCTATATGCAAAACTGCGCGGATGCCAATAATAACTGGGTGGAAGCGTCGATGGATGACCCGACCACATCGACGCCGCCGGAGGCCGACAAGTGCTACGTCTATGATCTGACCGATGAGCAGACCAAGGTGACGACCGTCGTCCAGACCGTGAAAGTGAATGCCGTATACGCTGAGAATACCAAGCTGGGCGAGGGCAGTAGACCCTTCATGCAGGCAATTTCGCCCAATGCGTTGACCGTTACCGTCACCGACAAGTGGGGCAATGAAATCGCTGCGGAGTATATCACATCCGCGAAATGGACATTCTCGTTCGACAGAAACACGCAGGCATATGGCGGCTACACGACGACCAATACCGGCATCGGCGAAATCGGCGAAATTGCCGGCACGGTGACGGATGGCAACATCTCCTTCGCAGCACCGACGTTCTACGAGTCCGGCAAGTATACCAGTACTGTGACGGTCGTGGTCGGCGGCAAGACATTTGAAGTGGTAAAGCCGTCGTTTGAGGTCTATTCCATCGCCCCGACGGTGAAGATCACCGGCATCAGCCCGACAGGCAACAACCCAACGAAGATTACGTGGACGGAAAGCGTAGGGTTTTTTGTTTCGACGCACGAATTTACTGCTACAGATTCAAAAACAGGAGCGTATACAGAGTACTCAGCAACCTTGTATGCAAAAGCAACGGTTGATAATAGCATAAGAAAGTCTGGCAACTTTGAAAAACCGAAGTTGACGATAACTGTATCCCAAATTGGAAACGCAGATAGTGCAACAGTGGTATTACCGGCTGGAGAGAAGACGGATGCGGTGACCTACGAGTTTGCGGCAGACGGCGCGGTTACGAAAGAACTGGGTAAGACGGAAAGTATTAAGGATTGGAATGGTGGTATGGCGAAACTATATGCCTATTATGGTCACGGAACACAGACCATTAGAACGCTCACCCTAAAATACAACGGCGTGACCTATACCGTGACGTTGCCTAACCCCATTACCATCACCAATCCCAGTTCCGTCAACCAGACCTGATAATCTTCCCCCCCCGTGTCATTGCGAAACCAGTCCGCAGACTGGTTGTGGCAATCCG
>CAYSYK010000019.1:0-2606 GCA_964435375.1 uncultured Oscillospiraceae bacterium | reverse complement strand
TCCCAAAGGAAAGGGAAACGGATTGCCACGTCGCTGACGCTCCTCGCAATGACGAAGAGAAACGGATGGCTACCCCCAGCAATAGCGAGCAGAAGAAAACCTCCCAAAAGGAAATGCGTAGCATGAACTACTATGTGTACATACTCGCAAACCAGACAAATGTAACGATATATGTAGGCGTTACAAAGGATCTTATCCGACGCGTTTACGAGCACAAGAACAATCTTGACCCGGACAGTTTTTGCACGCGATACGCTGTGCACAAGCTGGTATATTTTGAACAAACCAACAGCGCATACGAGGCAATTTCCCGAGAAAAACAAATTAAGGGCTGGAATCGCGCAAGAAAAAATAAGTTGGTAGAGGGAACGAACCCAGAGTGGAAAGACCTGTACGAATCTATACTGGGATGAAAAATGTTAGAAGTAATTCCAATATGGTCTAGGGAAACGGATTGCCACATCGCTGACGCTCCTCGCAATGACGAGGAGCGGGACGGATTGCCACGTCGCTGCGCTCCTCGCAATGACGAGGAGAAATCGCAACATCAATACCCAAAAGGAGCAAAATGCCCATGTGTCAAAGGAAATACAACTTATGGAGCAGAGTGCTGGCGGTGGTGCTGGCGTGTGCGGTGCTGCTGCCGTTCGCCTGCTCGACACCGGCATTGGCGGCGCAGACAAGCGGAACCTGCGGCGACGATCTTTCGTGGTCGCTGGATAACGGCCGCCTGACTATCTCCGGCTCCGGCAGCATGACCGACTTCGATCAGCTCAACATGGCTCCGTGGTATGAATTGCGCGACCAAATCTACGAGCTGTCCCTCCCGGACGGCCTGACGAACATCGGCAATTTCGCATTTTACGATTGCTACCGCCTGTCCGCGGTTCGGCTCCCCGCGTCGGTGACGCAGGTTGGAATGCTTGCGTTCTGCCAATGCGCGGGCATTGTGATTCTGGAGCTGAACAGCGGCCTGCAATCCATCGGAAGAAGCGCATTCGAGCAGTGCGACGGCCTGCACACCCTGCGCCTGCCCGACACGTTGACTACACTCGGCTACCATGCGTTTTACGATTGCGCCGGTCTGCAATATCTGACCATCCCGGCCTCCGTGACGGAGATGGACGCCGGCGTGTTCGCCTATTGCGCCGGCCTCATCCGCGCCGAGATCGCCGCGCCGCTGAAAGTCGTTCCCGCGTGGACGTTCTACGGCTGCAGCGACTTGAGCAGCGTCGTACTGCACGAGCAGATCTCCGGCACGGAAAGCAACGCTTTTTACGGCTGTGAGCGGCTGAATATCATCTACTACGGCGGATCCAAGGAAAATGCGGACAAAATCCGCGATCAGGTCGCCGAGGATGAGAAGCTGTTCGGTATATTCGGCGTCGTGACGGATGAAGAGCCGGAGGACGTGATTTCCGACGTTCAGGTTTCGAGCGGCGAAAACGGCGAGATCATTTCCACCACGACGACCATCAACCGCACGGACGACGCGTCCATCAGCACCGTGAACAAAACAACCTCCACGGAAGAAAAAAAGACGGCAAGCACCGAGCTTTCCGCGACGATCTATACCGACGACGGCTGGCAAATGCTCATCGACGCGATCATCGCGGCCATCCGCAAGTCCGAGGAGCAGAAAAACGCCGGTCTGGAGGGCGGCACGGTCGATGTGGACGTTTTCGTGACGGACAAAACCGCCCTGCCGAACGATGTGATCAATTCCGTGGCAAAAAACGACGTCAGCCTGACGGTGCAGACCGAGGGCGGCTCGCGTTACAGCCTCAGCGGTACGACACTGGAAGTGACGGACAGCACCGAGGCATTCCAAATTTCCTATCAGGTTGCCAAGCTCGACGGCACGAATTACGCGCAGTTGGCGAATAACGACGCATTTTCCGTAAAATTCGACCATTCCACCGACCGCCATGTGCAGGTCATGCTCCGCCTCGGCACGCAGTACGGCCGCAACATCGCCACGCTCTACCGCGTGGAGGATGGGGAGCTGGTCGCCCTGCAAAACGTCATCGTGGACACGTCGGGCTATGCGCATTTCTATCTGGCCTCCATCGACGCGGAGGAAACCTATTGCGTCGGCCTGAGCGTTGGGGAAGTGGATTTGGCGGACGTGATCGTGCCGGAAGAATTTTACGACGAGTACGGCATTACCATGTCCTACCCGGATTTCAGCCAGTATGTCATCACGGGGCGCGTTTCGTCATGGGGTGTGGGCATAGACAGCGTCACGTGGATTCTGTTCGGCGTGATGCTGGCGTGCGTCGTGTGCGTGGGCGTGGTGATGTATATGCTCAATAAGCGCAAGCTCAAGCACGGCTACGTCCCCGAGATTACCGACGAGGACAGAGAAGTGATGTAAATCAAAACCTCCGGCTGTATTGTGTGATAAATCCCCGAGGGATTTATCACATATTGAATCGGCGTGTAGCGACGATCTATCAAGTTTGAGCAACGCGAAAACATATCGCTTCAACGAAGTTGACATATCGAAAAAAAGAGCAAGAACAGAGGGATTTCATCCCTCTGTTCTTGCTCAGTCTGTCAAAAAACGGCAAAAAAGCTTCCAAATCACCCTTGTTTATGGTATA
>CAYSYK010000018.1:0-34378 GCA_964435375.1 uncultured Oscillospiraceae bacterium | reverse complement strand
ATACCATAAACAAGGGTGATTTGGAAGCTTTTTTGCCGTTTTTTGACAGACTGAAGCGACCTGCCTTTTTGCAAGGCAGGTCGCTTTTGTCCTTATTTGAGCACTTTGAAGAAAATAAGAATGGCGATCACAATGCCGGCGAACGCGTACAGGGAAATCAGCGAACCGACGAATCTGAACACGATCCCGAGAAGCACACCCAAAATCGGGATCCACGACAGCAGGGCACTGACCAGCGTGATGATCAGTGCGCCGACGAGTCCGGCGACCAGATAGATCAGAATCGCGATGATGAGCGAGGCGGTGTCATTGCTGTTTACCTTGAATGCGTGCGGGAAAAACTTTTTCAGTGTATCCATAATTTCACCTCCTTATCCGTTCAGACTGAAGCTGTGCGGCAGGAGCTGTTCCAACGTCACGGCTTCATAAGATGTTTCGTTGACAAGCAAAATGCGGAAGTCATTGTGACAAAATTCGCGCATGACCTGACGGCAAACCCCGCACGGCGGAAATTCACCGGAAAGAATGCCGTCTTTTCCGCCGCAGACGGCAATCGCGACGAAATCGCGGTGCCCGTCATAAACGGCTTTGAAAATCGCGGTGCGCTCGGCGCAGATCGTCGGCGTGTAGGCACCGTTTTCAATGTTGCAGCCCTGATAGACCGTGCCGTCCGCGCACAGAAGTGCCGCGCCGACCCGATAGCCGGAATAGGGCGAATAGGAGTGCGTCATTGCCTCCTTGGCCAATGCCACGAGCGCGTCGTCGGTCATACGATCACCTCCGCGAAGCTCTTGCCGGGCGTATCGAGCGACACGTCCAGAAACTGCGCAACGGTGGCGGCAATGTCGGCGAAGGAGCCGCGCGTGCCCAAAGAACCGGGCTTGACGCGCTTGCCGAGCACGAGCAGCGGCACGTATTCGCGGGTATGGTCGGTGGTGGCGGTGTAGGCGGGGTCACAGCCGTGGTCGGCCGTGATCATCACGATGTCCTCGTCACCCATTTTTTCCATGAATCCGGGCAACCAAGTGTCGAATTCCGTCAGGGCGTTGGCGTAGCCGTCGATGTCGCGGCGATGGCCGTAGAGCATATCGAAATCCACCAGATTAATGAAGCACAGGCCGTGGAAATCGACGTCCGCATAGTGCATGGCGTGCGCCATGCCGTCGGCGTTGGACTTGTTGTAGATAAATTCCGTGTCGCCGCGGCCGGCAAAAATATCGTGAATTTTGCCGACGGCAATGCTGTCTTTCCCGGCGGCCTTGAGCACGTCGAGCAGGGTCTCGCGCGGCGGCTCGAGGGAATAGTCGTGGCGGTTGGCGGTGCGCTTGAAGCCGTTGACGGGGTCGCCGACAAAGGGACGAGCGATCACGCGACCGACACCGTGCTTGCCTTTGAGCAGGTCGCGGGCAATGTGGCAGTATTCGTACAGCGTTTCAAGCGGGACAACGTCCTCGTGCGCCGCGATCTGGAAAACGGAATCGGCGGAGGTGTAGACAATCAGGTCGCCGGTGCGCATATGTTCTTCGCCGAATTTTGCGATGACCTCCGTGCCCGACCAAGGCGCGTTTGCCAGAATGCCGCGTCCCGTGGCCGCGCGGAACGGTGCGAGCACTTCTTCGGGAAATCCGTCGGGATAGGTCGGCAGCGGATCGGGAGAAACGATGCCGGCGATTTCCCAGTGGCCGATGGTCGTGTCCTTGCCCATGGAGCTTTCCGTCAGGCGGGCATATGCGCCGACGGGTGCGTCTGCTTTCGGCAGGCAGCAAACGCCGTCGATGTTGCCGAGTCCCGCCGCGATCATGTTGGGAATGTGCAGCTTGTCGGAAGTGGCGCAGGCGCGCAGGGTGTTGACGTCAAAATCGCCGAAATGCGGCGCATCGGGCATCCGGCCGATGCCGAACGAATCGAGCACAAACACAAATACGCGTTTCATAGGCTTACTTGTTCTCCATGGCGACGGCGGTATCCAACGCGACGCGCATCATGGTGGTGAATGCGTTCTGACGCTCGTCGGCGGTGGTGACTTCGCCGGTGAGGATGTGGTCGGAAATGGTGCAGATGCACAGGCCGCGCTTGCCGTAGCGGGCGGCGTTCATGTACAGAGCCGCGGCTTCCATTTCCAGTGCCATGACACCCATTTTCTTCTGGTTGTACAGCGTGTCAAGTCCCTCGGGGACGTTGGCGTGGTCGCCGTAGAACACGTCGGAGGAGTTGACATTGCCGACGTGGTAAGGCGTGCCGCAGTTTTTGGCGGCCTCGACGGCGGCGCTGAGCAGCTCGAAGTTCGCGATGGGGGCGAACGTTCCGGGAAAATGGAACTGGTGGGCAAAATTGGAGTCGGTGCAGGCACCTTGCGCAATGACCAGATCGTACAGGTGGATATTCTCCTGAATGGCACCGGCAGAGCCGACGCGGATGATGTTCTCGACCCCGTAGAAATTAAACAGCTCGTGCGAGTAAATGCCGATGGCGGGCATACCCATGCCGGAGGCCATGACGGAAACCTTTACGCCTTTGTAGTAGCCGGTGTAGCCGTTGACACCGCGCACGCCGTTAACCAGCACGGGGTTTTCCAGAAAGTTTTCCGCGATGAATTTGGCGCGAAGCGGGTCGCCGGGCATCAGAACCGTCTTTCCGAAACCGATCTCATTCTGAATATTGATATGGGGAGTCGCAGGAAAGTTAGACATAGGATGTTCCTCCAAAAAATAATTATAAATTACAAAATTTGCAAAACTCGTAGGGGACGACGCCCTCGGCGTCCCGCCGCACCGCAGACGCAATCAATATGTTCCGTCGTTTTCCAATCCTTTTGCGATTTTCACAATGCGGGATGTGCCGAGGCGCGATGCGCCCAGCTCGATGAATTTCTCCGCATCCTCCAGCGAGGAAATGCCGCCCGCGGCCTTGATTTTGACGTGGGGCGCGATGTTCGCCGCGAACAGCTCGACATCGTGGAAAGTCGCACCCGCTTTGGAAAAGCCCGTGGAGGTCTTGATATAATCCGCGCCGGAGTCGGACACGCATTTGCACAGGTGAATTTTCTCCTCGTCGGTCAGCAGGCAGGTTTCGATGATGACTTTCAGCAATTTTCCGTTGCAGGCGCGCTTGATCGCGGCGATTTCGTCGGTGATAGCTGCCCAATTGCCCTCTTTCGCCCAGCCGATATTGATGACCATGTCCACCTCGTCCGCGCCGTTTTCGACGGCATCGGCGGCCATGAAGCACTTGGCGGCGGTGGTGGCGTAGCCGTTGGGGAAGCCGATGACGGTGCAAATGGCCAAATTGTCGCCGACGTATTGCTTTGCCTGTTTGACGAACGACGCGGGGATACAGACGGACGCGGTGTGGTATTTCATGCCGTCGTCGCAGATGGCCTTGATGTCCGCCCACGTGGCGGTCTGCGCAAGCAGAGTGTGGTCGCATTTGGCTAGAATTTCAGAAATTTCCATGGGTATATCTCCTTTTCAATAAGTTACGAGATTAGTGTTCGCCGTGCAGCTTGATGCGTTTTCTGTCGCGAATTCCGTGGACATAGCAGCGGTGGCACATGGCAATGTAGCTGTCGTTGCCGCCGAGCACCACCTGCGCGCCTTCCGTGACGATCAGGCCGTCGCAGATACGGGCGTTGATGGTGGCTTTCGCGCCGCAGTCGCACATGGTTTTGATTTCTTCGATCACGTCGGCCAGCTCCATCAGGCGGCGCGAACCCGGGAAAAGACGGGTCTGGAAATCGGTGCGCAAGCCGAAACAGAGCACGGCAATGGAATGTTCGTTGACGATCGCGCGGAGCTGGTCGATCTGCGCCTCCGTCATGAACTGGCATTCGTCGACGATCACAACATCGCAAGCACCCGCTTTTTCGCGCGTGAAACGCTCGAAAATGTCCACCTGCGGGCCGATGACCTCCACGCGTGCCTGCAAACCGATGCGGCTGCGCAGAATGTCCGCCCCGTCGCGCGTATCCGCGCTGGGCTTTATGAGCCAGACGTTCAGGTCGTTTTCTTCGTAATTGTATTTGGTGATGAGTGCCTGCGCCGTTTTGCTCGACCCCATGGCACCGTATTTGAAATATAGCTTCGCCATTTCTCTCCTCCGTTTGCCCGCGTTCGTTTTCGCCGAACACCTTTGCGGTCTTTTATTATACCAGAGCACGGCCCCGTTTGCAAGAAAAATATCGCATGACGGTACCGCGCCCGACATTTTTCGCCTGCGGGAAACTGAAAAATACCCCGACGGAAAATCCGTCGGGGGCTGGTGTTCAATTATTGTGCCTCACGGGGCGGCTTTTTCTTGTCGAGCAGCAGGACGATGCCTGCGCCCGCACCAACCATGACGGCGGCCAAGCCGACGTACGTCCACGGATCGACAAAAATCGCGCCGATCCAATTCGCTTTGCCCGCGTAAACCGTGCGGATGGCGGTGTTGATGCCCTTTGCGATGACCAACGCCGTGATGACTGCGCAGGCAATCAGCAGCTTTTTCCAAGGAAAATTTTTCATGGGATGCCTCCTTTACAGCGACACGAATACCACCAGAATCAGCAAAAACGCGAGGTTGAACAGGCTGAAACAGCGCAGGTAATAGCCGCTTTTGCCGGGGTTGTGGTGGGTGTACTCCCGAAATGTGATCAAACTGGCCAGCGAGGAGATCAGCGTGCCCACGCCGCCGATGTTCACGCCCAGCAGGAGCTGGCGATAATTTTCGGTAAATTGCGAGAGCAAAATGGCCGTCGGCACGTTGCTGATGACCTGACACGACAGCACGCTCATCAGTAGTGTGCTTTTCTCAAGCAGCATGGAAAAAAGGCGGCGCACCGCGTCGATACGCGCCATATTGCCGGAAAAGACGAAGAAAAAGCAGAATGTCAGCAGCAGCGGATAGTCCACGGCCTTGAGCGCCTTGCGGTCGACGAAAAGCAGAACGGCGGGAATGATGATCAGCCCCAGCCAGTACGGGATGCCGCGGAATACGATCGCGATGGAGAGCGCGAAAAGTGCCAGATACAGCACCGTCCGCCCGATCGGCAGGCGCGTGTCGCTTGCGGGGATCTCCAACGGCTCGGGTTTTACGAAAATCAGGCAGCACAGGGTGATGAGCAGAACCGACACGGCAAACGGCAGCACCATGATGGACAGAAATTCCGCGGTGGGGATTTGAAATTTGGTGTACAGATACAGATTTTGCGGATTTCCGAAGGGCGTGAGCATTCCGCCCAGATTGGCGGCGATGTTCTGCATGACGAAGGTAAAGGCCATGTAACGCTGCTTTCCGGTGGAGGTCAGAACCAGATAGCCCAGCGGCAGGAACGTCAGCAGTGCCATGTCGTTGGCGATGAGCATGGAGCCGAGGAACGTGATATACACCAGCGCGAGGATGGCAAGGCGCGCAGTGCGGAAACAGCGGACGATCTGCTGCGCCAGAACATAGAAAAAGCGGATGTTTTTCAGCGCGCAGACTACCGCCAGCACGCAAAACAGGCACGTTAATGTCTTTACGTCGAAATAATCAAGGTATTGCGCGTCCGGCGGGACGAGGAACATGGTCACGATCGCCGCCGCCATGGCGACGAGCATGACCACGTTTTTCCGCAGGAAAGACGTGGTGTTGTGCAAAACAAATTCACGGGTCATAACGGTTCTCTTTTCTTCTTGCTTTCTGCCACACATCATACCACATCGCGCGGAAAATGCAACACAAAAATTGCCTGCGTATCGGAAAAGCCGTGCACCCGTCGGGCGCACGGCTTTGACTCCGCAAAAATGGCGGATAGTGTGGTTTCGGCGTCAGATGCCCGCGCGGGTCAGGACCTGCGGCACGTTCTTTTCCGCGCCGATGGCCATGATGTGCACGCCCTCGCACACGCTTTGCGCGCGGATGGCGGCGATCAGCTCGGCGGCCATGTCCATGCCGACCTGCATAGGCAGACCCGTTACGCCGGTTTCCTTGCCCTTTTCGGCGGCGGCCGCAAGGCGGTCGATCATCGCATCGGGCACGCGGATGCCGGGCACGTTTTCGTTCATGAAGCGCGCCATGCCGGCCGTCTTGAGCGGGATGATGCCGGCCATGACGGGTACGGTAATCCCCGCCTCGCGCACGGCGGCCATAAAGGTTTTCAGATTTTCAAGGTCAAAAATGCCCTGCGTCTGAATAAATTGCGCGCCGTTGGCCACTTTCTTTTTCAGCTTGGAGATCTGCAGCGGAAGCGGATCGTACACCGGGGTCACGACCGCGCCCTTGAACAGCTTCGGCGTGCTTGCCAGCGCATTGCCGCCGCAGTCGCAGGCGGATTGCTCCATGGCGGTGAGCATTCTTAAAATGCCCACACTGTCCAGATCGTATACGGGCATGGACTCCTTGCAATCGCCGACCGTCGGGTGGTCGCCCGTCAGTGCCAGCACGGTGGTGACGCCGAACGATGCGGCGGAAAGTACGTCGCCCATGATCGCCATGCGGTTGCGGTCACGTCCCGTGATCTGCAAAATGGCATCGATCCCTGCCTGCTGCAAGTGGATGCAAAGCCCCAAGGAGGAGGCTTTCAGGCAGGCAGACTGCATATCGGTGACGTTGACGGCGTCGACCTTGCCTTTGAGCAGTTGCGCCACGGCCAACTGCTCGGAAAAATCAAAGCCCTTCGGCGGCGCCATTTCCGCGGTGACGGCAAATTCGCCGCGCAGCAGTTTTTCCTGTAAAATACTCATTGCCGCACCTCCCGGGTGTTGATTTTGCGGGGATGGACAAAGGCGGCATGGCCTTTCGGCTCAAGGAGCATATCCAGCTTTTCCAACTGGCCGAGCTGCTCCAGCTTGTGATAGATCAGCACCCAAGCGCAGTCGTTTTCGGGATTGACTTCGCATTTTCCGTTCTTCTGCCCGCCGCAGGGGCCGCAGGTCAGGCATTTGGCGCACTGCGTCATCGGGCAGATGCCGCCGGTGTAGCCCAGCACGCAATCGCCGCACATACGGCACGCTTCGCTGAAAATGCCGACGCGCTCGACCTGCCCCAAGAACATGGTGTTGTTGGCGGGGTATACGGGAATGTCGATCTGCGCGGCGACCGTGCCGACACCGTCGCCGCAGGACATACCGATGATGGCATCGGGCGCAGCGGCTTTGACCGCTTTCAGCTCCTTTTTGACCAGCAGCTTGTGGCAGCATTCGTCGGGGCAGATGGTGGCGACCACTTCCCTGCCGTTGGCTTGCAGATATTCTTTCATCTCGGCGATCTCTTTCTCGCCGCCGACGGCACAGGCTGCCGCACAGTTGGCGCAGCCGACGATGGCGATTTTTTTCGCGTCGCCGAGCATACGCATCAGCTCTTCGATGGGTTTTTTCTCGGAAATAATCATAACGGTTCTCCCTTTTGGGAACTTAAAGATTCTGTGTTTCGATCATTTGGCGCAGGTCTGCGCGGATCGTTTCGGGCAGGTCGCAGGTATCGACGGCGGCACAGAGCGCGCTCGGCAAAAAGCGGCGGCCGATCAGTGCCTGCTGCAACTCGGCACTCAGATTCCACTCCATTGCGTCGGAATAGACCTGCGCGTGCGCAACGCTCCCCTGCTCGACCTGCAACTGCAATTCCACGCCGCCCCATGCAAAGCGTTGACGGCATACGAACGTCGCGGGCAGGGATTTTCCGTAGTTCCAATCCCACGAGGCATTTCGCGTGCGCAGGCGTTCGATCTGCGCACCGTCCAAGTCGGCCTCGGATAGTTCCGCCGTCGGCAGGCCGTAGACCTGCGAAAAGGCAACTTTCATCTCCGATTTCATGCGCTCGATGGTCAGCGCGGGGCAAAGCTCCTTCAGATTGACCACGCGCGAGCGGACGGAGGAAACGCCCTTGCTCTGCAATTTTTCGGCGGAGGGCACGAGATAGCGGCTCAGGCAGGTCATGTCCACGTCGATCAGTAGCGTTCCGTGGTGATAGGCTTGCGTGCCGGAATCGTAAAAGGCGTTGCCGGAGAATTTGCGTCCGTCCACAGTCACGTCGTTGCGGCCGGTGATCTGCGCGTCGATGCCCAGATTTCGGCAGGCGGTGACAATGACGCGAAGCTGCTTGTGCACGTCGTAGTTCTTTTTGGCGACGAGAAAGGTGAAATTCAAATTGCCCAGATCATGATAGACCGCGCCACCACCGGAAAGACGGCGGGCAAGATGTCCGCCGTCTCGGCTCAGTTCGGCAATGCGGCATTCCGCCCATGCATTCTGGTTGCGGCCGATGACGACCGTGCGGCGATTTTGCCACAAATAGAGAATGCAGGTTTGGGCGTCTACCGTTTCCATCAGGTATTGCTCAATGGCGAGGTTTTGATACGGGTCGTCCGATTGGCCGACAAAGCAGCAAAGTTTATTCACCATACGAATAGCGCAAGACGGGCTGACGCGCGGCGCGCACTTCGTCCAGACGGCCGACGGGGGTGTTGTGCGGGGCACTGTGTAACTGCTCGGGGTCGACCTTTGCCAGTTCGTGCAGCTTTTTGAACACTTCGATGGCCTCGTCCATGGTTTCCATGGATTCGGTCTCGGTCGGCTCGATCATGAGCGCCTCGTGAACGATCAGCGGGAAGTACATCGTGGGGGGGTGGATGCCGTTGTCGAGCAGTCCCTTGGCAATGTCCAGCGCGGAAATGCCGGTTTCCTTGTGGAAGCGGTCGAGCGTCATGACAAATTCATGCATACACGGGCCGGGATAGGCCATGTCGTACGTATCTTTCAGGCGCGCCATCATGTAGTTGGCGTTGAGCACGGCGTTTTCGCCCGCCTCGGTGATGCCGGACTTGCCCAGCGTCAGCACGTAGGCCAGCGCCTTGACGACGACGGTGAAGTTGCCGTAGAAATTCTTGACGCGACCCATGGATTTCGCGGGCTTGACCATGGTGTAGGTCTCGCCGTTCTTGCCGGCGATCGGGCCGGGCAGGAAGGGCGCGAGGAAGGCTTTGCAGCCGACGGGACCCGAGCCGGGGCCACCGCCGCCGTGCGGGGTGGAGAAGCTCTTGTGCAGGTTCAGGTGCACGCAGTCAAAGCCCATGTCGCCGGGACGGACAACGCCCAGAACGGCGTTGAGGTTCGCGCCGTCGTAATAGCACAGGCCGCCCGCGTCGTGCACGATCTTGGTGATTTCCAGAATGTTCTTGTCGAAAATACCGACGGTATTGGGGTTGGTGAGCATCAGACCGGCAGTGTCCGGGCCGACGGCCGCACGCAGGGCATCCAGATCGACGCATCCGTCACTGCCGGAGGGGATGTTGACGATGGTAAAGCCTGCCATGACGGCGGAGGCGGGGTTTGTGCCGTGGGCGGAATCGGGGACGATGATCTTGGTACGCGCCGTATCGCCGCGATCCATGTGATAGCACTTGATGAGCATCAGGCCGGTAAATTCACCGTGCGCGCCCGCGGCGGGCTGCAGGGTCATATCGTCCATGCCGGTGATTTCGCACAGTGCGGTCTTTGCGCGGTAGAGCACTTCGATCGCGCCCTGCACGGTCTGCTCGCACTGCGTCGGATGCAGTTGGGTAAAGCCGGGCAAAGCGGCCATGGCTTCGTTGATTTTGGGGTTGTATTTCATCGTGCACGAGCCGAGCGGATAGAATCCGTCGTTGACACCGTGGACGCGCTTGCCCAGCGCGGTGTAGTGGCGGATGAGGTCGTTTTCGCACACGTGCGGCAGGCGCAGAGACTTTTGCCGCGTCTGCTTCAATTCGACGACGGGAACGTCACATTCGGGGATCAGCGCCAGATGCTGTTCGGCCGTTCCTTTTTCAAAAATCGTTTTCATATCAGAACGCCTCCTTCAGCACGGACACAGCCTTGTCCAGTTCTTCTTTGGAAACCAGCTCGGTTGTACACCACAGCAGGCCGCCGTCCACTTTCAGGCCGCCCAGAATGCCGTTTTTCGCCAGAACGGACAGTGCCTTGTCGCAATCGGGGCATTCGCTGACGAACTCGTGGAAGTATTCTCCGTCGTGTACGCGCTTCCAGCCCAGCTCCTTTTCGAGCCGTTCGGCCAGATAATGCGCCTTGGACATGGAGGAAACGGCTGCCTGACGCAGACCCGCCTCGCCCACGGATGCCAGATACACACCGGCGGTGAACGCGCAAAGCTGCTGGTTGGAGCAGATGTTGGAAGATGCCTTTTCGCGGCGGATATGCTGCTCGCGGGCGGACAGGGTCAAAACATAGCCGATGTTATTGTCCTTGTCCACGGTCTGACCGACGATACGGCCGGGCAGAGCGCGGGTCATTGCCTTGGTGGTGGTCATGATGCCGAGATACGGGCCGCCGAATGCGGTGTCCATACCCAGAGGCTGGCCTTCGCCGACGGCGACATCCGCGCCGCATTCGGCGGGTGTCGGCAAAACGGCGGCGGCGACGGGATTGAAGCCCATGACATATTTGGCACCGGCGGCGTGAACGATCTCACCGATCTCGGCGGCATCTTCGAGCAGACCGTAGTAGTTGGGCTGCTGCAGATAGAACATGGCGGCGTCGGCACCCAGAGCGGCTTTCAGCGCGTCTTTGTCCACGCGGCCGTTGACGGCGGGGATGACGGTCAGCTCCACGCCGGAACCGAGGCAATAGGTGTGCATGGTTTCCAGAACGTCGGGTTGAACCGTGGCGGCGACATACGCCTTGGTGCGCTTACGGTCGCGGCACATGGTGATCGACTCGGCGGCCGCCGTGCCCACGTCGTAAACGCCGGCGTTGGACACGTCCATGCCCGTCAGCTCGCACATCATGGTCTGGTATTCGAAAATGGACTGCAAAATACCCTGACTGATCTCGGCCTGATAGGGCGTATAGGCGGTCAGAAATTCTTCGCGGCCGGTGATGGCCTTGACGGTGGCGGGGATGTAATGGCGGTAGCTGCCGGCACCGCGCAGGCAGGTGGGGAAAACCACGTTTTTGTCGGCAATGGAGGTCAAAACCCGGCGCAGTTCCAGTTCACTCAGCCCTTCGGGCAGATTCAGCTCGCGAATGAACATTTCCTGCGGCACGTTGCAGTACAGGTCGCGGATCGACTGCACGCCGATGGCTTTCAACATCTGCTCGCGCTCCGCACCGGTAGACGGAACATAAGAGCCCATATCAGCCCTCCTCGGTCATGGCCTCGTAGGCGTCGGCATCGAGCAGTTCTTCGGTGGCGGTGACGTTCTCGACCTTGTAGATCCATGCACCGTAGGGGTCTTCGTTCAGATTCTCGGGGGCGTCTTCCAGCGCGGTGTTGACCTCGGCGACGATCCCGGACACGGGAGAGATGATGTCGGAAACGGCCTTGACGGACTCGACGTCGCACGCGGGCTCACCGGCCGTGACTTCGTCGCCGACGACGGGCAGGTTGACAAACACCAGATCGCCCAGCTCGGACTGCGCGAAATCGGAAATGCCGATCAGGGCGGTGGTCTCGTCGATCATTTTGACCCATTCGTGGTCACGGGAATACTTCAATTCAGCGGGAAAGTTCATGGGATAGTCCTCCAATTATAATAAAATTTGATGGGTGAATCACTCACCGTAAACAACGGGGATGGCAACGGGGGGAATGCGGTTGTTGATGTGCTTGGCAACGACGACGGCAGCCACGTCACGGCCGCGGATGTCGACGCTGATCTCGTCACCGGCCACGATGTCCTCACGAATCAGGGCGAAGCCGATGGAACGCTTGACGACGGTGTCGGTCTGGACGCCGTTTTCCGTCACATAATAGGGCACCATGGTGCCGCTGGTGACGTAGCCGACTTCCACGCCGCCTTTCTTCACGGGGAAACCCGCGCGCAGAACGCCCTTGCCCGTCAGGCAGATGGGACGGATGCGCAGAGGCAGTGCCTTGCAATCGGTGTGATCGCCCTCTTTCTGGTGCAGGAAATCGGCATATTGCGCGCTCAGCGCGTCGCGGCCGACGTAATCGCCCTTTTCTTCGGCGAATTTGACGGCGAAGGAGGCCAGCGGCACGGAGAACAGGCGGATTTCGTTGCCGTATTTGTCAACGCCCATTTCGTGACCGTACAGCGGCAGAGCCGCTTCCAAACGCAGGGTATCTCTTGCGCCAAGACCTGCGGGCACGGCACCCAGCTCCACGAAACGATTCCAGAAATAGACGGCATCCTCGCTGTTGAAATACAGCTCATAGCCGATCGGTTCGCCCGTGTAGCCCGTGGCGGAGGCGATGACCTTGCGGCCGTCCAGCTCCACAACGCCGATCAGGTTCTTGGAGGAACCGCAGGGAACGGGCGCACCGCCGGACAATTGCTCAAGCAGCTTCTGCGCGTTCGGGCCTTGCAGCGCGACGGCGGAGAGCCGGTCGGAAACGTTGGTCAGGCGCACGTCGTAGCCCTTGGCCTGCTCGTTGAGATAGGCAAGATCCTTGTCGATATTACCGGCGTTGATGACCAGCAGGTGACGATCTTCTTCGTAACGGTAGACATAGGCATCGTCCACCGCGCCGCCGGTGGCGGTGGGGATGATGGTGTACTGCGCTTTGTTCATTTCCAGAGCGCCGACGTTGCTCGACAGGACGTGCTGCAGGAATGCGACACGCTCACTGCCCTCAACATAAATACGCCCCATGTGGGACACGTCGAAAATTGCACAACTTTTTCGGCAGGCAAGGTGCTCCGCAAGGATTCCGATCGGGTACTGGATGGGCATTTCCCAGCCACCGAAATCCACCAGCGTCGCGCCGGCGTCCACATGGGTTTGGTAGTAAATGGTGCGCTTTAACTCACTCATTGGTTTTGCTCCTTTTCATTTTCTCGGGAAAAGACGACAGACTCCCGATCATGCCTATTGTAAAGTCCAAACGGGGTTTTGTCAACCGTTTTTCTGGTAAAATTGTCAAAAGCGGAGGGCGAAATTTCGCCCTCCGCTGTGCTATCTGCCACAACGGAGGGCGCGTTCAAGCGCGACCGGCGTGCAGAGTATGCTTTTGCCCGCGCCGGTCAATCCTTTGCCCAAAAACGCGGAGTTTTCGTTTTGGAAGATGCCTATGCCTGCTTGCGTTCGGCCGCGCCGAGTGCGCGGGCGATGAGCGGCGTGCCGACGGTGGTGGCGATGATCTCGGGAACCATATAAATCGCGCTGTAGACTATGGAAAATACCCACTGGCCATAGCGATTGACGATGTGCGTCGGGTCGTCGGCATACCAGACGAGATCAAGCGTGTACCACAAAAGTGCGCCCGACAGGACGTGGCAGACATAGCGTATCAGCGTGACGGTCAATGCGCCCAAGGCGGTCGCGATCATGCGCGATGTGACCTCGCTGCGCGCAAAGCGGATGCCGCGGAACATACCGCCCAACCCCAGAAGCGTGAACGGCAGAATGTAGTCGAATGCGATGCACGCGGCTACGGCCGCAGCCGTGGGCATATAGCTGACGTTGGTCAGGCTTTGCAGGAGCTGGATCAGTGAATAGACAAATCCTGCGCCCAGACCGACCTTTACGCCGCGCCGCACGGAGAGCAGGATAATCGGTGCCATGGAGAGCACCGTGACGGAGCCGCCGTAGGGAGAGTCCCAGATTTTCAGGTAACTCAGAACGGTGGCCAGCGCGACCATGATCGCACATTCCGTCAGAATGTGGATGCGGGAAGACTTGTTTGCCATTTTGCAAACCTCCGAAAAGAAAAAGTATCGCATTGCAAACCGTCCGGGTGCAATGCGATACAAAAGCATCTCATTTGTGCATCTTTCCCTCCGACGGTACTAACCGTATCAGGTTCACGGGTCAGGACTACAAAGTCCAATCTCAGCCGAATGCATTCGGCCCCCCGAAGACAATTTTCTATGCGATCTGCGTTGATTATAGCAAATATCCGCGATTTGTCAAGCCATTTGCGTATTCAATACTTTGCCGCCGAGAATATGGAAATGCAGATGCGGCACGGTCTGCCCTGCGTCACTGCCGCAGTTGCTGACGACACGGTAGCCGCCCGTCAGACCTTCGGCGGCCGCAATGTGGGGGATGGTTTCGAAAATGTGGGCGACGACATCGCTGTTTTCGGCGTTCACGCCGTCCACCGAGGCGATGTGCGCCTTGGGAATGACCAGAATGTGCGTCGGCGCCATGGGTGCGATGTCGCGAAACGCCAGAATGTGCGCGTCCTCGTACACTTTCGCGGAGGGAATCTCTCCGGCGATGATTTTACAAAACAGACAGTTTTCCATGATGAATTTCCTTTCGTTTTTTAGATTTATCGGGATTGCCTGAGATTTTTCAGGCAAACGGCCTCCAACATCAGCGCGGCGTTTCGGCGCGTGCCGCGCAGCAACAGCGGGACGACAACGGTGGTCAGAATTTGCGTGACCAGAGAGGCAAACGCCGCGCCGGCTGCGCCCCAAATCGGGATCAGAAAGGCGTTGAGCAGGACGTTGCCCAGCGCGCCGGTGCAATAGACCCACTTCAGATGCGCCTGACGGCGTTCGCAGACGACCCAGATGTTGCGCGCAACGCCCAGATAGGAAAAGGCGGTATACCATGTCAGCACACGCAGCGGCGCGACCGACGGCAGGTAAGCCTGCCCGTACAGGAGCAAGACGATCGGCCGCGCGAATATGCACAAAACCAGCGACATTGCCGTCGAAAAATAGAACACGAGCGCGTAAAGCCGCCGATTGTATGTTTCAAAGCGCGCGGGATCGTCCGAATGCGCCTGCATGATCGACGTGCCTGCCGAGTCAATGATCGCGTTGAGGGCAAATCCCCACAGACCGCACAGGCGCACTGCCGTGGAATAATAGCCGACCTCCGCCTGCCCGAGCATATGCTTGAGCATCCATTTGTCCGCGTAACCGTAGACGGAAACCATCAGCGCGGGCAGCAGAAACGGTGCGCCGCGCCGCAGAAGTCTTCGCGCCGTCTGCGCGCAAAAGCGCAATCGCTTGCCGCCGTTGCGACGGTAGAAAAGCACCAGCAACACGCCGACGCACACCGATTCGAGCGATGCGACCGTTGCAAACCACAGCACGTTTTTGCCGCGTGCCAGCAAAATGAGGCGATATCCCGCCGCGACCGTGTAGGCGATCAGGGAGGCGATGGCCGAAAATTTGGAGCGAAGCCCTGCCTGAAACCAGAGCGAAAACAGGTCGAACACCTGAAAAATCAGGCTCGTCGCATACAGCGCCGTGACGATGACGGTCAGCGGTTCATTGCCGTCGGACAGCCAAACGAGCAAAATCAGCACAGCGGCGGACAAAAATGCGGACGCGGCACGTACCACCAGCGCAGAGCCGAGCGTTTCGCCCTGCTTTTCCGGCGCGTCGAGCAGTTCCTTGACGAGAATTGCGTGCAATCCGAGGTCGCAGACCGACAGAAAGAATGCCACGCCGCCCGCGGCGTAGTGGATCAGGCCGTAATCGGCCGGGCCGAGATAGCGCGCCGTCAGGAGGCTGACGGCAAAGCTGATGAGCATTTGCGCGACTTTTCCGAAAATCAGCCAGCCGGCGTTTTGCACCGCGCGGTTTTTCAATAGGCCGATCATGTATTTTCCTCCCGAAACCAGTCGTTTGGCAGGACGTCGGCACGGCTGCACGGGCCGTCGTCGAACAGGTCACAGCGGTCGTGATTCGCCAAATGCGCCGCAAGCGTCACAAATCGTTCGGCCGCGACCTCGGCGTTCCAAAGCTGCGTGATCGTTTCGTATGCTTGCCGCCCGAACCGCCGCTGCATAGACGGGTCGCACAGCAGTGTGCGCAGACGGTCGGTCAGCGCATCGAGGTCGCCGTTTCGGTAGATCAAGCCGTTTTGTCCGTGCTTGAGAAGATAGGGCACGGCACCGATGGCGTGGCTGGCGACCGCGGCACAGCCGCCGTTCATGGCTTCGTTGAGCACGACGCCCCAACCCTCCGAAAAATCGCTGGTGAACAGGAAGATACCCGCCTGCTCCATGCGCGTGCGCACGGCATCCGTCGGCATTGCGCCGAGCAGGTGCACACGCTCGGAAAGTCCGCGTGCGGCAATTTCGGCGCGCAGTTGCGCCTCCATCGGGCCGCTTCCGATCATTTCCAGTTCAAAGTTCACGCCTTCGTGCATCAGCCGTTCGGCGGCTTGCAGGGCATCGTCCGGGTGCTTGAGCGGGAGGAATCGTCCGCACCAGAGAATGCGCTTCGGATTCTTGCCCGAAAGGAGCGCGTCGAGATCATAGCGGCGCGTTTCGGGGAAATAGCCCCATTTGTAGCGCCGTGTGCGGAAAGTGCCGTGGCGGGCAAAATCCGCGGCGGTATAGGCACCCGCGCACAGCAGATAAAGATGCTTGTGCCGTCCGTAAAAATACCAATAGCGCACGACGCGCGGCAGCCATTTCAGCGGCCGGTAGCCGCGGCGGAAAATGCGCTCGGAATATTTGAACACGGGCTTTCCGGATTTGAGTCGTTCGGCAAGCAATTTCAGTGGTACGCCGCCGAAAAGCACGACATCGGCCTGCGCGATCTGCGCGGCAAGAGTCGCATCGTCCGCGGCATAGCACGTCACGAACGGCGGCGTCAGCACCGGCCAGCCGAGCATTTCGCGCTCGTGCGGCAGGGCGGCCGTCGACGCAAAGCGAAAGGCGCAATCGTCGCGCGCGTCCCAAATCCGACAGATCGGCGCAAGATGATGATTATAGTATTCGGAAAGAAAGAGCAGATTCATCGTGCATTTTCCTCCTGTTGCGCGGCGATATGCGCCGCGTGCATACCGTACAGGCATCCGTTGAGCAGACAGTAAAAGCTGAACAGCCAAGGCATTCCCTCCAGAATCGGCTCGATCGCAAATTCCGCCAGCATGGTCAGATATACCAGCACAAGCATCAGATGCGCGGTGCGCCGCGCCGTTTTGCGCCGCATATGCCGCCACAGCCCGACCGCGCCGTCGCACAGAATCGCAAGCAAAAGCAACAGGGCAATCAGGCCGTATTCGTCGAATCCGTCGAGCAAAAGGTCGTGCGCGTAGCCGAAACGACTGCGCAGATGCAGTCCGCCGAACGGATAGGCAAGCAGATTTTGCAGATACATCCGCTTGGCGTGGTTGCGCGGAGAATTGTCCCAGAGAAAGCCCGGCGATTGGTCAAATCGCGCCGCCAGCGCAGACGATTCGATCGCGCGGCGGATCCCGAAACCGTCGAAATGATACAAAAGCATGACGCAAAGCACCGTCAATGCGAAAATAGGCAACTTTTTCGGCCGCAGGACGATCTTTCCCGATTGCACGAAACACAGGAAAATGCCGACCGCCGCCGTGAGGAGCGTGAGCACGAGCGGCGTGCGCGCCGCAAGCGTCAGGTCGTAGTAAAAAATCAGGGCAAGCACCGCGACCGCAGCGACGCGGTGATGCTTTTTCGCGGGCAGGAGCAGTGCCGCCACCGCCGCACCGACACTCAGCGAGGCAAAGCCCGCCTGCGCGGTTGCGGACATGGACACGCCCGTCCAGATGTCGTTGGCGTTGCGGTCGGTTTGCGTGCCGAAATTGTACAGGCAATTGAGCACAAAATGGCAAAGTGTGCCCGCGGCCATGACCAGAATCAGGCGGTGCGTCTGCGTTTGCGCCGCCTCGTCGGGCGAAGAATCAGGGCGTGGCGGCGCGTCGAGCGTCAGATTGACCCCGAGCAGGTAGCACAAAAACGGCGCAAAACAGCGCAGCATGGACAGACTCCCCTCTCCCCGATTGCACACGGCCATGAAAAGCCCGAGCGCAAGATACCACACCGATGCGGCATTTATGCGCAATTTTCCGCGCAAGAGCACGAAAATCGGCAGACAGGCAAAGCAATAATAGAAAAATTTCGCGCAAAAATTCATCCCCGCCAGAAACAGCAGGATAAAAATGAGGACAGGGGCGACGGTGCGCCCGTCAAATTTCCGTGTCATGCGCCACCTCGTGCAGAAATGTCAGTATGCGCCGCACCTGACGGTCGGCGTTTTTCTCGTCGAGAATGAATTGCCGCGCTCGCGCCCCAAATTGCGCCCGCTCCTGCGCGGAAAGCGACAGCACCCGCGCCATTTCGCGCGCAAGTGCTTGTGGTGTGCACGCATCGGCAACAAAAGCAAACTGCTTGTACGCGTCGGGAATACCTGCCAGATCGGTCATCACCAGCGGCGTGCCGGAGAGCATATATTCGACGGTTTTCGACGGGAAGCTGTAGCGCGTGAAGTTCTGCGACGGGTCGCGCGGATTGACGAGCAGGGTCGCCTGCCGTTCGCGGCGCAGAATTTCCGTGTGCGCAACCGTGCCGAAATAGCGGATGCGCGGGTCGTGCCGCGCGCGGCGCAAAATTTCCTCGACGGCCGAGCCGTTGCCGTAGAGCCAAAGCTCCGTGTCGGGTGCGTCAAGCAGGGCAAATGCATCGAGCAGACAGCCGATGCCGTATTTTTCGTGCAGTGCGCCCGCGTACATGATCGCGCGGACGGAGAAAGATTGCGGACGTGGCGGGAAAGCAGTTTGCGTGTCGGCGATGGCTTCCATGACGAGATAGGGCTTTTGCGGAGCGACGACCGAGCGCATGGCCTCCGTCAGATAGATATAGCCGTCGTAGTCGCCCTGATGGCGCAGTGCCGGCGCAAGATAGATCTTGCGCAACCAAGTGAGCAGATGCCCCGCGCGCTCGTGGATGTACATATCGCGCAGAAGATCCGCAACGACGGCGACGGATTTCGTGTGATGGCGTTTGGCAAAGCGCGTGACATCCTTGACGAGAAACGGCGCGAGCGAATACGTCAGAATCACGCCCTGCCCCGCGTTTTGCCGCAACCAGCGCCGCAAAACGCGCCGCACGGCCAGCCGACGCGAAATCTGCCGAAAAATCGGAATATTGAATGTATGCAGCCAGTGGCAGGGATAGCCGCAGACCGCTTCGTGAGGGTCGGAAAAGAAAAACAGACTGCGGCTGTGCGGAAAAGCGGGAATGGTCGGGAAACTGTGCAGCTCCACCTGTGCGCCGTTTTGCGCCAGACCCGACAGCAGTGCCCGCTCGAACAAAACCGAGGCGTTGGACGGCTGTGCATTTCCGGGGCGCAGATGGCGCGCATATTCTTCGGCGTCGCACGCCGTGCCGAAATACAAAATTTTCATTTAGTCCCTTTCCGCGCAGACGCGACGAACCAACGCGGCCATGGCGTGCAGATCGCCCTGCACCACCGTGTTTTCCGCGGGAACGCATTCGGCGCTCCCGCCCGTGCGATAGGTCAGGCACGGCGTGCCGCAGGCCATCGCTTCGGCGTTGACGGTGGGCGCGGTGTCCTCGTAGGTCAGATTCACGAAAACATCCGCCGCGCTATAAATCGCGGCCAATTCACCGCGCCGCTCCACGCGCGGCAGCGCGCGCATTTCCGGCGGGAGCGTGCGCGCCTGATGCGCGGTCAATCCGACCAGCACCACGCGATACCTCTCCCCCAACAGTGCCGACAGCCGCAGATAATCGGAAAAGCCCTTGCGCTGTGTCCAGACGGCGGCAACGCCGAGGACGATTTTTTGATTTTCTCCTGCCAAGCGGCCGCGAAGGTCGGACGGCGTGGGGCGAAATACGTTCGTGTCGATCTCGTTTCGCACGACGCGCACGGGATATTCCCCCAGAAAGCTCGCCTTGACCAGATCGGCCAGCCATTGTGACGGCGTGATCAGCGTCATGTTCGGTACGCCGCAAAACAGCGCCTTTTTGCGGCGGAAATTTTCCGCACTGCGGTCAATAAACCACGCCGACGGATAGGTGCGCGTTTGCGGGCAGTGGGCGCACTGTGTCTGCCAGCGGTCGCAGTGCACGTAAGAAAAATGGGCACAGTGCCCGGTGAATGCCCAGCAATCGTGCAGTGTCCAGCGGACTTCCATATTCGGGCGCGATTTGATCCACGCAAACAGCAGCGGAAGATTCAGATAATAGCCGTGCAGATTGTGCAGCCACAGCACATGTGGGTCGTAGCGCTCCGCGCGGCGCAAAAACGCACGCGTCTGCCATCGCGCGGTGAAGCCCTCGCAGTCGCCCAAGCGCGCGGCAAGTGCATGAAAACGCACGCCGAGCGCCGTGCCGATACGGTCGGATATGTCACCGACGCGCTCCGGCGCGACCGATCTTCCGTAGGCGATGCGAACCTCGTGCCCCGCGGCGCGATACTGCGCGGCCAATTGCTCGACGAGCCGGCCGGTGCTCCCGATACCGCAGACGGAATTGATGAACAGAACTCTCACGGCGTTACCTCTTTCGGGTGGATTCGACATCCGCCGCGCACAGATACGCCTCCATCTGCGCCATGCGTGCGGATTTTCGGAAATGCGCGCGGGAATAGGCATAGGCGTTTTTCGCCATCTGCGCAAGGTCGGCCGTGCGCAGACGCTCTATGGCATCGGCCAACGCCGCGGCATCGCCCGGCGGGACGCAAAGCCCGCAATCCGCCCGCGCAAGGATGGACTTCGTTTCGCCGTCCGCGGCGGCAAGCACGGGCTTGGCGCACGCCAGATACGATTGCAGCTTGGCGGGAATCGTCATGGCAAACAGCGGATCGGGCGAATAAGAAAGAAAGGCGACGTCCGCGGCTGCAAGCAGGCGCGGAATTTCCGCGCTCGGCCGCCATCCGAGCAGCCGAAAAAGGTCCGACACGTCCGCCTGTGCGATTTTCTTTTCCAGCGCGGCACGCGCACTGCCGTCGCCGACCAGTGTGAAACGGACGGAGACACCGCGTTGCTTCAAAATCCGCGCGGCCTCGGGAAGAATGTCCAAGCCCTGCGCGTGGCCGATGTTTCCCGTGAACATGATGTGCATGCAGCCGTCGGTCGGTCGCTCGGACGCGCGCAACGCCACGGGGCGATACACACTCTCGGCGTACTGCGGCCAGTAGATCACCTTTTCCGTCTGTGTGGGCACGCGTTCGCGGATGGCCTGCACGAAACGCTCCGAGGTGGCGAAAATTTTCGTGCATCGGCGATAGACGAAATCGACCATGGCGCGCAACGGCGCGATCAAAAGGGGGCTGTGAATGCCCGTGACGGCCTCGACGCTCTCCGGCCAGAGATCCTGCACGTAGAGAAAATGCGGGATTTTCCGTCGGGCGGCATAGCGCGTGCCGATCAATGCCTGCGTCATCGGCGATAGGCCGTATGTAAATACAATGTCCGCGCGCAGGCGCGTAAACAGACTCCAGATCAGACCCGACGCGGTAAACGACAGATAATTGAGCGCAAGGCGAAAGCGGCTTTTGCCGCGCGAAACGAGCGGCAGACGAATGACACAAATGCCGTCGATTGTTTCTTTTCGGCGGGAAAACAGACCGTAGCCGGGATAAAATTTCCCGCGCGGATAATTCGGAATGCCGGTCACGACGGTGACGCGATGGCCGCGCCTGACCCAAGTGTGCGCAAGGTCGTTGATGCGGAACGACTCGGGATAAAAGCACTGCGAGACGATCAGAATATGCTTTTTCATGGCTCGGCATCCCTCACGGCACGCTCGGGCGGAAAGTCGGCACCGTCGCCACGCAGAATGACGGAAACGGTGCGCACGGCGCACTTGCAATCGAGAAAAAATCCGATCCTGCGGCGATATTCGCCATCGAAATGTGCCTTTTCGGCGGTGTCAAGGCGATCGCGGCCGTTGACCTGCGCCCAACCGGTCAGGCCGGGACGCAGACAATCCGCGCCCGATTGTCTGCGCAGGGCAAGAAGATCCTCCTGCGTGCACAGCGCGGGACGCGGCCCGACAAAGCTCATCTGCCCTTTCCAGATATTCAGAATTTGCGGAAGCTCATCGAGACTCGTCCTGCGCAAAAACGCGCCCGTGCGGGTGATATACCGCTCCGGGTGCGTCAGCAAATGGGTCGGACATTGCGCGGGCGCATCCGCTTTCATGGTGCGGAATTTGTACATGGCAAAAGGCTGTCCGTTTCGTCCCATGCGCTGCTGGACGAAAAAGACAGACCCGCGATCCGTCAGCCGAATCACCAGCGCGATGCACGCTATCGGTACGGCGAGGACGATCAGTGCGACGGAGGAAAAGAACAGGTCAAGAAATCGCTTGACGAAACGCTCGTACATACTTGCCCTTTCCGGGGAACGCCCGAAATCGGCGTGTCCCAATCTGTATTTTTCGGATATGGCGAAGCCGTTTTTCTCGAACGGCTATGGAAATCATACCAAACAGCCGTATAAATTGCAAGAGCGTTTCGGCAAATACGGCGCGGATTTTTCGCGAATCGGACACAATTCGCCCGTTTTGGCAAGAATATGGCGTTTTTTGCCGTTGCGTCGCGGCGGCGGGCGTGATATAATGGGGGAAAATTCAAACAGGGAGGCGTTTTCGGCGATGCTCGTCCGCAACGAAAAAATCCCGCTCGGGATCTATATCCATATCCCCTTTTGCCGCAGTAAGTGCCGATACTGCGATTTCTATTCCCTACCCGATCAGAACGAACGGCAGATGGACGAATACCTGCGCGCCATTTGCACGCATATCCGCGAGGCGGGTGCGCTTGCTCCGAATTATCGGGTGGACACCGTGTATTTCGGCGGCGGTACGCCAAGCTATTTCGGCGCGAAAAATCTGGCGGCGATCCTGAACACCGTGCGTCGGAGCTTCGACGTGAATGCAAATGCCGAGATCACCTTTGAGGCAAATCCCGATTCCGTGACGGCGGGGCTGCTGCGCCGTCTGCGCGCGGAGGGGTTCAACCGCGTCAGCTTGGGGATACAGACGGACGACGATGCCATTTTGGAGCAAATCGGCCGCCCGCATTCCTATCGGCAGGCGGTGGAGGCCGTGAAACGCATTCGGCGGGCGGGATACAAAAATCTCTCCGTTGATCTGATGTACGGCCTGCCCGCGCAGACGCTTGCGGGCTGGGAAACGACCCTGCAAAATGTGCTGAAGCTCGACCCGGAACACATAAGCTGCTACGGGCTGAAGCTCGAACCGGGTACGCCGCTGTACGAATACCGACACGAATACACGATGGCGGACGACGATCTGCAGGCCGATATGTATCTGGCGGCGGTGTCGTATCTGCGGCTGAAAGGCTACCGTCAGTACGAGATTTCCAACTTCGCCAAGCGCGATATGGCCTCACGTCACAATCTGAAATATTGGACGGGTGGCGAATATCTGGGTTTCGGGCCGGATGCCAGCTCGGATTTTGCCGGGCGGCGCTTTTCCAACGTCCGCGACATCCGTGCCTATATCGACGGTGTGCTCAACGGCGGGCAGATCCTGCGCGAAAACGAGGAAATTTTGCCGCGTGAACGTGCGGGAGAATACCTGATGCTCCGCTTGCGCACCACGGCGGGCATTACGCGGGAGGAATACGAGAAAAACTTCCTGCTGGATTTCGCGCCCTTGGCCGCCGTGCTGGATCAGGCCTGCCGCCGCAACCACGCGCTGTGCAACGGGCACGGTGGCTATCGGCTGACGGAGGAGGGATTTTTGGTATCCAATGCCATTTTGTCCGATCTTTTGCTGGCGCAGGAAGGCTCTGCGCCGCTGGGCAAGCGGCTGTAAGGGCGATTTTCGGCCGAAAAACCGCGAAAAACGGCAAAACCGAATGCGAAAAACAGATTTACAAAATGTTCACGCAATTCGACAAATTTCCTCTTGCATTTTGGAAAGAAATGGGCTATACTAGGTTAGCACTCAAAGGAAAAGAGTGCCAAAACAAAAAACAGAGCAGGCGAAATTTCCCGACCTGCACCGTAATTTATGATTTTTGGAGGCAAGCAATATGACGTTTAAGCGCATCATGGCAGACAATGTTCTGCTTAAGCAGAAAGAAGCACAGGAAACGACGGCTTCCGGCATCATTCTGGCAACCACAAATAAGGAAAAGCCCGCGATTTACGAAGTGGTCAGCGCAGGCCCCGAGGCAAAAGAGCTGAAAGCGGGCGATCTGGTCGTGGTCGGCAAGTTTGTCGGCAGCGAGATCAAGCTCGACGGCGTGGACTACAAGTTCGTCAAAATGGAAGACATTCTGGCGATCGTCGGTGAATAAGGAGGAATTGTTATGTCTAAAATGATCGTTTACGGCGAAGAAGCCCGTAAAAAGCTGCAATCCGGTATCGACCAACTGTCCGACACCGTGAAAGTGACCCTCGGCCCGAAGGGCCGCAATGTCGTGCTGGGCAAGAAGTACGGCGCACCGCTCATCACCAACGATGGCGTGACCATCGCAAAGGAGATCGAGCTGGAAGATCCCTTTGAAAACATGGGCGCACAGCTCATCCGCGAAGTTGCCACCAAGACCAACGACGTGGCCGGCGACGGTACCACCACCGCGACCGTTCTGGCGCAGGCCATCACCCGAGAGGGCTTGAAGAACCTGAGCGCGGGCGCAAATCCCATCGTGATGCGCAAGGGCATTGAAAAGGCCGTCGAGGCCGCCGTGGAGGCCATCAAGGCCAACTCCGTGCCGGTGTCCGGCAGCGAAGACATTGCCCGCGTCGGCACCGTTTCCTCCGGCGACGAGGCCATCGGCAAGCTGATTGCCGAGGCAATGGAAAAGGTCGGAACCGAGGGCGTGATCACCATCGAGGAGTCCAAGACAGCCGAAACCGGGCTGGATGTCGTCGAGGGTATGCAGTTCGACCGCGGCTATATCTCCCCGTATATGGTTACGGATACCGATAAGATGGAAGCCGTGCTGGACGATGCGTATATCCTGATCACGGATAAGAAAATTTCTTCCATTCAGGAGATCCTGCCCATCTTGGAGCCGATCGTCAAATCCGGCAAGAAGATGATGATCATTGCCGAGGACGTCGAGGGCGACGCATTGGCAACGCTGCTCGTCAACCGCCTGCGCGGTAACTTCAACTGCGTCTGCGTCAAGGCACCCGGCTTCGGCGACCGCCGCAAAGAAATGCTGCAGGACATCGCCGTGCTCACCGGCGGTACCGTCATCTCCTCCACGCTGAACATGGAGCTGACCGAGGCACAGCTGACCGATCTGGGTCGTGCCCGTCAGGTCATCGTCACCAAGGACAACACCACCATCGTCGACGGCGCGGGCAGCTCCGAGGACGTCAAGGCGCGCGCCCATCAGATTCGCGCCGCCATTGCGACCACGACTTCCGATTACGACCGTGAAAAGCTGCAGGAGCGTCTGGCGAAGCTGAGCGGCGGCGTGGCCGTCATCAAAGTCGGCGCGCAGACCGAGGTCGCCATGAAAGAACAGAAAATGCGCGTGGAAGATGCGCTCAACGCGACGCGTGCCGCCGTGGAAGAGGGTATCGTGGCCGGCGGCGGTACGGCACAGGTCAATGCCATCGCCGCCGTGGAAAAGCTGATCGCGAAGCTCAGCGGTGACGAAAAGACCGGCGCGAAGATCATCGCCACTGCACTGCAGGCACCCATCCGCCAGATCGCGGAGAATGCCGGCGTGGACGGCAGCGTCGTTTACGAGAAGATCCGCTCCTCCCGCAAGGTCGGCTATGGCTACAACGCCTACACCGAGAGCTATGTCGACATGATCCCCGCGGGCATCGTTGACCCGACCAAGGTGACACGTTCGGCACTGGAAAACGCCGCGTCCATCGCCTCCTGCGTGCTGACGACGGAGTCGCTGGTCGTCGATAAGCCCGATCCGGCGGGCGATGCCGCCGCCGCGGCCGCAGCCGCACAGGGCGGAATGTACTAAAATACACCGTAAAAAAGAGCAAGAATAGAAGGATGAAATCCCTCTATTCTTGCTCTTTTTGTCGATATGTGATACTCCGCTGGGAGTACCACGCAATCGGGCACGCATTTTTGCGTCTGGGTGGGGTCATTCGCCGTCGGGAAAGAGTAGTTCCCAAGCGTTTTTCGCACGCTCGCAGATCATCAGATCAAGGGTGTGGGTCGTGCCGTTTTCGTCGTGCCAGCGGAACGTGAGGGTGTGGGGATAGTTGCAACTGCCGTGATAGCTCCATAGTTGCGGCAGCGCGCCCGATTCCGCGTCTTTCCAGATCGCGTCGAGCAGGACAGCGGTGTCAACGTCGCAGCCTGCTTCGGAGGTGATGCTGTCTATGTGCGTGGACAGAAAGGCATACTTGCAACCGAACAGGTATTCCGGATCGCTGAGCAGTTGCGGCAAATCCTTCGTCAGATATTGATAAGACGCACTTCCGTCGGGCACATCCAACGAAAAGCCCAGAGCGGTCGCGCCTTCGGCCAAGGCACTTTTTTCCATAGAAATATGAATGTGCTCGGTTTTGCGCTCGGTTTCGTGCGTAGGCAAAAGCCCGTTTTCGGCATCCTCATAAAGCAGAGCGATGAGCTTGTCAACCGCAAAATCGGGCAACACGTCTTCGCGGAAGTGAATGTTGCTTACGTGCTTGCGCATGACCGATGGGTCGGGAATGCCGCAGAAGAGTGATTCGACCGTGCCGAACAGTGCCTGAATTTTCTGATAGGCCGAGCCGCTGTTGCGCATATTGTAAAAGCGGGTGACGATTCGGCCGCCTTTGAGGCGATAAGAGATGACGATGCGTGTTTTGGAATTGACACTCTGGCTGTATTGCAGCTCTTCGATTGCCTCGGCGTGCGCGTCGAGCACGGTCTGAATTTCCGCAGGGTCGTCCGTCAGCACGAACGGGCGGTGAGTCTCTCCGCCCTCCCCGGAGAAAATCTGATCCAGCTCGTAATCGCTGAAATAGGATGTCGATACGATAACCTTGGAAACGCGGTCGGCATCGGGAACATAGGTTTCGAGACCGCAAATGTCCACCGCGCCGCAAATCAGCACCAATGCCATGGCCGCCATGATCGCGCCCCATTTGATCAGTGCGGTACGGGAAAAAATCTTGACTTTGCGCTGCAGGAGCATTTCCAGCAGGAAAAATCCGACCGTAATGCCGATGAATAGGAACGAGATCACCAATTCTCCGCCGAAAGCACCGAACGTGGCAAATACGATGCCGCCGACGAGGCTGCCGAAGACGGACACGATCCACCGCACGGGCCTAAATGCCGCGAAGTCCCCTGCCGACTCCAAATGCCGCTTGCGATACAGTGCCAGCGCACCGCCGGCGAGGCAGATACCGATGACTGCGATGACGGCAAGATACACCCACGCGGCCACGTCACCGCCGACGGCATAAAGGCAATTGTCGGAATACCAATGCGAGTCGCTCGACGGGCAGACATGCGTGACGCGAATCAGGTTCGCGCCGCTCAGCTTGACAACGGGCGAGTAATAATTGAGAAACGACATGTTCAGGCGGACACCCTCGAGCATCGGCTCAAGCAAGCCCTCCGCGATCCAGAGAAATTCCCACGCGGAGAAGTTGAAAAGCGCATACATCAGTATGGCGGCGAAGCGGTTGCCCGTGAGAATGACACAAAGTACGGCCAGACTGAAGAAAAACAGGTACATCAGCATGACGGCGCCGAGCCAGATCAGCGCGACGTACCACAATGCACCCAACGTGGCCATCCAAATGACGGCAAGAAGCAAATTGGGGACGAAGAACATCGCAAGACCGGAAAGATAATGCGTGAAAAACAACGTTTCGCGGCGCAGGGGCATGGCGTGCAGAGCGTTGCACATACGGGAATTGAAAAGGTCGCCGAAAAGCGTGATCGCCGTGATGAGTGCGTAGCACAGGATGATCGCGGGCATTGCGTAGGACAAAATCCCGGCGAGGGTGATGGCCGTGCTGCCGGCAAAATTGCCGAGGAAGGTGGAAGTGACCAGCAGGGCGAGAATCAGATAGATCAGCCACACGGGGAGAAACCGCGTGACGTCTTTTTTTAAGACGGTGAGATTACAGAACGATATTTTTGACTTCATAATTCACACCTCCCAGTTCGTAGATGAAAATTTCTTCCAAAGAAAGGGGTAAAAGGTCAAAATAGGTCGGCTCGCTTCGTGCGACGATGGCTCTGACCTGCTCCATGCTGCCGCGCGCGATGAGCGTGTGCAGGCGGCCGGAGGTCGTTTCATGCAGAATTTCCAGCTCCTGCGGCGGAATGCCGACCATCTGCACCTTTGTCACCGAGCCTTGCATATCGGCAAGACTTCTTTCCAGCAGCAGTTTGCCGTGATCCATGATGCCCACGTGGTCGCAAACGTCCTCCAGCTCGCGCAGGTTGTGGCTGGATACCAGAACCGTCGTTTCCCGCTGTGCGACATCGGAAAGCAGCAGACTCCACACCTGACGGCGCATGACCGGGTCGAGGCCGTCCACCGGCTCGTCGAGGATCAGCACGTCCGGCCGACAGCAAATGGCCAGATGGAACGCCGCCTGTTTCTGCATACCTTTGGAGAAGCGGCGAATCTGACCCTTGCGCGGGAGGTCAAAGACCTCGTAGAGCTTTTGGAACAGATCGTCGTCGAAATTCGGGTAAATCCCCCTGTAAAACCTGCGCATTTCCTCGGGCGATGCGGAGGGGAAATAGAAAATGTCGTCGGGGATATAGCCGATGCGCCGCTTGGTTTCGGGATTTTCGTAAATGGGCGCGCCGTCAAGCGTGATCGTGCCCATATCCTGCCGATATACGCCCGTCAGGTGGCGGATGGCGGTGGATTTTCCCGCGCCGTTCGGGCCGACAAGACCGTAGACCGCCCCTTTCGGCACGGTGAGGGTCAGATCGTCCAACGCCGTGAGGTTGCCGAATGTTTTCGTGACGTGTTTCATTTCAAGCATGCGTAAGCCCTCCTTTTTCCAGCCGCGCGATAAGTGCCTCGCGGCTGATGCCCGCGTCGAGAAGCGCGGTCGTGATTTTGTCGAAATTTTCCAGCAGAGCGTCCCGCTCCGGCATCAGTTCGGCGGGAATGCCGTGCACGAAACAGCCCTTGCCCTGCACGGTCGCGATCCAGCCGGAAAGCTCCAGCTCCCGATAGGCGCGCTGGATGGTATTGGGATTGATGGTCAGCTCCGCGGCCAGCTCGCGCACGCTCGGTAGCTTATCGCCGACCTGCAAAATGCCGGAACGGATCAGTTCGCGAAAACCGTCGACGATCTGCGTGTAGATGGGGCGGACATCGCGATAGTCCAGATGAAGCATGAAAAACCCCCCTTTTCTGTATGAAATGTATGAATTGTAATAGTACAGTTTGCGTAGAAACTGACGTAAAATTTTGCGCAGGGATTCTCCTTAGGCGGCGCCGTGGCAATCCGCGCTCTTTGCGCCGCACTCCCCCGCTTGTCATTCCGAGCGAGCGCAAGCGAGTCGAGGAATCTACGCACTCACGGAAATGCAAAATGCATAATGAATAATGCAAAATGTACCGCAGGGCATGGCTCCCCCGGTGGGGGAGCCGCGCGCCACGGGCGCGGGATGAGATGCGGATTGCCACGGTGCTTCGCGCCTCGCAATGACATGGAAAATTACAAATTATAAATTCCCTCTCAGTCAAAAATCTTCGATTTTTGACAGCTCCTCCAAAGGGGGGGCCATGTCCTACGGTACATTTTGCATTTCCGTGAATGCGGTCAGGTGGTTACAAGGCTCGCGACGGCCTCTTTCAGGCGCGCCATGGCCTCCTCGACGGTCGCGCGCGGACAGGCCAGCACGACCCGCTGGAACAGCGCCGAGCTTTCGCCGAAAATGCTGCCCGTATCCAGCCAGATGCGCGCTTTGTTGAGGATCAGATCGTCCAACTGCGCCTTGGTCAGCCCGAGGTCGGTGCAATCCAGCCACGCGACATAGGTGCTTTCCGGCTCGACAAGGCGAATCTGCGGCAGATTTTCGCGCAAAAACGTGCGAACATAGGCCAAATTCTCCTGAATGTAGGCGCGGCACGCGTCAAACCACTGCTCGCCGCCGTTGTAGGCGGCCTTGGTGGCGATGATGCCCAGCATATTCGGCTCGCGAATTGCGGCGGCTTCCAGCTTGGCCTTGAACGCGGCGCGAAGCTGCGCGCCGGGGATGAGAATGTTGGACGTGCGCAAGCCCGCCAGATTGAAGCTCTTGGACGCGGCGGTGCAGACCACCGTCCGCTCCATGCGGTTGGGACAGGCTTTCAGGAACGGTGTGTGCGGATGGCCGGGATAGGAAAAATCGCTATGCAGCTCGTCGGAAACCACGGTCAGATCGTATTTTTCGGCCAATTGTCCCACTTCTTGCAGTTCTTCCGGCGTCCAAACACGGCCGACGGGGTTGTGCGGGTTGCACAGAAGCAGCAGCTTGACGTCGTTTTCCTTGATTTTTTGCTCCATGTCCGCAAAATTCATGGTGTAGCGGCCGTGATCGTAGTTGAGCGGACTTTCGACAAGGCGGCGGCCGTTGAGACGAATGACATCATAAAACGGATAATACACCGGCGGCATCAGCAGGACGCTTTCGCCGGGCGCAGTGGCACAGCGCACCGCCGCGGCAAGGCCGGCATCGGCACCGGGGGTGTGCACCATCCATTCCCGCTCGATAAGCCAATCATGGCGGCGCAGAAACCAGCCGCGCACGGCCTGATAATAGCTCTCGTCCACCAGACCATAGCCGAAAATGCCGAATTTCACGGCCTCGGCCAGCGCGTCCTGCACGCACTGCGGCGCGCGGAAGTCCATATCGGCCACCCACATCGGAATGGTGTCCGACGGCAGGCCGTTTTGCGTGATGGCATCGAATTTATTGCACGCCGTGTTGAAACGGTCGATTTTCTCGTCAAAAATGGCTGTCATTTCGTGTTCCTTTCGTTAAGTGTACTAGTACAGTTATTATAGCGTTGCTGTCAATTTTTGTCAATAGGCATTTGTGCCGCACTTCCCTGCTTGTCATTGCTACGGCGCTTTTTTCACTTTTCACGTTACATTATGCATTTCCATAAGTGCGTAGATCCCTCGGCTTGCGTGCGCTCGCTCGGGATGACAAAATGGATAGTGCGGTGCGCGACGGAACAGGCGGACGATCGATGATCGCCCCTACAGGGGGGCGGAAATTTTGCATTTTTCATTATGAATTATGCATTTCTGCCGCCCGGGCGTGCGCGAAAGCGAAAAATGCGCACATTTCGAAAAAAAAGATTGACCTGTCCGCATTTTTCGGTTATAATGCTACAGAATGACCATTTATGGTCGGATAGTATGTGTTGCTGCAGCTTTCGGGCTGTCGAGCATAGATGAAATCAACAAAGGAGGTGTCTGTGAATGAAGCGTACCTACCAACCCAGCCGTCGTCACCGTTCCAAGGTTCACGGTTTCCGTCAGAGAATGGCTACATCCAATGGCCGTAAGGTTCTGGCTCGCCGCCGTGCAAAGGGCCGCAAGGTTCTGTCTGCCTGAGTGCAACGCTGTGATCAGCAGCAAAAGGGGCTTGTGTGCGGGGCGAATGTCGCCCCGCCCCTTTTTTCGGATGTGTTATCCCGCTTCTGCGTCGGTCGGGAACGCCGCACCGCAGGGCAATCATGAGGATCGCTTATGAAATTTTCCGCTTCGCTGAAGCTCAACCATGTTTTTCGCCGCCTGTACACGACCGGCGGTTTTGCCAACGCCTATCTGGTGGTCTATGCCCGCCGCAATGCGCACGCGTGCAACCGCGTCGGGATCACCGTCAGCAAAAAACTGGGGCACGCCGTCGTCCGCAATCGGGTTCGCCGCCGCATTCGGGAGGTTTACCGCCTGAACGAAGCGCGCCTGTGCCCCGGATGGGACATCGTCATCGTCGCGCGCTCGCGCGCGATCAAGGCCGATTTTTCCGTGCTGACGAATGCGTTTCTGTCTTTGGCAAAAAAGGCGGGCTTCCTTGCCGAGGAGGTCACGCCGTGAAAAAACTGATGCTTCGTATGATCCGATTTTACCAACGCCACGTTTCTCCCATGCATCCGCCCTGCTGCCGCTACAGCCCCACCTGCTCGGCCTATGCCGTTCAGGCAATCACCAAATACGGCGCGCTCAAAGGGGGTTGGCTTACCTTCAAGCGCCTGATGCGCTGTCATCCATTCTCCAGACACCCCTATTTTGACCCCGTACCATGACAACCAACAGGAGGTATGTCCGTGTTTTTGGCATTTAGTCTCACCGACCTTGTCACCGTGCCGTTCGGCTGGCTTCTGAGCCAGATCTACAACCTCGTCGGCAACTATGGCTTGGCCATTTCCATTTTTGCCGTGCTCGTGCAGCTCGTTCTTCTGCCGATCACCGCAAAGAGCAAAAAAAGCATGATGAAGATGTCCCGTCTTCAGCCCCGTATTCAGGAAATTCAGCGTAAATACGCCGATGATAAACAAAAACAGAACGAAGAACTGCAAAAGCTGCAAAGAGAAGAAGGCGCATCTATGGGCTGCGGAGGCTGCCTGTGGAGCCTGATCCCGCTGCTGATTCTGATCCCGCTTTACAGCGTCATCCGTGAGCCAATCTATTACCTGCTGGGCGAATCGCAGGAAGTTGTCGACAAAATCGTCGAGATCACCGGCGCCACCGGTGCATATGCGCAGGTTTCCGCCGCGCGTCTGATCCCCGAGTTTGCCGATGCCATCCGCGAGGCCATCCCCGATATTTCCGCGACCACTTTGGCGGGCATTCGCTTCAATACGCTTGGCATTGACCTCGGCAACATCCCGAGCTTCAATGTGTTTGGCTGGGATGTCTGGGATTGGGCGCACATCGGCCTGTTCATCATCCCCTGCCTGTCCGCAGGCAGCCAAGTGCTGCAAATGCTCATTTCTCAGAAAATGAACAATTCCGTCATCACCGACGACAAGGGCATGCAGGACAAAGAAACCGCGGAAAAATCGCAGTCCGCGCAGACCTCGAAGATCATGATGTGGATGATGCCCATCATGAGCCTGTGGATCGGCTTCACCGTTCCCGCCGGCCTGTCGCTGTACTGGTTTATCGGCGGTGTCATCCGCACCGTGGAGGACACCCTGCTGACCAAGCACTACCGCAAGATCTATGACGCGGAAGATGCCGTCCGCAGAGAGAAATTCTTGGAAGCACAGCGCATCGAAGAAGAAAAAGAGCGCATCCGCGCCGAGCGCCGTGCCGCCAACCCCGATGGTATCACCACCAACACCAGCAAAAAGAAGCTGCAACAGAAACAGAAAGAAGAGGAGGCCGCCGCACGTGCTGCCGCCGAGGCCGAATATCTGGCAAGGAAAAACCTCGCGCCCGAAACACAGGCCGACGAGAAAAAGACCCTTTCCGGCATTTCCGACCGTCCCAACTGCAAGGGTCGCGCCTACGACCCCGACCGTTATCAATCTACGGAGGAGTAATTGAAATGGAAAAAACCATCGTAACCAGCGGCAAAACCGTTGACGCCGCAATAGAAGCCGCGCTGGCAACACTGGGTCTGAGCCGTGAAAACGTCTCCGTCCAGATCCTGCAGCAGGCAAAATCCGGCTTTTTGGGCTTCGGCTCACAGCCGGCAAAAGTGCAGGTCACATACGAAGTGCCCGACGAGCCGAAGCCCGCAGCACCCAAGAGTGCACTGGGCAGCGCATCGCGCTCCAAGACGACACACAGCAATGTAGTAGCGCAGAAACCCGAGGCACCCAAGCCCACCGCACAGAAGCCCGCGCCCAAGGCGGAAGCACAGCGTCCGTCCAAGCCCGAGCAGCCCCGTTCCGAAAGACGGGAGCGTCCTGCCCGCCCCGAGCGCAGCGCCGAAGCCCCCAAGGCCGAGCCGAAGGTCTACGCGCCCGCCGCGCCCGGTTCCGTGGAGGAGAAAATCGAGCAGTTTATCGGCGGTCTGCTCGGACATATGCATTCCACCGCCGTTGCGCACTGCGTCAAGGCCGACGAGCATACGTATAACGTCGAACTGGTCGGCGAAGATCTGGGCTACCTGATCGGCCGCCGCGGCGACACGCTCGATGCCATTCAGCATCTGGCGAATTACTCCGTCAACCGCGACACGGAGGGCCGCATCCGCATCAATGTCGACGCGGAGGAATACCGCGCCAAGCGCGAGGACAGCCTGCGCAAATACGCCCGCAAAAAGGCACAGCAGGTGCTCAAGGCGCACCGTCGCACCACGCTGGAGCCGATGAATGCGTACGAGCGTCACGTGATCCACGCCGCGCTGCAGGATATGGACAATATCACCACCTATTCGACCGGCAGCGAGCCGAATCGCCGCGTTGTCATCGAATACGTCCGCTGATTGAGAAAAGCCGACCCCTCCCGGGTCGGCTTTTTCCGTTGACAAGGGGAAAAGATTGTGATAAGATTACCCCTGCAAGCAATTACCCGCGGGCATGATGGAATTGGTAGACATGCGAGATTTAGGTTCTCGTGCTTTTGCGTTGGGGTTCGAGTCCCCATGCCCGCACCATTTAAAAAGCATAGGTTTGATACGTTACGTGTCAGACTTTTTTTCTTTACAGAAAGGGGTTATTTCCCTAACTTAGAAAATATTGTACTTTATTATGAAGATTAGGAGATATACTTATGAAGAAAATTCTAATATGCACGATGATTGTTTCTCTATTGTTCATAAGTGGTTGCAATGCTATCAATCCTTCTTTGAATAATAGTGGCAACGGTACAACCGAGAACGGCGGCAACGGTACAACCGA
>CAYSYK010000017.1:28794-35012 GCA_964435375.1 uncultured Oscillospiraceae bacterium | reverse complement strand
AGTTCAAGGCAATGGTGGAGGCGGAGGGTACCCTCAGCAACATCGACATCTGGGGTAAGCGTCGTCTGGCCTACGCCGTCAATGATCTGACGGAAGGCTACTATGTTCTGATGAACTTCGAGAGCAAGCCCGAGTTCCCTGCGGAGCTGGAGCGTGTTATGAAGATCACCGAGGGCGTCATGCGCTGCCTGACCACTGCAGTGGAGGGCTAAACTATGCTCAACCACATCACCATTATGGGCCGCCTGACCCGCGACCCCGAACTGCGCCGCACCGGCACCGGCATTGCCGTTGCCAGCTTCACCGTGGCAGTCGATCGTGACTACTCCGGCAGAGACGGCGGCGAACGGGAAACCGATTTCATTGACTGCGTTGCATGGCGTTCTACGGGCGAGTTCGTCTCGAAGTATTTCACCAAAGGCAGCATGATCGTTGTTTCCGGTCGGCTCCAGATCCGTTCTTGGACCGACAAAGAAGGCAATAAGCGCCGCACAGCCGAAATCGTAGCGGATAACTGCTACTTCGGCGAGTCCAAGCGCAGCGACAGCGCGCCGGCATACAATGCCAACGCCTATGCCGCTCCCGCAGCGCCCGCATACGGCGGCTATGCCGCTCCCGCCGCTCCGGCATCCGAGTTCACGATGCTCGAAGACGACGATGCGCAGTTGCCTTTCTAAATTCCGAACTTTTTTCACAATGCTTACGAAGGAGGAAATGACCCATGGCTAACGAACAGCGTATGCGTCCGCGCAAGCGTAAAAAGGTTTGCGCGTTCTGTGTAGACAAAGCAACCGGTATCGACTACAAGGATACCGCAAAGCTGCGCCGTTACCTGTCCGAGCGCGGCAAGATCCTGCCCCGCCGTACCACAGGCACCTGCGCCGCTCATCAGCGTGACCTGACCACCGCCATCAAGCGCGCCCGTCAGATCGCTCTGCTGCCCTACGTGGCGGAGTAATCCGAAAAATTGATCCGACCTATGATTTTTCATAGGTCGGATTTTTCTTTTCCTGCAAAATGGTTCCGAACGCCCATAAAAGCGGACGTGGAAGCGAGGACGCCCAACGCGTTGAGAATCATATCGTTTATATCCAGTGCCCTCCCGAAAACAGGCTGTACCACTTCGATCGCGACCACCACTGCGAGTCCTGCGAGCATCGACCGCTTCCATGTCGGGTTTTCCTGTGACAGCGGATAAAGAATGCCAAACGGCAAGAACATCAGAAAATTTCCGACGACTTCCGCGCGAATATGGTGCAAGAAATCGGGTACGAGGTTGATTGCACCGTCGAACCACCGGATCTCTCGTCCGGAATCCCTGTGGTAGAACAGCTCATAATAGCATATTCCCATCAAATCCAGCCCAATCACCAGACAAAGTAGCCCGGTGAGATAGCAGACAAAGGCGCAGGAAAAAACTTTTCTACCGACGGGCGTTTTTTTATCTTTTCCAAAGCGCAGGACTCCGTATCCTGCACCCACGATCAAAGCAATCGGCAACGCCTGCAAAAAATAACCGATATACGTATCAAAAAAGAAATACTGAAATGTCATATCTTTCGGAAAATACATAGCACACTCCCCTCTTGCGGACATTCCCGACGATGCGACCGGATATGCTACATCGGTCTATTCCCGTCAGGGCAAATTTCTCGGCAGGCCAAGTGTTTCGTCATTTGCGGCCAAGCCTTCCCGACAAGCAGGTACAGCCAATAGCCGCAGAGCGCACCCGATGTATTGAGGATGATGTCGTCGATATCGCTGGCGCGCATGATGAAATATTGCGCAAATTCGACAAACAAGGACATTCCGAATCCAATGCACAGTGCTCTTTTCCATGTGCCGTTGCGAAACAGCGCACTTGACAGGAACCCCAGCGGCATAAACATGATTAGATTGCCGCACACATTGCGAATGATCGCCCTGACCCAGTAGCTTCGAAAAGATCGAAACGGTATAAGATTCACATTGGTGCCCCAACTATGCCGTTTGATCGTCAAAAGAACATTTCCCCAAATCTGCCCATCGGAATCCACCCATTCATAATACGGAACCAAGGTCAGCGCGAAAATGCCGAAAATTGAAACGATCAGAAAAAGCATCCCCACTTCGCGAAATTTCCCCGAATGAAGTCCCATCGCCTGCAAGGCACGGCGGCGATACGGATAAAAGCAGGAAAACACAACGAGCGCAGGCAATGAGAACACGAAAATTTTGATAAGATACGTGACCATATTCCCCCCTATTCTCCGCGCTTACGGGTGTTCCCGAATTTGAACGACGATCCATTCGCCGTTTTCGTTCTTTTCCACTTTCCAGAGAGACGCAATGCGCCAGCTACCGCAGGCAGTGCTGCCGTCGTGACGGAATGTCTCCGAAGAATAGTAGACCCAGATCCAGCCCTCGTTTTCGCCGAGATGCGCAGACCACAGCTCCAAAAAATGTTCGTTGAACGCCGTATCGCCATAGCTGTCCGTTGCCGTGGCATATCTTGCAAGCAAGCCGTATGCCTCTTCGTTCTCCGCGCGGGTGTGACGTGTATCGTTGAACGCTTTATCCGCCAGCCGCAGAACGGCCTGCGCCTCCCGACGATCGGACGCGGATCCGATATAGAGCGCTTTTTCGATCTCCTCGCCGGTGTAGTAACCGCCCAGTGACATCGAACCGATTTCCGCAATGCGATATACGGGGAAATAATGCAGCGCCGTAGCAACCAGCACAAGGCAGGCTACGATCATCGAAACGGCGATCCACTTCTTTTTGCGGATTTTCTGTTTCATGGCCGTTATCACTTTTGCATCGTTTTCCCGATGGGATGCGGTTGCCGCGTCAAGCGTATTGTCGGATTTCATTTTTTCCAGTTCCGCCGCACATCCGGGGCAGTTTTCAAGATGTTCTCTGACGAAGCCGGCCGTATCTTCGCTTACCATGTTTTCAAAGTACAGCGGCAGCACATCCCGAACAAAACTACATTCTTTTTCCACGCTCGATCTCCTCCAATCTGCTTTGTATCATTTTTCTGGCTCGGTGGTAGGTAACGCAAGCCCAGTTGTCCGTTTTTCCGTACAGGTCGCCGATCTCTTTGAACGAAAGTTCCCCAAACACGCGCCACATGAAAACCTCTTTGTATGGTTCGGGAATGTCGTGCAGGATCTTTCGTATTTGCCGCGCCTCGTCATGTGCAGTGACCTGTTGTTCGATCGCGGTGGGGTCAGCTATGTTCGAAAGTTCGCTTTCGTCAACGCTTACGATCCTGTCGTTCTTTTTCCGATAGGAAAAATATGCGTTTTTGGCAATTTGGCAGAGCCACACACGCATATCGCATTCACCGCGGAAATCGTCTATGGACTTCATTGCCTTGAAAAATGTTTCGCTTGTGATTTCTTCTGCGAGGTGCTCGTCCCCCGAAAGTTGGCGGATATATTGATACACCGACTTGAAATAGGTTTGATAAATCTGCTCAAACTCCATTACGCTACCACCTCCTTTCTTCTATAAGACTTTACAAATCGGAAAATCTTACAAATTTTTCGAGAAAATTCAAAAAATTCAGCGGCGACTTGGCGTTTTGCCCGATCGCCGCTGTTTGAACCCTTTCGTCGGGTCTATTTTACCTGAAACGCGCGCCAAATACAAGTGCTTGTGACCGCGTTTCAAGGGATCTCCCCGTTCAGCCGCCCTCCAGTGCCCCGCGCAGCTTTTGCAGGGCTTTTTTCTCGATACGGGAAACGTAACTGCGGCTGATGCCCGTGACGGCAGCCACCTCGCGCTGGCGCATGGGCGGCTTTCCGCTCAGGCCGTAGCGCAGGCGCACGACGAGTTGTTCCTGCTCGTTCAGGCAGGTTTCGATCGCGGCGCGCAGGGTGCGGATCATTTCGCGGTCGCTGACGGTCTCCAGCAGGTCGACCTCCTCCGCCACCACGTCCATCAGCGACAGCGCCGCGCCGTCCGCCCCCGTGTCGATGTAGTCCGACAGCGACACATCCTGACTGCTCTTCTTCAGCGCCCGAAAATGCATGAGGATTTCATTTTCCACACAGCGGGCAGCATAGGTGGCGAGGCGCACGCCCTTGGTCGCATCGAAAGTCGAAATTCCCTTGATCAGCCCGATGGTGCCGATGGAGATCAAGTCCTCGTGGTCGGACGTTTGCGTGTAGTATTTTTTCATGATATGCGCGACGAGGCGCAGGTTGCGTTCGATGAGGACGTTACGCGCCTCGGTATCGCCTTTAGCCGCCAGTTCGAGGTAGTGTTCTTCCTCCTTGGCCGTCAGGGGCGCGGGAAAACTCCCCGTGGATATCTGCAAAGAATACAGCAGCGAGCTGAGCATCAGCCAAACGGTGGTCAGCACGACCATCACCTCCGCTATAAGCCTATTGCCCCCTGCTCGTCCTTTTTCCTGAAAATTTGCAAAAAGCCGCAGGTGTGCCCGCGTGGGAACGCCTGCGGCTTTTCCAATTCGTCCGCTTCGCGGCGGGATTAGGAAAATCTCGATTTTTTATTGAAATTTGGATCCGCAAAGCGTTTTTTGATTGTCTCGGCAAAGTATTCGTAAGGAATAATATATTCCTTTTCTCCGTCAACGGTGATCGAGTCAGGCATATTATTCACGTCGCAATTGTTTTTCTTTGTGCGCTAAATGCCGTCACCGATATAATCATAAAGCCGATAGCTGTCCAGCACCCATAGATTGAGCACAGAATTCATGCAACTGATAATGCTCCGATCGATGATTTTGTCAAATATCATCAGCGAAGACGATGCAAAGAACGCATCCGTCGCGCGACACATTTCCGGATCCAGATTCTCCGGCGTTCTCAGCTCATAGCGGTACACGGTTTCTTTCGTCGCATAGTAGATCGTCGTGTGCCCCCCTGCTTTTTTGTTTTTATGGTATCATAGGAAATCCAGAAAAGCAAGCGGTATTGTTTCATTTGCAGCAACGGGGATATCCCCAAGTAAACTCCACGAAACCACGGTACAACAAGTCCCCGGGCGGGAGTGCCCGGGGACTTGTTGCCTTTTGCTGTGAAAAATCTTTTACGTTTTGCAGCAAAAATTTTTCTTTCTCACGGCGGCAGGTCTTTTTCGTGAAGCTGAGGGAGTCGAGCAAGCCCTCCACGGCGAGGATCGCGAATTTCCACGCGAATGCCCTTGATGATCGAAATCACGTCGAACAGGGAGATGATCGTCGCGTAATTGAAGTGATTGAGCGCGCCCGGATGGACGATTGCCTTGCCGTGACTGCCACCCATTGACATTTGCCCCTCACGGGACTATAATGGCGGTATCCAAATTCCGAAAAGAGGGAATGCATATGTGGTTTGTCCTTGCATTAGGCTCCGCAGTTTTTGCCGCGCTCACCTCGATACTGGCGAAAATCGGCATAGACGGCGTGAACTCCAATCTCGCGGCCGCCATCCGCACCATGGTGGTCGTGGTTATGGCTTGGGGCATGGTTCTTTTGACCGATGCGCAGAGCGGGCTTTCGGAAATCAGCCGAAAAAGCTGGATTTTTCTGATTCTCTCCGGCCTTGCCACCGGCGCATCGTGGCTGTGCTACTATCGCGCATTGCAGCTCGGTGAGGCATCGAAAGTCGTGCCCATCGACAAGCTCAGTGTGGTCATCACCTTAGTTCTGGCCTTCGTTTTCCTGCACGAAAAATTTACGTTCAGATCTGCCATCGGGTGTGTGCTGATCGCCGCAGGCACGCTGATCATGGTTCTGTAACGCAAAACGGGGTATCCCCTGTCCGTCGGACGAGGGATACCCATTTTTATGCTTTTGACGCAAATTGTGCCGAGGCAATGCCCCGGCACAATTTTTATGTGGTTTTCGTTTGCGTCAACGCGCGATTAGCGAGTCTTTCTCTTGTTCAGGACAAAGAAGATCACAATCGCGGCAGCAATCACAAGCACGATGACCAAGATAATCCACACGAGGCTGCTGCCGTTCTCCGGCTCCAGCTTTTCGATCGCTTCGGTCTTGGTTTCGTCACACTTGTCGCAGGTGAAGGTCTTTTCGCCCTCGGCATCGACGGTCGGCTCGCGCGTCACGGTGCCCTCGTCCCAGTTGTGGCCGGTGGCCGCGATCGTTTCGCCGTCGGCGATCTTCTCGCCGCAAGCCTTACAATAGGTGTCACCCGTGTAGCCGTCTTCGGTACAGGTGGCTGCCTTGGCGTTCTTGATCTCGGTCTCACCGTGGCCGGTGGCTACGA
>CAYSYK010000017.1:28472-28694 GCA_964435375.1 uncultured Oscillospiraceae bacterium | reverse complement strand
CGCCGCAAGCCTTACAGTAGGTGTCGCCCGTGTAGCCGGCTTCGGTGCAGGTGGCTGCCTTGGCGTTCTTGATCTCGGTCTCACCGTGGCCGGTGGCTACGATCACTTCGCCGTCGGCAATCTTCTCGCCGCAAGCCTTACAGTAGGTGTCGCCCGTGTAGCCGGCTTCGGTGCAGGTGGCCACCTTGGCGTCCTTAATCTCGGTCTCGCCGTGGCCAAGCG
>CAYSYK010000017.1:0-28372 GCA_964435375.1 uncultured Oscillospiraceae bacterium | reverse complement strand
CCTCGCCCTCGGTCTCGCCGCAGACGGAGCAGGTCTTCGCCGTGGTGCAGGTCGCGTTTTCCCAGCTGTGGCCAAGCGCCTCGCCCTCGGTCTCGCCGCAGACGGAGCAGGTCTTCGCCGTGGTGCAGGTCGCATCTTCCCAGTTGTGGGCGACCATATCCGTGTAGTCTGCTTTGTACGTGTCGCCGCAGGCGCAGGTGTAGATCGTGTAGCCCTGTGCGGAGCAGGTCGGAGCGGTCACGTCGGCAACATAGTTGTGGCCGGTCGCTTCCTCGTCAACCGTGTAGCTGTCGCCGCAGTGCTTACATGCGTATTTCCGGTAGCCGTTCTCGGTGCAGGTTGCGTCCTTGCTGTCGACCAGTTCGTACTCGTGTGCGCACTGTTCGCCGATCGGCTCGTCACAGACATCGCAGATGTTGTCCTCGTTCTCGTCGACGTGCCCGGTTGCGAGCGCAATGTTATCACGATACATCATTTCGCAATCGTCGCAGACATGGAGATCGTAGCCGTTTTCGGTACAGGTCGGAGCAATCGTGCTGACCGTATAGCTGTGGCCGTTGGCAGGAACATAGTTGCTGACATAGCTTGCGCCGCAAGCGCAGGTGTAGGTCGTGTAGCCCTTTTCCGTGCAGGTCGGGGCGGTCACGACGGCGGCATAGTTGTGCGGGATCTTGTTAATCTTGCTGCCGGTCGCAACGATGCTCTTGCAATCGTTACAGTAGGTGTCGCCCGTGTAGCCGGCTCCGGTACAGGTCGGTGCCTTGGCGTTGACGGTCACGGTGTTGAGGTGGCCGGTAGCAGCGATGGGGCTGCCGGAGGCAACGGTGCTGTTACAATCGTTACAGTAGATGTCGCCCGTGTAGCCGGCTCCGGTACAGGTCGGTGCCTTGGCGTTGACGGTCACGGTGTTGAGGTGGCCGGTAGCAGCGATGGGGCTGCCGGAGGCAACGGTGCTGTTACAATCGTTACAGTAGATGTCGCCCGTGTAGCCGGCTCCGGTACAGGTCGGTGCCTTGGCGTTGACGGTCACGGTGTTGAGGTGGCCGGTAGCGGGCAGATAGTTGGCTTTGTAGCTGTCGCCGCAGGCGCAGGTATAGGTCGTGTAACCCTGCTCGGTGCAGGTCGGAGCGGTCACGCTGGGCGTGTAGTCGTGCTCGTGTGCGACGGCGCCGAACAGCTTCAGCTTCAGGCCGATGTCCTTGATGCCCAGATTATACTGCGCGGTGATACCGGCGGCGCTGAGTTCGCCGTCACGGAAGATGTCGGACTTGCTGAGCACATAGTAGCCGTTCGCGCTCTGATAGAGGCCGCCGAAGGTGGATGCCGTGCCGGTGATGGCAAGCTGCTCAAGCACCTTGCCCGCAGCGACCAGCGACAGGTGGTAAACCTTTTCCAGTGCGGCAACGGAGGTCAGATCGACGCTTGCGTCGACACCGATCGCGCTTGCCATTGCGTTGAGATCAACGCCCGTGCTCAATGCCTTGAGTGCGGCGAACAGCTCGGCGACGCTCGTATTGTCGACGACCGTCTTGAGTGCGTCCATATCATCCGCAGCCAGTGCAGCCGCAACGGCGGAAGCCTTGCTGCTGTTGCCATAGGCCAAGATGATGCTCAGCGCCTTCGCATAGTCGGGGTTGACGCTCATATTCGCGGAGAGGTTGGCAGATGCATTGCCGTTGATACCGACGATGCCGTCGGTATAGGTGGGCTGCTTGATATCGACGTTCACGTTGGTTTCGTCGTCGACGATCTGCGCCAGCTCCTTGGCCAGATTCATCACGTATGCGGCGCTGTCGCCCTCAACCTTGATGCTGAGGCCGAAGTTCTTCTGCAGCGCGTGGTTGGCCAGAATGCTCAGCGTCAGGTAATCCTCGCTCGTGCGCTCCACGGCAACCTGCCAAGGTGCGACCGTCACGTCGTAATCGGCAAGGGTGGTGCCGTTCTTCAGTGCCTGATAGAGGCGCTCGAAGTTGAGCAGGTCGGCGATGATGTCGTTGGCAACGCCGGATGTTCCGACCATATCCACGGAACCGATCACCATGTTGGCGACATCGTCCTTCTTCGTCTTGCTCTGCAGCAGAGCCAGCAGGTCGTTGAATTGGACATCATAAACGGTGTTGCCGTTGATTTTCAGGCCGGCGGTCGTGGCGTAGTTGAATGCCAGATCGAACGCCATATCCAGTGCCATCGTCTTGACGTTGGGGATATAGCCGCTGACGCTCTCGCTCTTGTAGACATCGGAGTTGACGACGAAGCAGACATTGCCGTCGGCGTCGCACTCGATGTAGTACATGGCGTTGCGGACGGTCTTGCCGTCCATGTAATAGCCGTTTCTGAGGTAGGCGGATACGTCGGTATTGTAGTTACCGGCGATCACGGTGATGCTGCCGCTGACACCGTTGACCGTGCCCGCGCCGTAGGTATCCATGGAGGAGTCCAGAACGAACACATTGCCGGTGGAATGGATGTTGCCGCTGACATTGTGGCCGTTGAGGTCGAGCATGGTCGTGCCGGAAACGGTCAGGTCGCCGACGACATCGTCCAGCAGGACGACGACGGCATAGCCGGCCAGATTCGACAGCTTGTTGTTCAGCTCCGTCCAGCTTCCGGTACGGATGCAGTCGAACTTATTGGTGGCACCGGCGGCGTTCACGTCGAGAACCAGCGCGCAATAGCTGTTGTCCACATTGTCCAGCGTTGCACGGGCGGGGATCTCGATCGTCGCGCCGGATTCGTACTCGACGATCATTGCCTTGTAGGTGTCGAAGGAGCTGCCCGCGCCCATGAACGTCAGCAGCTTATCGACCGCTTTCGCGCCCGCGAAGCTGAGCTTCAGGTTCAGGCCGTCGGCCGCCGCCTCGTAGGTCAGGCTGTCGGCGAGCATCTTGTAGTAGTTGTTGTACTTTTCGATCGAAAGTTCTTTCCCGAGCATGGCCAAGGTGTTTTCCAGCGTGACCATATCGGCATCCGAGCCGATCACGGCATCGAGATAGTCGCACATGAACATGAAGGCGACCTGCTGGTCGATCGAGTTGACATTGGACAGATCCACGTGACCCGTCGCGATCAGAGCCGTCAGATATGCACCGTAAACCTTATCGGGCAGGTTCAGGGTGATCTTCTGCACGCCGCTGTCGGAGCGGAACTTCATGTAGCTGCTCATTTCGCCCATGGCGGACAGCAAGGTCGCCATCTGCTCGGGCACGCTGCTGATGTTGATCTTGAGCTGCAGGTTGTGATCCAGATCGGAGGCGCTGTCGCCGAGCTGGAAGCCGGTGCTCAGGAGCTGGCCGTGGCCGTTGCGTCCGAGCGCGACGAGCGCGTCGCTGGTGAAGTCGTCATCGTTGAAGATGGCATCGATCAGCGTCTGGATGGAGATCTTCAGGCTGCCGTCCTCAAGGTAAACCAATCCCTGTCCGTCGAGGCCATAGTACTGATAGCCGCCGTTCATGACGAGCGTCTGCACGAAATCCATCACATTGTTGAAGCCGATGTTCACGGACAGATTTTCGCCGCTGAGCGTGACATTGGCATTGCCCAGTGCCGCTTTCAGGGCGGCGACCAGAGCATCGAGCTTGGCCTGCTTGTCGGCCTCGGTCTTATTGTAGGCCGTTCTGGCGACGGTGTACGTGCCGGAAATGCTGCCCAGTTCCTCCGCGGTCAGGCGAATGTTCTGCGGTTCCTGTCCGACGGTGATCACACGGTCAAAGACCTGATACTTGTATGCCCAGCCTGCATCGGGATGTGCGGGCAGGTTGATAACGGGGTTGTTGATGTCGATGGTAGCCGTTACGCCGCCTTCAACGATCACGGTGTACTGCTTCGCGGCATACGAAACGTTCACGGTGTGGAGCTTGCTGTTGAGCGTGACGGATGCCAGCGTCTCAACGTTGGCCAGGCCGTCGGCATTGTAGAAACTATAACGCGTGCCCAGAACTTCCTGCGCCTTTGCGTTGATTTTGTTCAGCAGTTCCTGCACTTCCGCAGCACTCAGGCTTTCGCCACGCGCGTGCTCGGCGGAGGTAAAGGTGTAGATCGTTCCGTCGATATCCAGCTTCACCTGCACGGCGACGACACCGTCGTCCAGCGCGGTCAGGGTGCTCGCCATCAGGTAGGGCGCGCCGGGCGTGCTATAGCCGACATCGCCGGCTTTCTGCAGGCTTTCGAGCAGGACGCTCAGGTTCGCGCTGTCGAGGTCGATCATTGCATTGGGCTTGGAGAGCGCGCTCTGCACTTCCCTCATCGATGTCGCAAGGGTATCGATCTTGTCGATGTACTCGGGCTTGCCCACGCCTTCGAGCAGGACTTGCAGGGCAGCGACCTTATCCGCTTCGTCGGTCAGCGCGTCGAACAGTTCGACCATCGCATCGACTTCGGCGATGAAGGCATCGGCATTCTTGTAGAAGTAGATCAAGCCCTCGGACTTGTAGCTTTCGAGCATGGTGTACAGCTTGAGCTGATTGCCCGACATATGGCTTGCAAGCACCGTGTCGATCGCGGCTTTGAAGATTTCTTTCAACTGCGCGTCACGGTCGGCATTGCTGTTGAGCGTGGAGGAAGCGATCGCGCCGTTCAAGCCGCCGAGCATGGTGCTGTTGAGCTGACCCATTTCGGTGGATTTGCCGGCAAGTTTGTCCAGCGTTTCGGCGATGGTGCCGGCCTGCGCTTTCAGCGCGGCCGCCTTGTTCAGGATCTCCTGCACCTGTGCGGCGGTGTAGTTGTCCAGAACCAGCTTGTAGATCACCTTAACGGAGTTTTTCGGCCACGCGACGGTGTACGTACCGCCAAACAGGTTTTCGTTGCCGTTATCGCCGTAGCTGTAGGGAACCCAATACAGTCCGGCATAGGAAGACGCGTACTGCGGCTCGGCGATCAGGTTGCCGTCTTCCAGTCTGACGAGGCTCTCGGCATCGGCGGCATCGGGCTGACGCACGGAAATGAGCACGTCATCGTTGAGCGCGCCGGATTTTAGGATCTCGGCCAGCAGATCGTTGGCGTAATTGTCGGCAATGATGGCGTAGAGGTTATTCTGTCTGTACGCCTTGCCCTCGGTACGGGTGATGGTCGTGTCGCCCAGAATGGTGATGATCTCACCCTGTGCGTGCTTCGCACCGTTGACCAAATAGTCGTACGCCTTGGCCGCATCGCTGTGGTTCTCCAGCGTCAGACGATAGCCGTAGGGCAGTTTTCCCTCGGGCGCGTAATCGTAAGAAACGGTATATTCCTTGGGCGAATAAGTGATCGTATAGGTCGCGTCCGCGTTCAGGCTGCTCGGGAGGTCGGACTCCGCACGCACAAAGTGTGCGGCGGCATACTTGCTCCACGTCGCCAGCGTATCGGCCTCAAAGTCGGAAGCAGCCAGCGCAGCGCGGATGTCCGCAGCGGATGCGCCCGCGGCAAGCGTCAGCTTCTTGCTTGCTTCGTTGGAAAGCTGAATGACATTGCCCTGCACCGTCTTGAGCACGAGCTTGACATTCACGTCGTACATGCTCATGTTGCACTGCACGCTCTGCTCGGCAACGGTCAGCTCGTCTTTCAGCGCGCTCTGCGCAACGCCGACGCTCTCGCCGAGTGCTGCAACGAGGGTGTCGAGTCTTGCACCGTCCACGGCGGACACGCTCGCGGGAACGGCGGCATTGTTCAGCACCGGCCATGCCGATTCGGCGGCAATGGGCTCAAGTGCAGTCAGAATGCTGTCGGAAACGGCCTTGTAGGCATTCCACGCAGTGATCAGCGCGGTGTCGCCCATAATGGAGGCGACCAAGTTCAGTCCGCCATACAGCTCATCTGCCTTGATCAGGCTCAAAGTATTGTAAAGCTCGCACATGGCATTGAAAGTCTCCTCGCCATGCTCGATCAGGAACTGTGCCTTGGATGCAGCGGCATCATACTGCCCCATCAGGCTCACGATGTTGAGCTTGCCGTTTGTCGTGATCTGATCCTGCAGGGCGTAGATCGCGTTGCGGGTGTCTACGTTCGTGAACTGCAAGGTTGCCGAATAGCCGTTAGAATAGGTCTTGCCGTCTGCCAGTTCGACCAGTGTCGGCACTGCCTCGGCGATCACGCCGTAGTTCGCATTCATGCTATACGCGGTTTTGAGGTTCTCCAAGCCGCCCTTGATGTGCTGGCCGGCGTTGAGCAGTGCCCACTGCGTATCGGCAGGAACCGCAGCTTTCAGGGCATACTTCACGCGGACGGAAAATGCCTTCCCGCCGTATGTATAGGTACCCTTGCCATCCGCGCCGAGCGTGACGGTCTCGACGGCGCTTTCGCCGTTCCAGATCTCCACGAGGGCGATTTCCCACAGATTGTTCTGTGCGTCTTTGTAGGATTTAACCGTAATGGTCTTGCTGTCCGAATCGACGGAAACGAGATCGTCCCCATCGGACGGAGCCGTATAGGTCAGCTCATCGGCCTGCAGCAAGCCCGACAGCAGGAGATTTTTCTCCGCCTGAGACAATGCCGCATAATTCTCGGCAACGAGTTGGGCATAGTCCTTCGTCGTGCCGCCGGCCGCGCTGACATGGTGTGCCAGACCGCTGAAATTGCCGCATACGAGAATAAGGGCAAGTGCAACAGCCAGACAACGTTTAAGCGCGTTCATACCTGTTTTCATTGTGATCCTCCTGTTTGCTGGTGCGCATTGCGCATCTATTTCATTCTCGGAAAAAGGGCGCACTGCCCCTACCGACAGAAAGTGACTATATCATATCATACGCGGCGCAAATATGCAAGCGAATTTCAAAAAATATCGCGTCATTTTCGTCTGAATTTTCATTTTTTCGGCATGTCCCCCCTGCGTTCGAACCGGCCGAAAAAAGACGATACGGTGCGCCGAGGCGCACCGTATCTTTTGTGGTAATGGAAGGGATTATTTAGCCTTCTTGTTCTTCAGAACGAAGTAGGTTGCAACACCGGCAGCAGCCAGCAGAGTCACAACGATGACAACGACGATAACGACGGTGTTATCCGAGGGCTCGGGCAGCTTTTCGATGGCTTTGGTTTCCTTCTCGCCGCAGACGGAGCAGGAACGGGCCTGTTCGCCCTCCGCTTCGACGGTGGCTTCCTTGGTGGTCGACCATTCGCCCCAATTGTGCTCGCCCGTGGGCGGAACGTTGGAGTCTACTTTCTCGAAGTTGCAGTTCTTGCACTTGAGTTTCTGCTCGCCGTTCTCGCTGCAGGTAGGAGCTTTGGTGATTTCGGCATTCGCCTCATCCCATTCGTGTGCGCCGGTACGCTCGACAAGTTTCTCTTCGTAAGCGTCGCAGACGGTGCACTCGCGCTTCTGCTCGCCGTCTTCGCCACAGGTGGGTTCTTTCGTGGTTGCCCACTCACCCCAAGTGTGCTCGCCGGTGGGATCCGTTACGGCATCCTTCTTGACGTATTCGCAGACAGAGCAGGTGTGCTTCGTGTAGCCTTCGTCGCCGCAGGTGGGCGCGATCACTTCGTCCACGTAGGTATGGCCGAGGGCTTTGATTGCTTCGCCTTCAGCGATCTTCTCGCCGCAGACTTTGCAGTAGGTGTCGCCCGTGTAGCCGGCTTCGGTGCAGGTCGCTTCAACGGCGTCCTTCACTTCGATCTCGGTATGGCCAAGGGCAGGGATGGCTTCGCCGTCGGCGATCTTCTCGCCGCAAGAGGTGCAGTAGGTGTCGCCGGTGTAACCGTCAGCGACGCAAGTTGCATCCTTGGCGTCCTTGATCTTGGTTTCACCGTGACCGTTCGGGGCAATGGCCGCACCTTCCTGCGCGACTTCGCCGCAGTGTGCACACAACAGATCGGTGTGCTTGCCGGGGTTTACGCAGTCGGGAGCAACGGCGTTGCCCTTTTCGATGGTCTCGTAGTTTGCGTGGTCATGGTCGTTGCCGACAACGTGGAGGTTGATTTTGGCTTCCGCACCGGGGAGCATCACAACTGCCTTGTTCTCATTTCTGGTAACAACGCTGTCTGCTATCAGGGACACGGCATCGGCGACGTCCGCCTCGGCGATCGCCTTGAACTTAATGTTCAAGACGACACCGGTCAGATTCGTCGTAGGATACGCAGCGTCCGTAATCGAGCTACCCAAATTACCATAGTCGATCACGAGTTTACCGGGCTTGCTCTCTTTGCTCTCAGCGATGATGCTGTTGAGGGAAGTAACGCTCTTCAGCTCCAGCTTTTCCGGGTCATATCTGATACGAATGATCGCAGCAAGGATGCCGGGGTTTTCGTCGATTTTGACTTCGATCGTGAGTTCCTCGTTCGTCTTGACAACCGCAGCGTCGATATCGGACACAACGGAGGCGGAATTGAGCGAGAAAGCTATGGTCTTAATTTCCTCGGGCTCTGTAGCAGACGCAGAAACAACCACGGTCAAACAGACAAGCAAGGCAATCAGAACGCTAATAAGCTTGTTGTTCTTCATTGTTTCGCTCCTCTCTTAGTGCAGTTCCTGAGGAGTTCTGCACACGGGGCAGTTGGCGAAAGGCTCGTCGCTGGTGTAGCCGCAATCCTTATGATCGCAGTGGTACTTCTTGAAGCCCAGCAGCTCAGCTTCCGCTTCGGACACATTGCTCAGCAGGACATCGTCGGCATCAATGCTTCCGAGGTACAGGTTGTAAGCAATGATCAGGTCGTTGGCGTCGATGATGCCGTTGTAGTCCAGATCGAATGCTGCGCAGTACTCTTCTGCGTAGATCATCTTCAGGCCGGCATTCAGGTCGAACATCAGGTTAACGCTGCTATCGAGGTAGTTGACGGAACCGCTGTGGTTGGCATCGCCCAGAATAGCGACGTTCGCATAGGCGTTCGGAGTGCTGGTGTTGCCCAGATCAACCAGTTCGTCATTGTTATCGATACCGATGATGTCGGAGACACCGAAGGCAACAACAGCATCAATGTTCTTGTTAACGATGAACTCGAGTTCGATCAGATCGGTCTCGCCAACCTGAGCTTCCTCGTCGCCGGGAACAACACCGGAGATGAGCAGCGGGTGGCCATCTGCGACCTTTGCGGGGTCGGTAGCATTGACGAAGAAGTCTTCACCCAGACCGTTGTAGCCAACGAAGGTGACCAGATCGCGGTCGAAGTAAACTTCTGCGCCCCAAGCGTTGATGGAAGCCTCAACGTTGGACAGGCTGACGATCAGCGTGATTCTGGAGCCGTAGGTGTACTCTTCCGCATCGAGCGTGAGCTTGCCGCCGGAGAGCTGAGCGAGGGGCTGCTCAATCTGCCAACCGCAGTGCTTGCACTCGACAACAGCCTTGCCGGGAGCCTCGTAAGTAGGCGCGACATAGTCGACATAGTTGGGCTGTTCGCCATCGATGGTGAAGTCGTGGCCGATTGCGGGCTCGTCGTCGAGCCAAGCGAAGTCTTCCGCGTTGCATCTGGTGCAGAGGAAGTAATTGTAGCCCTTCTCGGTGCAGGTCGCATCGAAGTGACCCTGATATGCCCAATCGTGGACGGTAACATCCTGATCGCACTCGTTGCAGTGACGGTCGCCGCCATCTTCGGAGCAGTTGTTGTCGATGATCTTGCCTTCCCAAGTCAGGTGAGGCAGCTTGTCGATCGTACCGTTGCCGACGATCTCGCCGCACAGGTCGCAGAACAGATCGTAGGAACCTTCGGTCGTGCAGGTGGGTTCAACCACGTTGACCTTGTGGGTCTTGTGGCCGTATTTGCCATAGAAGTACAGGGCGTGGATTTCGCCGCAGTAGCACTTGTAGATGTTGTACTTGTAGTCGGTGCAGATCGGGCCGTCGCCGCCGGCGATGACACCGGCACCCTCGTGGTAGTGCTTCTCACCGCAGTACTTGCAGCTCTCGTAGTACCAGTCGCCTGCGATCAGGCCGGCGGAACCGGGGCAAGCATTGTTCGGAACGAAGCAATCGTCGTGATTCTCCTCGTGGTCGAGCTGAGGCAGGACGGTGAAGGAACCTGCGTTCTCATTGTACAGTTCGCAGCCGGGGCGCGTGCAGCCGCCGACATACTGGTAGCCGTCGCCCATGCAGGTCGCGGGGATGAGCAGAGCGATCTCGTCGTTGATTTCGTAAGCAACGTTCAGCGTCAGGTCATAGTGTCCGGGGATATCCCACACGAAGGAGTAGCTCATTCCGGCTTCTGCATCCATCGTGAGAACATCGGTTGCAATCACATCACCGGATACGTTCTCGAAAATGCCGAACCAGTCGGAGAACATAATGTCCAACGTGGTAGGATCAACGATCACGATTTCACCATCGACGACTTCCGTGAAGATGAAGGAGACTTTCCCGTCGATCGGAGCATCCCAGACCATCTCATCCCAATCGTTCATCTCGGTGAGGGTGAAGTAGTAGCCGCCGCCCTGAGCGAATGCCCACAGGTGCTCGCGGTAGGGATGTCCCTCGCTATCATACTCAGCCTTGACCCAAACGTCCTTGTCGCACTCGGAGCAGTGGTAGATGAGGACAGCGTCCTTAACGCAGGAGCCGTTTTCCTTAACACCGATCGACTCGGCACCGATGTGGTCGTTGTGCTGAGCCTGAGCAGCGTCGAGGTCTTCGAAGACGTAGTCGCAGTACTGCCAGTGTTTCAGGACAGAACCGTCTGCCTGCTCGATTTCGGTTGCGTTCTTCTGCTCGTTGCAGATGGAGCAAGTCCACACGGCGGAGACATTGTGGTTGGTGTGAGAGCCGAGGTTGACAACCGGCGTGCCCCAGTCGTGGTATTCCTCGCTGGCAGCGATGGGCTCTTCTCTTACGTAAGCGCAAGCGCAAGCATCGCCGCACTGGCAGTTCTTGCAGATGTAGACGCGCTTACCGGGCATCTGGCAGGTCGGAGCGACGTACTGTGCCTCGTCTTCGACCTCATTGTGGCCTCTCGTCTCGACAGCGACGTAGGGCAGGACATGGCCGCAAACGGTGCAGACCTGCTTGAACACGCCGTTCTGCGTGCAAGTCAGGGCGACACAGTTGGGATCGGCGGCATCGTAGTACGGCTCGCCGGGGGTATGGCCGAGCGGATCGAGGACTTCGTCCACGACCTTGTGTGCGCACTTGGTGCAGCAGATCTGCAGACGGCCGGACAGAGTGCACTCGGCATCATCCAGAGAAACAACATAGCTGGGGTGCTGATTTTCGTCAACACCGTTGTGCAGGGTGACTTCGCCCAGCAGGTAGACACCGCCGTCGGCGTCAACACCGGCGGGAGCCAGCGCGGAGGGGTACTGTCCGCTTCCGGCGAGGTAGGTGATTGCGCTACCGCCAAAGGTCGGACGGATGTATCCATCGCTCTTCTTATATGTGCCAAGGTAGCATTCCGTTCCGCTAACCTCAGCCGACCAAACATCGTAGGTCGTATTCCAGTTAAAGAGGATCTCGGGCTCGCTCGTCGTAAGCTTGGGATTGAAGTAGCTTCCGCTCTTCACGATCGTGATGTAGGTCTTGACGCCATTGGCATCGAAGAAGTACAGATAGTAACCGGTCTTCGCGTTGACGAGTCTATCGCCCTCGTAAACCAGCTTGTAAGCGCCTTCCAGATAGACCTGAACAGCCTCGGCGACGTTCGTCGTGGCACCCAGATAATATCCGCTCAGCTTACCGTTGAAATAGTGCGGAACGCCTTCGATGTTCATAGACAGGAACATGAAGTTGTTCAGGTCGTAACGGGTCAGATCGTCCATCCAGCCCTTGGTGGTGTTGCCGCTGTTGACGCAGCAGTCACGCAGGCAGATGGTGTACTCGTAGCCCTTGGAGATGCAGGTTGCGGGAACCTTCACGGTGTAGGGCAGGTGGCCGACAGCCTCAACGGGCTCGGTGTAGTGGCCGCCGCAGGTTGCGCAGCCGTAGTAGTTCAGGCCGTTGTTCAAGCACTCGGGTGCAGTGGACAGAGCGGGATTGAGAACCCAGTTGTGATCGCCTTCGACTTCTTCGCCGCAGCTATTACAAACCGCGGTATGTACGCAGGAAGCGGGAGCGTCCCAATCGTGGCCGAGGGCGTCGACTTCTTCTTCCTTGGTTGCTTCGCAGACGGTGCAGGTGAAGGTCTTTGCGCCCTTCTCGGTGCAGGTCGGCTCGGTGGTGATTTCACCGGCATCCCAAGTGTGGCCGTTGGCGCGCACATCGGAAGTCTTGGTTGCTTCACAGACGGAGCAGGTGAAGGTCTTTACGCCCTTCTCGGTGCAGGTCGGCTCGGTGGTGATTTCACCGGCGTCCCAAGCGTGCTCCTGATTGTAGGTGTATGCTTCGTGGCAGTACTTGCAGTAGACCTGCTCGCCGTTGTTGGCGCAGTTGAGATCCGTTCTGTAAGGATCATGGCCGTGAGCGGCGATCTTCAGATCGTTCGCGTTCGCGATCGCGGAAGATGCAGCCTCATCCCAGTACAGCTTGTTGCAAACGGCACAAGCATAGTGAGCTTTCTTGCCTTCGCCGGTGCAGCTGGCGGGGACTTCGTCGATCTTGTACAGCTCGTCGGCGCACTCGTGGTTGTAGTAAACAACGATTTCAATGTCCTTGCCGCAGATGCTGCAGTGGCCGTTGGCCTTGCCGTTGGCAGTAGCGGTGGCTTCTTGGATCAGAGTCCAAGTCCAGTCGTGCTCGCCGGCAGGATCAGCTTCCTGCGTAGCGTCGCAGCGGGAGCAAGCCTGAATGATCTTACCGGTCTCGGATTCGCAGTCCACGCTGTTGGTGGCGTGCCAATCGTGACCCAGAGGATCAATTCTGCCGCCCTCGAGCAGCGCGCCGCAGTCGGCGCAAACTTTGGAACCGGCCACGTAGCCTTCTTCGGTACAGGTGGCGAGCTTGCCTTCCTCTACCAGAACAGCATTGTGAGCCTTCTTGTCGGTCGGATTAACCGCAAAGCGCTTGTTACAACCCTTACAGGTCAGCAGCGTATAGCCTTCCTTGGTGCAGGTTGCTTCGACGACTACCGGACGATAGAACTCGTTTTCGGCAGTTTCGTCATAGACTTCGCAGTTTTTCTCGTTCTCGGTGTAGATGTGGTAATGAGCACCACCGTCTTCGACGGGGCACCATGCTTCGGCTTCTTCGGCGTACACAGAGGTAGCCAGAAGAGAGACGACCATCATCAGAGCCAAGAACATTGCCAGAATCTTCTTAGTCATAATGTCTTCCCTTCCTTAAAATGATATATTTCTTGTGGCATTACCACCAATGCCCGGGGTGGGTCTTCCCTCTTGCGAGGAAAGAATGCGGACGGTTGCACAGCGCGGAGCTACTTTCAGCCGTCCATACTGTACGCAAATATTATACAAAGGCGCCTTTTAAAAATCAACCGGGTTACATAAACTGTAGCTTTTCTTGGTTACATCTTACAAAATTTCCATAGGAGAGTTTGCTATCTTTGGAAGTATTCAACAATTCTTTGGAATTTTTCGGAAATTTTCGCAGACGAAAGTTACAATTTGTAATTTTTCCGATGCATTTTTGAGGCTTCTCCGCTGCAGCGAGAATTTTTTCAGCCGATGCGCACTTCCAGAAACAGCGATTCGACGAAGCGCGTGATTTCGGAGGGCAGGTATTCAAACGACGTGCCGCGCTCCAGAATTTCCGCGTTGGGATACGCCGTCGGGTCGTTGGCGACATCGGGGTCAAGGTAATCTCTGGCCGCGGAGATGGGCGTGCCGTAGCAGACCCAATCCATGTTCGCGCCGGAGATCTCGGGGTCGCACAGGAAATTGATGAACAGCTCCGCAGCCTCTTTCTGCGCGGCGCAGGTCGGGATGCACATGGCATCGGTGAAAAGGTTGTAGCCCTCCTGCGGGAACAGGAAGCCCAGATTTTCGTTGACCTCCGTCATTTGCAGGTAGTCGCCCGCGTAATACGGCGCGATCCACGCCTCGCCAAGCTCCATCAGGTCGTACACCTGATCCATCACGTACTGCTGCACGAGCGGTGCCTGTTCGGCCAGTGCCGCGGCGCAGGCGCGAAGCTCGGCCTCGTCCTGCGTGTTGACATCGTAGCCGAGTTTGTACTGTGCAATGGCCATCGCGTCACGCGAATTGTCGAACATGAGGATTTTCCCGGCGTATTTTTCGTTCCAGAGCAGATCCCAGCCCGTCAGGTCTTTCTCGTCGACATACTCCTTATTATATATGATACCGACCGTGCCCCATGTGTACGGCACGGAATAGCGGTTTTCGGGGTCGTATGCCAAGCCTTTGAAGGTGTCATCCACGTATTGATAATTGGGAATGTTGTCGAAATTCAGTTCCTGCAGCAATCCCTCTTTGCGCATACGCGCGACCATATAGTCCGACGGGAAAATCAGGTCGACGGTGATACCGCCGGTGGCGATTTTCGTGTACATGACCTCGTTGGATTCAAACGTCGTGTAGTTGACGTGGATGTTGGGGTATTTTTTCTCAAACGCGGCGATGATGTCCATCGAACCGTCCGAACCGTCGGCAATGTACTGCCCCCAGTTGTAGACGTTCAGGGTGATTTTTCCGTTCGCCGCGCCGCTTCCGCCTTCCTCCGGCGCGCAGGCGCACAGCATCAGGCACGCAAGCACGAGCACAAGCAGTTTTTTCATTTGCTCACCTGCACTTTCTTGCGATCCGCGCGGTACTGTAGCAGATTCATCGTCACCATCAGCGCCAGAATCATCAAAAACAGCAACGTAAACATCGCGTAGATCTTCGGCGGGATGGGCTTTTTCGTGTAGCTGTAAATTTCCACGGGCAGGGTGATGAAATCCGTGCCGGAAACGAAGTAGCTGATGACGAAATCGTCCAGACTCATGGTAAAGGCCATGATCGCACCCGCCACCACGCCGGGCATGATCTCGTGCAGCGTCACCTTGAAAAACGATTGCAACGGCGTGCAGCCCAGATCCATAGCCGCTTCGACGAGCGAATTGTCCATCTGCTTGAGCTTGGGCATTACATTCAGAATAACGTAAGGCAGGTTGAACGTGATGTGCGCGATCAGAAGCGTCCAGAACGTCAGGCTTTCTTTCTTGCCGAGCATTTTCGTCCCGACGAACACGAACAGCAGCGACAGCGAAATGCCCGTGACGATATCGGGGTTGGTCATGGGGATGTTGGTCACCTGCATGGTCAGTCGCTGCATACTTGGCTTGAGGCGGCAAATACCCACGGCCGCCACCGTGCCGAACACGGTCGCGATCGCGCTGGCCAGAACGGACAGGAGCAAGGAGTTGCCCAGCAGTTTCAGCAGGTCACCGTCGCGAAAGAGCTCCGCGTACTGTTCAAAGGTGAAACCGTCGAAACGTGACAGGCTGCTGCCTTCGTTGAACGAGCCGACGATCAGCACCAGCATGGGCGCGTAGAGGAACACGAAAATAAGGATGGTGAAAATGCGATTCGTCTTTTTCATGCGATCACCACATCCTCTCCGTCCGCGCCGGTCAGGCGGTTCATGATGCCCGTGCACAAAAATACCAGCGCCATCAGAATCAAGCTCAGCGCCGCGCCGAGGTTGGCATTGTCGCCCTGCTTGAACAGACGCTCGATCACGTCACCGATCAGCATTTCCGTGCCGCCCAGCTTCTGGGAAATGTAAAACGTGGAAACCGCCGGGACGAACACGGTCGTCACGCCGGTAACGATTCCGGGCATGGACAGCGGCAGCATGACTTTCAAAAACGTCTGCGTCGGGGTACAGCCCAGATCTTCCGCCGCCTCGATCAGCCGACCGTCGATTTTGACGATCACGGCATACAGCGGCAAAATCATGTACGGCAGGTAGTTATACACCATACCCAGCACCACCGCACCCGGATGACGGATCAGCGAAATTTTCCCGATGCCGATGTGCTCAAGAAAGGTGTTGATGATGCCGGTATCCTGCAAAAGTCCGACCCATGCCAGCGTGCGCAGCAAAAAGCTCATGCACATCGGCAGCATGACGAGCATATACAGCAGCTTCTGCGCCAGCTCGCCGCGATGGGCGATGAAGTAGGCCACGGGATAGCCCAAAAGCAGGCACAGCAGCGCCGACACCACCGAATAGGCAATGGAGCGTCCGAAAACCGGCAGATAGGTGCCCAGTTGCGCCATATTGTCCCATGTGAATGCGCCGGTATCGGGGTCGGTCAGTGCATAGTAGCCCACGACGCCCAAGGGGATCAGGGTGAACAGCACCATCCACGCGATGTACGGCACGCTCAGCAGTACCGATCTATTCTTCCTCATCGGGCACATCCTCCGTCAGCTCGTCATACTCGGCGGAGTAAGAGCTGTAGTCGCCAAACATACCGGAATATTCACTCTTATGCATGATGTGAATATCCTCCGGGTTCAGACGGATGCCGATGGTGGAGCCGACGGCGCAATAGTCCGTGGTCTGGATAAGCCACTTGAAGCCCTTAAACTCCACGATAATATCATAATTCAATCCCTTGAACGTGATATTGGTCACGGTGCCGACGAGGTGACCCTGTTTCGGGTCGACGATGTCGATATCCTCCGGGCGAATGACCACGTCGACCGGCTCGTTCGGCTCAAAGCCTTTGTCCACGCAGTCGAACGTGCGTCCGAAGAAGCGCACCTTGTAATCCGACAGCATCACGCCGTCGAGAATGTTGCTCTCGCCGATGAAATCCGCCACGAAGGCGTTCTTCGGCTCATTATAAATATCCTCGGGTCTTCCGATCTGCTGAATGCGGCCTTTGTCCATCACGACGACCGTGTCGGACATAGACAACGCTTCTTCCTGATCGTGCGTCACGTAAATGAAGGTGATGCCCGTTTCCCGCTGGATGCGCTTGAGCTCGTTCTGCATATCCTTGCGCAGGCGCAGGTCGAGCGCGCCGAGCGGTTCGTCCAGCAGCAGAACTTTCGGTTCGTTGACCAGTGCGCGGGCAATGGCCACGCGCTGCTGCTGACCGCCGGAAAGCGCATGGATGCGGCGATGGCCGTAGCCTTTCAGGCTGACGATCTCAAGCATCCTGTTGACACGCGCATTGACTTCCTCTTTCGGAAGTTTCGCCACCCGCAGGCCGAACGCGATATTGTCGAACACGTTCAGGTGCGGAAACAGCGCATAACGCTGAAAGACGGTGTTGATCTGGCGCTCATAAGGCGGAACATCATTGATTTGCTTTCCATCAAACGTGACCACGCCGCTCGTTGCGGTCAGAAAACCGCCGATGATTCGCAGCGTTGTTGTTTTGCCGCAGCCGGAAGGGCCGAGCAGAGTTAAAAATTCATGGTCGTTGATATAAAGATTGATTCCGTCAAGTATACGCTCCCCGTCGAACTCCATGGTCAGATCCCGGAGCCTGATGAGTTCCTTAGACATTATCCTCCCCCGTTTCTTTTTGAATGTTTCGTCAGAATTTGACAAGTATAACTATATCCGATTTTTTCGGAATGTCAATGCTTTTTCCGATGCCGCGGGGATTTTTTCATGCGGATGCGCCGTCTTTTTTCTCCAAGGCGGAAAAATTTTGAAAAAATTCCGGAAAACGGTTTATTCTCCGAATATATGGCAATACTGCTGTTCGGAGGTGCTAATCACATGAGCAACAATCAAAACGGCAAATTCAAGAAATTCTTCAGCGAAAAGCTGGCCGGCAAGGGCTACTACATAGCCCTGATCCTGTGCGCGGTCGCAATCGGGGTCTCCGGCTATCTGTACTACCAGAACACGCGCATGCCCTCTCTCGAGCAGCCCGATTCCACCGTGGACGCTCTGAATCCGAACGACGGCAGTTCCGTCGCACCGAAAGACGACCCCACGACTGCGCCCACCGCGAAAAAATGGCGCACCGGCAAGCCCGTCGACGGCAAGGTCATCATGGATTATGCCATGGACTGCCTGTGCTACAACCCGACCACCCGTGACTGGCGCACGCACAACGGCATGGACTTCGCCGCCGACGCGGGCGCATCGGTTCTCGCCGCCGCGGACGGCACGGTCTACACCGTCTACGCCGACGAAACCATGGGCACGACCGTCGTCATCCGCCACGACGGCGGCTATGTCAGCACCTATTCCAGCCTCGCGGAGGATGTGCTGGTGTCCGTCGGTCAGGATGTGAAACTGGGGCAGGCCATCGGCTACGTGGGCACGTCGGCACTGATCGAATCGTCGCTGGGCGACCACGTCCACTTCTCGGTCAGTTGCGGCGGAAATCCCGTCGATCCCGAGGACTTTTTCGCCCTGAACGAATCATAAGTTCTCCCCGAAAGCAAACGCGGAGTCGCCGGTGTGACTCCGCGTTTGTCGTTTCGCGGGCGAAAATCGGCATTTCCTCCAAAAGAATCCGCGCATTTTCTCCGTTTTTGGCATATCCGCCGATTGTGCACACAAGAACGCCCATCAGGGATTGACAAATCCCGCCACACGTGCTAGGATAAGCGGGAATTGAATCGCTTGATAGAGGTGCGAACTTCATCAGTACCCGGGTTTTACGGTCAGGCAACCGTCCGGGGAAAGGGAATTTCGCCGAAGCGCCGTCGGCCGCCTGTGCCGTCGCCGCTGGTTCGTCAGAGAACATCTGCCGGACTGTCACAAATGTTTTTGTGGAGCGCTATCGACGGCTGTTGCACCCCTTCTTTTCTTTTTTGAGAATCGGCACACTGCTATTGGACCGCTTGACAAAGCGGTCCGATTTTTATTTTTCAAAAAAGGAAGGAATCACATCATGAAAAGAATCATCGCAATCGTCTTGGTACTCGTTTCGCTGCTGCCGCTGTACGCGTGCTCGGCAAACACCGCCTCCGGTGTGGAGGACGGCGTACTCACCGTAGGCATGGAATGCGCCTACGCCCCCTATAACTGGATGCAATCCGACGATGCCAACGGCGCCGTCCCCATTTCCAACGTCCCCGGCTCCTACGCCAACGGCTACGACGTCATGACGGCAAAGCGCATCTGCGAAGCCAACGGCTGGCAACTGGAGATCCGAAAGCTGGATTGGGACTCCCTCATTCCCGCCGTCCAGAGCGGCGAGATCGACTGCGCCATCGCCGGCCAATCCATGACCGCCGAGCGTGCCCAGCAGGTCGATTTTGCAGGCCCGTATCTCTATGCGTCCATCGTCTGCCTTGTAAAGGCCGACTCTCCCCTTGCCAATGTCACCGGCATCTCCCGGCTTTCCGGCAGTTGCACCTCCCAGCGCAGTACCATCTGGTATAATTCCTGTCTGCCGCAGCTCAAGAACGTTACCATCAAGAGCGCGCAGGACAGCTCCGGTGATATGCTGATGGCACTGGAAAGCGGTGTCGTGGACTTTGTCTGCACCGATATGCCCACCGCGCAGGGTGCCGTGATCGTCTACCCCGACATGAAGATTCTGACCTTCGCCGAAAATGACACCTTTGACGTTTCCGACGAGGAGATCAACATCGGCATCTCCATCCGCAAGGGCAACACCGAACTGCTGGATGCCATGAATAAGGTGCTCTCCCCCATGACGGCCGCCGATTTTGACGCACTGATGGCAGAAGCCGTCAAAATTCAGCCCATCGGCGCGTAAAAAGCGTGACGGGAGCTGCTTATGAATGCATTTGAAAAGCTGCTGCGGGACATTGCCCGCCTGTGGCAGGATTATGCGGGGCTTTTTCTCAGCGGCATCGGAAATACGCTGAGCCTTGCCACACTCTGCACCGCGGTAGGCTGCATCATCGGTCTGCTGTGCGGCATACTCAATACCATCCCCTATACCCACGCCGACCCGCTGCCCAAACGCTTCGTTTTGAGGCTGATACGCATTTTGAACCGCATTTACGTCGAGGTTTTCCGCGGCACGCCCATGATCCTGCAAGCCGTCGTGATTTACTACGGCCTGCCCTATTTCAGCAATCAGGCACTGCGCTTTGACAGCGTCTGGCTGTGTGCGTTCGTGGTCGTGTCCGTCAACACCGGCGCATATATGGCAGAGTCCGTCCGTGGCGGCATTCTTTCCATCGACCCCGGCCAGAGCGAGGGCGCGAAGGCCATCGGCATGACCCATTGGCAAACCATGCGTCACGTGATCCTGCCGCAGACTCTGCGCAACATTCTGCCGCAGATCGGCAACAATCTGATCATCAACATCAAAGACACTTCCGTGATGAGCATCATCGGCTTTACGGATTTCTTCGCCATTTACAAAAGCGTCACCGGCTCCACCTACCTCTATTTCCCCTCCGCCGCCATCGAAATGGTCGGCTATCTGGTGCTGACGCTCGCCGCCTCCGTTTTGCTTCGGCTGACGGAGAAAAAGATGGCGGGCAGTGCCAATTACGAGCTGGTGCAGGAAGACCGGCTCGTCATGGCCGCGGGAACCTATTCCCACCCGGATAAGAAGGCTTTCCGCGAGCACAGCCGAGAATACAAGGAGGAACCGTGATATGTCCGACGTCATTTTGGAAGTGCGGCATTTGAGCAAAGCGTTCGGCAGCCACGTGGTGCTCGAGGATGTATCCTTTTCCGTGGAAAAGGGGGACGTGATCTCCGTTCTGGGGGCATCCGGCTCCGGAAAATCCACCCTGCTGCGCTGCATCAATCTGCTGGAAACGCCCACCTCGGGACAGGTCTTGTTCCACGGCGACAACGTCGTCGGCGGTAAGGTCAACGTGCCGCAATATCGGGAAAAAGTGGGCATGGTGTTCCAGTCTTTCAACCTGTTCAACAATATGACCGTGCTGGAAAACTGCACGATCGGCCTGACCGAAGTGCGCAAGTGCTCCAAGGCGCAGGCCAAGCAAAGCGCCATGACCTATCTGGAAAAGGTTGGCATGGCACCGTATATCAACGCCCTGCCCCGGCAGCTCTCCGGCGGGCAGAAGCAGCGCGTCGCCATCGCCAGAGCCTTGGCCATGGAGCCGGAAGTGCTGCTGTTTGACGAGCCAACTTCCGCACTTGACCCCGAAATGGTGGGCGAGGTGCTCTCCGTCATGCAAAATCTGGCAAAAGAGGGCATGACCATGCTGGTCGTGACGCACGAAATGGATTTTGCCAAGGATGTCAGCAATCGCGTCATCTATATGAACCACGGGCTGATCTGCGAAGAAGGCAGCCCCGAGCAGATTTTCGACCACCCCCGTCGGCAGGAGACGTGCGATTTTCTTGCCCGTTTCCGCAGGAAATAAGCAACCGACACGTGCCATTGCTCCCCTCTTGACTTTTCCGTACCCTTCCCTTATGATAGACATATCAAGCGGAAAGGACCACAAATTCATGGAAAAGAGGAAAAGCCGCTCCATTCTCGCGATTATTTTTCTGATCACGCTGATGTTCATATGGATGGTGCTTGCCGTCGCGCTGACAGGCGGGCGGGAAATCGCGGATTTTACGGACACCGATTGGGTCTATTTCGGCGCGATGATCGTGCTGGAAATTCTGACCTTCGGCGCGGCACTCATCCTAGCCGCAAAGCTCGGAAAAATTCAGAATCCCTACGCCGCACCGCCCGAGAAAAAGTCGAATTTCCGCGCCATGCTGACCGTTTCGTCCGCAATGGCGATCGCGACCGTATTCTTCGGACTTGGCTGTGCCGTCGAAAAATTCGGCCGGGTCGGCGCGCCGTATCTGTATGCCGCGTGCGTTACCGTCGTCGCGCTTGCGGTTTTCGCCAATTTCCTGCTTGCAAAGCGTCAGCGGCAGACCTATCAGCAGATGTCCGTCGCCGATCTGCAGAAATTCCTCCTTTCGCACCGCGAGGAGGCGGAAAAAGCCGCCGCGCAAAAGCAGGAGTTGCTTCTGCGTCTGCAACGCAATACGGATCTGTGGGCGCTGGCGCTGGGCGTTCTCGGCGCGCTGAGCGCATTGAGCGCAGGCGCATGGGGCGGCACTTCCCTGATCGCACTTGCGCTTGTATCCGTGCTGATCCTCCTGCCCGCCGTGGCACGCATCCGCCTGCCACGATCGAAGGCAATTTTCGACCAAAACGGCTACGTAAGCGCGCAGGACTATCCGACGCTGTATGCGCTTGCCGAAAAAGCAAGAGATACCTTGGGCTGTGCGGGCGAAATCCACATTCAGCTCACCCCCGATTGTAACGCCGGCATTGCCCTCGTCGGCAAGGCGTATTCCGTCATGCTGGGCACAACACTGCTCAAGCTGCTCTCCGAGCAGGAGCTGTATGCCTGCCTGCTGCACGAGTTTGGCCACGCGGTCAACAAGACGCCGCAACAGAAAAAGCTGGAATCGTATGTCGCGTGGCTCAGCGGCGACGCAACGCACTATTTCCTGAGCAGGCTGTGCGAAACGCTGTTCCTCTATCCCACTGCACGCTACGCCTTTGAGCACGGTCTTTATCTGTACGCCATTTCGATCATTGAAGAAACCAACGCCGACCGCGCCGCCGTGGAGTACGCCAACGCCGAGGCGTTCGCGTCGCTGCTCCTGAAGCTGAAATACAACGAGCTATACGAATGGGAACAGCCGACGCACGAACACACGTCCGATTTCTCCGACGAAACCCCCAAGCACGACTTTGCGCATCGGGATATTTCCCTGCTTTACGAGGCATTTGCCGCACGTGAGGCGGATTGGAAAGCCTTGGTGGACAAGGAAATCCTGGCGCGCAACGCCTCCCACCCCACCGTGTCCATGCGCCTTGCGGCCATGCACATCACGGACTATCATCTGCTTCCCTTCCCGACCGAGGACGCGTATGCGTGCGAGTGTGAAAAGGCGCTGTGTCAGCTGGAAACGGAAATCATCGAAAAAGCCATCGAGCCGCAGTATGACTTCCTACGCGAGGAGCGTTATCTGGAGCCGCTGGCGGACATCACCGCATGGGAAGAGGCCGGAAAGCCGCTCAAGCCCGAAACCTATGCCGATCTTTTCTCCGATCTGTACACCTTGGGGCGTATGTCCGAGGCCGAGGCACTCACCGACCGCGCGATCGCGGAATTTTCCGATTATTCGACGCGGTTTGCCTGCTTTAACAAGGGGCAATTTCTGCTGCGCCGCTATGATCCGACCGGTGTTGAGCTACTCTATGCCGCCATGGAAAACAGCAACTATATAGAAGATGCACTGCAACTCATCGGTATGTTTGCCTGCATCGTCGGCGACCAAGAAATGCTCGACGGCTACCGCGAGCGGGCGATGGAAATGGTGCAAAAGGAGCGCGACGAATACAGCCATCTTTCGGAGCTGCTTCCGTCCGACCGTCTCAGCGCCGAGCGCCTGCCGCCGGAGCTTCTGCAGGGCATTATCGACTGCGTCAATGCCATGGAAAACGCCCCCGTGCAGGAGGTTTATGTCCTGCACAAGCAGATTTCCGACACATTTTCCACCACGCCCGTCATTCTGCGTTTCCGCAAGGATGTCGGCAACGCGGCCAAGCAAACCGCGCTCAACGCCATGTTCCAGTACCTCGACACCGCCGACTGGCAATTCAGCCTGTTCGATTATGAGCACGTGAAGGCCGTCAAGTGCGAACGCTTCGACGGAAGCCGCGTTTTCCCGCAGTAAGCCACGCGGAACGAAAAAATCCACATTTTCTTTTCGCGGCGCACATTTCCCTCTTTTTTGCATAAATTGGCACAGAGGGAGGGATTTCGGAATATGGAAGATCGTGTTTGGCGGCGCGTCTACGCGCAAGCACCGCGGCGGCACATTTCCCGACGGGAACTGTGGCAATGTCTGCGCCGCACGGAGGAAAATTTCGCCTATTACGAGCGACGCACCGACGACCCGCTTTTCGGCGACGCATTCGCCCGTCTTGCCGCGCAAAGCGCGGAACAATGCAAAATGTTGCGGCAAATGCTGCAACGCGTGTAATTTTGCTTGCAAAAAACCTGTTTTCGTGTTATCCTGTAAAAAAAGAAAGGGTGCATTGTTCATGCGGCTTCAGGAATCGGGAGAAATGTATTTGGAGACGATCTACATCCTGTCTCAGGCGATGGATTCGGTTCGCTCCATTGACGTGGCGGAATATATGGGATACTCCAAGCCGAGTGTCAGCCGCGCGGTCAATCTGCTGAAAAAGAACAATTATCTCGACATTGCGGACAACGGTTCCCTGCTGCTGACCGATGCCGGGCGCGAAATCGGCGAAAAAATCTACGCCCGCCACCAGACGCTGACCGCCCTGCTGATGAAGCTGGGGGTCGACCGCGAGACGGCCGCCGAGGACGCGTGCAAAATGGAGCACGCCATATCCGATACCTCGTTCGAAGCCATCCGCCGCCACCTGCATCAGGATTTCTGAGTATACAATCGCATACACGGCGCGGTGGGGAGTATTCCCTGCCGCGCCGAAAAACAGGATACGGCCGTCGCGGATGCGGCGGTTTTTTGTCGAAATTGCCTGTGATGGAAAAACATTCGCCCGTCGACGGGATAAATCGCCGAAAATTTCCGAAAAGCAAACTTTCCGGCGAAATTATAGTTGAATTTCTCGGCTGAGTGTGATACGATATAGATGTATCAATATGGATTTGTGCGCCGTGGAGGGATTTGCGGCGCACAGCAAAGGAGAATCCCTATGGCAACACCCCATACCATTGCCGTCGCCGGTAAGGGCGGCGTTGGTAAAACCACCACCTGCGGTATGCTCATCGACTACCTGTGCAAAAAGGGCGAAGGCCCCGTTCTGGTAGTGGATGCGGATGCCAATTCCAACCTCAACGAAGTGCTCGGTGTCGAGGTCGAGACCTCGCTGGGCGCGATTCGCGAGGAAATGGCGCAGGCGGAACTGAAAGGCACCATCCCCGCCGGCATGACCAAGGCCGACTATGCCGATTTCAAATTCAACTCCGCCCTCATCGAAGAAGACGATTTCGATATGCTCGTCATGGGACGCACGCAGGGCAAAGGCTGCTACTGCTACGTCAACGGCGTGCTCAAAACGCAGGTGGACAAGTACGCCCGCAACTACCGCTACATCGTCATGGACAACGAGGCCGGGCTCGAGCACGTCGCGCGCGGCACGCTCCCGCACGTCGACACCATGCTGCTCATTTCCGACTGTTCCCGCCGCGGTGTACAGGCCGTCGCGCGCATTGCCGAAATGATCGAAGAAATGAACCTGAACCCCGGGCAGATGGGTCTGATCATCAACCGTGCGCCCGAAGGCCGGCTCGACGACGGCGTAAAGGCCGAAATCGACAAGCACGGCCTGAAGCTGTTCGGCGTTCTCCCGCAGGACGATGCCGTGTTCCGCTGCGATTGCGACGGTGCCCCGTCGGCCAAGCTGCCGGACAGTGACCCCATGAAGGTCGCGCTGACGCAGATTGCCCGTTCCATCGGGCTGTAAATTCCCGTCATAAGTGCCGCTTTCGGCATTTATATAAATCATTACAGAAGCATTTTGCTTTGCATAATGCATGAAAATTAAGGAGGATACAATCATGTCTTTCGCACCCAAGACGGCTCCCTACAGCGGGCGGATCAACGCCGTGACGCTGGGCACCGGTGACAAAGCCATCGTCATCGGCGGGCAGAATGTGCTGCCGTTCTACACCTTTGATGCCCCCATCGAAAACGCCCCCAAAATCGGCGTCGAGATCTCCGATCTCGCGGGCGAATGGAATGTCCCCGGTCTGGTGGACTTCTACGCCGGCTGCAACACCATGGTCGAGCGTGCCAAAAAGGCCGAAACCATGGAAGGCGCGGATTTCCTGTGCCTGCACTTTGAGTCTGCCGACCCCAACGGTGCCAACCGTTCCGTCGCCGACTGCGTCGCCGATGCCAAGGCCGTCGCCGATGCCGTTTCCATGCCCATCGCCATTATGGGCTGCAAGAACATCGAAAAAGACGGCGAGCTGTTCTCCAAGATCGCCGAAGCGCTGATGGGCAAGAACATCGTCGTCCTGTCCGCGCGCAACGAGGACTATAAGAGCGTCGGTGCATCCGTCGCGCTGGCCGCCGGCCAGAAGCTCGGTGCCGAGACCGCCGACGACATCAACCTCGCCAAGCAGTTGAACATCATGCTCAAGGGTCTGTCCATCGCTCCCGAGAACATCGTCATGAACGTCGGTACCGCCGCCGTCGGCTATGGCTACGAGTACGTGGCCTCCACGCTCGACCGTATCCGTCTGGCCGCACTGGCGCAGGGCGACTCCGACCTGCAGATGCCCATCATCGCCCCCGTGTCCACCGACACTTGGAGCGTGAAAGAGTCCGCCGCCTCCGAAGAGGACGAGCCCGCATGGGGCAGCGTCGAGGAGCGTGGCATTGACATGGAAGTCGCGACCGCTGCGGCCAACCTGACCGGCGGTGCAGACGCGGTCATCATGCGTCACCCCGCCGCAATCGCCACCATCAAGAAGTTCATCACCGAACTTGTCTAATCGGAAGGAGGATATAGACTATGGCTCTGAAAGGTCTTGACATTTTTAAGCTGTCTCCGAAGAAAAACTGTAAGGAGTGCGGCAACCCCACCTGTATGGCATTCTGCATGAAGGTGGCGCAGGGCGCGGTGTCCATCGACAAATGCCCCTACTTCTCCGACGAGGCGAAAGCAATGCTCAACGAGGCTACCGCCCCCGCCATGAAGACCATCTCCGTCGGCGAGCACAAGCTGGGCGGCGAAACCGTCCTGTTCCGTCACGAGAAAACGCTGGTCAATAAGAACCTGTATGCCGTTTCCCTGTGCACCTGCATGGATGCGGCAACGGTCGACGCGAAAATCGCCGACATGGCGAAAGTCGATTACGAGCGTATCGGCGAGCGTATGTACGTAGAATTCCTGTTCGTCGCCAACAAGCAGGACGATCCCGCCGTTTACGCGGAGCTTGTCAAAAAGGCCGCCGCGACCGGCCGCGATCTCGTTCTGGAGTGCTGGGACGTCGAGTGCGCGAAGGCCGCTCTGGCCGTCTGCGGCAAGAACGTGATCCTCGACGGCGCAACGCCCGCCAACTGGGAAGCCATGAACGCCGTCGCGACCGAAGCCGGCGTGACGCTGGGCGTCTGGGCGGAGAACATTTCCGACCTGTACGACACCGTGAAAAATCTGGAAGCCAAGGGCAACAAGAACCTGATCCTCGACGTCACCGGAAAGACCGCCAAGGAAACGCTGGCCAACGCCGTTCTGGTTCGCCGCACCGCCATCAAAGACGGTGACCGTTCCTTCGGCTATCCCTCCATCGTCAACGTGGCAAGGCTGGCCAAGGGCGACAGCCGTCTGCAGACCGCCTACGCCGCCATGTTCACCGAAAAATACGCCTCCATCATCGTCATGGAAAACATGACCTACGCCGAGGCTCTGCCGCTGTACGGCCTGCGTCAGAACATCTTCACCGACCCGCAGAAGCCCATGAAGGTCGAATCGAAGATCTACGCGCTCAACGGCGCGGACGAGAACAGCCCCTGCGCCCTGTCCGTCGACTTCGCGCTGACCTACTTCCTCGTCTCCGGCGAACTGGAGCGTTCCAACCAGCCCGTCAACCTGATCATCAGCGACGCGTCCGGTATGTCCGTCCTGACCGCATGGGCGGCCGGCAAGTTCTCCTCCACGACCATCAAAAAGACCTTCGAGGATCTGGACATCGCCAACAAGATCAAGAACCGCACCCTCATCATCCCCGGCAAGGTTGCCGTCATGAAGGGTGAAATTCAGGAAAAGCTGCCTGACTGGAACGTCGTCGTCGGCCCGCTGGAGGCCGTTCAGCTCCCGAAGTACATGAAGGACAAGGAATATGAGGGCGGCGTGAAGGCTGCCGAGGCCGAGCGTGCCGCCAAGGCCGCCACCGCCTCCACCGAGGTCGTCAAGGAGCTGTCGTTCGACGAGCTGCTGGCTACCCGCGTGCCGAAGATCGACATTGTCGACATGGGCGTGCACTATAAGGGACACAACCCCGAGTCCAAGACCTTCGTCACCATCGGCGAACGTATCCACTGCATTGCTCCCGCCATCCGCAAGGCTATGGACGAGCGCGATCCCGCTCCCATTCTGGAGCGTGCCGCTGCGCAGATCAAGGCCGGCGCGACCTATCTGGACGTCAACATCGGACCTGCCGAAAAGGACGGCCCCGAGCGTATGATGTGGGCGGTCAAGCTCCTGCAGGAGAACTTCGACAATGTACCTCTGGCTCTGGATACCGCCAACAAAAAGGCTATCGAGGCCGGTATCAAGGTCTACAACCGTACCAACGGTAAGCCCATCGTCAACTCCGCCGACGCAGGCAGCCGTATCTCCAACATTGATCTGGCCGCCGCCAACGACGCGATCTGTATCGCCCTGTGCTCCGCCGACGGTATCGCCAAAGACAACGAGGAGCGTATGGTTCACTGCGACAATATGCTCGAGCGCGGCCTGAGTCTGGGTATGTCCTCGGACGATCTGTGGTTTGACCCGCTGTTCCTTGTCGTCAAGGGCATGCAGGACAAGCAGATGGAAGTTCTCGAGGCCATCAAGATGTTCTCCGACAAGGGTCTGAAGTCCACCGGCGGTCTGTCCAACAACTCCAACGGCGCGCCCAAGAACGTCCGTCCCATCATGGACTCCGCTCTGGTCGCAATGTGCATGATGCAGGGTCTGACCT
>CAYSYK010000016.1:0-36638 GCA_964435375.1 uncultured Oscillospiraceae bacterium | reverse complement strand
ACCATAAACAAGGGTGATTTGGAAGCTTTTTTGCCGTTTTTTGACAGACTGAGCATAAAGCCTGCCATACGGCAGGCTTTATGTTTTATGTATTGAAAAAGCTTCATTACTCAGCTTCCACACTTTGAATCTTGATCTCAACCGGCTGGATTCCTCTGTAGAACGGCTGCTCCCAATACATCTTTGCCCGAATTATGATATCTCCGGCTTTTCTTGTAGAGCGAACCAGGATAGTTGCAATTCCCGCATCGGGACAAATCGGATTTGCGCCCAACTTAGCAGTACCAACAATCTCGCCTTCGCCTTCAACTTCGAAGAGAATTGGATGAATATCCCCGGTCAACGGAACAGTTGTGCCATCAGCATCCTTCATGTAGCAATGCACCGGAATAATATCTGCTCCATCTGCTTTGAGGGGAATGTTCATGAACTTGGCCTCAAGTTCCATGTGGTTAATCACACCAGGTGCAATCACCTTCTGTTCAGCCACAACTTCTCCACCAACAATTGCCTTGGCGGTGATGGAAGATCTGGAGCGAGTCTTATACTTGGTGCGAATTCCCTTGAAGGTGAACGGAGGATGGTTGACTTCGACATCATCGGGTTCCTGTTCCGCAATCAGTTGATCATTCCAGTACAGTTGGACACGCTCAGCATTGGAATAGACCGCCACATCATCCGGGCTTGTCTCTGCCCACCAGTGCGCAACATAGAGAATATCACCAACAATCTCCCGATCCATCTGAGAGCGCATAAAGTAGTAAGAAGATTTCGGAACACGGAACAAATCCAGATGGCCACCCCAACAGGGATTAATATGGTAGCCTCTGTTATGGGCAATTGCAGGCCACACACCATATCCGCACATTCTCTTATTGTTGTACGCGTTTATGTACATTGTTGCGCCCTGATTGTTATCAAACCGGTGCAGCATACGGTCTACGGCGCTGGCCATGGCGCCATCGCCCCAGCATCTTCTACAGCGCCAAATGCTGTTCTGATTATCAAAATCGTCAGGAGAATCACCATATTCTCTAATCCAGCGGGGACGTTCAACAGCTTCCTTCTGCTCAACCATGCCATAATTCATGAGCCATCCACCAAGCATGGCCGGATCATAGTCTCTATATGCGACATCCGTGGGGCCCCAATCAGATGCGGTGTAGCAAGGCGCATAGGGAAACTCTTCGTGAACAGCCTTATGGAAATTCAACTGCACTTCATAAGACATCGGGGATTCATTGAGGATCGGCTCCCACAAGAGAATACTCGGGTTATTTCTCTGCCAACGAATAATATCGCGCATATTCTGCAGTGTACGTTCCATGAAAATACCCGGCTTACAGAACTGCCAACCTACATTGCTGACAATCAAGGTAAGACCCAGTCGATTACACTCGTTAACAAAGAAAGTACTAAAAGGATAATGAGAGCGGACATTATCCATCCCCATGCTCTTGATCCACAGAAGGTCTCGAGTAAGCAGGCTATTGGGAACGGCATTACCAATATATGGCCATGTCTGGTGATAATTAGCGCCATTGAAGCGACGGGATTTGCCGTTAAAGATGACACCATCATTAATTGTAAACTCAAAGGTGCGAATACCAATCGTTGTATCCTGAGAGAAAATCGCATCATTATCGATGATAATTTCGCATCTCAGAGTATACAAGTTGGGCTCCTCAGGACTCCACAGCAGGGGCTTAATTACATCAATCGTGCCTTCGATGTATGCTGCTTCGTTACCATTCAACTCACACTGCTTATCCAAGCTTCCTACAACACAACCATCCTTTGCCAAGATGGTTGCCCGCAGGATAAAGGCACGTTCGATATCGTGCTCGTTCTTTATATGGATTTTGGTATTCACCTTGGCATATTCTTCCGACACATCAGTGAACCAAACGAACACACCGCCACCTGCTACCTCGTTTACCAGCAATGGATGAGTGATATGCAGGCGATCGCTTACAATGATATGCGCATCACGGTACAAGCCACCGTCATAGGAGAAGTCAAGATCTGCCTGAGGCTTTCCGGGAGGCACCTCTTGATTATCAGAATTATCGAGCATGATTTCCAGCTCATTCATTTCACCATAGCGCAGAAGCGAGGATACATCTGCAACCAGGGGGGTATAGCCGCAGAAGTGCTCCTTGGCCTTTACACCGTTGACCCAAAGAACACTAACTCCCATTGCACCCTCAAATTCCAACACAACTCTTTTCCCCTCATCCTCTGAGGGAACTAAGAAACTCTTGCGGTATAAGCATTTTCCCTGATAGTTTCTGCAGCCACTAGAGTTCTCCGGAGTCAGCTTCACACAGTGAGGAAGGCAAACCCCCTCTACTGCCCGGACATCCCATTCTTCACCAAGGCAAAACTGCCAGTCAGAATTAAACAAAGATATCTGCATATTGGTTCTCCTATCATTAACGAAAAATTACGCTCTAAACACAGACTACTAAGATTATTAATAATCCACAATCATCTTACCACAATTGCATCAGCAACTCAATGATCTATTGTCTTATGATTATATGTAATTTCTACCAACCCGATAGGAAAGATCATATCTCAACCTGTCAATTTGACATAACAATTTCTATTATCATTAACTTTTTTCGGTTACACATTAGACACCAATACACAAACAGGATCAGCTGTGTTAATCTCATGCACCAGCAATTCTACCTCTTTAGACAGCAGGATGTGTTGCCCTAATGCTAATGAATCCTTGATACTGTCCGGAATAAATACACCACATTTGGGTCGATAGGTATCTGCATGGTAATCTCCACCGCATGTGACCAAAAGAGAATGCTCTTTTGCCAGTGCCAACAATTCCCTGCTATAAGTATTTCCATAGAGCGGATGACAATTGATCTCCACGCCATCCAGATACCGGTGATCCATAGGAATTGCTTGTCCACGAAAAGGATGCGCATGAATTAATACGCCTCCATCTTGTTTCACAGTACGCCACAATTCTTCTTGGGTCATATCAAACACCGCCGGATGTTTAACCAAGAATTGCTCATCTACGCCGTATATCAGTAAGTGTGCGCCGTAATGCTCTTCCATGGTGACCTCTATACCCCAGAACACCTTTATGCCGATCTCTGCTCCTATACGTTGGGTATACCAGATCTCCTCCATGTATCTTTGGACAAAGTCCATCAAATCACCGTTCTCAACATAGCTTTTCTGATAATGATTGGTCAATACAATACCATCCAAGCCTTTCATTTGCGCCTCCCGCAAAACCTGCTCCGCAGGAATTCTGCAACATTTACTGATACCAGATGTGTGTGCATGAAAATCAATAAGCATTTTATCAACCTCCAAGTAAGTATGAGCAGACTAATACTTGCATATTATCGTAAGATGCATAGGTTGTCAAGCTCAAACTTTCCGATGGCCTCAGCTATGTATATCTTTTCTCTCAAGATAAAGACCTGCTCATTATAGCAGTTGTGTGGCCGGCAAACCATTTCTACGATATGAGCCCGGTAGATTATCGCCAATTCTTAGGATTAATATAGAATGGAAGTGTTTATTTAGAGATTATCTTGACTACATCTGTGTCGATCAAACCGGAAAGCTTCTCCGCCCCAATTATGTATCGGAACACTTTGCATGGGTAATCGAGAAGTACGACCTCAAAAAGATTCGCTTCCATGACCTCCGGCATACATGTGCCGGCCTTCTTCTCAGCAAAGGCATCTCCATGAAGCAGATTCGGATCTGGCTCGGACACAGCACTTTTCCACCACATCTGACATCTATGCACATCTGGACTACTCCGCACAAGAAGAATCCGCAAGTGCCATGACTGGAATGTTTACACGGTCCGATGCAGCCGAAGCCTCTGCATAAAGCATAGAAAAAGCCAGCAGTGGAATAACCACTGCTGGCAACTGGCGGAGATGGAGGGATTTGAACCCCCGCACGCCTTGCGACGCCTAGCGGATTTCGAATCCGCACCCTTCAGCCACTTGGGTACATCTCCATGCCGTTGTATTATATCAGCACGTTGCGGAAAAATCAAGACCAATTTTGCGTTTTTGGTTGCCTTTCCGACGACGCGCCGATTATTCATTTTTTCGGCTTCTTTTTCCCGCGGCGCGCACGGAACTTGCCGTTTATGCGATGAATGTCGCCCAGATAGTACGACACGCAGAATCCGACGACCGTGCAAATCCCCGCGACCGCGGCATCGCCGACGGAGCGAATGGCGCAGCTTTCGTTGAGCATACTGGGGATCATGGAAATAAACAGCCCGAACAGAACGGCGAACGTCGCGCTGTAACACCGCTTGAGCAGTGCATTCATCAGCGCCGAAGTCACGACCGCGCCGACCGCCAGTCCCACAAGCTCGGGCAAAAGCACGGCGAAATTCAATTCCGCCAGCGAGCGCACGTACAGCTCATAAAAGCCCAGCGCGGCCAGAATGACGGAGCTGTCCACCCCGGGGACGATCGACGACAGCCCAACGGCCACGCCCATGAGCGCCGACTGTAAAATCGTCGGCTCGGTGACGGTCGGAAACACGTTGCCGTGCATCCCGAACAGGAAAAAACCGCCCAGCGCGCTGAGTGCCATCAGCAGATAGTGGTACCCGCGAATGCCCTTTCTGCGCGTCTGCGCGAAGAAAAGCGGGATCGTGCCCAGAACAAGGCCGAGGAAGGCGTATCGCGTCGCAAGCTCGTAATGCTTCAGCGCCAGATCGATAACGCGGCTGAACAGCAGTACACCGACGAGCATTCCCAACAGCAGCGGCACCAAAAAAGCCGCTTTTTTGCGGAAATTTTTGAAAATTGAGCCGAGGCATTCCACCGTGCGCTCGTAAATACCCATCAGCACCATCAGAACACTGCCGCTCAATCCGGGTGCGACGCCGCCGACGCCCGCGACGATGCCTTTCAAAAAAGTTTTGATAACAGTCATGTTTCTGTCCTTTTCGCGCAAAAGCCTATCTTTGCGCGTAAAAAAGTTCCGATGCGTGCATTTTTTCCATGCACGCAAAAATTGTCCGTATACAGTATATCACATTCCGCCGCAAACAACAAGGATTATTTCGCTTGACAGTCTCGGTGCGAAGTGCTACAATGTCGGAGCAACCGAATAGGACAGTTCGTAACCATCCTGTCCGTAAACAAAACTAGGGAAACGAAGATGGGCGCTTTGCGTCCGTTTTTTGTTTGTAAGGAGATTTTTATGCGCAACAAGACGCATTCGATGGTGTACGGCGCGCTCATCGCGGCGCTGTACGTCGTTTTGACCCATTTGCAAAACCTGATCTTCCCCGACTCGGCCAATTTCGCCATTCAGTTCCGTGCCTCGGAGGCGCTGTGCGTGCTGGCTTTTTTCACGCCGTCGGCCATCGTCGGCCTGAGCGTCGGATGTTTTCTGTTTAATCTGACCGGCGGCGCGGCACTGCCCTTGGATTTTCTGGTCGGAGGTCTGGCCAGCGCGGGCGCGGCCGTTTCCATGTGGAAACTGCGGCACGTTACCGTCAAGGGCTATCCCCTGCCGGGTATGCTGATGCCCGCGCTGTGGAACGCCGTTCTGGTCGGAAAGGAGCTTTCCGTCTACGTCGGCGGCGGCTTTGCGGTCAATGCGCTGTGCGTCGGCATCGGCGAGACGGCGGTTTTGCTCACGCTGGGAACGGTCGTCTATTACGCCGTCAAAGTACACCGTCGGCATCTGAAGCTGTAACGTCCATCTTGCTTTCGAGTACGAGCGGCGCACCCGTCACGGGATGGATCAGTTGCAGCGTATGCGCGCAAAGCTGCTGATACGTCAATCCGCGTTCGCGTGAAAACACGGCCGATGCGTCGCTCGCATACTGCGGATCACCCAGAATCGGGAAGCCCATATACGCGCAGTGTACGCGCAGTTGATGTGTCCGTCCCGTGATCGGGCGCAGTTCCAGCTTCGTGTACGATGCATACCGTTGCACGACGCGATATTCGGTCACGGAGGGTTTGCCGTTTTCACCGACGAATCGCAGTAAACTCGGCAGTGGGCGACGCTCGATGGGCGCGTCGATCACGCCGTGCGCCTGCGGCGGACAGCCAAACACCGTCGCGTGGTAGATTTTTTGCATTTTTGCGTGCTGTGCAAGGGCGTGGACGTGGGCGTTTTTTGCAAGCAGTACGACCCCGAACGTGTCCCGATCCAGCCGCGTCAGCGGATGAAAGGCGCACTCCTGCCCCGTTTTTGCATAGTATCCGGCGACGTAGTTGGCCAGCGTGCCGCTGTTTTTTGTGTGGGACGGATGAATGAGCATCCCGGCGGGTTTGTCCACAGCAAGCAGATACGCATCCTCATAAAGGACGGAAAGTTTCCCCTGCTCGGGCGGATAGCCGATCTGCGGTGCGTCCACGATCGCGACGATCTCGTCGCCGGGCGACACCGCAAAATCCGTATGCCGCGGTATCCCGTTGACCAGAATCTTTTCGTTCCATTTCAGCCGGTTCACCAGTCCCGCGGACATGGCCATTTCTCCGCGCAAAAACGATGAAAGGCGGCCGGCGCGTGCGGCGATGTGTTTCAGTTCCATGGCAGTTTCCTTTTCTGCACGCCCGAAGGCATTTCGTGAAAAAGCCGGTTGCGATGGCAACCGGCTTTCGGTATTTGCTTAGTTCAGTGCAGCCTTGGCTTTCTCGACGACGGCGGCGAATGCGGCCGCGTCATGGATGGCCATCTCGGACAGGCTCTTACGGTTCATTTCGATACCGGCCTTCTTCAGACCGTTCATGAACTTGGAGTAGTTCATGCCGTAGGGCTTTACCGCGGCGGAAATACGGGCGATCCACAGTCTGCGGAAGTCGCGCTTTTTCTGCTTACGGCCGGCGAAGGCATAATTGCCGGACTTCATGACGGCCTGCTTGGCCATCTTGAAATGTCTGGACTTAGAACCCCAGTAGCCCTTGGCGAGCTTCAGGGTTGCATTTCTTCTTTTGCGCGTCATCATTGCGCCTTTAACTCTTGCCATTTGTCTATCCTCCTATTCTTACTTGTAGGGAATCATCTTGCGGATCGCATCTACGTTGGTCTGATCGGCATAGCCCGTAGAGCGGAGGCGACGAGTCCGTTTGGTGGTTTTCTTGGTGAGGATGTGGCTCTTGTAGGCGTGGGCTCTTTTTACCTTACCGGTTCCGGTCAGGTTGAATCTCTTCTTCGCACCACTGTGGGTTTTCAGCTTGGGCATAGATTGTTTCTCCTTCCAAAATATCTTATGTGGTTATTATTTGCCGGTTTTGGGCGACAGGAACATATTCATGAACCGTCCGTCCAGCTTGGGATTTTTCTCCATCGCAGCGATCTCCGTGCAGGCATTGGCAAAGTCCATCAACAGTTTCTCGCCGAGATTGGTATGTGCCATTTCACGGCCGCGGAAACGGACACTGACCTTGACACGGTTGCCGTCCGCCAGAAATTTCTGTGCGGCTTTGACTTTGGTGTTAAAATCGTTGGTGTCAATGCCGGGGCTCATGCGGATTTCCTTGACCTCGACCACCTTCTGATTCTTTTTGGCTTCCTTCTCCCGCTTCTTCTGATCGAAGCAGTATTTGGAATAGTCCATGATCTTACAGACGGGCGGGACGGCATTCGGAGAAATCTTCACCAGATCCATGCCGGCCTCTTCGGCCAGACGGTTTGCCTCTTCCGCGGAAACGATGCCCAACTGCGCACCCTCCGCTCCGATGAGACGAACCTCCTTATCTCGGATATCCTCATTGAGTTGATGTTCTAGCTTTGCGATAGGAAACACCTCCAAAAATACAAAAAAGCGGATGCCGGAGCATCCGCGAACATTCCAAAAAACCCGCACGGGGGCTAGGAATATATACCGTTTTGCATGATGCTGACGGTGAGGCGGATGACCGTGCCTTCTTTATTACCCGCTGATTTTAGCACAACATCGCGCCCGTGTCAAGTGTTTTTTCGCGCAATTTTCTCTTTTTCTCCCCCTTTTTTGCCTTTATTCGAGGTTTCCGACGATCGTGCCGGGTTTTTCCGAAAACGCCGAGCAGACTTCAAGGCGAATGTCGCACTGCTTTGCCAGCTCGACACAGCGGTCGTGCAGCACCTGCGCACCGCCGCGGCACAGCGCGAGCATTTCGTCGTAGCCGATATGTCGATAGCGTACGGCATCGGGGAATTTTCGGGGGTCTTTGTCGTACACGCCGTCGACGTCCGTGTAGATCACGCAACGGTCGGCATGGAGCATCGCCGCCAGCGCAACGGCCGTCGTGTCCGAGCCGCCACGGCCGAGGGTCGTGATGTTCTCGCGGCGGTCGATCCCCTGAAATCCCGCAACGACCACCACCCGCCCGCGCGCCAGCTCCTGCGCAATGCGTTCGCCGCGCAAAAAGCGGATGCGTGCCGCGCCGTATTGGGTATCCGTCACCAGTCCGGCCTGCCATCCCGTCAGGCTGACGGCATCGCATCCGAGTTCCTGCACGGCCATGGCGACCAGTGCCGCCGATATCTGCTCCCCCGCGCTGACGCAGGCATCCGATTCGCGCGGGTCGGCCGCGGTGGTCACCGCGTCGATTTTTTCCAGCAGGCGGTCGGTCAGGTCCCCCTGCGCGGACACCACGGCAACGACCCGATGGCCTTGGCGTGCCGCCTCCGCCAGACGCTTTGCCGCCGCGCGGATGCAGCCGGCATCCGCGACGGAGGTGCCGCCGTATTTTTGTACAATGAGCATCGTCCTCACCTCCACACCATCTTATGGCAGATGAGGCAGAAGTGTGACGAAAAAGAGCCGCCGGCGGCGACTCTTTTCAGCAATATCAGCCGGCGGCCAGAATTTCCGCCTTGATCACACCGGGGGTATGCGTCAGCAATGCGAGCATATCGTCGACGCTGAGCGTGGCGCGCGCCGTCTCCGCGGCGATCGTCACGACGGCGCAGCCGTCCGACGGAGTGATGGAGTTGACCGTGATCAGGTTCAGCAAATTGTCGCTGAACGCGCGCAAGATGGCCTGCAATGCGCCCGGCTCATCACGCAACAGAAACTGGAAAGTGATGATCTGGCTTTTGTTCATGTCCCGGAAAGGCTGCACCGCGTCGCGGTACTTGTAAAACGCACTGCGGCTGATGTTCATTTTTCTGGTCGCATCGTTGACGGTCAGAGCCTCGCCGGTAGCGAGCAGGCGCTTCGCCTCGACGACTTTCAGAAAAATTTCGGGCAGTGCGGATGCCTCCACGAGATAGTATTTCGTTCCGCCTTTCATATGTTCCTCCTGACATGATCTGTCGAATTTGGGTTCCTGCTTTGTCTATTTTAACACATATCCGCAAAAAATCAAGAGGTTGTTTTGTGAAAATGGAAACAATCTGTAAATTTCCGTTTGGGCGCAAACGACAAGGTTTTCCGTGACTTTTTTTCATTTTATTTTCCATTCTGCCTATTGTGCAAACCGACATTCTCTGATATAATAAGAGGAAAAGAAAATGAATATGGATGTGTGTTTTTTGAAATACGAAGTATGGAATGTTCAAAGTCCCGAAATGGGCGCTGTCAACGCCATGGTTGCCGGCGGATACGCGCCTCTGCCCGCGATGGTGCTGGCCGCACGCGGCCTGTACTCCCCCGCCGAGGCTGCCCGCTACCTGAGCTGTGACGTTGCGCCGATCGACCCGTTTGCCATGACGGACATGGATCTGGCCGTCGGGCGCGTGCGCCTTGCGCTGGCGCGCGGCGAAAAGATCGCCGTTTTCGGCGACTATGACGTCGACGGGATCACCGCAACCTGCCTGCTGACGCATTATCTGCGCGCGCAGGGCACCACGTGTGTCAGTTACATCCCCGGGCGACTGGAAGAGGGCTACGGCCTCAATCCGATCGCCCTGCACCAGCTTGCCGACGAGCGCGTTTCGCTCATCATCACCGTCGACTGCGGCATTACCGCAATCGAAGAAGCCTCGCTGTGCCGCGCACTGGGCATCGACCTCATCATCACCGACCACCACGAATGCAAGCAAATTCTTCCCGACGCGGTGGCCGTCATCAACCCCCACCGCCCCGACGGCGGCTATCCGCACAAAAATCTCTCCGGTGTCGGCGTGGCATTCAAGCTGGCCGCCGCACTGGAGGGCGATCAGGAGGCCGTATTGCGCGCTTATGCCGACATGGTCTGCCTCGGTACGATCGCGGACGTGATGCCCCTGCTGGGCGAAAACCGTATGTTCGTCGCGCGCGGGCTGGATATGCTCAAGCGCGCACCGCGCCCGGGCATTGCCGCGCTCATGGCCGAATGCGGCTGCGCGCCGGAAGATATGACCGCCTCCTCCATCGGCTTCATGCTCGCACCGCGTATCAACGCCGCCGGGCGCATTGGCCAGACGGAGCTTGCCATTCGCCTGTTCCTGACGCAGGACGAGGACGAAGCTAAGCAAATGGCACAGCAGCTTTGCGAGCTGAATCGCTACCGTCAGGCCGTTGAATCGGAAATTTTTCAGCAGGCCGTCGATCAGCTTCCGCTCACCGAACTGCCGCCCGCCATCGTGCTGGCGGACGAGCGTTGGCATCAGGGGGTCGTCGGCATTGTCGCAAGCCGCATCGCCGAGGCATATAACTGCCCGACCTTCCTTATCTGTCTGGACGGCGACCACGGAAAGGCCAGTTCCCGCAGTTACGGCGGATTCAATCTGTTTTCCGCGCTGTCTTCCCTTTCCGATCTGTTGGAAAGCTACGGCGGGCACGAACTTGCCGCGGGCTTTACCATTGACCGCAATCGCATCGACGATTTCCGCACCGCCATCTGCGCCATGGCCGCCGAATACCGCGACACGTACAGCCCGCGCACGACGCTGGAAATCGACTGTGCCGTCGCACCGGAGCTGTTGACACAGCGCGGCATCGACGCGCTGTCGGCGCTGGAGCCGTGCGGCAACGGCTGCCCGAAACCCGTCCTCGTTCTGGAAAATCTGACCGTCGAGCGCATTTCCCTCGTCGGAAACGGACGACATCTGCGCCTGAAACTGCGGCAGGGCTATCACAGCCTGAATGCCATCGGCTTCGGCATGACGGCGCAAAGCGCCTCCATCGAGCAGGGCGATCTGGTGGATGTCGCCTTTATTCCGCAGATCAACGTCTACCGCGGCGAACGCACCGTGCAGCTCAACATTCAGGACATTCGTCCGAGTTGCGCCTGTCCGTGCTCGTGTCAGGACGAACGTTATCGCAAGCTGCGCAGCGGCACGCTTGATGCCGCCGATGCCGCCGCACTGCTCCCCGAGCGTGCGGAGCTCGCCGCCGTGTGGCGCTACCTGACCGCCTGCGCGGAAAAAACCGTTTGCGAAACGCCCGATTGCCTGTGCCGCAAGATCGTGCGCAAGGCGAACATTCCCTTCCGTGTCGAGAAATTGCTGGTCTGTCTCGACATTTTCTCCGACGTGCAACTGCTGCAATATCGGCGCGTCGGAAGACAATTGCACATCACCCCGTCCGCAGACGTGCGCAAAGCCGATCTGCTGACGAGCAACACCATGCAAACACTGTTGCGTCGAAAAGAAAGTGATAACGATTATGGAAACCTTTGAATTTCATTACCAAGCCCTGCTGGATATGCTCAAAGACCGTCCCTGCGGGGAGGATCTGCCCCAGATCGAGCAAGCCATCGCCTATGCAAGAGAAAAACATCGCGACCAAAAGCGCAAAGACGGTTCACCTTATATCATTCACCCGCTGGCCGTCGCGACCATCGTCGCAGAGCTGGGGCTGGACACGGATGCCGTTCTGGCCGCCCTTCTGCACGACTGCATTGAAGACACGGACGCCACATTTGAAGACATAGCCTCCCGTTTCGGCACAACCGTCGCCGAGCTGGTGGAGGGCGTTACCAAGCTGACACGTGCCAATTTTGCCACCAATGAGCAAGCGCAGATGGAAAATCTGCGCAAAATGTTCATGGCCATGTCCAAAGACATCCGCGTCGTGCTCATCAAAATTTCCGACCGTCTGCACAATATGCGCACCATGCAGTACCAGACGAGTGAAAAGCAGATTTCCAAAAGCCGCGAGACCATGGACATCTACGCGCCTCTGGCGCACCGCCTCGGTATGCAAAAAGTCAAGTGGGAGCTGGAAGACATCGCCCTGCGCTATCTCGCGCCCAACGAATACCAATGCATCACGGACTCCATCGGCGCGCGCAAGGTGCAGGACGAGGCGTTCATGAACACCATCCAGCAGATCATTACCACGCATCTTACCTCCCTCGGCATTCACAACACGACCTACGGGCGCGTCAAGCACATCTACTCCATCTATCGCAAAATGCAGGAGCAAAACAAGACCTTGGATGAGCTGTACGACCTGTATGCGTTCCGCGTGATCGTCGACACTCTGCCGGACTGCTACAATGTTCTCGGTCACATCCATGATATATTCAAACTGATTCCGGGACGGTTCAAAGACTATATTTCCACGCCCAAGCCCAATATGTACCAGAGCCTGCACACCACCGTCATCGGCTCGCAGGGCATTCCCTTTGAGGTTCAGATCCGCACGTGGGATATGCACGAGGTGGCGGAATACGGCATTGCCGCGCACTGGAAATACAAGCAAAAAACCGGTGCCGGCTCGGAAAAAGACTTCGAATGGGTGCGCCGTCTGCTTGAAAACCAGCAGGACTCCGATGCCGACGAATACATCGAATCGCTGAAAATCGATATGTTCGACGACGAGGTGTTCGTCTTTACACCCAAGGGACGGATCGTTTCCCTCCCCGCCGGTTCGACCCCCATCGACTTTGCCTATGCCATTCACTCCGGTGTCGGCAACGCAATGATCGGTGCCAAGGTCAACAACCGCATCTGCAACATTGATATGCCGCTGGCCAACGGCGACATCGTCGAGGTTCTGACCTCCAAGACTGCCAAAGGCCCCAGCCGCGACTGGCTCAACATCTGCAAGTCCAATCAGGCGCGCACGAAGATCAAGCAGTGGTTCAAAAAAGAAAAACGCGAGGAAAACGTCACGCACGGCCGTGCGGCATTTGAATCGGAAATGCGCCGCGCGGGTCTGCCGCTGTCGATCACCATCGACCCCGAGGTCAGCCCCCTGCTTCTGAAAAAGCTGTCGTTCGACGATTGGGAAGATATGTACGCCGCCATCGGCTACGGCGGTCTGACCGCGCTGAAAGCCGTCGGGCGCATCCGCGACGAGATCAACCGCGCTTTGAAGGTGCAGGCCAACGAAAAGGGCTATCTTCCCCCCGCGAAGCCGTCCGACGGCATCGACCGCCACGCCGTCAACGGCGTGATCGTCGAGGACATCGACTCTTGCATGATCAAGTTTGCCAAATGCTGCACGCCCGTCCCGGGCGATGCCATTGCCGGATTCATCACCAAGGGCTTCGGCGTTTCCATCCATCGTGCGGACTGCCCCAATGCCGCGCATCGGCACGAGCCGCCGCAGGCGGCACGTTGGGTACGCTGTCGCTGGGCAAATCAGGACAATCAGCCCTTTGAAACGACGCTTGAGCTTGACTGCATCACCCGCGACGATCTGCTTCTGGATGTCGCGACCGTCATTTCCACCTCGCGCGTCAAGCTCCGCGAGCTCAACGGCAAGGATCTCCCCGGCGGCAAAAGCATTTTCACCGTCCGCTTTGAGGTGCACAACGTCGCGGAACTGGAACAGATCCGCACCAAGCTACTCAACATTCGCGATGTCGTCGGTTCGCGCCGCGGGCACAATTAAAGGAGTATTTTCATGCGTGCAATTTTAACGCGGGTCACCTCCGCCTCTGTCACCATCGACGGCGAAACCGTCGGGAAAATCGGCAAAGGGTTTCTGATTTTGCTCGGTGTCGGCCCGAACGACACGGAAAAAGAATGCCGTGCGCTGGCCGAAAAAGCGCTGGCACTGCGTATTTTTGAGGACGAAAACGGAAAAATGAACTTGGGTCTGGAAAGCGTCGGCGGCGAAGTGCTCGTCGTCAGCCAGTTCACCCTCTACGGCAACTGCCGCAAGGGGCGCCGCCCCAGCTTCACCGATGCCGCCGATCCCGTTCTGGGAAGCGCCATGTACGAGAAATTTCTGTCCGTCTGCGCGGAGCTTGGGTATCCACCGCAGCACGGCCGATTCGGCGCGGACATGCACGTCGCCTCCGTCAACGACGGGCCGGTGACGCTCATCCTCGACACCGATACCCTGCTCGACACACCACGCCGCTGAAAAAGGAGCCTCTATGCCGAATGTCTACACCCTCGCTCTGGGGGATTACGAAACCAACTGCCATATCGTCAGTGAAGACGGCAAGACCTGCGTGGTGATCGACCCCGGGTATGACGCGTTTTTGATTGAGGACAAGCTCGTACAGCTTTCTTTGCAATGCGAAGCCATTCTCCTGACGCACGGACATTTCGACCATGTCGGCGCGGTGCGCGATCTGGCCGCAACCACAGGTTGCGCCGTCTATCTGCGTCCCGAAGAGCTGACAATGCCGCCGCAAATGACCGCAGGCACCCTGTATTACACCGATTTTTATCCCGACGGCGGGCAACTGACGGTTGCGGGGATGCAATTTTCCGTTTTGCACACACCCGGGCATACCCCCGGCTCGGTCTGCCTGCTGACGCATGATGTCCTGTTCAGCGGCGATACGCTCTTTGCCGGTTCCTGCGGCCGAACGGACTTCCCCGGCGGCAATGCGCGGCAAATGACGCAGTCTTTGCGTCTGCTCAAAACGCTGCCGGATGCCCTGCGCGTTTTCCCCGGGCATGGGCAGGCAACCACCATCGCCCGCGAAAAACAACACAATTTTTATTTCCGATGAGGAAACGCCCATGAAACTGACATTACAGGGTCACGACGACCTCTATGCCGTGGAGCAGCTCCAGCTTTCGCTCTTCCCGAATCGCACAGGCGGTGAGGCCGTCTCCGCGCTGCACCGCGGGCGCGTATGGCTGACCGCCACGGCGAAAATCACCGTCGACGGTGTGACCGCGGTCGGTCGTCGGCGCATTCGTTCGCGCGAAGAGACCGTTCGTGCGCGTCGCCGCGCATTGCAACAAAGCTATTATCTGGCCGCAAGGCAGCTTTTGCCCGTCACACCCCCGTGGGGCGCATTGGCGGGCGTTCGTCCGACCAAACTCACCACGAAATGTCTGCTCGAAGGCGGCTCGGCACGCGATGCCGACCGTCTGCTCAAAAACGTCTACTACGTGACCGACGATCGCCGCGCACTGGCCGTGCAGTGCTCACAGGCCACCGCACGCGCCGCTTCCCTGCTGGATAAAAACGACGTGTCGCTCTACATCGGCATTCCCTTCTGTCCGACGCGCTGCGCCTATTGCAGCTTTGTCAGCCGCACCGTCGGGCGACATACGGAGCTGATCGCGCCCTATCTGGACGCATTGCTGGAAGAATTGCGCTTCACGGCGGAACTTCTGGCAAAAACGGGACGCACCGTGCGTACCATTTACATGGGCGGCGGTACACCCACCACGCTGTCCGCCGCGCAGATGCAGCGGCTTTTGCAAGCCGTCGGCGAATGCTTCGATCGCTCGAAACTGCTCGAATTTACGGTCGAGGGCGGCCGCCCCGATACGCTCGATGCCGAAAAACTGCACGTCATCGCCGCGGGCGGTGTCGACCGCATGAGCATCAACCCCCAGACGATGATCGACTCCGTCCTGCGCGCCAGCGCACGGCCGCATACGGCCGCCGATATTCTGCGCGCATACGACGAGGCAAAAGCCGCAGGATTCCGGGCGATCAACATGGACTTGATTGCGGGACTTCCGGGCGACGATTTTGCGGGCTTCCGCTATTCTCTGGACACTGTGGCGGCATTGGCACCGGCCAACATCACCGTGCATACGCTTGCCCTGAAAAAGGACGCCGATCTTTTCGTACATCGGGAAAATCTGCCCGATGCCGCCGTCGTCGCCCAAATGGTGGACTATGCGGGTGAAAAACTCCGCGCACTCGGCTACAGCCCGTACTATCTCTACCGCCAGAAATACATGTCCGGCAGTTTTGAAAACGTCGGCTGGAGCGCAAACGGTCTGGATTGCCTGTACAATATTTATATGATGGAGGAAGTGCACACCATCGTTTCCGTCGGCGGTGGCAGCATCAGCAAGCTGAATTTGCCCGACGGCTCGCTCGTGCGCTTCCCGAACCCGAAATTCCCCGAGCAGTATATCCAAATGCTGCCCACGGTTCTGGAAAAGAAGCGCGAAATGCTTGAGAAAGAAGGAATTTGATTGGATGTTTTGATTTCCGGTGTCACGGCCGTTACCATGAACGAAAAAATGGACGTGATTTTCGGCGCATATATCGGGATTAAGGACGGAAAGATTGTTTCCGTTTCCAAATCCGCCCCCGAAGAAAAGCCCGCCGCCATCATCGACGCGACGGGCATGGTTGCCATTCCCGGGCTGATAAACTGCCACACGGAGCTGGCAACTGCGGCATTACGCTCCCTGCTTGACGATCTGCCCCGCGAACAGGCGCTGGAACAGCGCCTGCGCAAGGAGGACAAGATGGACTCGCGTGCCGCGAAAGCCACCGCAACGCTGGCCATCGCGGAATGCCTGCGTTTCGGCGTAACCTCCGTGTCCGACCTGTACTACTTCCCCGCCGCCACCGCCGAGGCCGCCGCGCAGGCGGGTATCAAGGCAAATCTCGCGCTCTCGGCCTATCGCTACATCGACGAAAACGAGGATTTTGACTTTGAAACCGACGAGCAGTGTCGGGAATTGGTTCGTGTTGTCGAGAAATGGAACGGCTACGACGGCGGGCGCATCCGCATCGACGCGGGCATCCACGCCGAATACACGGGAAACTATCGGCTGTGGGAAGCGCTGTCCGCCTATGCCCGCGAAGCGGGACTGGGCATGCAGCTCCGTCTGGCCGAAACGCACAGCGAGGCACAATCGTGCATCGAGCGCACGGGTCTGACGCAAAGCGAGCTGCTCGATTGCCATCATCTGTTTGACGTGCCCGCCACGGCCGTCGGCTGTGCCTGCCTGAGCGACGAGGACAAGGCTCTGCTCGGAAAGCGGCACGTCAGTGCCGTCTGCACGCCGATCGCTTCGGCCAAGCAGGGCGACCCCGGCATGGACATTCTCGGCTGTGTGCGCCGTGGCATGAACGTCGTGCTCGGCACGGGAAGTGCCGAACAATGCGCCAATGCGGATATGTTTGAAGTTTTGCGTGCCGCCGCACTGCAAACCCGCGCCGCAAACGAACAGGCCGATGCCCTCCCCGCACAGGCCGCGCTGATGCTCGCCACCTGCTGCGGCGCACGCGCGCAGGGTCGTGCCGACGAATGCGGAATGCTGAAAGTCGGCATGGATGCCGACATCGCCCTCATTGACTTCTCCGCGCCGCATCTCATCCCCTGCCACAATCTGTTCAACGCGCTTGTCTACGCGGTCAAGGGCGGCGACGTGGCCATGACGATGGTACGCGGCAAAATTCTCTATCAGAACGGCAGTTTCCCCACCATCGACCTCAAACAGGTCGTTCAGGAGCTGACCGAGTACGCCATCCCCACCCTGTTTGCCGACGGTTCGTCCGGAAAGGAGTGATCGTATGCCCAATGCACCCAAAAAGCAGAACTTCCTGCAAGGCACGGCCTTGCTCGCCGCCGCAACCGTCATCGTCAAAATTCTCGGCGCGCTGTACAAAATTCCCCTTGCCAACGTCCTCGGCGAATACGGCTACGGCTATTTTTCCACGGCATATGAGATCTACACTTTCTTCGTGCTCATCGCCACGACCGGTCTGCCCGTCGCCATGAGCCGTATGATCTCCGCGGCCTCCGCCGCCGGAGAAAACAGGCAGCTTCGGCAGGTCTACAAAACCGCGCAGCAGATTTTCTTCCTGCTCGGTCTGGTCGGCACGCTGTTCATGCTGGTCGGCTGTCGTCTGCTCGCCAAACTGACGCAGGAAAACGCCGTCTACGCCATTGCCTGTCTGTCGCCGTGTGTCCTGCTTTTCTGCATGATGAGCACCTACCGCGGCTTCTTTCAGGGACAGAGCAATATGCTCCCGACCTCCGTTTCGCAGGTTCTGGAGGCCATCGTCAAGCTGGTCGTTGGCATTGCGCTCGCGCTGTTCGTCATGTACCGCTGGGACGATGACGCGCTCGCCGCAGGTGCCGCCATTCTGGGCGTCACGCTGAGCTGTGTCGTGTCGGTCGTCTATCTCGGCCTGCGTTTTCGCAAGGCCGTGCGCGCGCTGCCCGACGGCGGCAATGCGCCCCTCGGAAAATGGGAAACGGCGAAAGAACTATTGTACATGGCCATTCCCGTCACCATCGGCGCGGCAGGTCTGCAGCTTCTCAACGTGCTCGAAATGGGTGTCTATCTCGGTAACCTGAAAGAAAATTTGGCCGACCCGACCCTTGATTCGGCAATTATTTCCGAAATTCGCAAACTTTTTTCCGAAAAAGGGCTGGAAGATGTGCTAAAAGGGATTTACAACAAGGCACAAACCGTGTATAATATGCCTATGGCGTTCCTTTCGCCCATCACCGTCAGCATCCTCCCCGCCATCACCGAATGCCTGACCAAGCGCGACTACCTCGGCGCGAAATCCACCGCGGAGTCCGCCGTACGGATCACGGGGCTGATCTGTCTGCCCTGCGCGGTCGGCCTGTTCGTCCTCGCCTCTCCCGTGATGGCACTGCTGTACCGCTATCGCGGTGCGCAGTTGGAGCTTGCCTCCGCACTGATGGCACTGCTGTCGCTGGGCATTCTTTTCAACGCCATCGTCCTGCTGACCAATTCCATCATGCACGCGCACAAGCACGTGGCGCTGCCCGTCGTGAATATGCTCATCGGCGGCACGGTGAAGCTCATCGCGGTCTACATCCTCACGCGAAATCCGCACATCGGCATTTACGGTGTGCCCGTCAGCTCCCTGCTGTGCTACGTGACGATCACCGCGCTCAACCTCATCACCATGCGCAGGTGCATCCCGCACGCGCCCGCCGTTTTCCGGCATCTGTGGCGTGCGGTGCTCGCCTCGCTCATCATGGGTGTCTTCGTTTTCGGGGCATACTACCTGCTGGGCACCGTTGCCGGTATCGGCAATCGGGTGATCCTGTGCGGCGCGCCTGTTTTGGTGGGCATTGCGGTCTATTTTGTGGCCGCCGTCAAACTCAAGGCAATTACACACGCGGACTGCTTATTGCTGCCCAAGGGTGATAAATTAGCAAAAATTTTAAAATTATAACAGAAAGAGGTACACCATCATGACCAAAAACGAACTGATTGCTCTCACCGCCGAGAAGAACGAGATCACCAAGAAGGATGCCGAGCGCATCGTCAACTCCGTTCTCGACACCATCAGCGCTGAGCTGGCCTCCGGCAACCGCGTTCAGCTTGCAGGCTTCGGCATCTTCGAGACCAAGACCCGCGCTGCCCGCTCCGGCCGCAACCCCAAGACCAACGAAGTCATCGAGATCCCCGCTTCCACCGCCATCGCTTTCAAGGCAAGCAAGACCCTGAAGGACGCCATCGCGAAGTAAGATCCCATGCGGCTTGACAAATACCTGAAGGTTTCCCGTCTGATCAAGCGGCGCACCGTGGCAAACGAGGCGTGCGACAATGGGCGCGTCTGTGTCAATGGGCGCGTGGCCAAGGCAGGATGTGAGATCAAGGTCGGTGACCGGATCGACATCACGCTGGGCAGCCGGACGGTTTGCGTCGAGGTTCTCGCCGTCGCGGAAGCCGTCCGCAAGGACGATGCCTGCGCCATGTACCGCGAAATATGACCAATTCCCGCCGTCGGTGTATCCGATGGCGGGAATTTTCGTATGTGCGCGTCCTTAATTTTTCGTTAAAATCAAGTGTTTCTCTTGCGTATGTTTCGATTTTGTGTTATAATTCGGAAAAACACTCTGGAAAGGCACTTCGGATATGAAAAAAGTCCTGTTTGTGGTAAATCCCAACGCCGGAAAGCGTAAAGCGCGGCGATACCTGGCCGACATTCTGGAAATTTTTTCGCAGGCGCAATACACCGTTATCACCCATATCACCACCGGCCGCGGCAATGCCGCGCAGATCGTCGAATCCATGGCGCAAAGCGTCGATCTGGTCGTCTGCTGCGGCGGCGACGGCACATTCAATGAGGCCGTCAACGGCCTGATGCGCTGCGGCGCGCCCACGCCCATCGGTTATATCCCCGCCGGCTCGACGAACGATTTTGCCGCCAGTCTCCGCCTCTCAACCGACCCCGTGGAGGCCGCCCGCAACATTGTCAACGGCGAGGCATTTCACTACGACATTGGGCAATTCGACGATCGATATTTCACCTATATCGCCTCGTTCGGCGCGTTCACGCGCGCCAGCTATGCCACATCGCAGAGCGTCAAAAACGTCCTCGGGCACGCGGCCTACGTTCTGGAGGGCATCAAAGACATTTCGCAGATTCGCCCGATACATATCAAAATGGAGCTGGATGAGGAAGTCATCGAAGACGATTTCATCTTCGGCGCAATCAGCAATTCGACCAGTGTGGCGGGCATTCTCACGCTCGACCCGCAGCAGGTGGATATGTCCGACGGTGTGTTTGAAATCCTGCTCGTGCGCGCGCCGCAGAAAATGGGCGAGCTGACCGCTTGCATTCAGGCGTTGCAGACCCGCCGCTATGATTGCCAGATGATCACGTTCCGCAACAGCGCACACATCCGCGTTTTCTCGGACGAGCCGCTCGTGTGGACGCTCGACGGCGAACGCGCCGACGCGCAGCCCGTCGTCGATATTGAAAATCATCATCTGGCCATCGGCCTGATCCGGAAAGGAAAAACATGATCAACACTACCTTGTGCTATATCACCCGCGGCAACGACGTGCTGATGCTGCACCGCACGAAAAAGAAAAACGACCTCAATCAGGACAAGTGGGTCGGCATCGGCGGCAAATTCGAGGGGGAGGAAACGCCCGATGAATGCCTGCTGCGCGAGGCAAAGGAAGAAACCGGGCTGACGCTGACAAGTTGGAAATGCCGCGGTGTCGTCACCTTTCTGACCACCGGCCAATGGGAGGGCGAATTCATGTACCTGTTCACGGCCGACGATTTCACGGGCGATCTGATCGACTGTGACGAGGGCGAGCTGCAATGGGTCAGCCGCGAATTTGTCGACGCGTTGCCCAAATGGGCGGGCGATAAGATTTTTCTCGATCTTCTGTGGCGCGACGCACCGTTTTTCCTGCTGAAGCTGCGCTACGACGGCGACAGGCTGATCGAGGCCGTACTTAACGGCGCCCCTCTGCCCTGCCCCTGATTTTCCGACCTCAAAAGACAATGCCACGGCGCACCGCGCCGTGGCAATCCGTTTTTTAGCGTCGCACCCCGTCTGTCATTCCGAGCGAGCCGAGGGATGACAAAGTGGGCGGTGCGATGCGAATGGTGACAGACGGGCGATCATTGACCGCCCCTACAGGGGTGGGTGGAAATTTTGCGTTTTTCATTATACCTTTTTGCATGAAAAAGCAGCTCGGCGCGATACGTCGAGCTGCTTGTTTTCTAAAATTAGCGCACGCGGATGATGCACTGCAGACGTTCGTTCACGATCTCGCCGTCGCGCTCGTAGCTGTAGTTCGCATAGATAAGGACATACGCGCCGCTGTAGGGTTTCGTAGATGCCGTACCGGTAATTGTCACGCCGTTCTCGGTCTCCACATAGGTGCAGCACTTGTCAAAGTCGTTACTCACCGTCCATGTGATGCCCTCGGTGACGGGTTTGCCATCCTTGTCCTTGACGTACAAATTAAAGCTCTCACCCACGTCAATGGTCGCGTCGTTGTCTATGTCGCTCAATTCGTACAGCGTATCTTTCACGCCCGCAACACGAATCAGCAGCTCCAGCGCCTCGTCAACGCCCTCGTAACGGACGGTGATCTTCACGCCGACATTCGAATTCATGACCGGGACGAGCTTCGTGCCTTCCACGCGGATGATGTCCGAATTGGCACTTTCGCAGGTCAACTTGCTCGGGTCGAGCCTATCCGCGTTTTTCAGCTCTTTCAGCAGATCCATGGAGTTTTTTCCCGTGATGGTATAATCCGTTTGTCCGTCCTTGGTCTCGAGCTTGATGGGGATGTTGCAGTTGACATTGACGGTGACGGAATAGTCTCTGTATGTAATGGTGACGGTCGCCGTGCCGGAATCAATGGGGGTGACGAGGACGGTGCCGTCGGCCTGCACAACGGCCTTGACGACGGACTCATTGCTCGACAGGCACGCAAGCTTGACCTGCTCGGTCGTATTTTCGGGCAGTGCCTTGACACCCAGCGTCACGGACGACAGCTCGGTAAATTCCAGATTCTCGTTCGCTTCGATTTCCAGCGCGATGCCGGTGCACGGAACCTCTTTGCTGATGCTGCTGGTCGAATCGGTCGAACCGGAGGTATTGTCGTTGCCTCCGTCATCGGGCAAAAGGCGAATGATGACAAACACGGCGGTGATGGCGATCGCCAACAGCAAAACGGCAACGATGATGATCATCGCCAGATTGGACGGTGCTTGCCCATTGCCTGCATTTTTCTCACGGTCGGACGTTCTGCCGCCCGCGGATTTACTTGCTCCGTTTTTGGAGTATCTCCCCGCTCTGCGGCTCGGCTCTTGCGCAGTGGTTTCGACGATGGGCTTTCCTTCCTCGGGCTTGGCTGTGCCGCAAATGGGGCAATGGCTCTCGGACTCGGAATAGGAAGAACCGCAAACGTCACATACGATCTTACTCATTTGTACCCTCCGTTCCGATGCACGGATGTGCATCTAAAGTTTTTCCTTATTATAGCAGTTCTTTCCGAATAAAACAACTGGTAAAAACAAAAAAAGATGAAAAATATTTTTCATATTTCGTCCGTGTTTGCCCCTATGCGACGCCATTCGGCAAAGAGCGGAATTTTTGCGGAAAAACACACTCCGAAATTGAGAAATCTATTGCTTTTTTTCGGGTTTTATTTTATCATGAAAGAAACGAAGAAGGAGGCCATGCTTATGATCGCGCCACGTCCCATCTCCCCTCTTTTAGACGGCTATACCCTTTCCGAGCCGACCTGCGCACGCGACGGTGTCGTCTGCGCCGATGCGGTCGAAAACGTCTCCGGCGCAAAATTTGTTCTGAAAATGATCTCCGTCCCGGCATCCGCCGTTCAGATGGACGCTCTGCTGATGACCGGCGCGTTCCCCGACCGCGACCGCGCCAACGCATACTATAAAGAACGCGCGCGTGCCGTGCTCAATGAGGCAAAGACATTGCGCCATCTGGCCACGCTCGGCTATTTTTCCGATTTTGACTGCGTGCAGGTCGTTCCCGCCGCACACGCCAACGGGTACGAAATTTATCTGCTCTCGGCAAAGCAGACCTCCCTGCGCCAGCGCATCCGCCGCGGCGAACTGACGCATTTGCAGGTGCTGAACATGGCGCTCGACGTCTGCGCCGCGCTGTCGACCTGTCGCCACACGGGATATTTCTATGCCAATCTGAAGCCGGAAAACATTTTCCGCACCGGCGGCCACGATCGCATCGGCGATCTGGGCATCGTGCCGCTGTCGTCGGTCGGCCGCGCGCCCGCGCCCGAGGCTTACCGCAGTGCCTATACGCCGCCCGAACAGCGGACGGGACGCGCCTGCTTGGACGATACGGCCGACGTGTACGCGCTGGGTATGATCCTCTATGAGGCATACAACGGCGGTGTCCTGCCCGGTGACGGGGATGTCGTCGGGCGGTTGCTCGCACCGCCGCGCTACGCCGACTACGAAATGGCCGAGATCATCCTGCGTGCGTGCGCGCCCGAGCCAGCGATTCGCTGGCGCGACCCGCAGCAAATGCAGCAGGCGCTCTCGCGCTATTTACAACGCAACGGCATGCACGACACGCCGATCATCCCGAAAACCCTCCGTCAGGCGCAGGATGAGTTGCCCCTGTTTCATGCGCACGCACCCGAGCCGTTCCTGCCCGAGCCGGAGGAACCGGAGCCGCTTGCGGAGGAAACGCCCGCACCCGTGCGCCTGGAACGCACCCACGAAAGAAAGCCGCACGTCAAGCGCAAGGTCAATCCCGGCGTGCTGCTCATCGCGGCGCTTGCCGTGCTTCTGGTGATCGAGCTGATCATCGGCGGCATTGCCCTGCTGCGCTCCGACCGCATCGACATTGACGCATTTCGCGTCACTTCCGCCGACGCGCACAGCGTGACCGTCACGCTTGAATATGCGCACGATGCCCCCGCCGGATGGGTCATCACTTGCCAAGCCGAGGGCGAACAGCCCCGCACTTTCTACTTTACCGGCAAAACCGCCGAACTGACCGACCTGACGCCCGACGTCGCCTACACGCTGACCCTGCGCGCGCAGGACGACCGCCATCTCAGCGGCCAGACCGAAATCACCTACACCCTGCCGCCGCAATGACGGCGCGACCGGAAATTTTTTCACGGGAGGAATGTCCATGATCGTCGTTATCAAGCCCGACACAAGCGAGCAGCGTCTTTCCATGCTCACGGCATGGCTCAGCGACCTCGGGCTGGAGATCCATCGCTGCCCGGGCAATGACGGCACGACCGTCCTCGGTATGATCGGAGACACCGCGCGTGTCGACGTGCAGCTTCTGCGCTCGATGGACATCGTCGCCTCCGTCTGCCCCATTTCCGACCCCTACAAGCAGGCAAACCGCAAATTCCATCCGCACGACACAGTCGTCAACGTCGGCGGCGTGCCGATCGGCGGCGGACATTTTGCCGTAATCGCAGGGCCGTGCAGCGTGGAGTCGCCCGAGCAGATCCTGCGCATCGCCCGCGCCGTCAAGGCGGCCGGTGCAACGATTTTGCGCGGCGGCGCATTCAAGCCGCGCACGTCCCCGTATGCCTTTCAGGGCATGGGCGAGGACGGCATCCGATTCCTGATTGAAGCGAAAAAGGAGGTTTCTCTGCCCGTCGTGACGGAGCTGATGACCCCCGCCGCCATCGAGCTGTTCGACGAAGTGGATATGATACAGGTCGGCGCACGCAATATGCAAAATTTTGACCTGCTCAAACAGCTCGGAAAATGCGGCAAGCCGATTTTGCTCAAGCGCGGCCTTGCCAACACCCTGCAGGAACTGCTGATGAGCGCAGAATACATATTGCGCGAAGGCAACGACAATGTCATCCTCTGCGAGCGCGGCATCCGCACCTTTGAAACGCAGACGCGCAATACCCTCGACCTGTCCGCCGTGCCCATTCTGCACGAGCTGTCGCATCTGCCCGTCATCGTCGACCCCAGCCATGCGACGGGGCGTGCCGCGCTCGTTGCGCCCATGGCCATGGCCGCGACCGCCTGCAGCGCGGACGGCTTGATGATCGAAGTACACGACGATCCGGCGCACGCGCTGTGCGACGGGGCGCAATCCGTGTCCCCCGATGCGTTCGCCGCGCTCATGCGGCGCGTCGGCGACATTCGCAATGCCGTCGGCTGACGCACGGAAAGGAGGAACCGGATGCAGACGATTTCCGTAATGTCCCATGAACCGTATAACGTTTCTGTCGGCACGGGACTTTTGCAGCAGCTTGGCACGCGCACGGCCGAGGCCGTTTCCGGGCGTAGAGCCGTGATCGTTACGGACACGCACGTTTGGCCGCTTTACGGCGCGACCGCCCGCGACGCGCTGAGCGCGGCGGGTTTTTGCGTCGCGAAATTTGTGTTCCCCGCCGGAGAATCACAAAAAAACGCCGCGACCTATCTCAAATTGCTGGATTTTCTCGCCGCGCAGAACGTGACCCGAAGCGACGTGCTCATCGCGCTCGGCGGCGGCGTGGTCGGCGACCTGTGCGGCTTTGCCGCCGCGACCTATCGGCGTGGGATGCCCTTTGTTCAGGTTCCGACGACCCTGCTTGCCATGGTCGATGCCGCCGTCGGCGGAAAAAACGGCATTGACCTACCCTCCGGGAAAAACATGGCGGGCACTTTTCATTCCCCGCGCTTCGTCCTGTGCGACACGGATACGCTCTCCTCGCTCCCGTCCGACCGTTTTCGCGACGGCTGCGCCGAGATCGTCAAATACGCCGTAACATACGACAGCGCGCTGTTCGCGCAGTTGCAAACATACGGCACGGAGTTTCCCCGTCAGGCCGTCATCTGCCGCTGCATAGAGCATAAGCGCAATGCCGTCTGCGCGGACGAGTACGACCGCGGCGTACGGCGGCTTCTGAATTTCGGCCACACTGTCGGCCACGCTCTCGAAACACTCAGCCAATACACACTTTCCCACGGGCAGGCCGTCGCGATCGGAATGTGCAGTGTCACACGCGCCGCGATCGCCAACGGCGAATGTAGCCCCGCGCTGCTGCCGCAGTTGACCGACCTGCTGGAAAAATTCGGCCTGCCGACCGAAACGGACATTCCCGCGCAGGCGTGGCTCGCGCAAATCTGCGCCGACAAAAAGTGGGACGGCGACCGCATCTGCCTCATCGTGCCCGCAACCGTAGGTTGCTGCACGCGCAAATACTGCTCCATGCAAGAACTTCAATCTTGGTTTAAGGCAGGAATGTAATATGGATATGACCATTTTCCCCGAAAAGCTGCACGGCGCTGTCACGGCTGTGCCCTCCAAGTCGCAGGCGCACCGCTATCTGCTGTGCGCCGCGCTGGCCGATCGCCCGACGCGCATCGAAATCCCCTCCGTTTGCGACGATCTGATGTCAACTATCGGTTGCATAGGCAGTTTCGGCGCGGAAGTGGAGCATTGTTTCGGCAAGGCCGAGATCGTCACGCCCATTTCCGCCCTGCCCGATCACGCGCTGTGCAACTGCGGCGAAAGCGGCGCGACACTGCGCTTCATGCTGCCGCTGGCGGGTGCGCTGGGTGTGGAAACGCTGTTTCTTCTGGAAGGGCGGCTCCCCTATCGTCCGCTGTCCCCGCTCTGGGTCGAACTTGAGCGCAACGGTTGCCGGCTCGGCTGGGTCGATCGCGCCACATTGCAGGCGCAACTCGGTACTCTGCCGCGCGCCGTCACCGCCGGCCTGCGCCTGACGGGGAAACTCCGTCCCGGCCACTATCGACTCGACGGCAACATCTCCAGCCAGTTCATTTCGGGTCTGCTGATGGCCTTACCACTGCTCGACGGCACAAGTCGACTGGAGCTTGTCGGCACGGTCGAATCCAAGCCCTACATTGACATGACACTGCAAGCCCTGCGTCAATTCGGCATTTGCTGGGACGATTGGCAAACGCCCGGCAACCGGCGCTTCCGCTCCCCCGGCACGCTGTGCGTGGAGGGCGATTGGAGCAACGCCGCATTCTGGCTGGCGGCCAACGCTCTCGGAAGCCGGCTTGACGTCGGCGGCCTGTCCGAGAAAACCGTTCAGGGCGACCGCGCGATCACGGACCTTTTGTCCCGCCTTCGGGAAAATGCGGTCATTTCCGCCGCGGATATTCCCGATCTGATCCCGATTTTGTCCGTTGTTGCCGCGGCCGGGCACGGTGCGACCATTACGGACATTCGCCGCCTGCGTCTGAAAGAATCCGATCGCGTCGCTGCCATCTGCGAAATGCTGAACGCCTTGGGCGGACGCGTCAGCGCGGACGAGAACACCATGGTCATTGCCCCGACGGGTTTGATCGGCGGCACGGTCGATGCCGCGCACGACCATCGCATTGCCATGGCCGCCGCCATCGCTTCGACGGTCTGCACCCGTCCCGTCACCATTCTCGGCGCGCAGTGCGTCAGCAAATCGTACCCGAATTTCTGGAAAGAATTTACCCGCCTCGGAGGAAAAATATGAGCTCGATCTACGGCGAAAATCTTCATCTGTCCCTTTTCGGGCAATCGCACGGAAAGGCTGTCGGCATGGTACTCGACGGTATTCCGGCAGGTCTGCCCGTTGACACGGCGGCACTGCAAGCCTTTCTCGACCGCCGCGCCCCCGGCCGCAACGGCACGACCGCGCGCAAAGAAGCCGATCGGCCCGAATTTCTCGGCGGCATCGTCGACGGCTTCACCTGCGGCGCACCGATTTGCGCCGTCATTAAAAACACCGACATTCATCCCGACGATTACGCGCCGCACTACGACCTGCCCCGCCCCGGCCACGCGGATTTCCCCGCGCAGGTGAAATACGGCGGCTTTCAGGACGTTTCCGGCGGCGGACATTTTTCCGGCCGTCTGACCGCGCCGCTGTGCGTCGCGGGCGGACTTTGCCTGCAATGGCTCGACGCGCTGGACATTCGCATCGGCGCGTGCATCACCCGCATCGGCAGGTGCGAAGCCGCCGAATTTGACGCGCTCGCACCTGCCTTTGACGCGCTCGACCCGTATTTTCCGACCGTTGTCGCCTCCGATGCCGACCGCCTGCGCGCCGAGATCGCGCGTGCGAAAGCCGACGGCGACAGTGTCGGCGGCAGAGTCCAATGCGCCGTCGTCGGTCTGCCCGTCGGGCTGGGCGCACCGATCTTCGGCGGCATAGAAAGCCGCCTTGCGCAGATCTTGTTCGGCATTCCGGCCGTAAAAAACGTCGGTTTCGGCCTGTCCGAACGTTTCGCGCAGGTGCGCGGAAGCGAAAGCAACGACCCATTCACCGTCCAAGATGGTGTCATCCGCACCGTCACCAACCGCTGCGGCGGCATTCTTGGCGGGCTGAGCACGGGAATGCCCCTGCTGTTTGACGTGACGTTCAAGCCCACGCCCTCCATCGCCAAGCCCCAGCAGACCGTTTCGTTCAGCCGCATGGAGGAGGCCACCGTGTCCGTCGCGGGCAGACATGACCCGTGCATCGTGCCGCGTGCCGTGGCCGTTACGGAGGCCGCCGCGGCCGTCGCCGTTTACGATCTGCTACTGGGCGAAAACAGAGAATAACGAGGAAACACCATGGATATTCGTCAATTACGCGAACAAATCGACGCGGTCGATCGGGAGCTTCTGGCGCTGTTCGTCAAGCGCATGGAAATTTCCTCCCAAATCGCCGACCGCAAAAAAGCAGAAAATCTGCCCGTTTTCGACGCAGCCAGAGAGCGCGAAAAACTGCGCACCGTCGCCGCAGCGGTCGAACCGGAGCTGGAAAGCTCCGCAAAAGTGCTCTACAGTCTGCTTTTTGAGCTGAGCCGCAGTGCCCAAAGCGCAAAAAACGCCACGCAAACGCCCCTGTTTGCCCGCATTACCGACGCCATCGCGCAAACGCCGCAGCTTTTCCCGCGGCAGGCCACCGTCGCGTGCGTCGAGCCGATCGGCGAGCGGCTTGGCGGCGCACTTGAGCGCACCTTGGGTTCGCCGATCGTGCTTTCGTTCTCCGCTTCCGACGCGGTTTTTTCCGCCGTTGCACAGGGAATGTGCCGCTACGGCATTCTCCCCGCGGACGACGTTTCGCTTTACGAAAAGCTCCGCAGTCACGGATTTTACATCGTCCGCGCCCTGCGCATTGCCACCTGCGACGGAAAATACGAACGTTTTCTTCTTTTTGGGACGACGCTTGAGATTTTCCCCGGCGCAGATCGCACGAGTCTGATGCTGGCACTGCCCAACCGTCCCGGCAGTCTCTACCGCGTTCTTGCGCGGCTGTACACGCTGGGGTTGAACATTAGCCGACTCGATTGCCGTCCCGAAGCAAACGACAACTACAAAATGCTGTTCTTCTTCGATCTGGAGACCTCCGTCTATGCCCGCGAATTTGCGCACCTGATGTGCGAGCTGGACGATCTGTGCGAAGATTTTCAGTATCTTGGCAGCTATACCGAGGTGATCTGATGCGCTGCGGGCTTTTGGGGCGCCGTCTCGGGCACAGTTACTCCCCCGCCATCCACGCCGCATTCGGCGATTACACATACGAGCTGTTTGAAAAAGAGCCGCAGGAGCTTGCCGCGTTTTTGAAAAGCGGCGAATTTCACGGCCTGAACGTCACCGTTCCGTACAAGCAGGCGGTCATTCCCTATCTCGACGCACTGACCGAAACGGCACGGCGCACCGGCGCGGTCAATACCGTCGTGCGGCGCGCGGACGGGACTCTGCTCGGGCACAATTCCGATTGCTACGGTTTTTCCCGTCTGATTGCCGAAAGCGGCCTGTCCGTTTCCGGCAAAAAGGTGCTGATTCTTGGCAGCGGCGGCGCGGCCTGCGCCGCACGCGTCGTGCTCGAAGATCTCGGTGCCGTGGCCGTGACCGTCTCCCGCAGTGGGGAAAACAATTATCAAAACCTGTCGCACCACGCCGACGCGGCAGTCATCGTCAACGCGACGCCCGTGGGGATGTATCCCGATTGCGGCGTTGCGCCGCTGGAGCTTTCCGCGTTTTCGGACTTGGAGGGCGTCGTGGACATGATCTATAATCCCGCGCGGACGGCGCTCCTGCTCGATGCGCAAAAGCGCGTTCCGATCGCGGTGAACGGCCTGCGGATGCTGGTCGAACAGGCCGCGCAGAGCAGTGCCTATTTTACGGGTGTTTCCGTGGACGCGGAGAAAATCACCCGCGTTTATGAGAAAATCCGCGCCGAATCGGAGAACATCGTCCTGATCGGAATGCCCGGATGCGGCAAATCGACCGTCGGAGTACGTTTGGCCGAAGAACTCGGGCGCAAATTCGTGGATACCGACGCGGAAATCGAACAATGCGCGCACTGCGCCGTCGCCGCGCTTTTGCCGCAAATCGGCGAGGCGGCGTTCCGTCGAATGGAAACGGAGGTTTTGCGCCGATTCGGCAAGGAATCCGGCCTCGTCATCGCCACGGGCGGCGGTTGCGTCACACGCGCGGAAAACGCCGACCTGTTGCGCCAAAACGGGCGCGTCATTTTCCTGCAGCGCGACCTTCGCGCACTGGCAACCGACGGTCGCCCGCTGTCGGTCGATGTGCGCGCGCTGTATGACGCGCGTCTGCCGCTGTACGAGGCATTTTGCGACCGCCGCGTATCCAACGACGGTTCGATCGAACAAACGCTGGCACAAATTCTGGAGGAATACGCATGAAAATTTTGGTCATCAACGGCCCGAATCTCAATTTGCTCGGCATTCGCGAGCCGAAAATTTACGGGCACGAAACCTATGCCGACCTGCTTGCCCTGCTTCAGGAAACCGCGCAGCGGCTGGATGTGGAGGTTGAGGTGTTCCAGTCCAATCACGAGGGCGCGCTCGTCGACGCCATTCAGGGCGCATACGGGCGGGTCGACGGCATCATCCTCAATGCCGCCGCCTACACGCACACATCCGTCGCCATTTTGGACGCGCTGAAAGCCGTTTGCGTTCCGTCGGTGGAGGTTCACATTTCCGACCTTTCGCGCCGTGAGGCGTTTCGGCAGGTGTCCTATCCTGCCATGTATTGCGAGAAAACCATCATGGGACAGGGCATCGACGGCTACCGTCAGGCAATGGAATACCTTGCCGCACGATACAAATAAGCCCGTATATTTTCATTTTTCATTCTGCATTTTGCATTGTTTTACCCCTCTCAGTCAAAAATCAGAGATTTTTGACAGCTCTCCCCAAGGGGCGAGCCATGCGCAACGTAGGAATTTTTCATTATAAATTCTGCATTTTGCATTGAAAAACCCGCCTCGGCAGAGGCGGGGGTTTTTATTGCTTTTTCCGAAAAACCAGCAGTTTGCTGTCCACATAATTCAAAATCACGACCAGCAAGGATATCGCGACTTTCGCCACATATTCGTTGACGTGCCCGAATTCCGTAGCCAAAAACATCAGCGCCACATCCAGCACACCCGTGCCGAGCCGCGTTCCGACGAATTTGAACCACTCCGGCCAGACCGTCTTGGCCGACCAGTCGTGGCTGTGGAACACAAAGGGCTTGTTCGTCAGAAACGCGACGATCACCGAAAATGCCCACGCCGTCGCCTCGCTGACCGTCACCGACCATTGCAGCCATTCGCGGCAGACGATAAAGGCCAGATAATTTGCCACGGTCGTCGCCGCACCGAAGATGATATAGGTCAGAAAATCCTTGTATTTTTCGATCAATGCCCGTATTTTTTCAATCATTTTGCGCCTCCAATACCAGTGCCAGTGCCTGACACACGGCCTGACGGCGCACCTGCTCGCGATCCCCGTCGAACCGAAACTTGCGTGAGCGCGTGCCGCGCTCGTCGGCATAGCCGATGAACACCGTGCCGACCGGATTGCCGTATTCGTCCGCCGTCGGGCCTGCAAGCCCTGTGACGGACACGGCAACGTCCGCGTCCAATGCCATGCGCGCGCCGCGCGCCATGGTCTCCGCCACGGGGGCGGATACTGCGCCGTATTGCGCAAGCATTTCCCGCGGAACGCCGAGCAGCCGATTTTTGACCTCGTTACAATAGCTGACGATGCCGCCTTTGTACACCGCAGACGCGCCCGCGACCGCCGTCAGCGCCGCGCCGATCGCGCCGCCCGTGCAGCTCTCCGCGGTGGCAAGGGTCTTGCCCGCCAGCGCGTCGAGCACCGCCTTACTCTGCTGTTTCATCGTATTTCACCGTGATTTTTTCAACATTTTCCAGCGCGCGTGCGATCAGTGCCTGACGGTCGAGCTTCATTTCCGCGTGGATCAGTTGCCCGATGGTCGGCTTCGTTTTGGGATGTTTCGGCGTGAACACGGTGCAGCAGTCTTCATACGGGAGCACCGACGTATCAAAGGTGCCGATCTGTCTGGAAATGGTCACGATCTGCTCTTTGTCCATGCCGATCAGGGGCATGAACACGGGCATATCTACGACCGCACCCGTGACGGTCATCGCCTCCATGGTCTGAGAGGCTACCTGCCCCAGATTTTCGCCCGTGATGAGCGCGCCGCATCCGTCATGCTTTGCAAGGCGCTGTGCGATCTCCATCATGAACCTGCGCATGATGAGGGTGAAATACTCCTCGGGGCAGTTGTCGCGGATGGCTTCCTGAATTTCCGTGAAGCCTACGACATTCACCGTCATGCGGCCGCAGTAACGCGTAACCAGACGCGCAAGCTCGATGACCTTGTCCTTTGCCAGCTCGGAGGTGTACGGATAGGAGAAGAAATGCACCGCCTCGATCTCCACGCCGCGTCTTGCCAGCATATACGCCGCCACGGGAGAGTCGATTCCGCCCGAAAGCAGGCACATCGCGCGTCCGCCTACGCCGGTCGGCAAGCCGCCCGCGCCGGGCTTCGCAGGGCCGTGGACATAGGCCGCCAGATCGCGGATCTCGACATAGACCGTGTACTCCGGCTTGCGCACGTCCACCTTGCAGTTCGGGTGCGCTTCGGCCAGCCGTCCGCCGATTTCCTGTGAAATGGCGATGGAGGTCATATAAAACGCCTTGTCGGAGCGGCGCGACTCGACCTTGAACGACCGCGTGGCATCCAGCTCGTCGCCGAGATATGCCTCGATCGCATCGAAAATCGCGTCCATGTTCTTTTCGCACGGACGGCAGCGGCAAACGCTGACCACGCCGAAAATGCACTGGCAGGCTTCCCATGCGCCGTCAACATCCGCCGCGTCGTCCAGAGGCTCGACGTAGAGGGTCGATTGCATGATGTACACGTCAAAATTTCCGTAGGCTTTCAGCCTGCGGCGCACATTTTGGCGCAGTTTGTTCTCAAATTGACGCTTGTTCGCGCCTTTCAGGACGATTTCGCCCAGTTTCATCAAAAAAATCTCATTCATTGTGACCTGTTTCTCCCTGTTATCGGTTTCCGAGATTGACCGCGCGATACTGGATCGCCTCGGCGATGTGCTGCGGTTGGATGATTTCGCTGCCGTCCAAATCGGCAACCGTCCGCGCCACGCGCAAAATGCGGTCATAGCTGCGCGCCGTCAGCCCCATGGTATCAAATGCCTGTTTCATCATGGCGGCGCAGGCATCGTCCAGCGCGCAGAACGCGCGCATTTCGTCCGGCCCCATGCGGGCATTGCACATTCCGCTCTTGCGCTCGAACCGCTTGTTCTGGATCCGTCTGGCCGCGTCGACGCGCTTTTTGATCTCGCACGACGGCTCTGCCTCCGCTCTTGCGCGCAATTCCTCAAAATGTACGGCGGGCACTTCCACCACAATATCAATTCTGTCCAGAAGCGGGCCGGAAATACGCCCGCGGTATTCGTTGACCGCGCGCTCCGAGCAGGTACAACGCCCGGACGGGTCGCCGTACCAGCCGCATTTGCACGGATTCATCGCACAGACCATCATGAACTGTGCCGGATACGTCACCGCGCCGGACACACGCGAAATCGTCACCTGTCCGTCCTCCAGCGGTTGCCGCATCAGATCGAGCGTATCTTTGTGAAATTCGGGCAGCTCGTCGAGAAACAGCACGCCCTTGTGGCTCATGGAAATCTCGCCGGGCTTCGGATTCGTGCCGCCGCCGACGAGGCCGGCGTTGGAAATGGTATGGTGCGGGCTGCGGAACGGCCGCCGCGTGACAAGCGGCTCCTGCGCCGAAAGCGTGCCCATGACGGAGCAGATCTGCGTGATCTCCAGCGATTCCTCCCACGTCATGTCCGGCAAAATGGACGGCAGGCGTTTGCTGAGCATACTTTTTCCCGATCCGGGAGGGCCAATGAGCAAAACGTGGTGACTTCCCGCGGCGGCAACCTCCAGCGCACGCTTGACATTCTCCTGCCCGAGCACGTCTTTAAAATCCAAGCCGTTCATGCTCCGATTGGTCGGCAGCCAGAGCGGTTCTTCGTGCAAAACGGTCTCGCCGTTCAGCCCCGCGACCAGCTCGCGGATATTGTGGATGGGATAGACCGCGGGGCCGCGGGCAAGCGTCGCCTCGGCGGCATTTTCCGCCGGGACGAAAATCGCCTCCATCCCCGCCTTTTTCGCGGCAATGGCCATCGGCAGGACGCCGGATACCGGGCGCAGTGTCCCGTCAAGACCCAGCTCGCCGATAAATGCGCCGGACGAGCGCGGACGGCGCACACTCCCCGCCGCGCACAAAATGCTCAGCAAAATCGGAAGATCATAGTGCGTGCCGGCCTTTTTCAGGTTTGCCGGTGCCAGATTGACGGTGATGCGGCTGACCGGGAAGTTCATTCCGCTGTTCTTCGCCGCGGCACGGACGCGCTCGCGCGCCTCTTTCACGGCGGCATCTGGCAATCCCACGATGTCAAAACCGGGCAGGCCGTTGGAAATATAACATTCGGCGACCACGCCGCTGCCCGTGATCCCGCTGATGCCCAAAGTGTGAACGCTGCAAATCATACGATCTCCTCCCTCTTTTTCTACATCATATCCTATTTTCGCCCGAAAGGCAATCTTTTTTTGAAAAACCGCCGCCGCATGGGCGCAATATTTTCACGTGGTGCCTGTCCGATCTCGGATTTTCCTGTTCTTTTTTCCCGAATGGAAGCACTTTATGCCTTTACAAAACGCAAATTTAGTGTTATGATATATCCGACAAAAAATGAATACTTTAGGAGGTATTTTATTTTGGCAAGAAAATTTAAGACCATGGACGGCAATACCGCTGCCGCCCACGTCAGCTACGCGTTTACGGAAGTAGCCGGCATTTACCCCATCACCCCCTCTTCTCCCATGGCCGACAATGTTGACCAATGGGCCGCTGCCGGTCGGAAGAACATCTTCGGCAACACCGTCAAGGTCGTCGAAATGCAGTCCGAAGCCGGTGCCGCAGGTACCGTCCACGGCTCTCTGGCCGCCGGTGCGCTGACCACCACCTACACCGCCTCTCAGGGCCTGCTGCTGATGATCCCCAATATGTACAAGATCGCCGGCGAACTGCTGCCCGCCGTGTTCCACGTCTCGGCACGTACCGTGTCGGCTCAGGCGCTGAACATCTTCGGTGACCACTCCGACGTGTACGCCTGCCGTCAGACCGGTTTTGCCATGCTGGCCGAGTCCAACGTTCAGGAAGTTATGGACTTGTCCGCCGTCGCGCATCTGGCCGCCATCGAGGGCAAGGTTCCGTTCATCAACTTCTTCGACGGTTTCCGTACCTCTCACGAGATCCAGAAGGTCGCCATCTGGGACTATGAGGATCTGAAGGAAATGTGCAACATGGAGGCCGTTGAGGACTTCCGTCAGCACTCGCTCAACCCCGAGCGTCCCGCCATGCGCGGCTCGCACGAGAACGACGACATTTTCTTCCAGCACCGCGAGGCCTGCAACAAGTACTACAATGCCCTGCCCGCAGTGGTCGAAAAGTACATGGCCAAGGTCAACGAAAAGCTGGGCACCAACTATCAGCTGTTCAACTACTACGGCGCACCCGATGCCGACCGCGTCATCGTCTGCATGGGCTCTTTCTGTGACGTTGCCGAGGAAGTCATCGACTATCTCAACGCGCACGGCGAGAAGGTCGGTCTGGTGAAAGTTCGCCTGTTCCGTCCGTGGTCGTCCAAGCACCTGCTGGCCGCCATCCCCGCCACCGCAAAGAAGATCGCCGTTCTGGATCGTACCAAGGAGCCCGGCTCTCAGGGCGAGCCTCTGTATCAGGATGTCGTGATGGCGCTGGCCAAGGCCGGCCGCCACGATGTGACCGTGATCGGCGGCCGTTACGGTCTGGGTTCTAAGGATACCCACCCCGCTTCCGTCTTTGCCGTGTATGAAGAACTGGCAAAGGCCGAGCCGAAGAACGAGTTCACCATCGGCATCGTCGATGACGTGACCAACCTCTCTCTGGAGGAAAAAATCTCCCCCAACACCGCCGCGGAAGGCACCATCGAGTGCAAGTTCTGGGGTCTGGGCGGCGACGGCACCGTCGGCG